>NZ_JACBYE010000009.1 GCF_013415325.1 Sanguibacter inulinus | reverse complement strand
GTGCCCGGTCTCGGGGGTGGGGGACTGGGGGACGGCGTACTCGCGGTAGTCGCCTCCGAGGCCGTGCACGAGGAGGTCGAGGGTCGAGTCGTCGGGGAGCTCGGCGACGAGGCCTGCGGCGCGGGCCGTACCGGAGGCGGTGCCGTCGGGTGCCGGTCCCCAGCGTTCGATGACCCCGGGGACGGTCGACTCGCGGGTGCGCAGAACGACCGCGGGGGAGACGACGCCGTCGCCGTGCTTCGAGGTGTAGTAGACGATGCGTCCGACGGTCGGCTTCACGAGGCTCCTCCAAGCAGTACCCGAGGGGAAACGCAGAACTCCCCCCAGACCTCACCGACTGGTGGGCCTGGGGGGAGTCTCCCCCTGAGGGTGTGAGTGCTTACCGGTACCTACGGGAGGAGCGCACCGAGCAGACGATGCAGGGACCATGGATGGGCGCTTCGACCGATGGTCTGGTGGCTCCGTCTTGGTGTCTCGTTCGTTTCTGGTGGTGCTCAAGTCCTGGCGGTGACCAGCCGAGATATGCATGGGGACGGTCTTCGTCCCCGTTCGGATCGATCAGTAGGGGGAAGCATGAATCGGAAGACTGGATCTCTGCGGCAGCGTTTCGCTGGCTTGGTCATCGCCGCTTCGATCATTGGTGGCGGTTCGGTCGTTGCGGCGCAGCCCGCCGCAGCGGCGAACGCGTGGTCGACCTGTTACTCGCCGTACCAGAAGGCGATGAACGCGACGTCCGGAAGTGTCTCGGACCTCATCTTCCACATCGGCTACGCGAACTGCGCTGCGCAGCTGGCGAACGCCAACAGCAACAACTTTGACCTCTACCGCCACTACTACGACACCTGGCGCGCGCACTACGCGGCGGCGTCCAAGTCGGGCGGAACGGTTGCGATCAAGGCCTGGAAGGCTCTCAGCAAGCAGGGGATCTCCAAGGGGCTCAAGGTCGTCTGACTGATGCTGGACCGGCTGCAGTTTCGGCTGCGGCCGGTCACCCTTGGAAGCGGATCGGCACGAGGAGGTGCCGGTACGCGGTCAGCAGCTCGCCGTCGGCGTTAGACCCGACGAGCTGCACGGGCTTCGCCGGGTGGTTGATGCCGAACTGGACGTCCTGGGTGTCAAGGGCGTGCAGGGCCTCGGCGAGGAACTGGGGGTTGAACGCCAGCGTGGTGTTCGCTCCCGAGAGCGGAGCGCCAGTCACCGTGGCGTCGAGGGCCTCGGAGGCCGTCGCGTCCTCGCCCTGTCCGGCCATGACGGACACGGTCCCGTCCTCGAAGACGAGGCGCACGGGGATGCCGCGGTCGGCGACGAGCGAGACGCGCTTCACGGCCGCGGCGAGGTCGGCGACGTTCACGAGGGCGGTCACCGCAACGGCGTCGGGGAAGAGGCGGCGCACCGGCGGGTAGTCGCCGTCGATGAGCTGCGTGGTCGACGTGCGGGTTCCGTCGGAGAAGCCGAGGACCCCGTGACCGTTGGTCGTGACGTGCACGTCGCCCTGGAGCTGCTTCGACGCCTCGGTGAGGGCCTTGGCCCGGATGAGGTAGGTGTCCTCGACCGTTCCGTCCCAGGGGAGCTCGCGGACGGCGAGGCGGTAGCGGTCGGTTGCCATGAGCGTCAGGCACCCCGGGGTGGCCTCGACCATGATGCCGGTGAGCAGCGGGAGCGTCTCGTCGCGGGAGACGGCGACGGCGACCTGGGCGACGGCGTGCTCGAAGGCGTGCCCGGTGATGGTCCCGAGGTCGTTCGCCGCGGTGGGCAGGGCTGGGAACTCGTCGAGGGGCATTGTGAGGAGGCGGAACTTCGAGGAGCCGCAGCGCACGTGGATGAGCGCGCCGTCGGTCTCGAGGGTGACGGGCTTGTTCGGCAGGGACTTGGCGATCTCGGCGAGGAGGCGACCGGAGACGATCGCGCGGCCTTCGGTGGCGACGTCGGCGGTGACGGTCGTCGTGGCGGAGGTCTCGTAGTCGAAGGCGGACAGGGCCAGGCGTCCGTCGGCGGCGTGGAGGACGACGCCGGCGAGGATCGGGTTGGCTGGTCGGCCGGGGATGGTGCGGGCGACGAACGCGACTGCGTCGGAGAAGGTCGTCTTGTCGATGGTGAGCTTCATCGGGGGTCCCTGGGGGTGGTGTCGGGGCGGGTGTTGCCGGATCGGTCGGTGCTGTCGTTTGCGCCCGTGGGGTCGTTGCTGGCTCCGCAGCGCTCGCACTTCCACCAGGGGCAGCTGGGGGAGTCGCAGTGCTTGGCGGTGCCCAGCGACCGGGCGCGGTTGCACGCGGTGCAGAGCGCGCCGGCGCGGGGGTCGGTCGGGCGGGGGATGGTGCCGTCGGTCATGAGGCGTCCTTCGGGGTGATGTCGCGGGTGTAGGCGTCGACGGAGATGAGGCCGCGGATGTAGGCGGAGCGGGAGAGGTCACCGCGGGCGGCGTCGACGAGGGCGGCGCCGGTGGGGGTGAAGCGCACGGGGATGGTCACGGTGCGTGATTCGTCGAGGTCGGGTGGTCGGGCCATGCGGCCAGAGTCGGCCCGGGGGTGTTACGTGTGACGGGATGGGTTCCGTGGCACCGAATCAGGCGGCGGCGTCGACGATCCGCGAGTAGTGCAGCTGGTGGACCAGGGCGATCGTGTCGGTCGGGCCGTTGCGCTGTTTCGCCACGATCAGGTCGAGCTCGCCGGCCCGGGGCGACTCGGCCTCGTAGTAGTCGGGCCGGTAGAGCAGCACGACGGTGTCGGCGTCGTTCTCCAGGCTCCCGGACTCACGCAGGTCGGACAGCAGCGGGGTGTGGTCGACCCGCATCTCGGGGCCGCGGCCGAGCTGGGCTGCGGTGACGACCGGGATGCCCGCGGCCTTCGCGGTGAGCTTGAGCCCACGGGTGAACTCCTCGAGGCCCTGGCGGCGCTCGACCTTCGGGTTCATCGTGCCCAGCTGGACGTAGTCGAGGACGAGCAGGTCGGGCTGGTGGGTCTTGATCGCGGCGCGGATGTCGGAGACGGTCGCTGTGGGGTCGTCGACGATGTGCAGGTCGGCCTCGCGGATGCGCACGGTCGCCTTCGCGATCCGGTCCCAGTCCTCGGCGGTGAGGTCTCGGGCCTGGATGCGGGACAGGTGCACGCGGGACTCGGCGGCCAGGAGGCGCTTGAGGATCTCCTCGCGGCTCATCTCCAGCGACCAGAGGATGACGGACTTGCCCTGGCGGATCGCGACGTCGCGAGCGAGGTCGACGCACATGACGGACTTGCCGGCCCCTGGTCGGGCGGCGACGAGGATGAGCTGGCCCGGGGTGAGGGGGTTCAGGCATCGGCGGGTCGTGCGGTAGGGCCACTCAAGGCCCGATGGCTGATCGCGCTGCTCGAGGTCGTCGATGACGTCGTCGATGAAGTCCGAGACCCTGGTCGCGCGCTCGTCGACGGTTGGTCGGTACGCGGCCTCAATCTCGGCGAGGGCCAGGGCGGCGAGCTCGCGGGGGCTGATGGCACCGTCGGAGGCGAGCTGGGTGACGCGCTGCCCGGCCATCGTCATGCGGCGCAGGACCCCGGTCTCAGCAACGATGCGGGCGTGCTCGCGGATCGCGGCAGGGTTGATGCCCGCTCCGATCAGGTCGGCGATGACCAGCAGCCCACCAACCCGCTGGAGATCACCGGAGCGCTTCAGGGCCGCTGGGAGCGTGTGCTCGTCGACGCTCTGCCCGGAGTCGTGGAGGGAGAGCATCGCGTCCCAGATGGTCTCGTGCGCGGGGACGTAGAAGTCCTCTGGTCGCACGACCGTCACGGCGGTCGCCATGGCTGCGGGGGAGTTCAGGCATGCTCCGAGGACGGCCTTCTCGGCGTCTGGGTTCGTCTGTGGGTCTGGCACGAGCGCATCCTCCGGGAGGCGGTGTGGGCGTTGACCTGGGTGTCTCCAGGCTCGACGAGTAATCGAACGTGTGTTCGATAGGGTGTGCGGATGGTTGACAAGATCCCGCTCCGCGCGATGGCGTACTCGCTCAGCCCGCTGGCGGTCGGAGACCCGATCACGCGCCCCGAGCGAGGCGTCCCTGTCCGGGTGTGGGTGCACACCTCGGACGGTGACTCTCAGGTCGAGGGAGAGGCGACTGCGTGGTCGCCGAAGGCCGTGCACGTGCGGTACTTCGACCAGCACGGCAGAGAAGGGTTCGTGTGGGTCTGGGCGTCAGCGGTGACGCGGCAGTGAGCTCTCAACGGAGAAATTCTGCTCCGAGTGCAGGCTCCTCTGGCCTTTCGAACCCTTGGGAGGGTGCCTAGGTGGCGAGCCTTCTATTCCTGCGGGTGTTGAGATCAGTCGTTGACCAAGCACCCTTGAAGTGTGGGATGAAGGAGTCGTGAGACCAGAATTTCTAATCCGGCTCTAAGGGCGAATCAAGGTCGAAGATAGATGGCTCAGGTCCAATGATTCGGAGGTGACGAATGACAGCATTGTGAATTCGTCGATCGCTACAGCATCTACTTCGACCGTGATTTCTGAGTCGGACCCCACCTCGCAAATCTTGGAGACTAGAGACCGGAATGCGAACCAGAGGTCGTCGAGCTCCCGGGTCGCCAGAGCCTCCGGTTCGTCCTTAATGTTGCTCAGTTCCAGACACACCTCCTCAAGTTCCTCCTGAGGCGACCTGCCATGTAGATTTCTAAGTACCGCTTTCTCAGAGTCCTTAATGTGCCGGCCGGTCGGCGAAACAGCTTCCAACTTGAATGCGATTCGGTTCCTAATTGGCAAGGGCCGCGGGCCTTCAACCATATCTAGCGGAAGGTGACCGGGGTCGAGGATGAAATACAGGGTGAGACTTGCGTCTGGCGCGAACCAGTCATCAGCCGAGACGCGCATTTCATGAATCCACGAAACTACTTTCGCCAGATTGGAGTTGCGCGCACTCTTGCCTCGAAGCAGTGTCTGGATCGGCTGCAATGCAGGGACGATGTGGTCGGGGAAGGCGAAGCGGCCGAATTTTCGTGCAATGCACTGTGCAAAATCGCGAACTTCTTTGTTGTCGGTGCCGTCGATTAGGGCCTTGGTTCTGAGTCCAGAGAGGTCCGATTTTCGTACCGTTGCAATGAGGTCCAGATCCAAAAATTCGTTTCGCCCTAAGGAGGGCATCGGAATCCAGCGTGCCGAGTTGCCACGTTTTAGAGTGCCAGCTCTGCTAGGCTCTTCCACCGATACTCTCGCAACCTGAACGTACTCACGCGTCGGAATCACCACGTCGCAGGTCTGTGAAATCAGCACTACACCTTCGTTGCACTGGATTTCAACTGGCTTGCCGTCTTCGGTGATGAATATCTTCTTCAGATCGAAGTGGTCCCCTTGCCGCCACTCTCCAGCGGCATCACAATCGCTCGTCATCGCTCGCTGACGTCCAGCCCCATGCGTTGCGAAACGGACACAACAGGCTGGAGGACGAGCCTGTCCTCTCGGAATGCTCCGAGCATCTCTGAGAACCCGGAAAGAGCTTGTGGGGAAAGAACCTCTTTCTTTCGCTGCTCAGGTGTCATGTGTCGACTCTCCGCGATGGCGGCATCGAGAAGCATCAATTTCTCCAGGTTCTTGGAGTTCATATTTCCTCCAGATGACCAATGGTGCACCGCTCGTCGGGACACGTTGAACAGTTTTGCCATTTGATCCCAAGTGAAATCTATCGCGGCGCGCGCATCGTTGAGCATAGCGGAATGGTCTAGTGGTTCCGGCTCTGTCGCGATGGTCTGGAAAGGCAAGGTTACGGGAGGGCGAACGAGTTCGGTTTGATTTGGAGCATGCGCAAACCAGCCAGACGGAACTCCGAAGGTGGCGCCATATTGGGCGCCGCTCGCTGGCGCTCCTGAACTCGAAGCGAATACCACCAGGATTCCAACACTGGCGGTGAAGGCCTTTGTCTTTTGAAAATTGAAAAGCGAGGAGCAGGTCGTTCCTGCTTCTAGGGGTGCTTCTCTTTGTTCGCCTCTCCAGGCCCCCTCCTTTTCAAGAGTTTGCATTTGTCTCCCCTCCGAAATGTGTAGTAAATCGATCGGTTGTGACAGTACGCATAAAGCGGTATGCCGATTGAGCTAGCCTTCTTGCTTCTGCCACAATTGCTTCAGTATCGAAGGGAAGGCGAGCTTCGCGGAATGCATCGATATCAAGAACCCAGCTCTTGTTCTCGGAAGGAGGCAAGGTCGGATCGACGGTTGAGTTCGGGGCTAGTTGCGCCCATCGGGCAACTAGCATCCCGGACTCAATTCCGAAGGCGGACTCACCGGTGCTTTGAAGGAAAGTGACGCTGTCGTCAGTCGGGACATTGATTCCGCCGAGCACGAGGGGCGTAACTAGCTCGCTCAACACCGCGTAGTCTTCTGGGCGGTCAATCCGATTGGTGTATCTGTAGCCGATGCGCACAACCCTCGGAATGTTCACGCATTGCTTCCAGGCGTCCAAAATGGCGGTCAAGCGCTCGGTGAAGTCGTCGCGGGATAGGTAGGCTGACGTTTCCAATGAGATGTGCCCATCAGCAACGCTGACCTTCCATGCGTCGTCAGCGGAGACAAACTGATGAATTCTGCCTCCGTCTTGCTGCTTGACGCCATCGGGAGTCACCAAAAATGAAACTTCCTGTTGAGTCTCCCGAAGCGGGTAGGTCGATCCGATGAGGGGGGCGAAGGTGGAGACGGTGTTCTCCAGGTCGAATGAGGTCATGGGCGCCCAACGGATCTGGGCCAGGACGCGGACCAGTGGGGAGCGAGTCAAGTGGATCGCTCGGATCGGCTCTGAACCGAACGTGGTGAGCTCATCATCTTGGTTCATGCTTCACACTCTAGTTCACAGTCGCTTCTCATCGCTGGATCTACACACGACTTGCTGTCAGCCGTGTGACGTTGTGGACGGTCGACTTGGACAGCCCGACCCGGTCAGCGACCTTTCGGACGGACAGGCCCTGGGCGTAGAGCTCGACGATGGCCGCGCGCTGCTCGTCAGTGAGCGAAGGGACCACGCGGGGCGGCTCGCTCTCGTCGGCGTCCGGGGTGTCCTGGGTGTCCACGTCCACGGTGTCCGCGGGGCGCGCGACGATCAGGTCCGCGATGGTGTGCGTCGCGAGCAGCACCCCGACCGGGAACAACCCGGCCAGGATCGAGCCGAGGGCGCCCTGCCATCCGCCCGGGCCGGCATCCCACGCGTGAGAGCCGTTGGACGCCACGGACACGGCCGTCCACAGCGTCAGCCACGTCCACGCCCGCCCCTGTCCCTCACCGCGGGCTCGGGCGGCGAGGGCGGCGTAGGTGTAGACGAGGATCGCGCCGTCGATGAAGACGGGCAGCGCCCACGCGAGGTGCGGCGGCACGGCAGCCCAGGGGGCGATCGCGGACAGGCCGGCGAAGGACAGCGTGAAGCTGATGGCCGCGAGGCCGCTGGTGAGCACGACGGCGACCAGGAGCGCGGGCTTCGTGTCGGGATTGATGCGGGCCGGTCGGGCGGTCATGAGGCGAGCCGGACGGCCGCGCAGATCGCGTCCTCGCAGTACGCCCAGTTCGGGGTGTGGTCCTCGTCGTGCGCGCGGCGCGCGGCGTCGACGACGTCCTCCGCGGTCTCGACCACCTGGCGGTCGTCGGTGTAGCCGCACTCGCCCTCGCAGTCGTCCGAGCCGACCCGGACGGTCTCAGGGCGCGGCCACTCGACGGACAGGGTGACGACGCCGTTGCCGAGCTGTCTCGGCAGCGCGTGCCCGGCGATGGTGATCTGCTCGTCGGTCAGGGCGGTGACGAGGCCCTGCACGTGCACGACGAGGTCGGCGGTCTTGCCCACCTCGTAGGTCGATCCGGTCATGGTCGGGTCCCTTCGGGGACGGAGGCCGGTGCGACCCCCGTGACGGTGATGGCGACGCGCACCCCGGCCGTGCCCGGCGCGCGCAGCACCGGGTCGACGTCGTGAGCGTTAAACCGCGTCTGGTAGATGTGCTCGTCGGAGTCGTCGCCGAGAGCGCCTGCGTCGACGAGGCCGTCGATCGCGGCCTTGATGGTCGGGTACCAGTTCGGGGAGTCGCGGCGTCCGCGGCGGCCGAACGTCAGCTGGACGACGACCTCAACGGGCGCCGGGATCTGGTCCGTGCCCTGCGCGACGGCAGCGAAGCGGTCGCGGATTCTGCGGGACTTCACGGGGCGGACCCGTGGATGCGCGTCGATCCTCCGGTTGGAGTTCATGACGGCATCCACGGGCAGCGTCACCGTGAAAGTCCTAGAACGGGGGCTCATCAGCGAACGACGACGTCGAGGCTGGGCTGGCGGTGGCCCACGGGTCGTCCGCCGGCGCAGAGCCGCCCGAGCCACCGCCGAACCCGCCACCACCGCCTCCACCGCTGGAGCGCTGGGCGCGGGTGACCTTCGCCGAGGCGTACTTCAGCGACGGGCCGATCTCCTCCACCTGAAGCTCGACAACGGTGCGCTTCTCGCCCTCGCGCGTCTCGTAGGAGCGCTGCACGAGCCTCCCCTGGGCGATGACCCGAGTGCCCTTCGTGAGGGTCTCGGCCACGTTCTCCGCGGCCTCGCGCCAGATCGAGCAGCGCATGAACAGCGTGTCGCCGTCCTTCCACTCGTTGGCCTGGCGGTCGAACGTGCGGGGCGTGTTCGCGATCGTGAAGTTCGCGACCGCCGCCCCCGCCGGGGTGAAGCGCAGCTCGGGGTCGCCGGTGATGTTCCCGACGACGGTGATGACCGTGTCACCTGCCATGGTGGTTCTCCATCTCTGCGGCCAGGGCCGCGATCTTGTCTGGTCGGAAGCCCGCCCAGGTGTTGGTGACGACGCCGTCGGTGGTGACGGTGACGATGGGGGCAGCGAGGTGCCCGGCGGCTCGGAACTGCTCGAGGAGGTCTGGGCGCTCGGTGAGGTCGACGACCTCGTAGGGCACCCCGGCCTTGTCGAGCTTCCGGTAGGTCGCATCGCACTGGACGCACGCCGGTTTGCTGTGGACGGTGACGGTCACGCTCGCTCCAGTCGGGGGAAGGTGGGGATGTGGTGGGCGGTGAGCTCGCGGTGCACGGGCTCGATGCCCGCGGCCTCGCACGCGACGGTCTCCGCGTCATGCAGGGGCCGTCCGTCGCCCAGAGCGGCCAGGAAGGCTCTCCGCCACGCCTGGTACGCCTGAACGTCGTCTGCTGGCACCTCAGGCGGTGGGACGGGCGCCGCGGTCCCCAGAACGGCCCTGACTCGCTCGGCGCGGATGCGCTGGACCCCGGCACGGATGTGCGCCGGCATGATCCACTCCGAGGAGGCGGCGTAGTGCTTCAGGACCGCCGCCTCGGCGTCGGCGAAGTCCACATCGGCGAGCACCTGAGACCACGACGTTGCGACCGAGTCGTTGAGGGTGCGGTTGTCGAACGTCATGACCTTGGTCAGCAGGACCATCGCCTCGGACGGCCTCATGCGGCACCCTCGATCTGCTGCTGTTCGCCCTGCTCGAGAGCGGCCAGAGCACGAGCTCGGTCGAGGGCCTCGCGGACCTTGTCGTCCGTCGTCGGCCGAGCCGACGCGGCCGGAGTCTGCTCTCGCTGGGCGGCCAGCCGCAGCTGGTCGTACTTCTTCCGCAGCGTCGGCATGGACAGCACGTTCGATCGCCAGAACGGGTCGCCCTGGCACCAGTCGATGGCCCGGATGACCGAGGCCTCCTCGCGCTCGTCGAGGTCGAGGAGCCTGCGCGCCTCGTCGTGCCAGGCCTTCGTGATCGTGGGCCGCTTGGAGCCGTTGGCCTCGATGCGGTCTGCCAGGTGCTGGCAGATGCGATCGACGTCGGGTCGAGTCGGCGCGTCAGCGACGCTCGACGAGGAGTCTCCTACTACCTCGTTAGAGGTAGTACGGGTCGGGTCGGGTCGGGTCGGGGCACTGTTACTCACGGGTGACGGACGCTCAACAGACGCGTCGGTAACGTCGTTACTAACGGGCGACTCACCCGTCTCTCCCTTGTGCCTATCCCGCCATCTCGCCTGGCGTTCTGCCGATTTGCGCCGCTCTTCCTCGACGCCGTCGCGGGTCGGCTGGTACTTGGGCCAGTTGTGGAACACGATGCACGGTCCACAGTCACCGGCGCTCGACCAAGCCTCGGCCGAGGTTCCATCGAGCCTCGACCGAGCCTCGGTCGAGCGCCCGTCGTCCCACAGCCGGGCGTCGATGAGGGCCTGGATCAACTTCGGGGTCGCTCCGAGCTCGTCCAGGACGTACTTCGGAACGACCCCGTCGGTGAGCTCCTTGGCCGACCAGTTCCCCGCCATGGTCCAGAGCCCGACAGCCGCCAGGCGCTGCGTGCGGGGGATGCTCAGCACCTTCTTCGACGATGAGAAGCCGTCGTCGACCTTGAACCAGGTCATCAGGCGCCTGCCAGAAGGGTCTCTTCGAGAGGCGACGTGGCGTAGCCGAGGGAGGCGAGCAGCTGGTACATGCCGGGGGGTGTCTTCTCTACGGTCACAGCGAGCCCCAGAAGGACTCGGAAGGTGGGGACGCCCGAGAGTGCACCCGGGTCTGTCACACCCACACACTCGGCCCACTCGCGGACGGTCCTGCGCGGGAGGGTCGCTGCCAGCACGGCGACGATCTCCCGCATGACTGGTCGCTCCTTGTGCGGCTGCTGACCACCGGCCAGGAACGGGGCGAGGAAGTCGTCCCTGAGACGTGCGGCCACGGCCTCGTCGGTCGCGTCGCCGACGAGCGCGAGGTGCTCGCGGGCGACTTCCTGCCGGAACTCCCGCGTGCCCACCGACTTCAGGACGTTCGTCTCAACGTCCGGGGGCAGCCCGAGCAGCGCCTCGGCGTCGTCGAGGGTCACCTGCCCCGTCTTGAGCTGCTCCTGCGTCTCCGGGGCCAGCGACAGCAGCCGCACGCGCCGCTCGACCTGCTTCTTCGGCTTCCGGGTCTGCTCCGCGATCCGCACCGTCGTCAGCCCTTCGAGGTGCAGCTGCTCGTAGGCGTGCGCCTCCTCCAGCGCCGTGAGGTCCCGGCGGTGCCCGTTCTCGCGGACCATGACGAGCATGACGTCCGCCTTCGTCTTCAAGGCGTTGTTCACCACGCACGGGACCTCGCGCAGGCCCGCGGCCTTCGACGCCGCGAGCCGCCGGTGCCCAGCGACCACGTACCAGTCGTCGGCCGCCGGCGACGAGCCGCCCGGGCACGGGATCCCCTCCGTCGAGTGCTCGACCAGCACACCGGTCGTGAGCCGCTCGACGACGTGCTCGCAGTCCTGGCACACGCCCGTAGGCCGGCCCCAGGATCCCGGCCGCACGACGAGCGGCTCGATCAGCCCGTCCGCACGGATGTCCGCGGTCATCGCCGTCAGGTCCCCCAGGTCGAAGCGGGGGTTCATCGGGTCCGGCATGATCGACCGGACCGACAGGGTCTTGAGCTCAGCCACAGGTGGCCTCCTAGTTCTCTACGCGGGCATAGGCCCGCATGTACGTGCGCCGCACGTAGTCGACCGTCTCGGGGGAGACGTGGGGGTGAGCGAGTCGCTCGCTGATGACCTCCGAGGACATGCCCTCAGCGGTCATGCGCTTGATGACGGTCAGGACGCTCGAGTGGAGCTCCCCGGACGTCGTGACGGGCAGGGCGTCAGCGATGGACGGCGTGATGTCCGTGACCGGGGTGACGTCGATGAGCGTGACGTCCTCGACGTGCACGGTGTGACGCTCGCGCCAGGCGAGGCGCTCGGTGAGGGTCATGGCCGCGGCGACGCCGTCGACGTTGACCTGCTCGAGGACGAGCGGCCTGCACCACGAGGCGAGCACCGGGCAGCCCGCGCAGAGCGCACGGGCCTGGGGGAGGCGATCGTCGGTGTCGTCGACATCGGCGAGCCATTGGCCGCCGTCGACGCACGCTGGCCTGGGCGGCTTCACGCAGCCACCTTTAGAGGGTGGAATTGCAGGTCACGATCGCGCGAGCCGCCAGCACACCCCATGCGAATGCCGGTAGCCTCCGCGGCATGGCACAGGACAGCGTCTTCGGAGAGATCCCTGGGAACCCGCCCGGTACCACCTACGCCGACCGCGAGGCGGTGAAGCGAGCCGGGCTTCAGCGGCATCTCCAAGGCGGGATCTCTGGGCACCCCGCGCAGGGGGCCGACGCGATCATCGTGTCTGGCGGGTACGTCGATGACCGGGACTACGGAGACAGGATCATCTACACCGGTCAGGGAGGGCGAGCGACGGCCACTAAGCCGGCGAAGGACCAGGAGCTGAGCGGCAACAACCTGGCCCTTGCGATCTCGGGGCAGACGGGGTTGCCCGTCCGAGTGATTCGCGGGGCTGGTGGAGACGCAGCCTTCTCGCCGAAGGCCGGATACCGGTACGACGGGCTCTTCGTCGTCGTTCAGCAATGGTCTGAGATCGGCGTGGAAGGCAAGCTGGTCCAGCGCTATGTTCTCGAGGCCTCCGACGGCGGAGCCTCCTGGGAGACTTCTGGGGCCACGAGCAGCACCCGTCCGGTAGGCAGGGCAGCGCCTTCCCGATCCAGCAGCGTCGTCCAGCGGATCGTCCGCAACAGCGTCATCACCCAGTGGGTGAAGGACCTCTACTCCGGCACATGTCAGATCTGCAGAACGCAACTTCAGACCCCGGTCGGCTTCTACTCCGAAGGGGCTCACATCCGTGCACTCGGGGCGCCACACGACGGGCCCGACACTGTCGACAACGTCCTGTGCCTCTGCCCAAACGACCACGTCCTCTTCGACAAGGGGGCGTTGTACATCGCCGACGAGCAGGTGTTCCGGGCTGCCGACGATAGCCTTGTCGGCGACCTGCTGGTGTCGAAAGACCACGGGATCGACTGGTCGCACGCGGCATACCACCGGGAGCACTTCGCTCGCGCGCACTGACCTCGTGATCCTCACGCTGCGCTCCTAACTGCGCCCTTGGCAGGGCGCATGGTGACGCCGGCTGCGAGCAGGCGACGGTGGACGGGGACGGTCGATGCCGAGAACTGCTTCGCGATCTGTCGGATCGACAGGCCGGACTCGTACAGGCGCACGAGCTCGGCTTCGTCGGGCAGGGCGGTCTTCGCGCGCAGCGGGACGCTGGCGGCCTTGAGGTGCCGGTAGACGGTGTGCTGGCTGATGCCCTGCGCCTCGGCGATCTCCGGGACCGTCAGGCCCTCGTCGCTGTACGCGGCGACGATGGCGTCGGTGTCGGGCTCGACGCGGTCGGCTGGGGTCATGGTGCGGGGCCGGGGTGGTCGGGCGCGCTTCGTGATGGGCTTGCCGAAGGCGTCGCGGGTCCCGGCGCGGACCTCGCGCTGGGAGAGCTCGGCGGCTTCCTCGAGAGCGCGGAAGCGGCGGGCTTCGTCGGACTTGGCGAGCATGCGGCTCGTGAGGTCAGTCTGCGTGAGTTGGGTTGTTTCTGCCGATAACATTTTGTACCTCTTCGGGGTGTCGAGTGCGGCTATCTTTGAAGGAGGGCCGCGAGCGCGGTTGTGGGCGGAGGAGGAACATGGACGGCGCGGCGTGGGTTGCAATCGTTGGTGCGGCGGTGGCATCAGCTGCCGGCTTGGCGGCATGGCTGCAAGTGAGGGTTATGAAAGAACAAACCGAGTTGCAGCGGCAAATTCACCGCGATTCACAAGTCCCCTATGTCTGGGTGGATTTTCGCATCGACCCCGTCCATGCGTGGCTTGTTCACCTGGTGATTAAGAACGAAGGCCCCACTGTCGCAACCAACGTTCGCGTTAATTTCAATCCCGTGGTTCGAAGAGAAGACGTGAACAGTGCCTTCGGCGAACTAGCCTCTCTCAAGGCCTTCACGAACGGCATTGCATCGCTCCCACCAGGTCGCGAGATGCGATGGACGCTGGGTAGCACGGTGGCCATCTACAACGCTGGGACCCTGTCCCGCCATCGTGTCGAAATCACACACGAAAGCGCGGTTGGCCAGCACGGCCCGCTCGTCTACGAACTCGACTTTGGAGATTTCCCAGGTGCCTCAGCGCAACCCCAAGGTTCCCTCAAGCGGATCGAAGCGGCGATCAAAAAGCAAACACAGGCCATCGCTTCGATTGCGCAAGAAGTCAGGAAAGAGCCAGATGGCGATTGACGGGGACTTTCAACGGTCCTAGGCGGTCGGAGGGCCCTGCATGTAGCGCTCCACCGAGAAGGCCACCAGGGCCAGAACGAGCACGGTCAGCGCACCTGCGAGCAGGTCGCTCACAGTCCCCACTCCCGGTTCCAGGAGTTCTCCACGACCTCCGCCTCTTCGGCGTCGAGGTCCCGCTCGAGGGTGGCCGGGCCGTTGAGCCGCTGGAGACCGTCGAGGATCACGGACGCGAGCCGCAGGTATTCCGCGGAGTCCGCCGGGACGCCACGCTCGGCGGCGACGTGCTCGAGGTAGTCCGTGCCGCGGTAGTCGGTACCGACCGGCCACCACCCCGACGACGCCGAGAGGAACGCGGCACCGTGCGTCCAGTTCAGGACGGGAACAAGCTCGGGGTCTCCGTGCTGAGCGACGATCAGGCCGACGGCTATGGCCTCGGCGCGGTGGGCCTCAGCCCAGCCGTGGCACCCAGTCGTCCCCGAACCGCACAGCGTGAGCCCGTTCGCCGGCCCGGAGACGACGGGGTTCCTCGAGCCGCCCATGCCCCTGGGGCGTCGGTGGTGTATCGACCAGGCGAAGCCGCGCTCCTTGCCAGCGACGGAGGCCCCGCACCGCACACAGCAGCTCTGGTCCCTCTCGACGATCCGCTCGACGACCGGTCTGGTGAATCCGCTCATGACTGCTCTCCGTCCCAGTTGAGGTCGTACTTCTTGTGGCACGGAACGCACCTTGGGTCGTAGTCCGTGAGGTCTGTCGAGTACGGGCCTTCGGCTGAGGTCAGCAGGCCTGCCGCCGATCGGTTCACGGACCACTGGCTGGCTCCCTCTCCACACGACACGCAGGCGTGGCTGCGGGCCACGCCGCGCTGGCGCCGCAATCGCTGGTGAACGGCCGCGTAGGTCGCCTCGTCGCCGGTCCACTGGGGGTGGGCAGCGCCGGTGAGCACCTGGCGTTCCTCGGGTGCGACGACCTTCTCGGGGTCCCCGTGGCGGCGCTGTCTAGTCGCGTGGGTCTTGCAGAGCCCCTGAGCGCCCTCGTCGATCGCCGAGCATCCGTCGACCACGCAGGTGCCGCGCGAGGCTCGAGGTGGAGCGGTGACGCGGACCTTCGTGAGCCCCCCTGTGCGCTTCCACCTCTTCCAGTGCAGGTTGCAGACGTGGGCGTCGCCCGCCCAGTGCTGCGCTGGCCGCCCGCAGGCCTCCAGCGGACACGTCTCCAGCATCGGCCGGCGGGTGGGGTTCCCGGGGTGGTTCATGTGTGCTGCCCCCATCCGGTGGCCTGGAACTCGGCGCGGGCCGCAGCGCCGAGGCTGCGGCCGACGTCGAGCTGGTCTCGGAGCGTGCGGATCGACTCCCGTGCAGCACGGACCTTCGCCTCGGCGAGCTCGGCGGTGAAGTCGAGGTCCGCGGTCTCCTGCACGGCGGTCTGCTTGCGGACGTCCATGGACCCAGGGGTCGTCAGGAACGTCCGGGCGAAGGCGACCTTGAAGGCCGCCTTGGCGGTGACCCACTCGCGGTCGAGGTCCGAGATTTCCTGGGTCTTCGCCTCGAGCGCTCGGGAGAGCTGGGAGAGGCGCATGACGACCTGGTTCGTGGTCGGCAGCGTCCCGTGCAACTCCTCGGCGGCTGGGTCGCTCACGCGGCCGTCTCCGCCGGCGGCTCGTCGACGATCTCCGCGTCGACGACGTCAGGTCCCTGTGTCAGACGCTGGGCCTTCTCCGTGATGCGCTCTGCGAGCCCGGCGGGCACGTCGGTCGCATCGCGGGCAGCGTTGTAGATCGCTCGGAGCTCCTCGGCGCTCTTTGCGCCGTCGACCTCCGCGAGCCAGTCCCGGCCCTCGACCGGAGCGGGCTCCTCCGCCCGAGCGCCGCGACGCGCTTCGGCAGGACGGACGCTCTCCTGCTGGTCCTCCTGCACCGCGGCTGCTCTGTCCTCGAGCTCGGCCTCCTCTGCGGTGTAGAGCCCAGAGAGGTCCATCGGGAATGCCTTGCGGAGAGCGAGCGCCTCCGCGCACTTCGCGATCATGACCGCGGGCTTCGTGCCCCAGAGCCCGGAGAGCTTCACCACGTCGGTCTGACGGTCCTTGTACGTCGAGGCGTACTCCTTGACGAGGGCGACGGCGTAGAGCGGCTGAGCGAAGCCCTTGCGGAGCACACCGACCCGAGCTGCGACCGGGGCCTCGTCGGACAGCCACACGTCGCGCCAGATCCCGTCCGGGCCGCACCACTCCGGACCGACCTGCCCGGCGTACTCGCGGGACCGCTGAGCGACGATGCGCAGGCCGTCGATGCTGGCCTGGATGGTCCACTTCGTCGTCCCGGCTCGGCGGTCCTCGCGGCCGATCATGTAGATCTGCCGCGCGAACGGGTCGAGGCCGGTGCGCTGGGCGTAGTTCAGGAAGACCGCGAGGTCGCCGTTGCTGGCGTTCTCGATGCCCACCTGCCGCAGAGCTGCGACCTGGCTCGGGGTCCAGAACTCCTGACCGTTGGCGACGGAGAGTGCGGAGGACTGCGGGGTGTCTCGGGTGGCGACGGTGGTCATGCTGCCTTCTCCTGCTTCTGCTTCACCACGGTCAGAGACCGGGTGTCAGCACGCTTCTTGGTGTGCTCGCGGCGGACCTCGAACTCGGTCTTGCCCTCGATCTCGGCGAGGCGACGGACGACCTCGTCGCCGTCGAGGTAGGAGGCCCCGGCTGTCTGCCCCCACTTCAGGACGGGCTTCCCGTCGAGCGTGAGCAGCTGCTTGTCGCCGATGAGGCCCATGAGCTTGGCCTTGGCCGCCTCCTTCGCCTTCTTCGCGTCGGACTCGGTGGTGCGCGCGGTGAGGAACGCCTCGAGGTGGTCGGCCCAGATCTCTGGGATCGGCTGGGCGTCGATCGCGACCGTGGCGTCCGGGGTCGCGACGGGGAAGCGGGAGCGTGCCTCGTCCTCGTCGATGGTCTCGAAGTTGATCGGAGGGGCGACCTGGCCGGCGACGTACTGCTCCCAGAAGGCCTTCTCTGCTGCGATGAGGCGCTCGATGGCCTCCTCGTCGCGCTCGATCGGCCCGGCGATGACGAACTTGCGGCCGACGAGCGCCACGAACCAGCCGTGCGACCGGCCGGAGACCGCGAGGCAGTGCTGCACCTGCCACCACGGGTGGTCGGGGATGTCGCCCCCGGTCCACTCCTTGCCGGCGTCGGTGAACCAGTCGGTCGACTTGATCTCGAGGATGCCGCCGTCGGCCGTCAGGCCGTCGATGTTGGCTTGCATGAAGGGGTGGGTCTTCGAGCGGAGGGTCCCGACGCGGCGGGTGGCGATGTTCGTCTCGGTCGTGAACCGGCGGCGCATCATCGGCTCGACCTCGTGTCCGAACCAGAGGAGGTCGGAGGAGAGGTTCTCTGGCGGCAGGGTGGACGTCTTGTCCATCCACATCGAGAAGAGGTTGCTGAACTTGTTCGCGCCCATGATGGTCGCGGCGTCGGTGCCTCCGAGGCCCGCGCGGCGCAGGGTGAGCCACTCGGTCATGTCGGGGTCGACGGGCAGGACGAGCTCGGAGTTCGGCGCGGACCAGTTGGCGCTCATGCTGCCACCGTCGCCGGGGTCTCGACGGCCTGGCTGGCGCGGCGCTGACGCTCGCCGATCTCGCTGACTCGCAGGATGCTGTCGGCGGCCTTCACGGCGCGGCGGCCGCGGGGCTTCACGTGCTCCCCGGCGGTGAACCGGTCGAAGTCCTTCGCCTCGAGCGCGAGGAAAGCCGTCGTCTTGACCGGCTGCTTGTGCTTCGGGTTGTACATGTAGAGGATTCCTTCGTGTCTGGTGGTGACCCCGTCGGTCTTGGCGGATGGGCGGGGTCGCTACTGGAGGGGCGTGTGCGGTCCCGTGAGGAGGACCGTGAAGCCGGGACGCAGGCGTGAGGCCCCGGTGAGTTCTTCGGTGAGCGAGCCGTCGGTCTCGCGGAACACTGCGCGGATGACGGGGTGCTCGATGACCGTCTGGGCGAGCGCGTTCCGCTGCACCTGCCCGACGACGGTCACGCGCAAGACGCGGTCGTCGATCGAGGCGGTCTGGACGTCGACCGCGGTCTGCGCGGCGGCGTGCGTGACGTGCTCGAGGACGGCGCGCGGGGCGGACTCGTCGGTGATGGTCACCGGACCCAGCCCTCGCCCGAGCATGTCGGGCACTCGTGGATGCGCGAGCCGTCCGTGAAGCGCGACCCGGAGCACCGCGGGCAGACCTGCGGGGCCTTGTCGTCGAGCTCGCGCTGGAGGTTCGCGACGGAGTCGGGGTCGAGGTCGATGGTCAGCCCGGCGAGCGCGACGCGCGTCGCCAGGCTCGGGCCTTCCTCGACGGTGATAGTCGTCAGGGACACTGGAGTACCTCCTTCATGGGAGTGCGGGGCCGGTCGTCTGTCGGGGATGACCGGACCCTGCTGTGTGTTCAGGCCACTCGGCCGGCGGCCATGGCCTTCTCGCGGCGGGTCATGTCGGCCTCGAGCGCGGTGCGCCGGAAGCGGTACGGAGCGTTGCGTCCCTTCCCGACCTTGAAGCCGGGGATCGTGCCGCTCCTGGCCCAGCGACGGATCGTCTCGGGGTCTGCGCCGTAGAGCTCGGCGGCCTCCGTGACGTTGAGGAGCTTCTTCTCCTTCTGGGTGCTGGTCTCGGTCATGCTCGGGTCCTTCCGTTGATGAAGGCGTAGCGGACGAGGATCGTCCCGGCCGCGGCGGCGATGAGGGGTGCAGCGATGAGGTGCCCGCCGGAGAACAGCGGGGAGACAAGCGCGACCCGCACGGCCGCAGCGGCGAGAGCCGCGACGACGGCGAGCGTGATGAGGTGACCGCGGCGCACGTCAGCGACCCTCGAGCCGCTTGCGGCGGTCGACCAGGTCGCAGAGCGTCGCGAACTGCTCCCACCAGGCCTGCTGGTCCATGGGGCCTGCGTCGCGGAGAGCCTCGGCGGCGTCGAGGAGGTCGTTCTCGGTGGCGATGAGGTCGTCTTCGAGCTGCTGTGTGGCGTCGTCGTCCATGTGGGCTCCTCGCTGGGTGTCGGGTGGGCGTGGTGCCCCGTCCGCGATCTGTGAGCGCCGGGCGGGGCTGGTGGTCCTCGGTCGGCTGACCCGGCTCCCCGGGGATGTTCCGGCCGGCGTTCACCGCGACCGCGTAGGAGCGTGGTCGGTCGCGGGTGCACCAGGTGGTGAGGCAGGACGACGAGGAGCGCGTTGGCTGGCCTCCTTTGCGCGTGCCGGCCTACTGCTGCCGGGGTAGCGGTTACGCGTCGTACTGCGGCCCTCGCGGGCCTTCACCCAGGGGAGTCGGCTCTCGCCGCAGTCCTGTGTCGTGACGTGTCCCTGGGCGAGTCCGTGGGGCCGAGGGTCGCGTCGTGCGCTGGGTGGGTTGTTCCTCTGTGGAGTTGTGAAGGAGCTGGCACGCCGCCCGGGGTGGACCTCGTGAGGTCCGGGGTGGGTGCGGGTGATCCGGTATCGCTCGGTCAGGCGGCGCGGACCTCGAACAGGTCGTCGAGGTCCATGCCGGGGAATGCTGCGACGAGTCGAGCGATGAACTTGGGGCCGGGCTCCTGCTTGCCGCGGAGGACCCGGGAGAGGTTTCCGGGGTCCTGACCCATGCGTTCTGCAAGCGCGGCGTCAGTGCTGAGGCCGGCGAGAACGCGGAACTTCTTGAGCTGGTCGTCCCGCAGGTGGAGCGTGGCGTCCATGACCCCTCCTTCCTTCGTGAGCGGCGACTTTCTGCGGTTCCTTGCGCCGATGCACTTAATGTACTCACGGAGTTGCAGCAATGCAATCACCAAAGATCACAATCGGGTAACGGGGTGCAGAGTGTTGGAATCTCGCCGTTCTTGGGGACCAATGCGCGCGGCGATACGCTTGCGTCCACGCAATCCCGCGAACCGGCAGCTCAGGAGCAGACGTGACACCTAGTGTTCAAGCCGTGAAGTGGTGGCAGTACGTACAGACGATCACCGGCGGGCAACAGCAGATCGAGATCGCGAAGGCGATCGACCTCAACCCGTCGACCGTGTCGCGCTGGAAGTCGACCGGAATCCCAGGCAACGCCGAGAACGTCGCGGCACTCGCCAGGGCCTACGGACGGCCTGTCCTCGAGGCCTTCGTGGCAGCGGGGTTCCTGACCGATCGTGAAGCGAAGGCCACCGTCACAGTGCCCGACATCGGGCAGCTCTCGGCCGACGACCTGCTGGCCGAGGTGAGACGACGGATGCGCGAGGAGGTGGTGGGCAATGCTGAGCACCCCGCCCCCATGAACCCGACCGGGGGGAGCCCGGTCACAAGGCACCTGACCGCCGTGAGCACGCCCGACCCGACATCGGACGACGACACAGTGTCAGAGCCACCCCCTACGGTCATCGACTACGAGGATCTGCACCGACGTGCAGATGCAGGTGAGTTCGACGACCCGGAAGACATCGCAGCGTTGAGCGACATCGACCCGGACGAAGACTCTGTCGACGGCGACAGGTAGGGGAGCGCGTGGAGTTCTATGAGCTGGTGGCACAAGCAGAGGCATCGGGCGTTGCCGTGATGACCCGCAACATCGGCCGGCACCACGGCCGGTATCTGCTGAAGCACCGACTCATCATGCTTAGCCCTCGCCTGTCTGGACCCCAGACGATCAGCGCTCTCGCCCACGAGCTCGGCCACGCCTTCTACGGCGACGACGGCCCCCAACCGCCCGAGCTCGAGGCGCGAGCCTGGCGGTGGGCCGCCTGTGCGCTCATCACCCCCGCGCTTTACGCCGAGGCCGAGGTGGCCGCAGCCACGACGCACCTCGGAGCGATTGCCCGAGAGCTTGGCGTCACGCGCCAGGTCGTTGAGGCGTGGCTGGACGCTCAAGACTCCATGTCGAACGTCCGATACATCAATTTTGGACGCATCGAGCAAGGGGCATGAGATGAACGAAGCGGCATCCGGAGAGAGGCCGGCGAGCGAGGCATCCGTAGCGGAGCTGATCGCCCTGGAAAGGGCTCGGCTAGAGCGGGAAGAGCGTCGCGCGGCCAGCCGTCGACGCGCTGTGCTGGTCGGCGTACTCGTGCTGATAGTGGCGGGGGCGGTAGCACTCGCACTCATCAACCAGCACAACAAGCAACGCTCGCAAGAGCGCCTGACTTGCATTTTCTCCTACACGCAGCAGAACATTCCCGGTGAGATCGCCGAGGGCCTCTGCGACTGACGAAGGGTAGCCGTGGCGCACATCGAAGACCGTTGGATGAAGACCGGCCCCACCGGTCGGAAGGTCAAGAGCGAGCGCCACGGAACCGGCCTGCGGTGGCTCGCCGTCTGGAACGAACGCGACGGCCGCCGACGTAAGCGCGGCTTCTCCACCAAGGACGCCGCCCAGGCCCACCTCGACGAGGTCGCGCACGCCGTCCGCTCCGGGACCTACATCGCGCCCGAGCGCGGCCGCATCCTCTTCCGCGACATGGCGGACCTATGGCTCGTCGAGCAGGTCCACCAGCGCAACACCAGCCTCGCCACGATCGACCGGCGCCTGCGGCTGACCATCCTTCCGGCCCTCGGCCACCTGCCTCTCGAGGACATCGACCGCTCGACCATCCAGGCCGCCGTGACCTCCTGGTCGAAGACCTACGCACCCACGACTGTCCAGCTGGCCTACGTCTACATGGCCGGCATCTTCAAGACTGCCGTGCACGACCGCCGGATTCAGCAGAGTCCGTGCCTGCGCATCAACCTCCCGGGCGTCGAGAAGTCTCTCGTCATCCCGCCGACCCCGGGACAGGTCCAAGCCTTCCTCGAAGCCGTCTGGACCCCGTACAAGGCGATGGTTGTCTTCGTCGCGGCGGCCGGCACGCGAGGCGGCGAGACCCGCGGACTCACGTGGGACCGCATCACCGAGAATGAGGGCGGCGCCCGAGTGCTGATCGACCGTCAGCTCGTCGGCCCGGGTCCGACCTGGGGGCCGCCCAAGACCGACGACTCCTACCGGGACTTCAGCATCGGCAAGAGCACCCTGGCGGCGCTCGGTCCTCGCAAGGACGGCCTGGTGTTCACCGGGCGCCTCGGCGGGCCGATCAACCGCAACGCTGCTGGGGAGGCCTGGCGCCACGCAGCGAAGGTCGTCGACATTCCCGGGCGCGGGTGGCACCAGCTGCGCCACTTCCACGCCTCGCTGCTCATCGCCGAGGGAGCGTCACCGGTCGCCGTCGCGTCGCGCCTCGGGCACAAGGACGCGACCGAGACGTTGCGTACCTACGCCCACCTGTGGGAGGACGACGACCAGCGGATGCGCGACGCGTCGGACGGGATCATCACCCTGGAGCCCCCACAGAGCCCCCGGTCCGACACCATCCCAGGTCAGAGCGTTGCCTGATGGAACCCGGCGTACCGGCCAGCTCATCCGCCCTCGCTAGAGTCAGGGTCGTGCCTGACCACGACCCCGACCCCGCCAGCGGCGTCGCCCCTGTGACCGTCCGTGAAGCGCGGTTCCCGCAGGACTCCGCAGTCGTCTCTCGTCTTGTCGCCGCCTACCTCCACCAGACGGAGGCTGAGAAGGCCGAGCGCGCTCTCGCAGACGAGCGCGTCGACGGGTCGCTCCCCGCGCGCTACCAGTCCGAGGTCGACGACCCGGCTTCCGCCTTCGTGAGCTCCACGGTGCTGCTCGGAGTGGCAGACCGGGAAGCAGTCGCCATGGTCGTGCTCTCCGCCGAGGCGGGGGCAGCGTCGATCGCGCGCTTCTGGGTCGACCCCGCCTACCGCGGGCACGGCGTCGGCAGACGTCTGCTCGCCGAGGCGCTCGCACGGCTCCCACGGCCCGTGCGGCTCTCGGTGTGGGACTGGCGGACCCCGGCCATCCACACCTACGAACGCTCTGGCTTCGCGGTCGTCACGTCGTGGGAGAGCCGGGACCGGCTGGTCTGCATGGAGCTGCGGACCGATAGCATCGAGCGATGACGACCATCGACGCGCCCCAGCCGGACTCCCGATCAGTCATCCGCACGACCGCGGCCACCACGGCCTTCGTCGTGGGGTGGTACGCCCTCCCGGACTACGTGCGGTCCAAGACCGCGCGCACGGTCCTCAAGACTGCAGGCCTCGCAGCCTTCGCTGCTCTGGGGATCCGCGACATGCGCCACGACGACACCTGGCAGAAGACCGTCGCCACGGTCCGTGGGACCGGCACACCGCCGTGGAAGCTCACCGACCAGACCTTCGACGGGTCTCGCGTGTCTCAGGCTGGGCCCGACGGGACACAGGCCTCCGACGCACCAGCAGGCGAGGGGACCGGCACGCAGACGACATCCTCGACCGTCGCCCCCGACGGGATGGACCGCACGACCCAGGTCGCGGCGCTCGCAGGCGCCGGTCTGGTCGTCGTGGGCAGCAGCGTGCTCACGGTCGTCGTCGAGAAGAAGGTGTTCCACCGCAACGAGGCTCGTGCCACGCGCGGGGTCCGCCTGCCGCACACCCGCAGCGCGCTGCTCTTCGGGGCGCTCACCGCGCTCGTCGCGGTCCCGGACGTCTGGCACAGCCGCGCCGCGGAGTCCGCGCAGCGCTGACCAGTCGACCGCTCGGTCGCCGGGGTACAGCCGAGGACCTAGGCCGTGGTCCGCGCCCCGACGACTCGCCAGAGTCTCACCTCACCAGCACGTCGCCGAGGACGAGGCGCAGACGTAGGCCGAGGCGAGGAAGAGCATGAAGCCCGAGAAGGCCAGGAGCGGACTCAGGGCGACCAGGCCGAGGGTCGAGACCATCAGTGCGACCGACGGTCGGCCTCTCGGCGCCGTCCGTCCCCAGCCGTCTCGCGGCTGCGGCCGGACCAGCTCGACCAGCAGGAGCAGCACGGCCACCACGCACGAGGCCAGCAGCCACGGTCCGAGCGTGAAGGTCATGACGATGAGGTTCCACGAGCCGCGCCCCCACCACTCGGGCAGACCGAGCGGCAGGGTGAGTGTCGTCATGAGCGCGGAGAGCGTGGCCCCCAGCACGAGGGCGGCAGGCGCACCCGCCAGGACTGTCGCCGCGACGAGCAGGCGGTGAGGCGCTGCTGGTCCTGCGAGGGAGGCTGCGCCGCCGCCGGTCGCGGCCGTCGACCTGTACTGCGCGAGCCGGCGCTCGCGGGGCGACAGCTCGGGGACCACGGGCTCGTCGGGCACGACGTCGCGAGGCGGCCGCGTCACGTAGGACCGCGGCACACGGCCGTCGGGCTCGCTCATCCGTCCTGACTCCTCTGCTGCACCCGGGTCGGCCTTCGGCCCGTCCCTACGGTAGGGCCGCTGCGCGCCGCCGTCGATGGGGAGGAGTCCCGATCGTCGAGGCACTGTCCGTGCAGGTCAGCAGCCGTGGCACGGTGCCCAGCGACGGCGAAGCCGGCGTCAGACGCACCTAGGCCACGTCGAGTGCCTGCCGACAGCTCGCGCGCTCAGGACGTCTGCTGCGGGCGCCGACCCCGCGGGACGCGCTCGCCGTTCGCGGCCTTGCGGAGCAGCACGAAGGGCAGGAAGAAGGTCGCGAGCGCGGTCACCAACCAGACGATGATCGTGGCGAGCACCCAGGTGCTCACGCCACGGATCGTCAGGCTGTCGCCGACGAAGGACGCGACGAGCAGGGCGACGTAGCAGGCGAGCAGCCCGATCCCGCCGAGGAAGGCCGGTGCGTACCGCGAGACCATCTTGGCGATGAACGGTGCCAGCACGCTCTGGATCACGGCGAACACGACCACCGTCACGACGAAGCCTGAGGCCGTGATCGAGAAGTCGTCGAGGACGGCGTCGGCGGCCAGCAGCCCGAGGGCGGCCGACGCGAGGAAGATGAGCGTCCTGAGCAAGAACCTGATCATGAGCTGCTCCTCGGTGCTGCACGTGCAGGTGGCGGTCACCCCATGGTGCGAACCTAGCGAGGATCGTGTGCCAGCGCGAGACCTCTGCGGTCCTCGTGTGCTGCTGGGGTGGGGTGGGGGCGTCCCGGCTGCGCGTGCGGGAGGAGGGGGCCCGATCTACGGTCAGCACATGAACATCATCATCGGCATCCTCATCGTCTGGGCCGTCCTGGCCGTCCTCGGCTTCGTCATCAAGGGCCTCCTGTGGCTCGCCGTCATCGCACTCGTGCTCTTCGCCGCGACGGTCCTGTGGGGGATGCTCAAGCGAGGCGCGTCGTCCAGGTCGTGACGGGTTGCTCCTGACTGAGGAAATCCTTACCGTATGGAAAGCGTCAAGACATTGCCAAGAGCAAGAATCCGCGCCTAGACTCGTCGCAGATCTGGTGGCACCGGGCTCGGCCCGGTGCGGGGGCACCAGCTCCGACGACATCGTCAGGAAGTGGTTTCGGCATGGACAGCATCGACACCAGGGTGAGCGGCATCGGCCTCCTCGAAGAGCCGGGGCGGAGCGTCCTGCAGATGTGGGGCGAGGTCGACAGCGCGCTGCGGCCTGACGCGAGCGGCGCGCTCGCGAGGGCCCTCGACCGGAACCTGCCGGTCGTCATCGACACCTCGAAGGTCGAGTTCATCGACTCGACGGGCATCGCCTTCCTCGTACAGGTCTGCACCATCGGCCGCGACGAGGGCCTCGACGTCACGCTCGTCGACCCGCCGGCTGTCGTGAGCGACGTTCTCGCGATGCTCGGCGTCGACGAGCTGGTCGGCCCGCAGCGCAAGCGCTGACAGAACCCCCCTCAGCGCGGACCAGGACTGGGCGCACTGCGCCGTCTCTCGTCCACCTCCAAGGTCGGTACCTGACAGGGCGAGCCGTGCGTCAGCCGACGCGGCCGCCGCGCGCCCTGACCACGCCTCACAAGTCAGCAGCCCTCGACCGTCTCCGGTCGAGGGCTGCTGCCGTGCTCGGCCCCGCGAGGGGGCCGCGGGGGAGAGCAGTGTCAGTCGGCGTCTGCCGCCAGACGAGCCGCCCCGACGATCCCGGCCGCGTTGCGCAGCTTCGCCGGGATGATCGGCGCCCGGAGGTCGAGCAGCGGCAAGAACTTCTCGTGGTGCTTGCTCACGCCACCGCCGACGACGATGAGGTCGGGGGAGAACAGGTACTCGACGGTCTCGAAGTAGCGCTGCAGGCGCTCGGCCCACTGCTCCCACGAGAGGTCGTCGCGGGTCCGCGCGCGGTCCGAGGCGCGGGACTCCGCGTCGTGCCCGTCGATCTCCAGGTGCCCGAGCTCGGTGTTGGGCAGCAGGTGGCCGTCGACCAGGAGCGCGCTCCCGATCCCGGTCCCCAGCGTCGCCAGCAGGATGGTCCCGCCCTTGTCGCGGGCGGCGCCGTACACGGCCTCGCCAACTCCTGCGGCATCGGCGTCGTTCACGCCGATGACCGTGCGGTCGAGGGCCTTCGACACGATCTTGTCGAGGTTCACCCCGGCCCAGGACTGGTCGAGGTTGGCGATCGAGGGCACCACGCCGTGCAAGATCGGCGCGGGGAAGGCGATGCCCACGGGTGTCTTGTCCGGCAGGTCGAAGCTCGTGACGAGCTCCGCGATCACCGCGGTGACGGCCTCGGGTGTCGACCCCTCGGGGGTCGGGATGCGGACGCGGTCGGCGGCGAACTCGCCGGTCTTGAGGTCGACGGGGGCGCCCTTGATGCCGCTCCCGCCCACGTCGATGCCGAAGGCGATCTCGTGCGAGCTGTGACTCTTCTTCGAGTGACTCATGGCAGTGTCAGGATCTCCGCTCCGGTGTCGGTGACGACCAGCGTGTGCTCGAACTGTGCTGTCCGTCGACCGTCTGCTGTGACGACGGTCCATCCGTCGTCCCACATCGTCCAGTCGTTCGTGCCCAGGGTGAGCATGGGCTCGATGGTGAAGACCATCCCTGGCTCGATCACCGTGCTGTACTGCGGCGCGGCGTCGTAGTGGGGGATCACGAGGCCGGTGTGGAAGGCTTCGCCGACCCCGTGCCCCGTGTAGTCGCGGACCGTGCCGTAGCCGAACCGGTCTGCGTACTTCTCGATGACCCGCCCGATGACGTTGACCTCACGTCCGGGCTTGACGGCCTTGATCGCGCGGGCCAGCGCCTCCTGCGTGCGCTCGACGAGCAGCCGCGACTCCTCGTCGACGTCTCCGACGAGGAAGGTCGCGTTGTTGTCGCCGTGCACCCCGCCGATGTACGCCGTGACGTCCACGTTGACGATGTCACCGTCCTCGAGGACGGTCGAGTCGGGGATCCCGTGGCAGATGACCTCGTTGATCGAGGTGCACAGCGACTTCGGGAAACCCCGGTAGCCCAGGGTCGAGGGGTAGGCGTGGTGGTCGAGCATGTACTCGTGCCCGATCCTGTCGAGCTCGTCGGTCGTCACGCCGGGTGCCACGTGCTCGCCGACGAGGGCGAGGGCGCGGGCGGCGATCGTCGAGGCCACGCGGATCCGCTCGATCACCTCGGGGGCGACGACGTCCGGCCCCGTGTACCGCGCCGGTCCGGGTCGGCCCACGTACTCCGGGCGGGGGATCGACGCAGGGACCTGGCGTCGGGGACCGACGGTGCCAGGGACGAGCAGAGAGCTGGATCGCGCGGAAGACATGGGCCCAGTCTACGGACCAGGGCGTCCGCAGTCGCCAGGAGGGCGACCAGGGCAGGCGAGACGGTGGGTCCCCAGGCAGAATGGGTGCTCAGAGAGCGCCCCAGGCGCAGAGCTGAGGAGGGCCCCGTGGCCGAGTTCTACTTCAACACCAAGACCCGAGAGGTCGAAGAGGGAAAGCCGTCGTCGTGGACGAACCGGATGGGCCCGTACCCCACGCGCGAGGCGGCGCAGAAGGCGCTCCAGCAGGCCGACGCCCGCACCGAGGCGTGGGACGAGGCGGACGCGGAGGACGAACGGGCCTGACAGCCCGGACGAGGCCTGGTCGGCTCGCGTGACTGACATGACGAGAAGGCCCCGACGACAGATGTCGTCGGGGCCTTCTCGTCGTCCTGGACCGGCAGCTGAGTCCGGTCAGTGCTCGTACTGGTGCTCAGGTCCCGGGAAGGTCGAGGACTGCACCTCAGAGACGTAGGCCTGCGCCGCGTCGGACAGCGCCTGGCCGACCTGACCGAACTGCTTGGCGAACCGCGGCGACCACGCACCCATGCCGGCCATGTCGGTCCACACGAGAACCTGCCCGTCGACCTCGTTGCCCGCACCGATGCCGATCGTGGGGATCCGCAGGATCTCGGTAGCCCGTGCGGCGACGGGGGCGGGGACCATCTCGAGGACGACCGCCACGGCGCCGGCCTCCTGGAGCGCGAGGGCGTCCTCGCACAGCAGCTCGGCCGCCTCGTCGCCGCGACCCTGCACGCGCTTGCCACCGAGCATGTTCTCCGACTGCGGGGTGAAGCCGAGGTGACCGAAGACGGGGATGCCCGCTCCCGTCAGGAGCGCGACGTGGGCGGCGATGCGCTTGCCGCCCTCGATCTTGACGGCCTGGGCGCCGGTCTCCTTGAAGATCCGCACCGCGGACTGGAGCGCCTGCTCGGGGGAGGCCTCGTAGCTGCCGAAGGGCAGGTCGACGACGACCATCGAGTGCTTGGCGGCGCGCGCGACCGAGCGAGCCGCGACGACCATCTCGTCGAGGGTCACCGGGATGGTGTTCTCGTGGCCCAGGACGTTGTCCCCGGCCGAGTCGCCGACGAGCAGCAGGTCGAGCCCGGCCTCGTCGAAGATCCGCGCGGTGATGGTGTCGTAGGCCGTGAGCATCGTGAGCTTGCGCCCGGCCTCCTTGTGCTCGGCCAGGTGGTGCACGCGGAACCGCTTGCGCTGTGCGGGTGCGACGGGGGTCTCGGCTCCGGTGCCGGAACCGGGGAGCGAGTGCTGTGCCATGTGTGCTGCCTCTGCGTCGTGGGTGGGTCTGCGTCAGACGGCCGGCCAGGTCGTGACCGGCCGGGGGTGCGGGGGTGTCAGGCGTGCGGCTCGCGCCAGCGCGAGGTCACCGGGAGCCGGCGGTCGCGCCCGAAGGCGAGAGCCGTGACCTTGGGGCCGAGCGGGTACTGCCGGCGCTTCCACTCGGCGCGGTCGACGAGGGAGACGACCTTGTCGACCACCTCTTCGTCGAAGCCGCGGGCGAGCAGCTCGGCCCGGCCCTCGGCGTGCTCGATGTACGCGTCGAGGACCTCGTCGAGCAGGTCGTAGGGCGGCAGGGAGTCCTGGTCCACCTGGCCCGGGCGGAGCTCGGCCGAGGGGGGCTTGGTGATCGAGCTCTCCGGGATCGGCGGGATCTGCCCGGCGTCGAGGGCCGCGTTGTTGCGCCAGCGCGAGAGCGCCCACACCTGCGACTTGTCGACGTCCTTGATCGGCGCGTAGCCGCCGACGGCGTCGCCGTAGATCGTCGAGTACCCGACGGCGAGCTCGGACTTGTTGCCCGTCGCGAGGACGAGGTGCCCCTCGGCGTTCGACAGACCCATGAGGATCATGCCGCGCACACGCGCCTGGAGATTCTCGGCGGCGACGTCCTGCAGGTCGAGCTGCCCCTGGAAGGCGTCGACCATCGGCGCGATCGGCTGGACCCTGTAGTGGGCGCCGATGCGCTTGGCCAGGTCCGCCGCGTCGTCCTTGGAGTGCTCCGAGGAGTAGGACGAGGGCATCGAGACGCCGTAGACGTTCTCCCCGCCGATCGCGTCGGCGCAGATCGCGGCGACGAGCGCCGAGTCGATCCCGCCAGACAGACCGAGCACCACGCTGCGGAACCCGTTCTTGCGCACGTAGCCGCGCACACCCGTGACGATCGCCTGGTAGACCTCTTCCTCGTCGCCGAGCGGCGGGGCGAGCGGTCCACGGTGCTCTGGCTCGCCGTCAGCGGCGAGGTCCCACAGGAGCAGGTGCTCGACGAACTGGGGTGCGCTCGTCAGGACCGAGCCGTCCTCGCCGACCACGAAGGACCCGCCGTCGAAGACGAGGTCGTCCTGTCCGCCGACCATGTTGACGTACGCGACCGGCGCGCGGAGCTCGTGGGCCCGGCGCGCGGCGAGGTCGGTGCGGGTGTGCCCCTTGCCCTCCTCGAAGGGCGAGCCGTTGAGCACGAGCAGCAGGTCGACCTCGGCCTGGGCGAGCTCTGCGACCGGTCCGCCGTCCTGCCAGATGTCCTCGCACACCACGAGCCCGACACGACGGCCCTGGATCTCGAGGATGCAGGGCTCGGCGCCCGGGGCGAAGATGCGGAACTCGTCGAAGACCCCGTAGTTCGGGAGGTGGTGCTTGTCGTAGGAGGCCGTCACCGCACCGTGCTGGAGGACGACGGCCTGGTTGGTCGGCCGGGTCCCGGGGCTCGTGCGGGTGACCTGCGGTGCACCGACAGTGCCGAGCACGACGGTGAGGTCGCCTAGCCCGTCGGCGACCAGCTGGTCCGCGATCGTCTGCACGGCCGCGCGGGCGGCCCGCTGGAAGGACGCACGCAGCGCGAGGTCCTCGATCGGGTACCCGGTGATCGTCATCTCGGGGAAGGCCACGACGTGGGCTCCCTCGGCCGCGGCGCGCCGCGACCACTCGAGGATGGTCCGGGAGTTCGTGTCGACGTCGCCGACGCACGTGTCGATCTGCGCTAGGGCGATCCTGATGTCCACCATGCGACCGACCCTAGTGCTTTCCCTCGGCGATTTCCGTCTGTCGCGCACCAAAAGCCTCTGGCATCAGCCATGATGGACCCATGGACAGGCAGCAAGAGTTCGTGCTCCGCACGGTCGAGGAGCGCGACATCCGCTTCATCCGCCTCTGGTTCACCGACGTGCTCGGGATGCTCAAGTCCGTTGCGATCGCACCGGCCGAGCTCGAGTCCGCGTTCTCCGAGGGCATCGGCTTCGACGGCAGCGCCATCGAAGGGCTGACGCGCGTCTACGAGGCGGACATGATCGCCCGGCCCGACCCCACGACCTTCCAGGTGCTGCCCTGGCGTGGTGAACATCACGGGACCGCCCGGATGTTCTGCGACATCCTCACCCCCGACGGTGAGCCCTCGCTCGCGGACTCCCGCAACGTGCTCAAGCGCGCCCTCGCGAAGGCCTCTGACCAGGGGTTCACCTTCTACACGCACCCCGAGGTCGAGTTCTACCTCTTCGAGCCGCCGACGGCCGACGGCCCGCTGGTACCGATCGACCACGGCGGGTACTTCGACCACGTCGCCCGCACGCAGGGTCACGACTTCCGCCGCGCCGCGATCACGATGCTCGAGTCCATGGGCATCTCGGTCGAGTTCTCCCACCACGAGGCAGGCCCCGGCCAGAACGAGATCGACCTGCGCTACGCGGACGCCCTCACCACGGCCGACAACCTCATGACCTTCCGCACGGTCATCAAGGAGGTGGCGCTCGAGCAGGGCGTGTTCGCCTCCTTCATGCCCAAGCCGCTCGCCGACCAGCCGGGCTCGGGCATGCACACGCACCTCTCGCTCTTCGAGGGGGACCGCAACGCCTTCCACGAGCCCGGGGCGCAGTACGAGCTGTCGAAGACGGCCCGTCACTTCATCGCCGGTCTCCTCGTGCACGCCGCCGAGATCACCGCCGTGACCAACCAGCACGTGAACTCCTACAAGCGCCTGTGGGGCGGGGCCGAGGCCCCGAGCTACGTCTGCTGGGGCCACAACAACCGCTCCGCGCTCGTGCGGGTGCCCATGTACAAGCCGGGCAAGGGCAACTCGAGCCGCGTGGAGTACCGCGCGCTCGACACCGCCGCCAACCCGTACCTGGCCTTCGCGCTCACGCTCGCGGCCGGTCTCAAGGGCATCGAAGAGGGCTACGAGCTGCCCGAGGCGACCGACGACGACGTGTGGGAGCTCACCGACGCCGAGCGCCGCGCGCTCGGCATCAAGCCGCTCCCGCAGACCCTCGACGACGCGATCAGCCTCATGGAGAAGTCCGAGCTCGTCGCCGAGACCCTCGGCGAGCACGTCTTCGACTTCGTGCTCAAGAACAAGCGCCAGGAGTGGCAGGGCTACAGCCAGCAGGTCACGCCCTTCGAGCTCAAGCGCCTGCTCCAGGTCCTCTGACCCGGCCGACGCCCACGACCCGCCCTGACCTGCCCGCAGACCGACTGACGGAAGCACGCTGATGGTGAGCACCTCCCGGACCACGTCCTTGACCGGGAGACTCACCCGGCTCGGCTTCTCCGACGTCGCGCGCGCAGCCCAGCTGTGCGGGGACAAAGACCTCACGGCCGTCGTGGGGGAGGTGCAGCCGAGCTCAGCACTGCTGCCCGCCCTCGCGGCCACGGCCGACCCCGACCTCGCGCTCATCGCCCTCATCCGGCTGTGCTGCGCGGCGACCGTCGACCCGGACCACGCGCAGCGCGCCGCCCTGCTGGGGCGCCTGCTGTCGGGGGACACCGAGGGCATCGACGCCGTGCACCTCGCCCCGGACGAGCAGCTGGTCCGGGACCGGTTGCTGAACGTCCTCGGCGCCTCGGTCGCGCTCGGTGACGAGCTCGTGCGGCACCCCGAGCTGCTCGACGTCGTGAGCGACACGACGAGCGGTGTCGGGGTCGACGTCAGCCTGGTCCGGGCCGAGCTGCTCCGCGCGGTCGGGGCGGACCCCGAGGCTGACGTCCCGGTCGCCGGGATGCCGGAGATCGAGGCGACCGACGCGATGCGCCGGGCCTACCGCAGCAGGCTGCTGCGGATCGCGGCGAGCGACCTCACGTCGACCGAGCCGCTGTCGATCCTGCCGGCCGTCGCCGCCGCGCTGGCCGACCTCGCGTCTGCGGCCCTCGAGGCCGCTCTCGCGGTCGCCCGCGGCGAGCTGCCCGACCACGGTGCCGGCGTCCGGCTCTCGGTCCTGGGGATGGGCAAGTGCGGCGGGCGCGAGCTCAACTACGTGAGCGACGTCGACGTCGTCTACGTCGCCGAGCCGACCGAGGGGACCGACGAGAGCGACGCGATGGCCGCGGGCGCGAAGCTCGCCACGATCCTCACCCGAGTGTGCGGGGGAGGGCCGAGCAGCGTGCCGCCGCTGTGGCCCGTCGACGCCGCTCTGCGTCCCGAGGGCAAGAACGGGCCGCTCGTGCGTACCCTGTCCAGCCATGTCTCGTACTACGAGCGCTGGGCCAAGACCTGGGAGTTCCAGGCGCTCCTCAAGGCCCGCCACGTGGCCGGGGACGTCGAGCTCTCGCGGGCGTACACCGAAGCGATCACCCCGCTCGTGTGGTCGGCCGTCGAGCGGGAGAACTTCGTCGAGGACTCCCAGGCGATGCGTCGCCGCGTCGAGGACAACGTCCCGGCTGCCGAGGCGGACCGTCAGCTCAAGCTGGGCAAGGGTGGGCTGCGCGACGTCGAGTTCACCGTCCAGCTGCTCCAGCTGGTGCACGGGCGGTCCGACCCGTCGATCCTCAGCTCCAACACGCTGACCGCCCTCGCGGCACTCGCCAGCGCCGGGTACGTGGGCCGCGAGCACGCCGCCCAGCTGGCCGTCTGCTACAGGTTCTTGAGGGTCCTCGAGCACCGCATCCAGCTGGTCAACCTGCGGCGCACGCACCTCATGCCGACAGGTGAGCAGGACCTGCGTCGACTCGCGCGCTCGGCCGGCATGCGCAGCGACGGCGCCGAGGGGCTCGTCCAACGCTGGAAGACCGTGCGCCGCGACGTCCGCACGCTCCACGAAGAGCTGTTCTACAGGCCGCTGCTGCCCGCCACGGCCCAGCTGTCGGCCGAAGAGGCGAGCCTGGCGCCCGAGGCAGCCCGCGCGCGCCTCGCGGCCATCGGCTACCGCGACCCCAAGGGCGCGATGCGCCACATCGCCGTGCTCACCGAAGGGGTCAGCCGGCGGGCCGCGATCCAGCGCCAGCTGCTGCCTGTGATGCTCGGCTGGTTCGCCGAGGGCTCGGACCCGGACGGTGGGCTGCTCGCCTTCAGGCGGCTCTCCGAAGAGCTCGGCACCACCCACTGGTACCTCAAGCTGCTGCGGGACTCCGGGTCTGCCGCCTACAGGCTCGCCTCCCTCCTGTCGACCTCCCGTTACGTCGCGGAGGCCCTCGGTCGCTCGCCCGAGTCGGTCACCTGGCTCGCCGAGGACAGCGACCTCAAGCCCCGTCCGCTCGCCCGCCTGGTCGCAGAGTCCGACGCCGTGCTGACCCGCGCCGACGACCAGGTGCGGGCCATCACCGTGCTGCGCGCGATGCGCCGCCGCGAGCTCGCCCGGATCGCGTGCGCCGAGCTGCTCGGGCTGTGCGAGGCGCCCGCTGCAGCGCTGGGGATCTCCGACGCGGCAGACGCTGTGCTGCGCGGGGCGCTGCGCGTCGCGGAGTTCGTGCTGTGCGAAGAGGCCGGGCTGACCCGGGCGCAGGCTCCCGCCGCGATGTCGATCATCGCGATGGGCCGCCTCGGTGGCCGTGAGCTCGGCTACGGCTCGGACGCCGACGTCATGTTCGTCTACAGGGCGTCACCCGGGACCGAGGACGCCGTCGCCCAGAGGTACGCCCTCGATGTCGCACGCAAGGTGCGGTCCTCGCTCAGCGGGTCGAGCGAGGAGCCGCCGCTCCAGGTCGACGCCGACCTGCGCCCCGAGGGCCGCAACGGTCCTCTCGTGCGGTCCTTCGACTCCTACGCCGGGTACTACGGGCGCTGGTCGGCTGCCTGGGAGAGCCAGGCGCTGCTGCGGGCCCGGGCTGTCGCGGGCGACGAGACGCTCGGGGCGGACTTCGAGCGGCTCATCGACCCGCTCCGCTTCCCGGCCTCCGGGCTGGACGCGGCGACGGTCCGCGAGATCCGGCGCATCAAGGCGCGGGTCGAGGCCGAGCGGCTGCCCCGCGGTGTCGACCCGGCACGGCACCTCAAGCTCGGGCGTGGTGCGATCAGCGACGTCGAGTGGACCGTCCAGCTGCTCCAGCTGCAGCACGGGCACGCCGTGGAGGGCCTGCGGACCACCGAGACGCTCGCAGGGCTCGAGGCGGCGGTCGTCGCAGGGCTCGTCGAGCGCGACGACGCCGACGTCCTGTCCGAGGCCTGGCAGCTCGCGTCGAACCTGCGCGACGCCCTCGTCCTGTGGTCCGGGCGCGTCGGCGGGGCGACGGCCGACGTCCTGCCCTCCGACATCGCGGCGCTCAGCGGGATCGCCCGCGTGGTGCACTACCCGCCCGGCAGCGGAGCACAGCTCGAGCAGGACTACCTGCGGTCGGCGCGACGGGCGCGAGCCGTCGTCGAACGGCTGTTCTACGACTTCGAGGACTGAGCGCAGGGCGGCGATCAGTCCCGGGTGCCGTCCGTGCCGCGGTCCGGGAGCGGAGGCTCAGACTGCGCGCGCCCGTCGGCTGCGGAGTCGTGCGCTGTCGCTCGAGCGGCGGCTGCCGTGCTCTCGTCGGCCTCTGCCGCCCCGTCGCTGGACTCCTCCTCGCCTCCGTCGCTGTCACCCGGCGCGGGGTCGTGCAGCATGTGGGAGTCCACGAGCTCGTGTCGGCGCAGGTACGTGGTCGCGACGGCCTGGATGGTCGCGGCGACGGGCAGGCTGAGGAATGCCCCGAGAGCGCCGAAGACGGCACCGAAGGCGAGCACCACGACGAAGGACACCGCGGGGTTCATCTGGAGGGCGCGGGCCGAGATCTTCGGTGACAGCCACATGTTCTCGACCTGCTGGTACAGGATGATGAACCCGAGGACCATGACGGCCTTCTGCCAGCTGCCACCGGTGAGGGCGAAGACGATCGGCAGCGCACCACCGATGTACGTACCGATGGTCGGCACGAACTGCGAGACGACCCCTGTGAAGAGCGCGAGGGGCAGCGCGTACGGGATGTCGATGATCGTGAGGAACACCCCTGTGAAGAAGCTCGCGATCGCCGCGAGCACCACACGCGAGTTGATGTAGTCCGAGATCTTGATCTGCGTGATCTCCCACAGGCGCAGCACCTCGGTCTGGTTCTTGGGCCGCAACCACCCGCAGATCGACGCACGGAACTTGGGGCCTGCTGCCGCGAGGTAGTACGAGACGAGCAAGATCGTCGCGAAGGCGAAGAGGCCACCGATCACCGAGGTGCCGATCGCCAGGGCACGCGAGGCCACCTCGTTGCCGTAGTCCTGCAGCAGCTGGGCCTGGAGGTCTTCCATCTCGGGGATCACGACGTCGAACTGCTTCTCCGCCCAGAGCGTCACGGAGTCGTAGGTGCTGGGCAGCGACCGGATGAGGTCACCGGCCTGCTCGAGGAACATCCGGCCGAAGAGTGCGATGACCGCGGCGGCTGCGGCCAGCAGGCTGAACAGCACTGTGGCTGTCGCGGCGCCGCGCTTCCAGCCGTGCTTGACCAGCCACAAGATCATCGGCTCCATCGCGAGCGCGAGGAACAGCGCGATGATGAGGTTGACGATGAGGCTCGTGAGCGAGCCGAGGGCGCGCCACACGAAGATCGCGGCGAAGACCGTCACCACCCCGGACAAGAGCGCCCGGCCCAGCCAGCGCGGCGGACGCCTGGAGTAGTACGACGCAGGGGGCGCGGCAGGCGCTGCGGGGGACAGGTTCATGGCTCGACGGCTCTCGGGTGGGTCCTGGGGCAGGCACGGGTGTGCCTCCTGCAGAGGCGGGCACAGGGCACGCAGGTGCAGGGACATTGGACCACGCCGTGCGTCGCTCCGCTGGCAGGCCTCGCCTAACTGGAAGCGCTCCCGGCTTGCTCCCACTCTCGTCCAGGTGATAGTTTCCGGGGCACGCTCGCGAGACCGTCTCCCCCGACCAGGTGTGGGAGCGCTCCCGCACAGAATGGAGACATCGTGGTTTCCCCTCGTCATGCACGACAGGCGCTCGCCGTCCTGACCGCGTCATCGATCTCGGCAGCGCTGGTGCTCGCCACCGTCGTCGCACCGGCAGCGACCGCCAGCCCTCTGAGCACGGAGCACACCTTCACCGGAGGCGACCCTGAGGGATGGCACTCCTACGCCAACTCGGGCAGCGTCACCACCTCGACCGCGACCGAGGAGCTCTGCTCCACGGTCTCGGGAGGCACCAATCCCTGGGACGTCGCCGCCCAGCACGACGACCTCACCTTCGATCGCGACACCACCTACACGATGTCCTTCGACGCCCGTGCCGACCAGGCGGTCACCCTCCCGCTCCAGGTCGGCGCGACCTACCCGGCGACCTCCGCACGGCAGGTGGTCCTCGACGGCACCGCGACACCGCAGCACGTCGAGCTCACGGTCTCGCCGGCTACGTGGCCCACGACGAGCACAGACGCCGGGTCCCCGCTCGCCGACGGGTGGACGACCACGAGCGGGCTCGCCGTGCTCCAGCTCGGTGCGCAGGCTGTCCCGTACACCGTCTGCATCGACGACGTCTCGATCACGGAGCGCACAGACCCGACCGACCCGACTGACCCCACGGACCCCACCGATCCGACAGACCCCACCGATCCGACCGACCCTGCGGAGCAGGTCGTCGGAGGTGACTTCGAGGACGGGGCCATCGCCCCCTTCTACGCAGTCGGACCCGGTGTGACGAGCGCTGTCACCGACGGCGTCCTGTGCGTCGAGCTCGGTGCCGGGACCTCGAACCGGTGGGACCAGATCGTCGGGTACAACGGGATCGTCATCGAGCCCGGCACCACCTACACCCTCTCCTTCGACGCGAGCTCCTCGAACGGCCGACCGGTCCGCGCGATCATCGGCGACGACGAGGACCCCTACACGGTCCTGCTCGAGAACAACCCCACGCTCAGCGCCGGCATGCGCTCCTACACCTACACCTTCACCGCCGAGCGGGGCTTCCCGACCGACGGCGCCACGAGCCCGGGGATCGGGGAGATCTCGTTCCAGGTCGGCGGCTCGGACACCCCGTGGACCTTCTGCCTCGACGACGTCTCGCTCCTGAGCGGGACCGAGACTCCGCCCTACACCCCGGAGACTGGGCCACGGGTGCGGGTCAACCAGGTGGGGTACCTGCCCGCAGGTCCGAAGGAGGCGACCCTCGTGACGGACGCTCCCGCCGCTCTCCCGTGGGAGCTGCACGACGCCCAGGGCGTGACTGTCGCGTCGGGGACCACGGTGCCGGCCGGGCTCGACCCGACAGCAGGCGTCGCGGTCCACGAGATCGACTTCACGGGCGTCACCGCGCCCGGCACGTACACACTCGTGGCCGACGGTGAGGAGAGCTACGCCTTCACCGTCGGAGCGGACATCTACCAGCAGCTGCGCGCCGACGCGATCAACTACTTCTACCCCGCCCGCAGCGGTATCGAGATCGACGGCTCGCTCATGGTCGGCCAGCCGGACGCGCAGAAGTACAGCCGTCCGGCAGGGCACGTCGGCACTCCCGACGGCGCCGACGGCGGCCCCAACCGCGGAGACGTCGACGTCGCCTGCCTCACGCCGGAGACCGAGGGGCAGTACTGGATGTACGGAGACTGGACGTGCGACTACACGGCCGACGTCACGGGTGGGTGGTACGACGCCGGTGACCACGGCAAGTACGTGGTCAACGGTGGCATCGCCGTCGCCCAGCTCCTCTCCACCTACGAGCGGACCCTGACCAGCCCGACCGGAGCCGGCGCGGACCTCCGGGACGGCACGCTGAACATCCCGCTCGACGAGCAGACGAACGGGGTCCCGGACGTCCTCGACGAGGCACGCTGGGAGCTCGAGTGGATGATGAAGATGCAGGTCCCGGCCGACGCCGCCATGTACCCAGGGATGGTGCACCACAAGGTCGCCGACGCTGACTGGACAGGCCTGCCGCTCCTGCCCTCGCAGGACGCCCAGGAGCGCTACCTGCACAGGCCCTCGACGGCTGCCACGCTGAACTTCGCCGCGGTCGCCGCCCAAGGAGCCCGGCTGTGGGAGCAGTACGACCCGCAGTTCGCCGCCGACCTGCTCGCGGCCGGGCGGGTCGCGTGGGATGCCGCGCTGCGGACCCCCGACCTCTACGCCCCGGCTCCCAACGACGACCCGAGCACGGGCAGCGGACCCTACGACGACGACTCCGTCGGTGACGAGCTCTACTGGGCTGCGGCCGAGCTCTTCCTCACCACGGGGGACCAGGTCTTCGAGGACCACGTCCTGGCGAGCGAGTACCACACGGCGGACATCTGGACGTCGGGCGGCTTCAACTGGTTCGAGACGGCGGCGCTCGGCCGGCTCGACCTCGCGACCGTCGAGTCCGACCTGCCAGGACGCGCCGCAGTCCGTGACTCGGTCGTCGAGGCAGCCGAGCGGTACCTCGCGTGGCAGCAGGGTGAACCCTTCGGGACGGCCTACCCGGGGTCCGACGGGATCTACAGCTGGGGATCGAACAGCGCGATCCTCAACAACCAGGTCGTGCTGGGCACGGCCTTCGACCTCACGAGCGACCAGCGCTTCGCCGACGCCGTGCTCGAGTCGATGGACTACCTGCTCGGCCGCAACGCGCTCAACAACTCGTACGTCACGGGGTACGGGCAGCAGTTCTCCCAGAACCAGCACAGCCGCTGGTTCGCCCACTCCCTCGAGCCGTCGCTGCCGAACCCTCCGCGCGGCTCGGTGTCCGGTGGCCCGAACTCCGACGCCGTCACGTGGGACCCCGTCATCAAGGCGCTCTACGGGCCGGACCGCATGTGTGCCCCGCAGGCCTGCTACGTGGACGACATCCAGTCCTGGTCGACCAACGAGATCACGGTCAACTGGAACTCCGCGCTCACCTGGGTCGCGTCCTTCGTCGCCGACCAGCAGGACGGCGACGCGTCGGGTGCGGGGACTGTGGTGGTCGTGACGAGCGACCCCGCAGACGTCACGGTCGTCGACGGCCAGCAGGCCAGCATGAGCGCTGCCGCGACCGGGAGCCCGGCCCCGGGCGTCCAGTGGCAGCGCCTGACCGCAGGGGTCTGGACGGACGTACCCGAGGCGACCTCGACGACCCTCACGCTCACCGCGAGGCTGGGGGAGGGGACTCAGTACAGGGCGTACTTCACCAACGCCTTCGGTGGCGTCTACACCGAGCCCGCGACGCTCGAGGTGACCGAGAGTCCCGAGGTCGTGGCGCCGTCACCGGCCCCGGTCGTCGACCCGCCCGTCGAGGAGACGGCTCGTGGGGCAGGTGGCGGGGCGCCGGACGGTCGCGGCGGAGCGCTCGCCACCACAGGGGCGGACCCTGCGTGGGTCGTCGTCGCTGGTCTGCTGCTCGTCGCGGGGTTCACGGTGACCGGCGTCGCGCGACGTGGTCGACGCAGCCGTGACGGGTCAGCGCCGGGGGCCCGCGCCTGACAGTAGGCTGACCGCCATGCCCGAGGACCCGATGCACGACCCGTCGTCCGCGCCGCCCCGCCCGCCCAGCCTCCCGTCGAGCCACAGGTCCAGACGACCCACGCTCGACGAGGTGGCGCGGCGGGCCGGGGTGTCGCGGTCGGCGGCGTCGCGCGCCATGAACAACGCCCGCAACGTGAGCCCGGCCAAGCGTGAGGCGATCGAGCGGGCCGCCGAGGAGCTGGGCTACGTCCCGAACGCCACGGCCCGTGCGCTCGTGACGAACAGGGTCGGCTCGGTCGTCCTCGCCTTCTCCGGGGACGACCCGGCCTTCTTCGGCGACCCGTTCTTCTCCCAGGTGGTGGTCGGGGTCGCCACGGTCCTCGAGAAGGCAGAGCTCGACCTCACCCTGGTGCTGGCCTCGGCCCCGAACGGGCAGGCGCGGATCGAGCGTCTGCTGCGCTCGCGCCGGACCGACGGCGTGATGCTCATGGCGCTGCGCCGCGACGACCCCCTGGCACGGGTGGCCGACGCGACAGACCTGCCGATCGTGTTCTGCGGGCGCCCGCTCACCGGCGACCCTCGCTGGTACGTCGACGCGGACAACCGTGGAGGTGCGCGGAGCGCGACCGAGCACCTGCTCCGCTCGGGGCGTCGGCGCCTCGCGGTCATCACCGGTCCGATGGACCAGGAGGCCTCGGTCGCCCGCTGGCAGGGCTTCGTCGACGCGATGGCCGTGGCAGGGCTGGCGCCGTCGCTCGTCGAGCAGGCGGACTTCAGCCACGACGGAGGGGCTCAGGCGATGGCTCGGCTGCTCGCGGCCGACCCTGAGCTCGACGCCGTCTTCGTGGCGTCGGACAACATGGCTGCCGGTGCGGTCAGCACGCTCCGGGCGCACGGTCGGACGGTGCCGGGCGACGTGGCCGTCGTCGGCTTCGACGACCTCGACGTCGCCCGGCACACCGACCCGCCGCTGACCACGGTCCACCAGCCGGTCCGGGCCCTCGGGCACGAGATGGCGTCGATGCTCATCCGGGTGATGGACGGGGAGAGCCCGAGCCCGATCATCCTGCCGACGCACCTGGTGGTCCGTGAGTCTGCGCCGTCGTCGCCCGGCACGGAGGCCTCGGGCCTGCCTGCTGCGATGCCGGGATAGGCGCGCGGGACGCTCGAGACGCAGTCTCGTTGCGCCCGGGCAGACAGACCGGGCAGCATCGAAGCATGTCACGCACCTACGAAGACCTCGTCGCCGAGGCGTCGGCCGTCTCCGTCGACGGCTGGGACTTCAGCTGGCTCGACGGCAGGGCGACCGAAGAACGCCCCTCATGGGGGTACCAGCGGATCATGTCGGAGCGGCTCGCGGTGTCGTCTGCGGCGCTCGACGTGCAGACCGGTGGGGGAGAGGTCCTCGCGGGGGCTCCCGTGCTCCCCGCGGTCATGGTGGCCACCGAGTCGTGGCCGCCGAACGTCACTGTCGCGACGAGGCTGCTGCGTCCACGTGGGGTGGTGGTCGTCGCGGACCCGGACGAGCCCCCGCTGCCCTTCGCCGACGGTGCCTTCGACCTCGTGGTGAGCCGCCACCCGGTGACGGTCTGGTGGGACGAGATCGCCCGGGTGCTCGAGCCCGGGGGCACGTACCTGTCCCAGCAGGTCGGTGCCGCGAGCATGTTCGGCCTGGTCGAGCACTTCCGCGGGCCCTTGCCGGAGGAGTCGTACCGGGCGCGGCACCCCGACGACGCCGTGCGTGAGGCGGAGGCGGCGGGGCTCGAGGTCGTCGACCTGCGGAGCGAGACGCTGCGCACCGAGTTCTTCGACGTGGGGGCTGTCGTCTACTACCTGCGCAAGGTGATCTGGATGGTCCCCGGATTCACGGCCGAGGGGTACGAGGAGAGGCTTCGGGCCCTTCACGACGTGATCGAGCGTGAGGGGTCCTTCGTCGCGCACTCGACGCGGTTCTTGATCGACGCGCGTCGGCGGTAGGGCGAGGGGCGCTGAGCAGGCTCGGTACCGGGACCCCAGACAGACGACAGCGCCGGACCCCCTCGCGCGTCACGTGAGAGGGCCCGGCGCTGCGGACGGCCGACCAGGTCGGCCTGCGGCGCTGTCAGCCGTCGAGGTTCGTCTTCTCGGCGCCGATCGTCGTGTCGTCACCGTGCCCGGTGTGCACCACCGTCTCGTCCGGCAGCGCGAAGAGCCGGGCTCGGATCGAGGCCTCGATCGTCGGACGGTCGCTGAAGGAGCGACCCGTCGCGCCGGGTCCGCCGTTGAACAGGGTGTCCCCGGTGAAGACACTCCCGAGATCGGGGGCGTAGAGGCAGACCGCTCCGGGCGCGTGACCGGGGGTGTGCAGGACCGTGAGCGTCGTGCCGGCGACCTCGAGGGTCTGCCCGTCGGACAGGTCGTGGTCCCATGCGGTCGACGTGCCGTGCGTGAGCTCCCAGACGGGGCGGTCGGCCGGGTGCAGGTAGATCGGCGCACCGGTCCGCTCGCGCAGCTCGGGTGCCACCCGCACGTGGTCGTCGTGCGCGTGGGTGCAGACGATCGCGGTCAGCCGGCGGTCACCCACGGCCGCGAGGATCTCGTCGACCGAGTGCGGTGCGTCGATGACGAGGCACTCGCTGTCGTCGCCGACGATCCACACGTTGTTGTCGACGTCGAAGGTCTCACCGTCGAGGCTGAAGGTCCCCGACGTGACGACGTGGTCGGTACGGGCCGCCATCAGAGCACCACGACCGAGCGCAGGACGTCGCCGTCGTGCATCCGCTCGAAGGCGGCCTCGATGTCGTTGATGCCGATCTCTTCGGTGACGAAGGCGTCGAGGTCCAGGCGTCCCTGCTGGTACAGGTCGACGAGCATCGGGAAGTCGCGGCTCGGCAGGCAGTCGCCGTACCAGCTGGACTTGAGCGACCCGCCGCGGCCGAACACGTCGAGCAGCGGGATCTCGGGGACCGTCATCTCCGGGGTCGGCACGCCGACCAGGACCACGGTGCCGGCGAGGTCGCGGGCGTAGAAGGCCTGCTTCCAGGTCTCGGGGCGACCGACGGCCTCGATGACGATGTCAGCACCCTCGGCGCCCGGGTAGGTCTTCGAGGCGATCTCGCGGATGGCCTCGACGGGGTCGACCTGCGAGGAGTCGACGGTGTGGGTCGCGCCGAGCTTCTTGGCGGTCTCGAGCTTCTTGGCGTCGATGTCCACGGCGATGATCGGGCTGGACCCGGCGAGCGCGGCACCAGCGATCGCGGCGACACCGACCCCGCCGCAGCCGATGACGGCGACAGACTTCCCGCGGGTGGCGCCACCGGTGTTGATGGCCGCACCGATGCCGGCCATGATGCCGCAGCCGAGGAGGCCCACAGCAGCCGGGCGGGCCGACGGGTCGACCTTCGTGCACTGGCCTGCGGCGACGAGGGTCTTGTCGGCGAAGGCCCCGATGCCGAGAGCCGGGGTGAGCTCGGTGCCGTCTTCGAGGGTCATCTTCTGCGTGGCGTTCGCGGTGTTGAAGCAGTACTGCTGCTCGCCGCGCTTGCAGGCACGGCACTCGCCGCACACGGCGCGCCAGTTGAGGACGACGAAGTCACCGGGGGCGACCTCGGTGACACCCTCTCCGACGGACTCGACGACACCTGCGGCCTCGTGGCCGAGCAGGAACGGGAACTCGTCGTTGATGCCGCCCTGACGGTAGTGCAGGTCGGTGTGGCAGACGCCGCAGGCCTGGATGGCCACGACGGCCTCGCCCGGCCCGGGGTCGGGGACGTTGATGGTGACGATCTCGACCGGCGCGTCTTTGGCGCGGGCGATGACGGCTTGGACCTGCTGCATGGGGGGAGACCTTTCGACGACTGGTTGCCAGTCTCTCAGGGTCGGGTCTGGTCCGCCGAACTCAGGACCTGTGTCGCAGACGACAGCACCCCGCCCGCCTCGAGGGCGGACGGGGTGCTGCGTGCGTTCAGCTCACGGACCTGCTCTCGCAGGCCCGGCGACCGTCAGAGGTCGTAGTAGAGCTCGAACTCGTGCGGGTGCGGGCGCAGGCGGATCGGGTCGATCTCGTGGGTGCGCTTGTAGTCGATCCACGTCGAGATGAGGTCGGGCGTGAAGACGTCGCCGACGGTCAGGAAGTCGTGGTCGGCCTCGAGGGCGTCGAGGGCCTCGCCGAGCGACGCGGGCACCTGCTGGATCGCCGCGTGCTCCTCGGGCGGGAGCTCGTAGAGGTCCTTGTCGACGGGCTCCGGCGGCTCGATGCGGTTCTTGATGCCGTCGATGCCGGCGAGCAGCTGGGCTGCGAAGGCGAGGTATGGGTTCGCCGACGGGTCGGGGACGCGGAACTCGATGCGCTTGGCCTTCGGCGAGTTGCCGGTCACCGGGATGCGGATGCAGGCAGAGCGGTTACGAGCCGAGTACACCAGGTTGACCGGGGCCTCGTAGCCGGGGACCAGACGGTGGTAGGAGTTCACCGACGGGTTGGTGAAGGCGAGCAGCGCGGGGGCGTGCTTGAGCAGACCACCGATGTACCAGCGAGCCATGTCGGAGAGCCCGCCGTAGCCCTTCTCGTCGAAGAACAGCGGCACGCCGTCCTTCCACAGCGACTGGTGGGAGTGCATGCCCGAGCCGTTGTCGCCGAAGATCGGCTTCGGCATGAAGGTCGCGGACTTGCCGGCGTCCCAGGCGACGTTCTTGATGACGTACTTGAACTTCATCAGGTCGTCAGCAGCCGCGGTCAGGGTCGAGAAGCGGTAGTTGATCTCCTGCTGGCCGGCGGTGCCCACCTCGTGGTGCGCGCGCTCGACGTCGAGGCCGACCTCACCGAGGACTGCGCACATCTCGTCGCGCAGGTCGGCCATCTGGTCGTTGGGGGAGACGGGGAAGTAGCCACCCTTGTACCGGGTCTTGTAGCCGAGGTTGCCACCCTCCTCCTCGCGGCCCGTGTTCCAGGCTGCTTCCTTGGAGTCGATGTGGAAGTAGGACTCGTTCGCGGCGGTCTTGAAGCGGACGTCGTCGAAGATGTAGAACTCGGCCTCCGGCGCGAAGAACGCGGTGTCGGCGATGCCGGTGCTCTTGAGGTACGCCTCGGCCTTGAATGCGACGTTGCGCGGGTCGCGGGAGTACGCCTCGTCGGTGAAGGGGTCGACGATCGAGAAGTTGACGATGAGCGTCTTGCGCTTGCGGAAGGGGTCGACGTACGCGGTGGTGACATCGGGGATGAGCTTCATGTCCGACTCGTGGATCGCCTGGAAGCCGCGGATCGAGGACCCGTCGAACATCATGCCGTCCGTGAAGGCCGACTCGGCGAACTGCGAGATCGGGATGTTGAAGTGCTGCATCACACCTGGCAGGTCGCAGAACCGCACGTCGACGAACTCGACGCCCTCGTTCTGGGTGAAGGCGATTGCCTCCTCGGCGTTCTTGAACATCCGCTACTCCTTGTTCGATGTCGCCCTGGCGTGACGGGCATGTCCAACCTAGGGGCGGCGGGTTTCCCCACCGTGTTCCCTCTGTTTCAAGCATGTTACGAACCTGTGCCCTGTGTCACGTCCGTGTGTCCGCCCAGCGGACCCCGGAGGTCCGCATGCTCGCAGGGTGAGCAGCGTCTGGTCACGTGCTGGATGGCCCTCACGGGCTCGCCGGCGGGCCCCGCCACGTATCCTCGAGGTGTGGCATCACGTGACGACATCGGCTCTTGGCTCGAAGGCACCCCGCAGGGCGACGACGGACGCGGCGGGCGGCTCGGGCTGCCCCGCTCAGGTCCGGGGTCTCTCGCACCTGTCGGTCGGCGGCTCGCCGCGCTCGTGATCGACTGGGTGGTCGCGAGCCTCATCAGCCTGGCCCTCTTCGACTACCACTCGATGGCCACCCTCGCGGTCTTCGCCGTCGAAAACATCCTGCTCGTCTCGAGCCTCGGCTTCACGATCGGGCACCGTGCGCTCGGTCTGGTCGTCCGCCCCGAGGTGCCCCAGGTCCAGACCGTCGGTCTGCTCCGCGGCGCGATCCGCGGAGTCCTGCTCTGCCTCGTGATCCCCGCGGTCATCTGGGACGGCGACGGTCGTGGTCTCCACGACAAGGCCGCCCGCACGGTCATCGTCCGCCGCTGATCCTGTGGTCACCGCGACGCCAGAGCACCACCCGGGAACGACAGAGCGACGCCCACCCCTGCTGGGGTGGGCGTCGCTCTGGGGCTGGCCTGGTGTGCGGTGCGGTCAGCGCTGGCCCTTGCGGTCGGGGCGGGCGCGGTTCGGGTCGACGCCCTTGGGGATCGGCATCCGGATCTTGCCGAGCGCGGTGAGGCGCTTGCCGACCTCGCCGACCTCGGCCTTGGTGAGCTTCGGCTTGAGCTTCTGCACGTGGCGCGCGAGCTTCGGCAGCGGGACCTGGCCCTCGCCGTTGCCGCACTGGACGACAGTGACCGGCACGCCCGAGAGGATGCGGCCGAGCTTGCGCTGCTCGGCGTCGATGAGCTTCTTCACGCGGTTCGAGGGGCCCTCGGTCACGAGGACGATCCCGGGACGTCCGAGGCCGCGGAACAGCAGGTCCTTGGTCTTCGGGTCAACGGCGGCGGGCTCTTCGTCGAAGGTCCAGCCGCGGCGGATCGTGCCGAGCGCGGCGCGCGAGGCACCGGGCTGTCCTTCGATCTCCGCGTACTGCGACCTCTCGGCGCGGCGGGCGAGCACGAACATCGCGCCGAGCAGCCCGAAGGGGATGCCGATGATCGCCATGTAGATCGGCTGACCCCACCAGAGACCGATCGCGACGGCGACGGCGACGATGCCGACGAAGACCGCGAGCATGATCCACGGCACCTTGCGGTCCCGCGCATAGGTCATCTTGTAGGCCTGGAAGACCTGGTGATACCAGCGGACCTTCTTCGGCTTCTTCTGCTTGGGGGCGCTCTGGGCGTCTGTGGCAACGCCTGTGGCGGTTGCGTCCTTGTTCTTGCGGGCCATGGTCCTCAGTCTAGCGGGGCGCGATGGTGCTCCGGAGAGCGGGTCGTCAGCGGGCGAGCAGGCTCGACGCCTCCTGCCGTGATGTCGTCGGCTCGGTGAGGTGGGCGAGCGTCTCGGGCACCGCGAGTCCGCGCCTGCGCATGGCCTGCCCCCACAGGCGACCGGCCCTGTACGAGGACCTGACGAGCGGACCGGCCATGACGCCGGAGAAGCCCATGCTGTCGGCGGCCTCGGAGAGCTCGACGAACTCTTCGGGCCGCACCCAGCGGTCGACCGGGTGGTGGCGGACGGACGGACGCAGGTACTGGGTGATCGTCACGAGGTCGCACCCGGCGTCGGAGAGGTCCTGCAGGGCGTCCCGGGCCTCGTCGGTCGTCTCGCCCATGCCGAGGATGAGGTTCGACTTGGTGACCAGCCCTGCCTCGCGGGCCCGGGTGATCACGGACAGGGACCGCTCGTAGCGGAACCCGGGCCGGATCTGCCGGAAGATGCGCGGGACGGTCTCGACGTTGTGGGCGAGGACCTCTGGCCTGGAGTCGTTGACGGCGTCGAGGAGCTCGGGCACGGCGTTGAAGTCGGGGATGAGCAGCTCGACGCCGGTCCCGGGGTTGAGCGCGTGGATCTGGCGGACCGTCTCGGCGTAGAGCCACGCGCCCCCGTCCGGGAGATCGTCACGGGCCACGCCTGTGACCGTCGAGTACCGCAGGCTCATGGTCCGGACCGACTCGGCCACCCGGCGCGGCTCGTCGGTGTCCAGGTCGGCCGGCTTCCCGGTGTCGATCTGGCAGAAGTCGCAGCGCCGCGTGCACTGGTCCCCGCCGATGAGGAAGGTCGCCTCGCGGTCTTCCCAGCACTCGAAGATGTTCGGGCAGCCGGCCTCCTCGCAGACTGTGTGGAGACCCCCGGATCTCACGAGCCCCTTGAGCTCTGTGTACTCGGGCCCCATGGTGGCGCGGGTCTTGATCCAGTCGGGCTTCTTCTCGATCGGCGTCGCGGAGTTGCGTGCCTCGACACGGAGCATGCGGCGCCCCTCGGGTGCGATGGTCACGTGCTGTCCCCCAGAGATAGTTTCTGGTCAGCGTACAACAATCGACCGAGACGTTTGATGCCACCTCGTCCGGCGACAGATCGGTCAGGCGCTTGCGGCTCCGAGGTGCTCACGCAGGTGCTCACGCAGGTGCGCCTCGAGCAGCGGCGCGACCTCTGTCACGGTCACGGTCCGGCCCAGCTCGAGGCTGAGCGTCGTCACCCCCGCGTCGGTGATGCCGCACGGCACGATCGCCGCGTACGGGGCGAGGTCGGCGTCGCAGTTGAGTGCGAGGCCGTGCATCGTCACGTCCCGTGCTACCCGGACTCCGATCGCGCAGACCTTGCGGGCGGGGAGGTCGGCGGTCGGGGCGCACCAGACCCCTGACCGGCCCTCGACGCGGACCGTCTCGAGACCGAGGTCGCGGCACACCGCCACGACGGCGTCCTCGAGCAGCCGGACGTAGGCGACCACGTCGACCGGGGCAGGGAGCGGCACGACCGGGTACGCGACGAGCTGACCCGGGCCGTGCCAGGTGATCTTGCCACCGCGGTCCACGTCGACGACCCGGAGCCCGTCGGTCGGTCGCTCAGCCTGCCGGGTCCGGCGGCCGGCTGTGTAGACGGAGGCGTGCTCGACCAGCAGCACGGTGCCCGGCCGGGTTCCGGCGGCGACCTCCGCGTGCAGGTCGCGCTGCAGCCTCCACGCCTCCTCGAAGCTGACGAGCCTGGTCCCGAGGTCGACCTGCCGGAATTCCATCGCCTCAGGCTAGCGCGGGTCGACCTCGGCCTCGGGGGCCTGTGCGCGCACCATGTCGACGAGGATCTCGCGGAGCGTCGTCATCTGCTCGGGTGTCAGGCCGGTACCGGCGATGGCCTCACCCTGCTCGGGCCGGGCGGCCTCGGCGGCGACGGCGCGGCCGGCATCGGTGAGGAGCACCACCTGTCGACGTGCGTCGGTCGGGTCGGGGGTGCGCGTGACGTACCCGAGGCGCTCGAGGCGGGCGACGGTGCGGCTCATTGTCTGCTCGGTCACGTTCGAGAGCGCCGCGATCTCGCGCTGCGAGTGGCCTCCGCGCAGCAGGTGAAGAAGCACGGGCAGGCTCGCGTGGTTGAGCCCCCAGCCGTCCAGGTGGTTGTTCCACTGGCGCTCGAGCCCGCGCGCGACGTGCGAGAGGAGCCGGCCTGTGGCCCACGTCGACGGGTCGTCTGGCATGCCCACGCTCCTCTCCACTTGCATCCGACTGTCGTGTCCTCGATGATACTCAGCATGCTGAGTAAATCCCCCAGTGCGCAGAGCCAGGGCCAGGCCGGGGGCGCACCGCGTCGCTCGGGTGTCGTCCGCGGTCTCATCATTGTCGCAGTCATCGCCATCTGGCTCGGTATCGGAGCGCTGGGCGGACAGGCCCAGGGCAAGCTGAGCTCTGTCCAGACCAACGACGCCGGTGCGTCCCTCCCGTCGAGCGCCGAGTCGACCCAGGTCGACAAGCTCGCGGCCGACTTCGTCGAGTCGCAGTCGCTGCCCGCCCTCGTCGTCGCCACCTCCTCGCAGGGGGGTGCCCTCACCGCAGACCAGCTCGCCGCCATCACCTCGTTCTCCGACTCGATCGCCGCGATCGAGATCCCTGGTGCCTCGGGAGACGACCCCCGCACCGTCGGGGACGTGCTCACAGCACCGACAGTCGTCGTGCCGTCCGAAGACGGCGAGGCTGCGCTGATCACCCTGGCCATCGACGCCGACGCGGCCGAGTCGCTGCTCGCCGACGGTGAGAGCCTCACCCCGACAGTCGTGGGTGCCATCCGCGACGCGATCGCGGCCGACCTCGCGGGCGCCGACCTCAACCTGTGGGTCACCGGTCCCGCGGGCTTCGTGGCGGACCTCGTCGTGGCCTTCGGCGGCATCGACACAGTCCTGCTGCTCGTCGCCCTCGTCGCGGTCCTCATCATCTTGGCCTTCGTCTACAGGTCGCCGATCCTGCCCTTCGTCGTCATCTTCACAGCCGTCTTCTCGCTCTGCCTCGCGGGTCTGGTGGTCTACCAGCTCGCCGACAACGGGACGCTCGTGCTCAACGGGCAGTCCCAGGGGATCTTGTCGATCCTCGTGGTCGGTGCCTCGGTCGACTACTCCCTGTTCATCGTGGCCCGCTACCGCGAGGAGCTCCGGCACACCCGTCACCCGGCGGACGCGCTGCGGAAGTCGCTGCGCGCCTCGGTCGAGCCGATCCTGGCGAGCGCCGGCACGGTCATCGCCGGTCTGCTCTGCCTCCTGCTCTCGGACCTCGCGTCGAACAGGTCGCTCGGGCCTGTCGCAGCGATCGGCATCGTCGCCGCCTTCCTCGGTGCGATGACCTTCTTGCCCGCGCTGCTGCTCGTCGGCGGCAAGCGGTCCCGCGCTGTGTTCTGGCCGCGTCGCCCGTCCTTCGTCGACGAGGCCCAGGCTGCTCCGGGCGCTGTCGGCACGATCGACACCACCAAGGGCTTCTGGGCTCGTGTGGCGCGCTTCGTCGCCCGTCACGACCGCCGAGTCTGGGTCATCACGGCTCTCGTGCTCGCCGCCTGCGCGGCCTTCGTCCCGACGCTCGACGCGAGCGGGACGAGCGAGTCCGACGTGTTCCTCACGCAGGTCGACTCGGTCGACGGCGAAGAGGTGCTCGCCCAGCACTTCGACGGCGGCAACATCCAGCCGGCCATCGTCATCGCCCCGGAGGCCGACGTCGACGCGGTCATCGCCGCAGCCGAGGGCGTGGACGGCGTGACCAGCGCGTCTGCCGTGACTGCCTCGAGCGGCCAGGGGATGCCTGGTGCGACCAGCGACGAACCTCCGCTCGTCGTCGACGGAATGGTCCGTATCGACGTCGTCACGACCGATGCCGCCGACACCCAGGGCGCCGTCGCGACCGTCGCGGACCTGCGGACAGCCGTCCACGACGTCTCCTCCGACGCTCTCGTCGGTGGTGCCGCGGCACAGCGCCTCGACACGCAGGACGCCGGGACCCGGGACCTCCAGGTCATCGTGCCGGTCGTGCTGCTGGTGATCCTCGTCATCCTCATGATGCTGCTGCGGTCGATCCTCGCCGCGGTCCTGCTCATGGCCGCGAACGTGCTCTCCTTCGGTGCCGCGCTCGGAGTCTCCGCGCTCGTGTTCCAGCACGTCTTCGGTTTCCCCGGCGCAGACCCGACGGTCCCGCTGTACGCCTTCTGCTTCCTCGTGGCGCTCGGTGTGGACTACACGATCTTCCTCATGACACGCGTCCGGGAGGAGACCATCCACCACGGCACCCGTGACGGTGTGGTCCGGGGGCTCACGGTCACCGGGTCGGTCATCACGTCCGCAGGTGTGGTCCTCGCGGCCACCTTCGCGGCGCTCGGCATCATCCCGCTGATCTTCCTCGCGCAGATCGCCTTCGTGGTCGCCTTCGGGGTGCTGCTCGACACGATCGTCGTGCGCTCGCTCCTCGTGCCTGCGCTCGTCCACGACATCGGCGGAGCCGTGTGGTGGCCCTCGAGGCTCGGCAAGACCGAGCGCGACCGGGAGCGCCAGGGCAAGCACGCTGCCGAAGACCCGGCGGCACCCGGCGGCTCGGACGGAGCTACCGTGGACGCATGAGCACACTGCGCGTCGGGCTGGTCGGGTACGGGGGAGCGGGGCGTGGCATCCACGCACGGCTCGTGGAGCAGGCGGGGTACGACGTCGCCGTCGTGGTGACCCGCTCACCGGAGCGTGCCGAGACCGCGCGCAGCGACTGGCAGGGAGTCGAGGTCGTGGACGACCTCGACTCCCTGCTGTCGGACACCTCGAGGTACGACCTCGTCGTGCTCGCCAGCCCGACCCCGCTCCACGAGGACCAGGCGGTCCAGGTCCTCGAGGCCGGCGTCCCGCTCCTCCTCGACAAGCCGATCGCCCTCGACGGGCCCGGCGCAGAGCGGGTCGCGCGGACGGCCCGGGAGACCGGGACCCCGCTCACCGTGTTCCAGAACCGCCGGTGGGATCCCGAGCAGCTCACCCTGCAGGCCGTGCTGGCCGCGGGGAGCCTCGGGTCGGTCTACCGCTTCGAGCGGCGCTGGGAGCGGTGGCGCCCGGTGCCCCAGCAGCGCTGGAAGGAGCAGGACACCCGCGGAGGCGGACTGCTCCTCGACCTCGGGACGCACCTCGTCGACTCGGCGGTCCAGCTCTTCGGGCCCGTCGAGTCCGTGTACGCCGAGCTCGCGAACCACACGACCCCGACCGAGGACGACGTCTTCCTGTCGCTGCGTCACGCAGCGGGGGACGAGGGCCAGCAGGTCGTCAGCCACCTCTGGGGCGGCTCTGTCGTCGGGGCACCTGGTCCACGGACCCGGGTGCTCGGCTCGGAGGGGGCGTACGTCGTGACGACCTTCGAGAACGACGCCTCTCCCTTCGAGGAGATGGACGCCGACGCGCCCGAAGGGTCCCAGGGCTGGCTCTCCCACGGCCGGGAGCGGACACCGGTCCAGCAGGCACCGGGCGGGCACGAAGACTTCTACCCTGCGGTCGCCGCGTGGGTCCTCGACGGTGGGCCTGTGCCTGTCGACCCCGAGGAGACCGTGGCGACGGCCCGGGTGCTCGACGCAGCCCGCGAGAGCGCGGCCACAGGGGCGCGGATCAGCCTCGGCTGACTCGCGGCACATCGGCTTCGCCGGGGCTGCGCGGCAGCGCGTCGCGCCGACGGGCACCCCGTGTCCCAGGTGGGGCACCACCGACCACGGCACCGCCCGACGACTCGTCGGGCGGTGCCGTGGTCGTTCAGACGGTCGGGCTGGTCTGGGCCGGTCGGCCCTCGGCCACCCAACGGGCCGCGGCGTGGATCGTCGGGTGCGTGAACTCGAAGCCAGCCTGCTCTAGCACCTCGGGGTGCACGCGCTGCGACCCGAGGAGCTCGCTCGAGAACTCACCGAGGGCGATCTTCAGCGCGAAGGCCGGGACCTTGATCTTGGTGGGCCTGCCGAAGGCGTCACCGAGGGCGCGGGTGAGGTCGGCGTTGCGTGAGGGAGCCGGCGCCGTGAGGTTGACGGGCCCTTCGAGGTCGGACTCCATGATGTGCAAGATCGCGCGGATCTCGTCTTCGAGGGAGATCCAGCTCCAGAACTGGTCGCCGCTGCCCATCGGACCCGCGACCCCCGCCTTGACCAGGGGGAGCAGCCGTCCGAGCGCCCCTCCGCTCGGGGCGAGGACGATCCCGGTGCGCAGGCGCGCGACCCGCAGCCCTGCCGCACGGGCGGGCTCGGCCGCGGCCTCCCACGCCCGGACCACGTCGGCGAGGAACCCCTCCCCGAGGGGGCTCGACTCCGTGAGCACCGTGTCGCCCTGGTCGCCGTAGGCGCCGATGGCCGAGGCCTGCACGAGCACGGCCTCCGTGGGGGCACGGTCGGCGGAGACGGCCGCGGCGAGCCGCTCGGAGAGCAGGGTCGTGGAGTCGACACGCGACCGAAGGATCTGCTCGCGGTAGGCGTCGGTCCAGCGGTGGTCGCCGACGCCCACCCCGGCGAGGTTCACAACAGCCCGTGCGCCGTCCAGGGCCTCTGACGGGAGCTGCCCGGCGCCGGGATCCCAGGTGATCTCGCCGGGGGCCTTCACAGGGCGGCGGACGAGCGTGCGGACGTCGTACCCGCGGCGCCTGAGGCGCGGGACGAGCGCCGACCCCACAAATCCGCTCGAGCCTGCGACGACGACGGTCTTGCGGGTGGTGTCCATCTGGTCATCGTAGGCAGCCGGAGACGTCGGGGCGCGCTGGAGGTGGCCGACGCGGCTGTGGTCCCGGGCAGAGATGCACGACGCAGCCGGGCCGGTGCGCAGGACGCAGCCGGGCCGGGACGCACGACGACCCCGCAGCCGTGGGCTGCGGGGTCGTCGTGTGGTGCGGTCGGGTGCCGGTGAGGGCACCCGTCAGAGCGTGGTCAGAGACCGACCTCGGACTCGAAGGCACCCTCTTCGATGCGCTTCTTGACGGCCATGAGGTAGCGCGACGCGTCGGCGCCGTCCACCAGACGGTGGTCGTAGGAGAGCGAGAGGTAGCAGATCGAGCGGATCGCGATGACCTCGGCGCCGTCGGCGTCGGTGATCACTGCGGGACGCTTGACGATCGTGCCGGTGCCGAGGATCGCCGACGTGCCGCCGGGGACGATCGGGGTGTCGATGAGCGCCCCACCCGAACCGGTGTTGGTGATCGTGAAGGTGGCGCCGCTGAGCTCGTCCGGTCCGACCTTGTTGTCACGCGTGCGCGTGGCGAGGTCACCGATCTTGCGGGCGATGCCGCCGAGGTTGAGGTCACCGGCGTCGCGGATGACCGGGACCAGCAGGCCACGCGGGGTGTCGACGGCGATACCGACGTTCTCCGACGCGTGATACGTGATCTGGTCGCCCTCGAGGACGCCGTTGATCTTCGGGAAGGCCTTGAGGGCCTCGACGGCAGCCAGCGCGAAGAACGGCAGGAAGGTGAGGTTCGCGTTCTCGCGAGCCTTGAAACCGTCCTTCGCCTTGGCACGAAGACGCGCGACGCGGGTCACGTCGACCTCGACGACCGTGGTGAGCTGCGCCTGCGAGTGCAGGGCCTCGACCATGCGCTCGGCGATGATCTTGCGCAGGCGGCTGGCCTTCTCGGTCGTGCCGCGCAGCGGCGAGACCTCGGGGACCGACGCCTTGCGTGCCGCGGCCGGAGCCTCGGACGGCGCGGCTGCGGCGGGAGCCGGAGCAGCGGCAGCCTTGGCAGCCTCTTCGGCCTTGGCAGCAGCCTCGAGGACGTCTTCCTTGCGGATCCGCCCACCGACACCGGTCCCGGTGACCGTGGCGATGTCGACGCCCTTCTCGGACGCGAGCTTGCGCACGAGAGGCGTGAGGTACGAGCCACCGGCGGCGGACGGTGCGTCCGTCTTCGGAGCCTCGGCCTTGGGGGCCTCTGCCTTCGGGGCCTCGGCCTTGGGTGCTTCAGCCTTCGGGGCTTCAGCCTTGGGAGCCTCGGCCTTCGGTGCCTCAGCAGCCGGAGCCTTCTCGGCGGGAGCCGACTCAGCAGCCGCGCCGGAGCCGATGACCGCGAGGACTGTGCCGACCTCGACGGTCTCGTCCTCCTGGACGAGGATCTGCTGGAGCGTCCCGGCGACGGGCGACGGGACCTCGGTGTCGACCTTGTCGGTCGAGACCTCGAGCAGGGGCTCGTCGACCTCGACGCTGTCGCCGACCGACTTGAGCCAGCGGGTCACGGTGCCCTCGGTGACGGACTCTCCGAGCGCGGGGAGCTTGATCTCCTCACCGTCACCCGAGGGTGCGGACTCGGCCGTCGTCGACTCGGTCGGTGCGGCCTCCTCCGACGGTGCGGGGGTCTCGTAGCCGCCACCCGAGGCCGGAGCCTCGTCGGTGACCTCGGCCGGAGCCTGGGGGGCGGGAGCCTCGTCGGCGCTCTTCGCGTCGTCGCTGCTGCCGGCTCCCTCGCCCGAGCCGATCTCGGCGAGGGCGGCGCCGACCTCGACGGTCTCGTCCTCCTCGACCAGGATCTTCTCGAGCACGCCGGCGAACGGCGACGGGATCTCGGTGTCGACCTTGTCGGTCGAGACCTCGAGCAAGGGCTCGTCGAGCTCCACGGTCTCGCCGACGGCCTTGAGCCAACGGGTGACGGTGCCTTCGGTGACTGATTCGCCCAGTGCGGGCATCTGCACGGTGTCAGACATGACCTCTCCGGTCTCCTTCGATCGCTTGGTCAGTTGTGGGCGTGCAGGGGCTTGCCGGCCAGAGCCAGGAATGCCTCTCCGAGCGCTTCGTTCTGAGTGGGGTGTGCGTGGACGAGCGAGGCGACGTCTTCGGGGTACGCCTCCCAGTTGACGATGAGCTGACCCTCGCCGATGAGCTCACCGACGCGTGCACCGATCATGTGGACGCCCACGACGGGGCCGTCCTTCTGGCGCACGAGCTTGATGAAGCCCTGGGTGTCGAGGATCTTGCTCTTGCCGTTGCCGGCGAGGTTGTACTCGAGGGTCTCGACGTTGTCGGCGCCGAGGCTCTCCTTGGCCTTCGCCTCGGTCAGACCGACAGACGCGATCTCGGGGTCCGAGTACGTGACGCGGGGGATGCCCGACTCGACGATCGGCGCGGGGTTGAGGCCGAGGATCTGCTCGGCGACGAAGATGCCCTGCGCGAAGCCGCGGTGCGCGAGCTGGAGGCCGGGGACGATGTCTCCGACGGCCCAGATGTTGCCGACACCCGTGTGCAGCTTCTCGTCGGTGATGACGAAGCCGCGGTCGAGGGTGATGCCCTGCTGCTCGTAGCCGAGGTCGGCGGTGCGGGGGCCGCGGCCGACGGCGACGAGCATGATCTCGGCGTCGAAGGTCTTGCCGGACTCGAGGGTGACGTGCACGCCCGAGTCGTCCTGCTCGACGGTCTTGAAGCGGTCGCCGAGGTTGAAGGCGATGCCACGCTTGCGGAAGGCACGCTCGAGAGCCTTGCTCAGCGCCTCGTCCTCAGCGGGGACCAGGTGCGGCAGACCCTCGATGATCGTGACGTCGGCACCGAAGGAGCGCCACACGCTCGCGAACTCCGAGCCGATGACACCTCCACCGAGGACGATCACGGACTTGGGGACGGTGTCGAGCTTGAGCGCCTGCTCGGAGGTCATCACGCGACCGCCGATCTCGAGGCCCGGGAGCGAGCGCGAGTAGGAGCCCGTCGCGATGACGACGTTGCGGCCTGTGTAGCGGGTGCCGTCGACCTCGACTGCATCCTTGCCGACGAGCTTGCCGTAGCCCTCGATGACGGTGATCTTGCGGGACTTGATGAGTCCCTGGAGGCCCTTGTACAGGCCGGAGATGACGCCGTCCTTGTACTTGTTGACGCCGTCCATGTCGATGCCCTTGAGCTCGGTCTGCACACCGAAGTGCGCACCGTCGCGGGCGTTGTCCGCGAGCTCTGCAGCGTGGAGGAGCGCCTTGGTGGGGACGCAGCCGTAGTGGAGGCAGGTGCCCCCGAGCTTGTCAGCCTCGATCAGGGCGACTTTCTGGCCGAGCTGAGCGGCGCGCAGTGCGGTGGCGTAGCCTCCGCTGCCTCCGCCCAGGACGACGATGTCGAAATCGGTGCCGGGGGTCTCGGCCACGTGCAACTCCTTAGGCGCAATGGGTTCGTTACCGCTCCATCTTGTCATCACGGGACGTGTGCCCCAACCGCTGGAGGGGCCCAAAGGCCCAGTTGGTGGTGTGAGAATGGAGACATCCCACGACTTTGGTCCTGGGTGAGGTCTGCCAGCGGCCCTGCGTATCCAGGATTCTCACGGGTGGGCGCATGTATTCTGCGTCCATGTCGCGACTGTCACGGATCTTCGGCCGCCGCCGTCCCACCTCCGCCACGTCTGCCGAGGCACCGGCGCCTCTGCGGTCCAGCGACCGGCGCCGCGAGACGATGGAGCACCTCGAGCAGTTCACCCGCTCGCGGGTGGGCGTCGAGTCCTACATCGAGCCGCCGACTGTCGACCAGCCGACCACCATCTTGCTCATCGCGTCGTCGGGGGAGTGGACGCGCCGCCGCGTCCCGGACGCCGTCGCGGCCCGCAAGATCGCCGCGGAGATCGGCATCCCCGTCTACGACGTGAACTTCACCGGGTACCCGCAGCGCATGCGGGACTGGAACAGCGCGCACAAGCGCCGCTGAGCAGGGCGATGGTGACGGCTTCTTGCGCTCTGAGCCCGGGCTGACCCCGGCAGGCTGCTGACGCTGCGCACCTCGTGGCGCGCCACACCTCTTGACGCGCCGACGGGCGCGGACCACGACGTCGTGTCGTGGTCCGCGCCCGTCGGCGTCTCGCGAGTGGTGCTGGGCTACTTCGCGGCCGCGTAGGCCTCGAGGAAGCCGAGCATGGTGCGGACACCGACGCCGGTGCCACCCACAGGGGTGTAGCCGTGCGCAGAGCCCTCGTTGAAGGACGGTCCGGCGATGTCGAGGTGGGCCCACGGGCGCCCGCCGGTGAACTCTTCGAGGAAGAGCCCGGCGACGAGCATCCCGCCGAAGCGGTCACCGATGTTCGCGATGTCCGCGACCGGCGAGTCCATGCTCTTGCGGAGCTCGCGCGGGAGCGGCATCGGCCAGAACTGCTCGCCGGTCGCACCGGCGGCGTCGACGACCTGCGTGCGGACGTCCTCCGAGCCCATGACTGCGCTGACGCGTGCACCGAGGGCGACCATCTGCGCACCGGTGAGGGTCGCGATGTCCAGGACGACGTCGGGGTTCTCCTCGCCGGCCGCGACGAGGCCGTCGGCCAGGACCAGGCGGCCCTCGGCGTCGGTGTTGAGGACCTCGACGGTCTTGCCGCCACGGATCGTGATGACGTCGGAGGGGCGCTGGGCCGTGCCCGAGGGCATGTTCTCGGCGAGGCAGAGCCACCCGGTCACGGCGACAGGCAGGCCGAGGCGAGCAGCGGCGAGGACCGTGTGCAGCACCGCGGCGGCGCCGGCCATGTCGGACTTCATCGCCTCCATGCCCTTGGCGGGCTTGATCGAGATGCCGCCCGAGTCGAAGGTGATGCCCTTGCCGACGAGCGCGATCTTCGCGGCCGGGCGGCTCGGGGTGTACGCGACCTTGACCAGGCGCGGTCCGCGGGTCGAGCCGAGGCCGACGCCGAGCAGACCGCCGTAGCCACCAGCGGTGAGGGCCTTCTCGTCGAGGACCGTCACCTTGACGCCGCTGCCCTTGGCCGCGGACTTCGCGATGTCGGCGAAGGCCGCCGGGAACAGGTCGTTCGGGGCGCTGTTGACGAGGTCGCGGGTCGCGTGGACCGACTGCGCGATGACCGAGGCCCGCTCGCCGGCCTTCTTGAGCGACGGCTTCTTGGCGTGCTCGGTGACGACCTCGACCGAGGCGACGGGCGTCCCGGCGGTCGCTGCCTCACCTGTGCGGTAGGTGCGGAAGGCGTAGGCACCGAGGAGGGCGCCCTCGGCGACGGCTGCTGCATCGGCCTCGGACACGACGGGGAGCGCGAGGGCTGCGGACGGCACACCACCGAGGCTGCGCACGGCGGCACCTGCCGAACGGCGCAGGCTCTCCGGGGTGAGGTCGGCGACGGCGCCGAGGCCGGTGAGGACGATGACCTTGGCGGAGACACCCTTGGCGGAGGGGACGCGGGTCACGCTGTCCACGGCACCGGTGACACCGAGGAGCTCGAGGTCGAGCGTCGCGGCCACGGCCTTCGGCAGCGCGTCGCTCGGGGCGAGCACGGGGCCTGTCGGTGTCTGGCCCACGCCGATGACGAGCGCATGAGAGGTGAGAGAGCTAGGGGCTGAGGAGGTGAAGGTGAGATCGGTCACCGGTCGATCGTATCGCCCGGTGGCGTGCACCCCGACCGGGTCGTGCGAGCGGTAATCTCGACCTGTGCTCACGCCCCTCACCGTCCTCGTCGTCGCCGCCTCGTCGGCCCTCGGTCTGTGGGCCGCGTGGTTCGTGCTGCGCGACCGCGCGGTGATCCTCAAGCAGCTCTGGGGTGCGGCCGTGGTCGAGGGGCTGCTGCTCCTGCAGACGATCGCCGCCGCGGTGCTGCTGGTCACCGGTGACGGCCACTCCGACGTCGGCGAGCTGTGGGGCTATCTCGTCACGGTCCTGCTGATCCTGCCCTTCGCGGCCGCCTGGGCCTTCGCCGAGCGCAGCCGCTGGAGCTCGGTCGTCATGGTGCTGGCTGCCGTCACCGTGATCTTCCTGGAGTACAGGCTCGTCCAGATCTGGGAGCGCTGACGCGCGGCACACCTCAGCACGCAGGGCGCGTCTCGCACCGCCCGCCGAGCATCACCCGCACGACCCGAGAACGGCCCGAGAACGCTCGACACGACCGCACGAGAAGAGAGAAGAACGTGGACCTCGACCGGACGGACGCCCCCAGCGGCTCGGCCCCCCGCACCAGCTCAGGTTTCGGGCGGCTGCTCGTCGCCGTCTACGGGATCCTGGCGCTCGCCGCGACGGTCCGCGGTGCCTACCAGCTCGTGGCGCAGGGCTCCGAGGCGCCTGTCGCGTACTCGCTCTCGCTGCTCGCCGGCATCGTCTACGTCGTCGCGACGGTCGCCCTCGCGAAGGGCACCGGCCGCTGGCGCACCGTCGCCTGGGTCACGGTGTCGGTCGAGCTCCTCGGCGTGCTCACCGTCGGCATCCTCACGATCGTCGACGCCGGAGACTTCCCCGACGCGACGGTCTGGTCCGGTTTTGGTCAGGGCTACGGCTACGTGCCCCTGGTCCTGCCGCTCGTCGGCCTCTTCTGGCTGTGGCGAACGCGCCCTGCCCCGCACACCTCTGCACCCCCCGCTGCCTGAGTCCTGCACCGCCACCTGAGGAGCACCGCACGTCATGATCTACCCCTTCGTCTTCCGCACGGTCTTCCGCCGCATGGACCCCGAGCAGGCGCACCACCTGGCCTTCCGGGCGATCTCGCTCGTCGGCCGGACCCCCGTGCTCTCGAGCGTGGTCCAGGGCGCTCTCGCACCGTTCCTCCAGGGGCCGGGGGTCGAGGTCTTCGGACGTCGTGTCCCGGCGCCCTTCGGTGTCGCCGGGGGCTTCGACAAGAACGCCGAGGCTGTGCAGGGTCTGACGATGCTCGGCTTCGGATTTGTCGAGATCGGGACTGTGACCGCTCATGCGCAGCCCGGCAACGAGCGTCCGCGGCTGTGGCGGGAGATCGACCTCGGCGGCGTGCGCAACCGGATGGGCTTCAACAACGAGGGTGCGGCGGCGGCCGCGGCAAGGCTCGAGAAGCTGCGCTCGACCCGTGCGGGCCGCGCGATCTTCGTCGGGGCCAACATCGGCAAGACGAAGGTGACGCCCGCGGCCGAGGCTGCGGGCGACTACGCGACGAGCGCGAGCCTGCTCGCGCCGTGGGCCGACTACCTGGTCGTGAACGTGTCCTCGCCGAACACGCCGGGACTGCGCGACCTCCAGTCGGTCGACGCGCTGCGCCCGATCCTCGTCGCGGTCCGTGAGGCGGCCGACACCGCGACGGCTGCTGCAGGGCGGCCTCGGATCCCGTTGCTCGTCAAGATCGCGCCCGACCTGGCCGACGACGACGTCGACGCCGTGGCGGACCTCGCCCTCGAGCTCGGGCTCGACGGGGTCGTCGCGGTCAACACGACGATCTCGCACGACCTCGGCGAGGGTGGTCTCTCCGGGCGGCCACTGCTGGCCCGTGGTCTCGAGGTGGTCGCGCGTCTGCGCGAGCGTCTCGGCTCGCGACCGGTGATCATCGGGGTGGGGGGCATCACGACACCCTCCGACGCGCAGGCGTATCTCGACGCCGGCGCGAACCTCACGCAGGGGTACACGGCCTTCATCTACGAGGGTCCGTTCTGGGCCCGCCGGATCAACAAGGAGCTCGTCCGATGACGACACCCCAGTGGACCTGGACCTTCCAGGGCGCCGACGGTCAGCCGGCCGACGCGCCCATCAGCCCCGTGTTCACCAACCAGTTCGACGCCGAGCAGTGGCTCGGTCAGGGCTGGCGCGAGCTCGCGGGCTCTGGCATCGCCGCCGCGGTGCTGCTCAACGAGGGCCGGCCTGCTGCTCCTGCGGTGAGGTTGTCGAGCGAGGTCTGAGGCTCGACCCCACGACAGCAGAAGGCCCGGTCGGGCGGTGACCTCTCACCGCCCGGCCGGGCCTTCTCGTGCTCTGGAGGGCTGCGTCAGGCGACGCGACCCTTCGGGGCGGTCTCAGCGGTCTTGCTGGCGTCGCGCTCGACGACGTCCCCGAGGATCGTGTCGATCTTCGTCAGCAGCTCGTCGGGGATGACGACCCCGGAGGCCTTGACGTTCTCCGCGACCTGCTCGGGACGCGAGGCCCCGATGAGGGCTGCGGCGACGTTCTTGTTCTGCAGCACCCACGCGACGGCGAGCTGGGCGAGGGACAGGTCGAGCTCGTCGGCGACGGGCTTGAGCTCCTGCACACGGCGCAGCACGTCGTCGTCCAGGAAGCGCTTGATCATGTTCGCGCCGCCCTTCTCGTCCGTGGCGCGCGAGCCTGCGGGGAGCTCGGCTCCAGGCGCGTACTTGCCGGTCAGAACACCCTGGGCCACGGGGGACCAGACGATCTGCGAGATGCCGAGCTCGGCCGACGTCGGCACGACCTCGTCCTCGATGACACGCCACAGCATCGAGTACTGGGGCTGGGAGGAGATCAGCTGGAAGCCGAGCTCCTTCGACAGGGCGTGGCCCGCGCGGATCTGGTCGGCGGTCCACTCGCTGACGCCGATGTACAGGGCCTTGCCCTGACGGACGATGTCGGCGAAGGCCTGCATCGTCTCCTCGAGGGGGGTCTCGGTGTCGAAGCGGTGCGCCTGGTACAGGTCGACGTAGTCGGTCCCGAGGCGGGTGAGCGAGCCGTTGATTGACTCCATGATGTGCTTGCGCGAGAGCCCCGTGTCGTTGGGGCCGCCGGGGCCTGTGGGCCAGTAGACCTTCGTGAAGATCTCGAGCGACTCGCGACGCTCGCCCTTGAGCGCGTCGCCGAGGACCTGCTCGGCCTTCGTGTTCGCATAGACGTCTGCGGTGTCGAAGGTCGAGATGCCGGCGTCGAGCGCCGCACGGACGCAGGCTGTCGCCGCGTCGTTCTCGACCTGTGAGCCGTGGGTGAGCCAGTTGCCGTAGGTGATCTCCGAGATCTTCAGACCGGAGTTGCCGAGGTATCGATAGTTGACCATCCGTCCACAGTATCCGTGACGTACGACACCGGCCGCTCGAGACGAGCGACCGGTGTCGGGTGGATCAGCAGACGCGCCCAGGAGGCGTGCGCAGGTCAGGCTGGGTACTGCCCGTGCTTGACCATCGGCTTGGGCAGACGGGCCCGGCGGATCTGGAAGGCGCGCATCGCGGCGTAGCGGCCGATCCCGCGCAGCTCGACGTTCTCGCCGAACTTCGCGATCAGACGCTTCTTCAGAGCGCGCCACATGATGAAGGTGTCGGCGATCGCGACGATCACCACGATGTACACGGCGAGGATCGCGAAGAGCGCGAGCTCAGGGATCTGGTTGCCGAAGAGAGTCACGACGAGGAAGGCGAGGGCCAGGAACAAGAAGTACTCGGCGACGTTGCGGCGGGCGTCGACGACATCGCGCACGTAGCGCTTGACCGGCCCACGGTCGCGGTAGGGGAGGTGCTTCTCGTCACCGGTCTTCATCGCCTGGTACTCGACGTCGCGGGCGGCACGCTGCTTCGCGCGGGCGGCCTTGGCGGCTGCGCGGCGGTCGTCCGGGACCAGAGGACGCTTGTTCGCGGCCTCGGACACCTTGCGCTTGGGCGTCGGGCGGCCCTTCTTGGCCTGCTCGAGCGCCTCGGCGGCAGCTGCCACGTCGGTGGGCGGGACGGCGTCGTCTGAAGACTTGCTACGTGAGAACACGCAACGATCCTAGTCGACCGGTCGCGAGGGTCGAGCACGGTGCGGCTGCAGGCTCGCCGTCTCGCTCGAGGCCCGCCGGTGCCGCGACCCGGTCGGAGCTGGCAGGTGCGCAGACTCGCTGTCCACAGATGCGCAGGCCCGGCTCTCGGTGGGCGGGGTGGTCGCGATACGGTGCACAGGTGACTCTTCCTGACGACCTCCGGTCCCGTGTCCACGACCTCTTCCCCGCGCTGCGCGCCGACCTCGAGGTGCTCGTGCGCATCCCGAGCGTCTCCGCCCCCGCCTTCGACCAGGCTCACGTCGCATCGAGCGCCGAGGCCGTCGCCGAGCTCCTGCGCGGCGCTGGCCTCGACGAGGTGCAGATCCTCACCTCCGGCGAGAGCCGACCTGCCGTCGTCGCGCGCCGTGCGGCCCCTGCCGGCGCCCCGACGGTCCTGCTCTACGCGCACCACGACGTCCAGCCTCCGGGCGACGCAGCGTCCTGGGCCACCGACCCCTTCGTGCCGACCGAGCGCGACGGGCGCCTCTACGGGCGCGGCGCCGCTGACGACAAGGCCGGCATCGTCGCGCACCTCGGTGCGCTGCGCGCGCTCGGTGACAACCTCGCAGTCGGGGTCACGGTCTTCGTCGAGGGTGAAGAAGAGATCGGCTCGCCGTACTTCGGCGAGTTCCTGGCCGAGCACGCCGAGCTGCTGCGCGCCGACGTGATCGTCGTCGCCGACTCCTCCAACTGGAAGGTCGGCGTCCCCGGCCTCACCACCTCGCTGCGTGGTCTCGTCGACTGCGAGGTCGAGCTGTCGGTCCTCTCGCACGCGGTCCACTCCGGGATGTTCGGCGGACCGGTCCTCGACGCCATCACACTGCTCTCGCGCCTCATCTCGACCCTGCACGACGACGCGGGTGACGTCGCCGTCGCGGGCCTGGCCCACGCACCCGACCCGACGGTCGACTACGACGAGGCCGACTTCCGCGCTGACTCTGGTCTGCTGGACGGCGTGCAGCTCGCGGGCACCGGACCGATCTCCTCCCGCCTGTGGACCAAGCCCGCGCTCTCGGTCATCGGCTTCGACGCCCCGACAGTCGAGCTGTCCTCGAACACGATCGCCCCGAAGGCAACCGCAAAGCTCTCGCTGCGGATCGCCGCCGGGCAGGACCCGGAGGCCGCTCTCGAGGCTCTGCGCACCCACCTGCTCGACCACGCGCCGCTCGGCGCCAAGGTCGTCGTGCGGGACGGCGAGCTCGGCAAGCCCTTCCAGGCTCCCGCCGACTCCGCCGCGATGCGCGCCGCCCGTGCCGCCTTCGAGCAGGCGTGGGGTGTCCCGCCCGTCGACATCGGCATCGGCGGGTCGATCCCGTTCATCGCGGACCTGCTCGAGGTCTTCCCCGACGCCGCGATCCTCGTGACCGGCGTCGAAGACCCGGACTCGCGCGCCCACGGCGCGGACGAGTCCGTGCACCTCGGCGAGCTCGAGAAGGTCGTCCTCGCCGAGGCCCTCCTGCTCGACGGGCTCGCGCAGGGCTGAGCCCCCTGAGAGTCCGACGACCTGTCGGTCTCACGCAGAGAGCCGTCGTCCCCGTCTGGGGCGGCGGCTCTCTGCGTGCGGCATGCAAGATGGCGGCGTGGCCCGACGGCTGCTCCGCACAGCACGGTCCAGCCGGTCTTCAGCCCCGCTGGAGGGCGTTCGTGCCGGAGTCATCCATACGGTGCACTGCCGACCGTCTCGTCGTCAGGCGCGGTGCGCGACGTCCATGGCTCGTGCCCAGGCGGCGACGTCCTCGGGCAGCTCCGGGCTGGTCTCAGGACCGCCGAGCAGTGCCACGACGTCGGGTGCGGGGACGCGGTCCCCGGTCTTGGACAGGAACCGCCCAGCCACGATGCCGCGGGCGGCGAGCTGCCCGCCAGTGGTGACGACCTGCTCGAGGTAGGCGATACGGGGGTCCCAGCCGAGGACCCGGCTGGTGATCTCGACGCGCTGCCCGAGGGTGAGCGACCGGCGGTACTTGACGGTCGACGCGGCCACGACCGGGTACCAGCCACGCTCGTTGAGCAGCGGCATCCCGCCGCAGTCGGCGAGCAGGTTGCTGCGCCCCGTGTCCATCATGTTGAGGTACACGGCGTTGTTGACGTGGCGGTAGATGTCGAGGTCCCCGAGCCTGACCCGGGTGCGGGTCACGGAGGGGTCGAGGACAGTCTGGCCGGGGATCGCCCGGCGAGGACGGAAGGTGGCGAGAGCGAGCTGGATCTGGCGAGTCACCCGGTCACGCTACTACGGCCCCCACCCGACGCAGACGTCAGGTGGAGGCCGTAGGAGGCCTCGGGTCCGGAGACCGGGCAGGAGGTCGCCGCCCCTCAGAGCCCGGGCAGCGCGAGCATCTGGTCGAGGGCGACACGAGCCCAGTGCGCGTCGTCGGAGTCGACGACGATCGGGTTGACCACGCGGCCGGCGACGAGCGACTCCATGGTCCACACGAGGTGGGGGAGGTCGATGCGGTTCATCGTCGAGCAGAAGCACACCGTGGAGTCGAGGTAGTGCACGTTCTTGTCCGGGTGCGCTGCGGCGACCCGGCGCACGAGATTGAGCTCGGTGCCGATGGCCCACGACGAGCCGGGCTCGGCAGCGTCGAGGGTCTGGATGATGAACTCGGTCGACCCCACTAGGTCTGCCGCGACGACGACCTCGTTCTTGCACTCGGGGTGCACCAGGACGTTGATGCCGGGGACCGCCGCGCGGATGTCCGTGACGTTCTTCTCGCTGAACCGCCCGTGGACCGAGCAGTGCCCGCGCCACAAGATCATGCGGGCGTCGCGCAGCTGCTGGGTGGTCAGGCCGCCGCCGGGCTTGCGGGGGTCGAAGACCACGCACTCCTCGGGGGACATGCCGAGCTTGAGGATCGCGGTGTTGCGGCCGAGGTGCTGGTCGGGCATGAAGAGCACCTTGCCGGTGCCCTCGACGCCGCCCACCTGGTCGAAGGCCCAGCGCAGCGCGACCTCGGCGTTGGAGGACGTGCACACGGTGCCCGCGTGGCGACCAGTGAAGGCCTTGATAGCCGCGGTCGAGTTCATGTACGTGACGGGGAGGGTCTGGTCGGCGATGCCGGCGTCCTGGAGGACCTCCCAGCACTCCTCGACCTGGTTGATCGCGGCCATGTCAGCCATGGAGCACCCGGCGGCGAGGTCCGGGAGGATCACCGTCTGGTCGTCCGAGGTGAGGATGTCCGCGCTCTCCGCCATGAAGTGCACACCGCAGAAGATGATGAACTCGGCGTCGGGCCGGGCGGCGGCCTCGCGGGCGAGCTTGAAGGAGTCACCGGTGACGTCGGCGAAGTTGATGACCTCGTCGCGCTGGTAGTGGTGGCCCAAGATGAAGGCTCGGTCGCCGAGTGCCGCGCGGGCGGCTCGGGCGCGTTCGACGAGGTCCGGGTCGCTCGCCGCAGGCAGGGCCCCGGCGCACTCGACACCGCGCTCGGAGGCGAGGTCTTTGCCCTGTCCGAGCAGCAGCAGCGCGGGTGAGGGTGCCGGCTCGGAGAAGGTTGCGTTCAGCAGTGTGCTCACGTCGTCCATGATCTCACAGCGTGCAGGGCAGGGACCGTCCGGCAGGGCAGGATGTGGACATGGACGTCCTGCTGGCTCCCTGCGTCGTGAGCCCCGTCGTGAGCCTTGTCGAGAACGCTGCCGAGGCGCCGGTCGCGAGCTCTGCCGAGAGTGCAGCCGGAGCGAGGCTCCTGAGCGCCTGGACTGCTGCGGCTCCGCACGACGCGGTCGACCTCTGCGAGCTCTCGTCCGGAGGTCCGGGGTTCGCGACGCTCGTCGGACGCCGAGCGGAGACCGTGCGTCGCGGCCGACAGCCGCAGCCTGCGGACCCGGTCGTCTGGCTCGCCCCGAGCGTCGTGCTCGTCGGCACGACCGCCTACGTCGACGCCTCCGCCGCGCTCGTCCACGGGGAGGGGACCTCCGGGGTAGGGGAGCAGCTGATCGCGGCAGTCGGTGCAGGCGCGTCGAGGATCGTCCTGGGGCTCGTCGGGCCGGACCGCTGCATCGTCCCTGATGCCGGGCTCGGGCTGCTCCTCGCACTCGGTGTCGCGGGGCTCGACGGGCGGCGTCTCCTGGCCCTCGGAGACCCGGCCGCCAGGAATGACGAGACCGACCCGATCAGCCCGGCCGTCGACACCGACCAGACCGGCGAGACCCGACAGGCCGACGACATCACCCCCGACCACCTGGCCGGGCTCACCGACGCCCTCGGGCTCCTCGCCCGTGTCGACCTCGTCGGAGCCTGCTCCGACGACCTCCCGCTCCTCGGGCTGCACGGGGCGAGCGCTGCCGCAGGAGAGGTGGGTGCGCTGACGCCCTCCGGAGCCCAGCAGCTCGAGCGGGCTGTCGGCCAGCTCGCCCACACCGTCTGGTCGGTCCAGACCACGTCACGCAGACCCGACCTCCTGTCAGGCTCCGGGTCGGCGGTCCCCGCCCGCCTCCGCGACGTCACCGGTCTGCCCGGGGCAGGCGCAGGCGGCGGGGCCGGATGGCTCGTCGCCCTGGCCGGGGGACGCCTGCTGCCGGGTGCTGCCGTGTTCGCCGACGCCGTCGACCTGCGGAGGCGGGCCGCGGCCGCCGACCTCGTCGTGACGACGGTCGATCACCTCGACGCGTCGACCTTCCACGGCTCGGGCGCCGAGCAGGCGGTGTCTGCGGCCGCCGAGGTCGGTGTGCCGTCCGTGGTGGTCGCGGGGACGAGCATGATGAGCCGGAGGGAGTCGTCCTCTGCCGGGATCAGCGCGGTCTACGTCGCCTCGGACCGGCCGCGCGCCGACGGTGAGACCTCGCCCGTGGACCTTGGGGACGTGCTCGGGCGGGTGGCCAGGTCCTGGTCACCGGCCCGGACGGCGCGTCGCTGACCGGTGTCGACGTGCCTGGACAGGACCCCCGCCGCCATGCTGTCGCGGGCCGCCGCCTGACCCGCTCGACGATGCCGTCGTCGTGCGTGGGCATCATGCGTCGGCCTCCGGTCCTGCGGGAGCCAGCACCGCGCTGGTGACCAGTGAGCGGCACGGGGCTTAGTCTGGTGGGAATACTCCGACGGTGCTGCAGGTTGGCACACGTGCGGGACGGCTCGCACCGCTGAGGCGGAGCTCCGACAGAGCCGGCACCGACCGATCGTCACCAGACTTTCTTCATTGTGGGGAGACACCATGAGCGAGACCACCGAGACAGCGACCCACGGCGTCCTGCTGAGCGACGTCGCGGCGCAGAAGGTCCGCACGCTCCTCGAGCAGGAGGGCCGCGACGACCTGCGTCTGCGCGTCGCCGTCCAGCCCGGCGGCTGCTCCGGCCTGATCTACCAGCTCTACTTCGACGAGCGGGTCCTCGACGGCGACGCCCTCAAGGACTATGACGGTGTCGAGGTCGTCGTCGACAAGATGAGCGTCCCGTACCTCGAGGGCGCGACCATCGACTTCGCGGACACGATCGAGAAGCAGGGCTTCACGATCGACAACCCGAACGCCGGCGAAGGCTGCGCCTGCGGCGGATCCTTCAGCTGATCTGACGCGGGTCGTCGGGGCGAGTGCCCCGCTAGAGACCTGAGGGGCCCGGTCCTGTCTCACGACAGGGTCGGGCCTCTGTCGTGCTCGGGGCACGTCTTCCCTCGGGCTGCGTCGCCCTGGCCCTGCTGCGGCCTGGCGGTGGCGCCGCCCGACGGCGCTGGCCCTAGGTCGCGCTGTCAGCGGGAGGCGCAGACACCTGTCAGCCGCCGAGACGCACGGTGATCGCTGTCGCGACCGGCGCCGGGGCGTCCGCAGCGCCGGTGTCGCGCGAGCCGTGGTCGGACCGGGTGTTCCCCGGTAGCCCTACGTCCGCGCGAGCGCTTCGCGCCGTCCCACCCTCGTCAAGCTCTTCGGGCTCATCGAGCACGGTCGATCCGACCACGGTGTGCCCCCGCATCCGTGCCCAGGCCGGGACGTCGTGCTCGGCGGCCGGGTCGGTGCTCCAGACCGTCACGAGGTCACCCGGCGAGAGGGTAGAGGCGGCCTTCGCGAGCCTGATGACCGGGATCGGGCAGCGCAACCCACGGGCATCGACGATCATCGTGCTGCCGCTGCCGCTGCCGCTGCCGCTGCCGCTGCCGCTGCCGCTGCCGCTGCCGGCACCGGGCTGGGTCGCGTCAGTCACAGCGACTCGACCCCGAGCGCTGCACGCACCCTGGACACGGCCCCCGGCAGGACGGCGAGGAACCTGTCGACGTCGTCTGCTGTCGTGGACCTGTCGAGAGCGATCCGAACGTTGCCGTGCGTGAGCGACCCCATCGCAGCGAGCACGTGGCTCGGCTCGAGGGCACTCGACGTGCACGCAGACCCGGACCCGACGGCGAAACCGGCCCTGTCCAGCTCGCCGACGAGCGCCTCGCCGTCGACGTAGAGGCACGAGAAGGTCACGACGTGGGGGAGCCTGTCGACTGGGTCGCCGACGAGGTCGACGTCCGGCACCAGCAGCGGGACCTGAGTCCGGACCGTGTCCACGAGGGCGCGTCTACGGGCGTCTTGGGCGGCGCGGTCTGCGGTCGCCGCCTGCAGCGCGACGGCTGCGGCGAAGGCGGCGGGGACGTTCGTCCCGCCCGGGAACCAACGGTCCTGGTCTTCAGGCCAGTCGGCCTGCCAGCGCACGCTCTGCCGGACGACGAGGACCCCGGTCCCCCCGGGGCCGCCCCAGTCGGCAGGGTCTGCGGTCAGCACGTCCCAGTCGTCACCGACGGGGACGTGGCCGACGGCCGCGCCGGCATCGACGAGCAGCGGGACGCGGGCGGCGCGGGCTACCTCGTGGGCCCGGGCGAGCGGCTGGAGGGTCCCGACCTCACCGTTGGAGTGCTGGAGAGCCAGGAGCGAGACACCGGGGGCCGTCGCCGCGTTCTCGAGAGCGTCGAGGTCGACGGCGCCGCTGCGTCCGACCGGCACGACGACGTGCTCGGCGGTCGAACCCTCGACGGTGGACTGGTGCCGCCTGACCGCGAAGCCCGACGCCTCGAGGACGGCGGCCCGCTCGACCGCTGATGTCACGACGGACCCGCCGGCCCTCCGGCGGCCGAGGGTCACGGCCCTGACCGCCGCGTGCTGCGCCGCCGCGTGGGAGGGCGCGAAGTGCACCTCTTCGGTCCGGGCACCGAGGACCTCGGCGACCGCCGCGCGGGCTCCGTCGAGCATGGAGGCGGCGCGGCGTCCTTCGGAGTGCAGCCGTCGCGGGTCGGCCCAGCCCTCCGCCAGCGCTCGTGTGAAGGCCTCGTGCGCGTCGGGCAGCAGGCGGGCGCTCCCGCCGGCGTCGAGGTGGACGCGGCCAGGAGCAGAGGAGAGAGCAGCGGGGGAGGTGGCATCGGGCACTCGTCCACGGTAGTCGAGCGTGGGGCACCGGTCCCGCGAGGCCTGGCGGGGTCGTCGTGGGCACCTGCCACCGGGGTCAAGAGTGCTGGCGGAGCCCCACGACGGCACTGTTCGTGACACTCCGACGACTCCTGTGAGCAAAGCGGTCCTCGTGCCACGTCTCACACGTCATCACGGCGATGTCGGGGACTTGCCAGGCCCCTGTCCAGGCTAGGCTTCATGTCATCGAGGACGAAGGTCCTGTGTGCTGCCCGAACACGGTTGGTGTGCAGGACGTGAAGTGAAAGGCCCCCCTTTGCGCTCGGAACGCCCCAACCGCAGTCGAAAGACGGTCGGCAAGCTGGTCATAGCTGCCGCGATCGTCTCCGTCGCCGTGTCCGGATGCTCGGCCGAAGCCCAGCGTGGCTTCCTGCCGGGTTACTCCGACGGCCCCACGACCAACCAGACCGACCGGATCACCGACATGTGGGTGGGCTCCTGGGTCGCTGCGCTGATCGTCGGGATCATCACCTGGGCTCTCATGCTCTGGTGCGTCGTCGCCTACCGGAAGCGCAAGGACGACCACACGCTCCCGATCCAGACCAGGTACCACCTGCCGCTCGAGATCATGTACACGCTCGTCCCGATCGTCATGGTCGGCGTGCTGTTCTTCTTCACGCAGCGCGACATGACCGAGGTCCGTGCGACCGACGCCGAGCCCGACGTGACGATCCAGGTGATCGGCAAGCAGTGGAGCTGGGACTTCAACTACCTGGACGACGACGTCTACGAGACCGGCCAGCACGCCGAGGACGTCGGCTCCCTCGAGAACGAGCTCGGAGGTGTCGGGACCAACTCGCAGTTCCCGACGCTCTACCTGCCCGTCAACGAGGTCGTCGAGTTCCAGCTCGAGTCCCGTGACGTCATCCACTCCTTCTGGATCCCGGCCTTCCTCGACAAGATGGACATGATCCCGTTCCGGACCAACGTCTGGCAGGTGACACCGACCCGCGAGGGCGTGTACGCCGGCAAGTGCGCCGAGCTCTGCGGAGAGTTCCACTCCGGGATGCTCTTCAACGTCGCCGTGGTCTCCCGCGAGGAGTACGACGCCCACATGGCAGAGCTCGAGCAGGCCGGCCAGACCGGACAGCTGGGGCTCGACCTGAACCGTCAGCAGAGCGAGGCTGGCAATGCCGCCGCGGAGGGTGAGAACTGATGGCTGTCGACACCGACACTCACGTCGAGAAGATCCCCGGCCTCGCGCCGGGGCGTCAGACCCTCGGTCGCACGGTGATCAAGTGGATCACCTCGACCGACCACAAGACGATCGGGTACATGTACCTGATCACCTCGTTCATCTTCTTCTGCATCGGTGGCCTCATGGCCCTGGTGATCCGTGCGGAGCTCTTCGAGCCCGGCATCCAGATCGTGCAGAGCAACGAGCAGTACAACCAGCTCTTCACCATGCACGGCACGATCATGCTGCTGCTCTTCGCGACGCCGCTGTTCGCTGGTTTTGCGAACATCATCATGCCGCTGCAGATCGGTGCACCTGACGTCGCCTTCCCGCGACTGAACATGTTCGCGTACTGGCTCTACCTCTTCGGTGGGCTCATCGCCTCCGCGGGCTTCTTCACGCCGCAGGGAGCAGCCTCCTTCGGGTGGTTCGCCTATGCACCGCTGTCGAACACGACGTTCAGCCCGGGCCTCGGCGGTGACCTCTGGGTCTTCGGCCTCGCGATGACCGGATTCGGCACCATCCTCGGTGGCGTCAACTTCATCACCACGATCATCACGATGCGCGCCCCCGGCATGACGATGTTCCGCATGCCGATCTTCACCTGGAACACCCTGGTGACGAGCATCCTCGTGCTCATGGCCTTCCCGCCCCTGGCCGCCGCGCTCTTCGCCCTCGGCGCGGACCGCAGGCTCGGAGCGCAGATCTTCAACCCGGAGAACGGTGGCGCCATCCTCTGGCAGCACCTCTTCTGGTTCTTCGGGCACCCCGAGGTGTACATCATCGCGCTGCCGTTCTTCGGCATCGTCAGCGAGATCTTCCCGGTCTTCAGCCGCAAGCCGATCTTCGGCTACAAGGGCCTGGTCTACGCGACGATCGCGATCGCTGCGCTCTCCGTGACTGTGTGGGCTCACCACATGTACGTCACCGGCGCCGTCCTGCTGCCGTTCTTCTCCTTCATGACGATGTTGATCGCCGTCCCGACAGGTGTGAAGTTCTTCAACTGGATCGGCACGATGTGGCGCGGCAAGCTCACCTTCGAGACGCCGATGCTGTGGTCGATCGGGTTCCTCGTGACCTTCCTCTTCGGTGGACTCACGGGAGTCATCCTCTCGAGCCCGGTCCTCGACTTCCACGTGTCGGACACGTACTTCGTGGTCGCGCACTTCCACTACGTCGTCTTCGGCACCGTCGTCTTCGCGATGTTCGCAGGCTTCTACTTCTGGTGGCCCAAGTTCACCGGGCGCATGCTCAACGAGCGCCTCGGCAAGATCCACTTCTGGCTGCTGTTCGTCGGTTTCCACGCGACCTTCCTCGTCCAGCACTGGCTGGGTGTCGCCGGCATGCCGCGTCGTTACGCGGACTACATGCCTGAAGAGGGCTTCACCTGGATGAACCAGATCTCGACGGTCGGCTCGTTCATCCTCGCGGCCTCGACGCTGCCCTTCCTCTGGAACGTCTACGTCACCTGGCGCAACGCGCCGCTGGTCACGGTCGACGACCCGTGGGGCTTCGGCTCCTCGCTCGAGTGGGCGACGTCCTGCCCGCCGCCGCGGCACAACTTCACGTCGCTGCCGCGCATCCGGTCCGAGCGTCCCGCCTTCGACCTGCACCACCCTGAGGTCGCGGCGATGGACCACCACGCCGTCGACCCTGGTCCCCTCGACCAGATCTACGGTGAGGGTGACCGCCGTGGTCAGCAGTCCCTGGCGAAGGACCGTGTCATCAACGGTCCCGGAGACGAGAACGCAGGAGAGCCCCGATGAAGATCGAGAGCAAGCTGTTCACCTACCTCGCCCCCTTCTTCCTCCTGGTAGCCGTGGTCTACGGCTTCTGGAGCGACTGGGAGCCCGTAGGCACCACCGGGCTGTTCCTGTCGATCGGCCTCGTCGGCATGATCGGGTTCTACCTCGGTTCGACCGCCAAGCGCATGGACCCTCGCCCCGAGGACGACGCCTTCGGTGAGATCGAGCAGGGCGCCGGCGAGCAGGGTGTGTACTCACCCTGGAGCTGGTGGCCGCTCGCGATCGCCGCTGGAGCCGGTGTCTGCTTCCTCGGGCTCGCCGTCGGCTGGTGGGTCTTCGGGATCGGCGTCGTCTTCTCGATGCTCGCGCTCGTGGGCTGGGTCTTCGAGTTCTCTCGCGGACAGCACGCCCACTGATCGACACCTCTCTGGCCGGCTCACGTCGACCTCAGATCTTCACCACAGGCAAGGCTCCGGACCATACGGTCCGGGGCCTTCCTCGTGTCCTGGGGTCCTGCGACAGGCCGCGCTGTCGAGGAGGCTGCGTCGCTTGCAGGTCGGGACGTACCGGTCCGATCTCGGTCTCGACTCGGTTGGGCAACGTTCTGGACGAGTGCGGTCACGCCGCGCCCAGGGGTCTCTAGTGTGGTCGCCATGACGACACGACGCGGTGCACAGGGCGGACCTCGACGCAGGTGGGGGACCGTGGCAGTCCTCGCTGTAGCCGCGGTGCTCGCGGGCTGCTCGTCAGGGGCAGAGAGCACTGCGGGGAGCGCCGACCAGGCGGTCTCAGACCGCTCGGGCAGCGTGGACGGTGCTGACAGCGAAGGCGGGGCAGAACCTGCCGCGGCGGCCTCAGAAGCACTCGCCGCGACCGTCGGCGGGGCCGAGGCAGACCGCTCCGTCATCGTCAGCGGGACCGTCGTGCTGACAGCCGACGACCCGATCGCTGTGGCGGACCTCGTCGCCGGAGCTGTCGAGGGGGCCGGTGGCTACCTCGACGGCCGCTCGGAGTCCCGGGGAGAGGGCTCGCGGCCCGCGCAGGCGCGTCTGACGGTCCGGGTGCCCCCGGGTGAGGTGCAGCCGATGATCGACTCGTTGCGGGGCATCGGTAAGGTCACCGAGGTCGACCTGTCCTCGTCGGACGTGACGAAGCAGGTGGCTGACCTCGAGACGCGGATCTCCGCGAAGAAGGTCGCCATCACCCGTCTCGAAGAGCTGCTCTCCGGCGCGGGGTCCATGGCGGACCTGCTGGCCGTCGAGGGCGAGCTCACCACCCGCCAGTCGGAGCTGGAGCAGCTGCTCACCGAGCAGGCGGGTATCGACGACCTCACGTCCATGGCGACGCTCGAGATCTCTGTCTATGCGACAGACCAGGAGCCGGCACCCGACGAGGACGACGTCTCAGGATTCCTGGGCGGCCTCTCCGCGGGCTGGGACGCCCTGGTGACCGCTCTGGGGGTCGCGGTCACAGTCCTGGGGGTGCTGCTGCCCTGGCTCGTCCTCGTGGCGCTGGTCGGTGCGGTCGCGCTGTGGATCCTCCGCCGTCGACGACGCTCGACCGGCCGCGGGGGTGCCGTGGGCCAGGCCCGGGCGGCTCGTCCTGCGGGGGAGGGGACCGAGACTTCTGCAGACGGGACGACGACGGCGGGAGGTGGCGCTCTCCTCACCGGTGGAGCATCGCTGAAGCCCGGTCCTGCTGCGTCGCAGGACGGCCCGCCAGCCGCGCACGGCTGATCAGGCGCCGCCTCGCCGTGCACCCGTGACGGGTGCCTCGCCGTGCACCCACGACGCGAGAAGGCCCCGCCAGCTCCCTGCCGCCACCTCGTGGACGAGGAGCGGGAAGGGGCCCGACGGGGCCTTCTCGTGGTCTTCAGCGCCTCGCAGGCGCCTCAGGTCGTGCTCAGGGGACGATGAGACCCGAGGTCTGGGTCTTGGCGCGCGCGAGGCGTGCTGCTGCGTCGTCCCAGCTGACCAGGTTCCACCAGGCCGTGACGTAGTCGGCACGGACGTTCTGGTAGTCGAGGTAGTACGCGTGCTCCCAGACGTCCAGGAGGACGATCGGGGTCAGGCCCATCGGGATGTTGCCCTGCTGGTCGTACAGCTGGACGATGATGAGCTTCTGGCCGATCGAGTCCCAGGCGAGGATGGCCCAGCCGGAGCCCTGCACACCGGCGGCGACGGCCGCGAAGTGCTTCTTGAAGGCCTCGAAGGAGCCGAAGTCGTTGCCGATGGTCTCGGCGAGGTCACCCGTGGGCTCGCCGCCGCCCTCGGGGGAGAGGTTCGTCCAGAAGGCGGAGTGGTTGATGTGCCCACCGAGGTTGAACGCGAGGTTCTTCTCGTGGAGGTTGACCGCGGCCAGGTCGCCGCTCTCGCGGGCGTCCGCGAGCTTCTCGAGCGCGGTGTTGGCGCCGGTCACGTAGGCCTGGTGGTGCTTGGAGTGGTGGAGCTCCATGATGCGACCAGAGATGTGCGGCTCGAGCGCACCGTAGTCGTAGCCGAGCTCAGGAAGGGTGTAGACAGCCATTCCGATGTCCTCCTAGACGTCGTTCGCAGCCGAGGGGCCGCGACTCACTGCATAACGCGGAAGGCCCGCGAACATGTTCCCACCAGGGATTTCAGTTCGCGGGCCATCCACCTACTGTGCCGTACCTTCAGTGCTTGTGCTCGTCCGTGACCACTCCGTGACCAGTGGCGTCCCTCACGGGGTCCAGCTGGGCAGCCGAGTCGCTCGAGTCGAGCTGGTCGTGCTCGCCGTGCGAGTGCGCCGCGGCCAGCTCGGCCGGGGTGACGGGCTCGACCCGGTCCTCGAAGAAGAAGCCAGAGAGCTTCTGCAGCTGACGGTCGAAGGCGTAGCCCTTGCGACGCACACCACGAGCGTCCTCACGGGGAGCGATCTCGAGCGGACGGTTGGCCTCGTAGCCGACGCGCAGCCACCGCTCCTGCTCGTCGAGGGGCTTGTGCACCTCGATGTACTCACCGTTCGCGAAGCGGACGATGCGTCCGGTCTCGTGACCGTGGAGCACGAGCTCACGGTCCTTGCGCTGGAGTCCGAGGCAGATGCGCTTCGTGATCCAGAACGCCGCGACAGGTGCGAGGAAGAACGCGAAGCGGAACACCCAGGTGATCGAGTTGATCGACAGGTGGAAGTGCGTCGCGATGAGGTCGTTCGACCCGGCGAGCGCCAGGATGATGAACGCCGTGAGGAAGGCGACGCCCAGACCGGTGCGGACCGGGACGTTGCGCGGGCGGTCGAGCACGTGGTGCTCGCGCTTGTCCTTGGTGACGGCCGCCTCGACGAAGGGGTACACCGCGAGGAAGGTGAACAGCAGACCGGGGATGACCACCGCGGGGATGAGGACGTTGAGCGACAGCGTCCAGCCGGCGATGACGAACTCGGGCTGGCCCGGCATGAGTCGCAGCGAACCCTCGAGGAAGAGCATGTACCAGTCGGGCTGAGCACCGGCGCCGACGGGGGAGGGGTCGTACGGTCCGTAGTTCCAGACGTTGTTGATCGCCATGGTGGCACCCATGAGGGCGATGACGCCGAAGACGATGAAGAAGAAGCCACCGGCCTTGGCCACGTAGACGGGGAACAGCGGGAAGCCGACCACGTTGTTGTTCGTGCGGCCGCCACCGGGGTACTGCGTGTGCTTGTGCAGCACGACGAACAGCAGGTGGAGACCGATCAGCGCGAGGATCAGCGCCGGCACCACGAGGATGTGCAGCGTGAAGAGCCTCGGGATGATGTCCTCGCCCGGGAACTCGCCGCCGAAGATGAAGTACGACAGGTAGGACCCGATGACCGGGATCGACTTGACGACACCGTCGGTGATGCGCAGGCCGTTGCCGGAGAGCACGTCGTCGGGGAGCGAGTAGCCGGTGAAGCCGGCGAGCAGACCGAGGATCATCAGCACGAAGCCGACCATCCAGTTGAGCTCACGCGGCTTGCGGAAGGCGCCCGTGAAGAACACGCGCATCATGTGCGTGACGATCGACGCCATGAAGAGCAGCGCAGCCCAGTGGTGGATCTGGCGCATCAGCAGACCGCCGCGGACCTCGAAGGACAGCTTGAGCGTCGAGGCGAAGGCCTCGGACATCAGCTGACCGCTCATCGAGGACAACGGGCCGTGGTACTCGACGAGGCCCATCGAGGGCACGAAGAACATCGTCAGGAAGACACCCGAGATGAGCAGCACCACGAAGGAGTAGAGGGCGACCTCGCCCAGGAGGAAGGACCAGTGGTCGGGGAACACCTTGCGGGCGAACCCCTTGACCGCGTGCGAGATGCCCGTGCGCTGGTCGAGGTAGTCGGCGGTCGCAGCCACCGGCTTCGGTGCTTGGGTTGTTGTCATTTCAGGCGTCCCCAGTAGCTCGGGCCCACAGGCTCGTCGAAGTCGTCCTGTGCGATGAGGTAGCCCTCGTCGTCGACGGCGATGGGCAGCTGGGGCAGCGGGCGCTTCGCAGGACCGAAGACGACCTTTGCACCGTCGGCGACATCGAAGGTCGACTGGTGGCACGGGCACAGGAGGTGGTGTGTCTGCTGCTCGTAGAGCGCGACGGGGCAGCCGACGTGGGTGCAGATCTTCGAGTACGCGACGATGCCCTCGTGGGACCACGTCTTGCGCTCTTCGGACTCTTTCAGGTCTGCAGGGTCGAGACGGACCAGGAGCACGACCGCTTTGGCCTTCTCCGTGATCCACTCGTGCGATCGACGCTCTTCCTCGGGCACGTCAGGGATGACGTGGACGACAGAGCCGATGGTGACGTCAGCGGCCTTGATGAGACGGCCGTTGGGGTCGATGGCGAGGCGGGTGCCGCGCTTCCAGATGGTGTGCTTGAACTTGCTGATGTCCCAGTCCCCGCCGACCGAGCTGACGAGCGGCACGGCGATGGTGAGCGGGAAGAGTGCGAGCGCGGTGACCACTGCGCCCTTGAGCACCGGGCGGCGGGCGATGCCGGAGTCTTCGGCGCCGGCCTTGAGCTCGGCGATCGCAGCCTCGCGGACGTCGTCAGAGCCGCGCTGCGGGTGACGCTCGTCGACGTGCTCGTGGTCGGACATGAGGGTCTTGGCCCAGTGCACGGCGGCGAGGCCGATGCCCATGAGCGCGAAGAAGAGCCCGAGCCCGACGGCGAGGTTCGCGTTGCGGGTGCTCTCGGTCGTGCCCTCGAGGCGGAACACGAAGAAGGCGACGATCATGCCGATGGTGCCCAGGATCGAGATCGCGAACAGCACCACGGTCTGACGCTCGGCGCGCTTGGCGGCCTTCGGGTCCTTGTCGGCCATGCGGAGCTTGTGCTCCGGGACGCCCGGGTCCGGGAAGGTCTCGAGCTGCTGCCCACCGGTCGAGGTGGTGAGCTCCGACGAGTTGTGCTCGGTCATGAGGACTTCGCTCCGATCCACACTGCGCACCCGATGAGGGCTCCGATGCCGACGATCCACACCCACAGGCCCTCGCTGACGGGGCCGAGGTTGCCGAGGTCTGCGCCACCGGCGGATCCCTCGCGCTGCTCGACGAGGTACGCGATGACGTCGCGCTTCTCCTCGGGGGTGATGGTCGCGTCGTTGAAGACGGGCATCGACTGCGGGCCGGTGAGCATGGCCTCGTAGATGTGCGTCGGGGTGGTCCCGGTGAGGGCGGGTGCGTACTTGCCCTCGGAGAGCGCTCCACCGGCGCCGACGGCGTTGTGGCACATGGCGCAGTTGGTGCGGAAGATCGCCGAGCCGTTCGACGCGTCGCCGAGCTCAGGGTTGACCTGCTCCTCGGTCGGCGTGGCCGGGCCGGGGCCCAGCGAGGCGACGTAGGCGGCGAGCTGGTTGGTCTGCTCGGCGTCGAACTGGGCCGGCTTGGCCGGAGCCTGCGGGCTGTTCATCTGCATCGGCATACGGCCGGTGCCCACCTGGAAGTTCACCGAGGCTGCACCCACACCGATGAGCGAGGGGACCTCGTCACGGCCTTCGGCGTTGATGCCGTGGCACGTGGCGCAGTTCGCCTGGAAGAGTTTTTCACCGGCTTCGATGTCAGTGGTCGCAGCAGTGTCGGCGCTGGCCGACGTGGGCGACAGGACGGCGTACAGGCCGCCGGTCACCAGCAGCGCCAGCAGCATCAGCACGACCGGCGTGAGCCGGTGGTGTCGGCGGGCGGCGAGTGCCTTCACGGATGGATCCTCGTCTCACAAGATGGGTGTTCGGGGGCTGTGGTCGGCTGGGGAGCCGGACCGGGGTTCTCGGGGTGGAGCAGGTGGTGCGGGGAGGGTGTCGTCACCGGAGGAAGTAGATGACGCCGAAGAGCGCGATCCACACGACGTCGACGAAGTGCCAGTAGTACGACACGACGATCGCCGTGGTGGCCTCGTGGTGACCGAAGTTCTTGGCGGTGAAGGACCGACCGAGCAGGAACAGGAAGGCGATGAGCCCACCGACCACGTGGAGGCCGTGGAAGCCCGTCGCGAGGTAGAAGACCGAGCCGTACGGGCTCGACGAGATCGTCAGGCCGGCCTCGACCAGCTCCGAGTACTCGAAGATCTGACCGGCGACGAAGAACGAGCCCATGAGGTAGGTGAGCGTCATCCACTCGTTCATGCCCCACCGGTTCACGGCGAAGATCGAGCCGGAGCGGCGCGGCTGCATCCGCTCTGCGGCCCACACGCCCATCTGGCAGGTCACCGATGACAGGACCAGGACGGAGGTGTTGATCGCGGCGAAGGTGAGGTTGAGGTGGGAGGTACCCTCCGCCCACTCCTCAGGAGAGATCGTCGCCCGGATGGTGAAGTACATCGCGAAGAGGCCCGCGAAGAACATGAGTTCGCTCGCGAGCCAGACGATGGTTCCGACCGACACGGGGTTCGGGCGGTTCACGCTGACGTGGGTGTGGGTGCTGGGGGCAGCCGTTGCAGTCGACACCCCATCATTATGGCTGACGAACGGGGGATGGTGGGCCCTAGGACCCACCGATTCAGGCCGCTGAATCTCACAATGCTGCAACGGCGGGCGGTTCTGTGGCCATCTCGTGACGGAGCGTTCACAACTGTCACCAAAACGGGGCCGCACGGCGGGTCGGATCCGTGCCAAGATGCTCAGGAGACCCACATCCTGGCCGCGCGACAGCTCGTCGGCAGGGGTGCCGACCAGCGACAGCGAGGACCTAGGACTCATGGCGACCGCAGCTCCCGTACGCACGATCCTGCTCTACTCGGACGACTCCTCGGTGCGTGAGACCGTCCGCGGTGCTGTCGGGTCGGTCGCCGACTCAGCCGGCACCGTGATCGAGTGGCTCGACGTCGCCACGCACGCCGAGGTCGTCCGACGCGCAGACCTCGGGGGGATCGACCTGATGATCCTCGACGGGGAGGCCGACAAGGCCGGTGGGATGGGTGTGTGCCGTCAGCTCAAGAACGAGATCTTCGAGTGCCCGCCGGTCCTGCTGCTCACCGGGCGTCCCCAGGACGCCTGGCTCGCGTCCTGGTCGCTCGCCGACGTCGCTGTGCCCAGGCCCATCGACCCGATCGAGCTCCAGCGTGCGGTCCGTCGCGTGCTGGCCGGCGAGGTCGTCGCCGGTGCGGCCCTGTGACCGCGGCACCCGCGCCGCGCCCGACCTCCGCTCCCCGCACGCTGGCGTCGTCCGACGTCCCGTCGTCGTGGCCCGACCTCACCTCGGTGCTCGTCGCGGGCCAGGACCTCTCCGCGCGCCAGACCGCGTGGGCCATGGACTCGGTGATGTCTGGCGCTGCGACCCCGGTCCAGCTGGCTGGCTTCCTCGTCGCGCTCCGCTCCAAGGGTGAGACCGTCGCGGAGCTCACGGGGCTCGCCGACGCCATGCTCGACCACTCGGTACCGTGCCGTGTCGACGGCCCGACCCTCGACATCGTCGGGACCGGCGGCGACCGCGCCCACACCGTGAACATCTCGACCATGTCGGCGATCGTCTTGGCCGGGACCGGGATCACCGTGGTCAAGCACGGCAACCGCGCGTCGTCGTCGTCCTCGGGGTCGGCCGACGTCCTCGAGGCCCTCGGCATCCGGCTCGACCAGCCCGCACGGCGGGTCGCGGAGATCGCCTCCGAGGTCGGCATCACCTTCTGCTTCGCCCAGGTGTTCCACCCGTCGATGAAGCACGCGGCCGCAGCCCGCCGTGACCTCGGGATCCCGACGGCGTTCAACTTCCTCGGTCCGTTGACGAACCCGTCGCAGCCGCGTGCCACGGCCGTCGGGGTCGCTGACGCGCGGATGGCGCCCATCGTCGCCGGGGTCTTCGGCAGCCGGGGGACGCAGGCGCTCGTCTTCCGCGGCCAGGACGGGCTCGACGAGCTCGCCGCGACCTCGCTCGCGGACGTGTGGGAGGTGCGCGACGGGGTCGTGACCACCTCGACGCTCGACGCTGTCGGAGATCTCGGGCTCACCCCGATCTCGGTCGAGGACCTCCGGGGGGCCGACGCCGCCTACAACGCCGGTGTCGCCCAGGCGCTGCTCGACGGCTCGACGGGACCCGTGCGCGAGACCGTCCTGCTCAACGCCGCGGCGGCGCTCGTCGCGGACGGCAGCCTCGAGGGGACCTCGGAGGGCACGCTCGTCGAGCGGCTCACCGCCGGGATGCGGCACGCGGCCGAGTCGATCGACTCGGGCAGCGCCCGCGGAGTCCTCGACCGCTGGGCTGCCGCCGCGGCCTGAGCCGGGTGCGGCGAGGAGTCAGTCTTCGAGACCCAGGGCGAAGGCCGCGTCGAGGTCGCTGCTCGAGAACTCGCGGAAGGCGAGATAGGTCCGCGTGCGGCGCACGCCGGGGACCTTGCTGATCCTGTCGGCGATGACGTCGGCGAACTGGTTGTGGTCCTGCACGTGGACCATCGCGATGAGGTCGACCTCGCCGGTGACGGAGTAGACGGCCGAGACGCCCTCGACCTCGGCGATCTTCGTCGCGGCCTCGGGGATGAGGGCCTGGTCGGTGTCGATCATGACGATGGCTGTGGGCACGATCTGTCTCCTCGGAGCCGGCGGGTCGGGCTGTGCTCGTCTCAGTATGCCGCGCTCAGCCCGCGGCCGAGACAACCTCGGCCGTCGACCTGCCGACCACGTACTTCTCGGCTCCCGAGACAGGGCAGGTGAGTGGCAGGTCGGTCTCGACGAGCCGCACGCCGGGGGACCGCAACCATGCGACGACGAGGTCGGTCTCCTCGGGGTGGCACGCAGGACCTGCCGAGGTCGGGGGGACGACGTGCTCGGCGACGGCGACGGCGGCCGCGACGGCAGCGAGCGGGTCGTGGCCGTGCTTGCAGACCGCCGTCGTCGCGAGCCGCCCGTACCGCACGACGACGATCTCCCAGCCGGCGGTCTCGGTCGGTCGTGCGGCGACGATCTGCGGGCTGGCGACGACGGGCGCGAGCCGCTGGGCGCGCGAGGCACCGGCGAGGAAGGCCTCGAGCCTGTCGCGGTCGGTCCCGGCGTCCTCGAAGCGCTGCTGCTCGACGTGCTCGGCGATGCGCCGGGCGAGCGCTGTCACGACGGGGCTCGGGTCGTGCGCCATCGACCGGGCCAGCCCGGCCACGACGTCGGCGTAGTCGTCGGTCGGAGCCGTCGCTGGACGAGCCTCGGGGCGGACGCACGGGGCCGAGCAGCGGCCCATCTCGGCGAGGACGCAGGCCGAGGCGGAGGCGGAAGGCACGGCGGGGAGCTTCTTGGTGCACTGGCGCACCTGGTGCGCCGACTGGAGGGCCTCGACGGCCTCGGTCGCCCTGGACCTCGAGACGAAGGGCCCGACGACAGCCTCCCCGGGGCCGGCTGCGCCGTCGCGCACCACGGTGAGCCGCGGGTACGCCTCCGCGGACAACCGCACCCAGTGCATACGCTCCGGGTGCTTGGACCGCCGGTTGTACCGCGGCGCGTGCTCGGTGATGAGCCTGAGCTCGCGCACCCGGGCTTCGAGGTCTGTCGCGCACGGCACGGCGCGCACGCTCACGGCCAGCCGGATCATCTCGGTCATGCGGCTGCGCTTCTCGGCGGCCGTGAAATAGCTGCGCACCCGGGTGCGCACGTTCTTCGACGTCCCGACGTAGAGCACCTCGTCGGCCGGCCCGACGAACATGTAGACCCCCGGACCGCTCGGCATGTCGTCGGCGAGGTGCCGGCGCCTGCGGATGTCGTCCGGGACGGGGTCTGTCGCCGTGGCGAGGTCTTCGAGGTGCGTGATGCCCAGGGGTGCCATCCGGTCGAAGAGCGCGTGCATCACGTCGACGGTCGCGCGGGCGTCTGAGAGCGCCCGGTGGTCCGGGGTGACCGTCGCCCGGAAGAGGGCCGCGAGCGTGCCGAGCTTGTGGTTCGGGGCCTCGTCGCGGGTCACCACCCGTCGGGCGAGCGGCACGGTGTCGAGCACCTGGTTGCCGGGCCACGCGAGGTCCATGCGACGCGCGGCCGCCTTGAGGAAGGAGATGTCGAAGGGGGCGTTGTGGGCGACCAGCACGGCACCGCGGGCGAACTCGAGGAAGGACGGCAGCACCAGCTCGATGCCGGGTGCGCTCGCGACCATGAGCGTCGTGATGCCGGTCAGCCGGGCGATGAAGGCCGGCACGGGCACACCAGGATTGACCAGGGACTGGAACTCGCCGATCACCTCGCCGCCCCGGACCTTGACCGCACCGATCTCGGTGATCCCCGAGTCCTTCGACGAACCGCCGGTGGTCTCGAGGTCGACGACGACGAAGGTCACGTCGCTCAGAGGTGTGCCGAGCTCGTCGAGCCCGAGCTGCACGGGGGTGCCGGACATGTCGACGGGTCCCGGGGAGCGCAGCGTCCCGCTGACGGTCCGCAGGGCACCCGGCAGCCGCTTCCCGGCGTCCCGGGGGCCAGGGGCTGGGCGGAGGTCGTTCGAGCGCTGCGCGTGCATGCCGGCGAGACTACGGGCACCCACCGACAGAGCTGCCGGCAGGTGCCCGGGAGGCGTCAGCGAACTGGGCTAGCCGTGCTGCTCGGAGCCGTCCGCGTAGAGCGCCTCGACGGCGTCGTCGAAGTCGACGAGGACCAGGGAGCGCTTCACCTTGAGCGAGGGGGTGAGGTATCCGTTGGCCACCGTGAAGTCCGAGGGGAGCAGCGTGAACTTGCGGATCGACTCCGCTCGGGAGACGGCCCGGTTGGCGCGCTGCACGCCGGCGTCGATCGAGGTGAGCACGTCGGTGTCGACGAGAGCCTCCTCGAGGGACATCGCGGGCTTGCCGTGGGAGCTGAGCCAGCCTGGGAGGCTCTCCACGTCGAGGGTCACCAGGGCCGCGATGAACGGCTTGGCGTCACCCACCACGACGACCTGGCTGACCAGCGGGTGCGAGCGGAGACGGTCTTCGAGGACGGCGGGCGCGACGTTCTTGCCGCCCGCGGTCACGATGATCTCCTTCTTGCGGCCGGTGATGCGCAGGTAGCCCTGCTCGTCGAGGGAGCCGATGTCCCCCGTGCGGAACCAGCCGTCGGCTGTGAAGGCCTCGGCCGTGGCCTCAGGATTGCCGTGGTACCCGCGGAACACGTGCGGACCCTTGAGCAAGATCTCACCGTCCGCCTCGAGCCTCACGCCGTGCCCCGGGAGGGGCGGACCGACGGTCCCGATCTTGCTCAGGCCCGGCAGGTTCACGCTCGTGGGCGCTGTGGTCTCGGTGAGCCCGTAGCCCTCGAGGACGACGAGGCCGACCCCCCTGTAGAAATGCCCGAGGCGCTCCCCGAGGGCAGCGCCGCCCGAGACAGCGTGCTTCACGTGCCCGCCGAGGGCTGTGCGCAGCTTGCCGAGGACGAGCACGTCGGCGAGCTTGTGCCGAGCCCGCAGCGCCAGCCCGGGCCCGCCCCCCTCGTCGAGAGCGCGGGAGTAGGCGATCGCCGTCGAGGCCGCCCACCGGAAGATCTTGACCTTGCCGCCCGCCGCGGCCTTCTGCTCGGAGGAGTTGTAGACCTTCTCGAAGACCCTCGGGACCGAGAGGATGTACGAGGGCTGGAAGCCGGCGAGGTCCTCGAGCAGCGTCGCGGTGTCAGGGGTGTGGCCGAGCACCGATCCCGCCGGGACGACGAGCACGTGGATGAACCGTGCGAAGACGTGCGCGAGCGGCATGAACAGCAGCGTGCGGCGCCGTCCGTGGTGCAGGACCTCGCGCAGGCCCTCGGAGGCGTTGACCGTGAGCACGTAGAAGTTGCCGTGTGTGAGCTCGGCGCCCTTGGGGCGGCCCGTCGTGCCCGAGGTGTAGATGATCGTCGCGACGTCGTCGAGGCCTGCGAGGCTGCGACGACGGAGGATCTCCTCGTCGGGGACGCCCGCCCCGGCCGCCACGAGCTCGTCGATCGCACCGTCGTCGATGGTGTGGACAGACCGCAGCCCCGGGGCACCCGTCCGCGCGGCCTCGACGGTGCTCGCGTGCTCGGAGGTCTCGACGACGAGCAGCCTGACGTCGGCGTCCGACAAGATCCACTCGACCTGGTCGGCGCTCGACGTCTCGTACAACGGCACGGTCACGGCTCCGGCGCGCCAGATGGCCCAGTCGAGCAGCGACCACTCGTAGCGGGTGCGCGACATGATGCCGACGTGGTCGCCAGGGGCGACCCCTAGGGCCACGAGGCCCTTCGCGACAGCGTCGACCTGCGCGTCGAACTCGCGGGCCGAGACCGACGTCCACGACCCGCTCTGCTCCTTGCGTTCCATCAACGGTTCGTCACCCGAGACCTCGACCCTGCTGGCCAGCAGATCGTTGAGGTTCTTGCCCGGATCGACGGTGATGAGGGCGGGGGTGTGGAACTCGTCCATGCTGACTCCAGTGGCAGTGGTCGACGGGGGTCCGACACTAGCCGGTCATCGAGTGTGCGGCGACACCTCAGACCTGAGTACGCTGCTGTGCGGGTCGCACAGGGATGCGTCACACGTCGAGTGAGTGAGGAACTGTTCATGCACGCCATCGGGGTCGACATCGGCGGGACGAAGATCGCGGCTGGGGTGGTGGACGAGAAGGGGCAGATCCTCGCTCAGACCCGGGTGAGCACAGAGCCTGACGACGCGTCGAGCATCGACCGGGCCATCGCCGAGGTGTACCGCGAGCTGTCCAAGGACTACGAGATCGGCGCTGTCGGTCTCGCCGCCGCCGGCTTCGTCAGCTCGGACCGGACCTCGGTGAACTTCGCCCCCAACATCGCGTGGCGCGACTACCCGATCGCCGCGCGTGTCGGTGAGCTCATCGGCACCGACGTGCCGATCGTCGTCGAGAACGACGCGAACGCGGCCGGCTGGGCCGAGTTCCGCTTCGGGGTCGGCCGCGACGCGAGCGACATGCTCATGCTCACGGTGGGCACCGGGCTCGGCGGCGCGATCATCGTCGGCAACCAGCTCGTCCGCGGACGCTGGGGCGTCGCCGCCGAGGTCGGCCACATGCGCGTCGTGCCGAGCGGTCACTACTGCGGCTGCGGCCACGAGGGCTGCTGGGAGCAGTACGCCTCCGGCTCCGCCCTCGTCCGTGACGCCCGCGCGGCGGCGATCGCCCGCCCGCGCGAGGCGGCGCACCTGCTCGACCTCGTCGACGGCAAGGCCGACGACATCAACGGCCCGCTCGTCACGATGGCTGCGCAGTCTGGAGACCCGCTCTCGATCGAGCTGCTCGCCGAGCTCGGACGCTGGATCGGTGAGGGCGCCGCGTCGGTCGCCGCGCTCCTGGACCCCGAGCTGATCGTCATCGGGGGAGGGGTCGGCGCAGCCGGCGACCTGCTGGTCAAGCCGGCACGCGAGGCCTACGGCCAGGCGCTCCCGGCCCGTGGGCACCGCCCCGAGGCACGCATCGACCTCGCAGCGCTGGGCAACGAGGCCGGCATCGTCGGCGCGGCGGACCTCGCCCGCAGCTGACCGGACCGGGCGGCCCTGCGGGGCAGCCCCGACACAGCAGGAGCCCCTCACCCGTGCCGGGTGGGGGGCTCCTGCTGCGTCTGAGGTCTAGCGGGCGTGGGCGACGCCTGGTCTGCTCCTGGTGCGACGGGGCCCACCAGACGACGACGCTGGCCAGGCGGCCGAGCCCGTCAGACGGTCCTGCTCGTCAGACGGCGCTGCTCGTCACACGGTCCTGCCCGTCAGACGACGGCGACGGTCAGACGACGGCGCCGCCGTCCCCCGAGTCGTCGTCGCGGTGCGTGGGCATGCGCCACACCAGCAGGGCCGCGCCCGCGAGGAACATGCCGACGAGCGTGACGTAGGCCGAGGTCGGGGCGTCGCGCCACAGGACGATCGCGAGCACGGCCAGGACGGGCGCCGCGACGACCGCGAACCACCCGAGGTTCCTCAGCCGGTCTGCGCTCAGCTCGAAGTCCGGGTCCGGCGGGACGAAGTCACCCTCGGCCTCGCGGGCCGCCTGAGCCTCGTCGCTGACGACCCAGCTCCGGTGCCCCGAGGGGTGCACGCGCGGGGCAGCGGGTCCCTGAGGCTCGGCCTCGTCCGAGGGCTGGTCGACCCAGGGCGCGACCGGGAAGTCGAACCCGCCAGCCTCCGCCGCAGGTGACGCGGTTAGATCACCGGCCCGATCCGTGGAAAGATCGGAGAGTTCTGCGACGATCTCCTCCCAGGCCGCATCGGTCTGGCGCTGGTCCATCGGGCCGCGGTCCCGCGCACTGTAGCCTCGTGGCTGCTCGTGCTCCGGGTCCTGGGTGTCGTCGTCAGCGGGCGCGGCGGTCTCGCCGTCCGGCTGCTCGGGCGGGTCCGGCTGCTCACCCGGCGGGTTCGCGGGGTCATCGGTGGTTCCTGACATGGAGATCACTCTAGAGTCGGATGCGAGTCCCGCAGGGGCGAGGCGCACGAGGAGGCGGGTTGTTCTACTGGCTGATGAAGCGAGTCCTGGTCGGGCCGCTTCTGAGACTCATGTTCCGACCGTGGGTGCGCGGGCTCGAGAACATCCCTGGCGACGGTCCGGCGATCATCGCCAGCAACCACCTCGCCGTGATCGACTCCTTCGTCCTCCCGCTGGTCCTGGACCGCGAGATCGTCTTCATCGGCAAAGCCGAGTACTTCTCCGGGACAGGCCTCAAAGGACGCCTCACCGCGGGCTTCATGCGCGGTGTCGGCACGATCCCCGTGGACCGCTCCGGTGGCAAGGCGAGCGAGGCAGCGCTGCGGACAGGGCTCAACAGGCTCGCCGACGGCGGCCTCTTCGGCATCTACCCGGAGGGCACCCGCAGCCCCGACGGCCGCCTCTACCGCGGCAAGACCGGCGTCGCCCGCCTCGCGCTCGAGTCCGGCGCCCCGGTCATCCCCGTCGCGATGATCGGCACCGACAAGGCCCAGCCGATCGGCAAACGGCTCCCGAAGCCCATGCGCATCGGGATCGTCATCGGTGAGCCCCTCGACTTCTCCCGCTACGCGGGGATGGAGAACGACCGCTTCATCCTGCGCTCGGTGACCGACGAGATCCTCTACTCGCTCATGAGCATCTCGGGCCAGGAGTACGTCGACATCTACGCCGCGACGCAGAAGGCGCGCCTCGCTGCCGGCGTCAAGGCCACCCAGGCGGGCACGGCTGCGCCGAGTGCGCCGGGCGGACGCCGAGCACCTGACGTCCAGGTGCCGGAACCGCCCCAGGAGACCCCCGGTCCGTCGGTAGACTGACGCCCGGTCTTACGTACGATTCCAGCGCCCGACCAGCACGCACCTGCGCGCTCGCGGCCGGGCACGATGAGAGGTTGTTCCCATGACGGTCCGTCGCGTTGCGCTCCTCACGGCAGGCGGCTTCGCCCCGTGTCTTTCGTCCGCTGTAGGTGGGCTCATCGAGCGCTACACGGAGCTTGCACCCGAGGTCGAGATCATCGCCTACCAGCACGGCTACCACGGCCTGCTGACCGGGAACAAGATCGTCATCGACGCCGAGACCCGCAAGAACGCTGGCGTCCTGCACCGCTTCGGTGGCTCGCCGATCGGCAACAGCCGCGTCAAGCTCACCAACGCCGCAGACTGCGTCAAGCGCGGGCTCGTCCAGGAGGGCGAGAACCCGCTGACCGTCGCAGCCGAGCGCCTCAAGGCCGACGGCGTCGACGTCCTGCACACCATCGGTGGCGACGACACCAACACGACGGCTGCCGACCTCGCCGCGTACCTCGAGGAGAACGGCTACCACCTCACGGTCGTCGGGCTCCCCAAGACGATCGACAACGACGTCGTGCCGATCAAGCAGTCCCTCGGTGCCTGGACCGCTGCCGAAGAGGCCGCGCACTTCGCGGAGAACGTCATCGGCGAGCACCGCTCGGGCCCGCGCATGCTCATCGTGCACGAGGTCATGGGCCGGCACTGCGGCTGGCTCACGGCGGCCTCGGCTGCGGCCTACCGCAAGAACCTCGACACCAAGGAGTGGGTCCCGGGCATCGGCCTCACCAAGGAGCGGTGGGACATCCACGCGGTGTTCCTGCCCGAGCTCGCCCTCGACATCGAGGCGGAGGCGAAGCGCCTGCGCACGGTCATGGACGAGGTCGGCAACGTCAACATCTTCCTCTCCGAGGGTGCGGGCATGAACGAGATCGTCGCCCAGCTCGAGGCCTCCGGAGAGACCGTCGAGCGCGACCCCTTCGGTCACGTCAAGCTCGACACGATCAACCCCGGCGCCTGGTTCGCCAAGCAGTTCGCCGAGCTCCTCGGCGCCGAGAAGACCATGGTCCAGAAGTCCGGCTACTACTCGCGCGCCGCGGCCGCCAACGCCGAGGACCTACGCCTCATCAAGTCGATGACCGACCTCGCCGTCGACTGCGCCTTCCGCAACGAGTCCGGCGTGATCGGGCACGACGAGGAGGACGGCGACCGTCTCAAGGCGATCGCGTTCCCGCGCATCGCCGGTGGCAAGGCCTTCGACGTGCAGCAGCAGTGGTTCGGCGAGCTGCTCGGCGAGATCGGCCAGGACCTGGTGCCCGCCCCCGCCCACTCATGAGCGTGACCGTCGATCCGGAGATCGCCGCCGGGCTCGACCACTTCCGCACGCTCGTCGCGGGTCAGCAGCCTGTGTGGCCCGACGCCGAGCACCTGCGCTCGGTGAGCGAGCGCCTCGCGGCCGTGCCGCCGCTCGTCGTGCCCGCGCAGCTCGAGACGCTCACCGAGCGTCTCGCGGCTGCCGGGCGCGGCGAGGCCTTCCTGCTGCAGGGTGGCGACTGCGCCGAGACCTTCGCCGAGGCGAACGCCGACCGTGTGCGCAACAAGGTGCGGACCATCCTGCAGATGGCTGTCGTGCTCACGCACGGCGCCAGCATGCCCGTCGTCAAGATGGGTCGCATGGCCGGGCAGTACGCCAAGCCGCGCAGCTCGAACGACGAGACGCGCGACGGCGTGACGCTGCCCGCGTACCGCGGCGACATGGTGAACGGTCACGCCTTCACCGAGGGTGCGCGCGTGCCTGACCCGGAGCGCCTGCTGCAGGGCTACACGATCTCCGCGGCGACGCTCAACGTCGTCCGTGCCCTGACGACGGGCGGCTTCGCCGACCTGCGCCAGGTGCACGAGTGGAACCGCGGCTTCATGACGAACCCCGCCTATGCGAGGTACGAGCAGACCGCAGCGGAGATCGACCGCGCGATCCGGTTCATGGCGGCGTGCGGGGCTGACTTCGAGGCGCTGCGCACCGTCGAGTTCTTCGTCAGCCACGAGGCGCTCCTGCTCGACTACGAGCGCGCGCTCACGCGGGTGTCGTCCCAGACGGGCCTGCCGTACGACTCGTCCGGGCACTTCCTCTGGATCGGCGAGCGGACGCGCCAGCTCGACGGCGCGCACGTCGACTTCCTCTCGCGGATCTCGAACCCGATCGGTGTGAAGCTCGGTCCGACCACGACCGGTGACGACGCTCTTCGTCTGCAGGAGCGGCTCAACCCTGACGGGGTGCCGGGCCGGCTCACCTTCATCACCCGCATGGGGGCCTCGAAGATCCGCGAGGCGCTGCCGCCGATCGTCGAGAAGGTCACCCGCGAGGGCGGTCCGGTCACCTGGGTCACCGACCCGATGCACGGCAACACCATCACGTCGGACTCTGGGTACAAGACGCGCCGCCTGGAAGACGTGCTGGACGAGGTCCGCGGCTTCTTCGAGGTGCACCGTGGTCTCGGATCGGTCCCTGGAGGGCTGCACGTCGAGCTCACGGGTGACGACGTCACCGAGGTTCTCGGCGGCTCCGAGGAGATCGACGACGCAGGTCTCGCGCTGCGGTACGAGACTCTTGTCGACCCGCGCCTGAACCACCAGCAGTCGCTCGAGATGGCCTTCCAGGTCGCACAGATGCTGCAGGCCCGCTGAGCGGGACTGTCGCACCAGGAGCACTGCCCAGACGACGAAGGACCTGACCTCTCCCTGAGGTCAGGTCCTTCGTCGTGTGCGAGTCGTCGTTGCTCGGCTGGTGGTCGTCCCCTGCTGCTGAGGCGTCGGGCGGATCGAGCCGACCCTGCGCGGGGCAGGGACTGCGAGGGACAGGGCCTGCGTGGGTCAGAGCTTCAAGGTGATGGTCGATCCCTTGCGCAGCTCGCTGCCGGGTGCGGCGCTCTGCTCGCGCACCTCGTTGCCGAAGAGCCCGAGCCAGTACGCGACGTCGACCTTGAAGCCGGCGGCCTCGAGCTCGGCGCGCGCCTCCGCGACAGGCTTGGTGATGACGCTCGGGACCTCGACGTAGGGCATGCCGAGCGAGACGACGAGGGTGGCCTCGTCCCCGCGGAAGGCCTGCGTGCCCTGCTCGATGCTCTGCGAGATCACCTTGCCCTCGGGGACGGTGTCGCTGTACTCCTCGGTCGTGACGACCGAGATGTCGATCGCGGCGAGCTGTTCGGTCGCCTCTTCGAGCGACAGCGGGACCAGCTGGGGCACGGTGACGGGCTCGGGGCCCTTCGAGACCGTGAGGACGATCGGCTCGTTGTGGGGGAGCGTGGCACCCTCGGCGGCCGACAGGCTGAGGACCGTGCCTGCAGGGACGTCGGTGCTCCACTGCTCCTCGCTGGTCACCTGGGTGAATCCTGTCGCGCGCAAGGACGCCTCGGCGTCGGTGGCGGCGATGTTCGTGAGCCCCGCGGGGACCACGAAGGTCTCGATGCCGAGAGACACTGTCAGCTCGACGGTCCCGTCCTTGGGGATCTGCTCGCCCTCGGCGGGGCGCACGTCGACGACGGTGCCTTCGGGGACCGTGTCGCTGTAGGCCTCGGACGTGTCGGCACCGAGACCGGCCGTCGTCAGCGTCGCCACGGCGTCGTCCGACGGTACGGCCGTCAGACCCGCCGGGACCTCCGTGTAGTGGCCGGGGCCGGCGGTGTACCACCAGTACGTGCCGGCGGCGCCACCCCCTCCGAGCACGAGGACCAGGACGAGGACCCATGCCAGGGCTCGCCTGCGGCGACGCGGCACCGGCGGCTCGTCGGGAGCGTTCTCGTCGGAGATCTGGCCCGAGCCGATGCTCAGGGCGATGGTCGAGCCTGAGCTCGCGTGCGAGAGGCTCTGTGTGAGGTTCTCGGAGGACGACCCGGGGTCGGTGCGGCTCGTCGAGGTCGTGGCAGCCCGGGCTGAGGTCGACGGCGAGGAGACCCGGACCACACCGGTCGCGTCGAGCAGGGCCGAGATGTCGGCCGACTCCTCGCCGCGGGCGTCGGTACCTGTCGTCTGACCGCCCGCTGCCTCGGCGTCTCCTGCCGTCACGTCGTCGTCAGAGTCGTCGCTCGCAGGCGAGGGTGCCACCACGGGCTTCTCGCCCTTGCGACCGAGGACGTCGTCAGAGAGCTCGGCCCGGACACGGCGGACGTAGGCCAGGGCCGCGGTCGCGTCGGCGGGGCGGTCCTCCGGGCTCTTGGCGGCGAGCGCGCAGGTGAGCTCGTCGATCTCCGCAGGGAGCCAGGGGAGGGTGTCGGAGGGTTCGGGGACCGAGCCGTTGACGTGCTGGAAGGCCACCTGGATCGGCGTCGAGCCCGTGAAGGGCTGCGTCCCGGTGAGCATCTCGTAGAGCATGACGCCGACGGCGTAGACGTCGGTGCGCGTGTCGCACTGTCCTGTCGCGATCAGCTCCGGGCCGAGGTAGGCGACGGTACCGAGGATGGTCCCGGTGGTCGTCGAGGTGACCTCGGTGACGGCACGCGCGAGACCGAAGTCGGCGACCTTGATGCGTCCGTCGGTCGCGAGCAGGATGTTCTCGGGCTTGATGTCCCTGTGCACGAGGTCGTGCCTGTGCGCGGCTGCGAGGGCGTCGAGCACGTGCTCGACGACGTCGAGGGCGTCGGCGACGGTGAACGGGCCCTCGTCCTGGATCCGGTGGCGCAGGTTCGTCCCGTCGATGTACTCCATCGTCAGGTAGCTCGTCTCGCCGTCGACGCCCTGGTCGTAGACGGCGACGAGGCCGGGGTGCGTGAGCCGTGCAGCGGCGCGGGCCTCACGTCGGAAGCGCGAGACGAAGTCCGCGCCTGACGCACCGTCGGCGAGGTGCGGGTGCATCACCTTGACCGCGACCTCGCGGTCGAGGCGACGGTCGCTCGCCAGGTAGACGGTCGCCATGCCGCCGCGCGCGATGCGTTCGAGCACCTCGTAGCGCCCGTCGACCAGACGGCCGACGAGTGCATCAGTCACAGTGCTTCCCACGGCGAAGATCCTACGGTGAGGGTCGGGGGAACGCGGGGATGCGCGCACCCTGCGTGCAGGTTCTCCACACACGAACAGGCCCCCTGCGGACTGTTCGTGCGCATCTGGGTCACCTGTACTGGTTCGCCAAGGTCTGGACGTTGGCCACGTACCGACGGGTGTCGTCGAACATGCCGTTGTTCCGGACCGAGGACTGACCCTGGTAGTAGCCCGCGATCGCGGTGTCGGTCGACGGGCTCGTCGCCAGCAGACGACCCAGGATCGCCACACCGGCCGTGACGTTGTCCTGCGGGTCGAGCAGGTTGAGCTCGCGCCCGACCATCTCGGAGGCCCAGTCGCCCGAGCTCGGGATGACCTGCATGGTGCCGATCGCGTTGGCGGGGGAGACCGCGCGCTGGTCGAAGCCGGACTCCTGGGTAGCGATCGCGAGGGCGAGCGCCGGGTCGACCCCGTGGGCCCTAGCCGTGCTGCGGACCAGGTCCTTCATGTCGCTCTTCGAGGGCACCTGGCTCGCGTTGAGCGTCGCCTTGTTGGTGTTCGCGGCTGACACGACGTCGCGGGAGTATGTGCGTCCCAGGAAGGTGTCGCCGACCAGCTGCTGGGTCGGGGCCGGCGCAGCAGCCGGTGACGACACCGTCGAGACCGTCTGGCCGGCACCGCCACCCGTGCCGGGGATCGTGAGGGTCTGGCCGGCGCGGATGAACCCACGGGCGTCGAGGCCGTTGGCCGAGACGATCGCCGACTGCGTGGTCCCGTAGGCCCGCGCGATACCGGAGACCGTGTCTCCAGCGACGACCGTGTGCGAGGAGCCGCTGGCCGTGGACGTCGTGGAGGTCTGTGCCGGGGCGGACGACGACTGGCCCGAGGGGATCGTCAGGACCTGGCCGGCGCGGATGAAGGCGCGGGAGTCGAGGCCGTTGGCCGAGACGATCGCCGAGGCGGTCGTGCCGTAGGAGCGGGCGATCCCGGAGACCGTGTCGCCTGTGACGACGGTGTGGGAGCCAGCAGGTGCGGCTGCCGTGGCCTGCGCCGGGGCTGTGGACGCCTGCCCCGACGGGATGGTGAGGGTCTGACCCGCCCGGATCCGCAGCTGGGCGTCGAGGCTGTTGGCGGCGCGGATGGCCTGCGCGCTGGTCCCGGTGTCGCGGGCGATCTGGCTGACGGTGTCGCCCGAGCGGACCTCGTAGCTGTCGTCTGCGGAGGCTGCTGTCGCCGAGGCGGCGATCGACGCTGCGGCGAGGGCGACGCCCGTCGTGCCGTAGCGGAGCGCGTAGCGACCGATGGTGCGCTGGAGGCTCGGTGCGGGGACGTCTGCCGCGAGCGTGGCGCTGCTGCGAGCTGGCATGGGGGAATCCGATCTGTCGTCCGGTGCCGGGGGCACAGGGTGTGGCATGTCGGTGAGCACTGAGGGTGTGTGACACCTGAGCATGGTGGTGCTCGTGTGACTGATGGTACTGGAGTGATCTTTGTCGCGCTCAGGTGGGATCGTCAAGGCGGGTGGGTCTCCCGTGAGACCCCCGGCGGGCGCACGCGTGCGGGGGATCGCCGTAGGCTGTGCACGTGAACACGACCGAGCACCCCCCTGTCGACCCTGAAGACGCGCCGACCGCGCACGAGCTCGAGACCGCGCGCATCGACGCGCTGGTCGGGGAGTGGCTGAGCCTGCCCGTCGTGGCGGAGAAGCTCGGGACGGCTGTCACGTCGATCCGCAACGCGCTCGGCGACCGCCGCATCGTCGGCATGCGACGCGGCGAGCGGAACGTCTTCGCGATCCCCGCCGCGTTCCTCGTCCCTGCGCACCTCTCGAACCCGGCCGACGTCAAGACGCCCCGCCTCACAGCCGAGGGCTCCGAGAAGATCATCATCCTGCCCTCGCTCAAGGGCACGGTGATCCTCCTCGGGGATCAGGGGCTCAGCGACGAGGAGATCGTCTCGTGGCTCTTCTCCGAGGACGAGATGCTCGGTGAGACGCCGATGGAGGCGCTCCTGGCGGGACGCAAGAGCGCGGTGCGACGCGCCGCACAGTCCTTGGGGTAGGACACCCCGATCTGGTCCGGCGCGACGCCCGCACGCCGTACGACCGCGGACGCTCGCCGTCTTCGGAGCACCTCGACGCACGAAGACCCGCCGCCTCGTGGAGGCGGCGGGTCTTCGTGCGTGCAGGTGCTTCAGGCGGCGCGCTGGACGGCTGCGAGGGCGAGAGCTGTGAGCGTCTCGGTGGCGGGCCCGTCGAGCCCTGACGCGTCGAGGGCGGAGAGCGCGGAGTCGCTGAGGGTCTCGATCAGCGACTCGACCTCTTCGGGTGCACCGGTCGCCAGGATGGTCTGCTGCATCTCGTCGACGTCCGCCGCGGTCAGGTCTGGCGCGCCGAGCAGCGACGCCAGCCTGGTCCGGGCACCTGGGTCGAGCGCACGCATCGCGCGGACCACGAGCAGCGTCCGCTTGCCCTCGCGCAGGTCGTCACCAGCAGGCTTGCCCGTGGTCGCCGGGTCGCCGAAGGCGCCGAGCAGGTCGTCGCGGAGCTGGAAGGCCTCACCCAGCGGCAGGCCGACGGCGCTGCAGACCTCCATCTGGTGCGCCGTCGCACCGGCGAGGGCTGCGCCGAGCAGGATCGGGCTCTCGACGCTGTAGCGCGCCGACTTGGACCGCACGACCTCGCGGGCGCGGCGCTCGTCGGCGTCGAAGTCGTCGGTCCACGGCAGCATCTGTGCGTGCATGTCGAGGTACTGCCCGACCGTCACCTCGGTGCGCATCTGGGTGAACAGCCTGCGCGCAGGGTCTGTCTGCGCCGACGGCATCTCGTGGACGGCCCGCAGGAACTCGTCCTCGCTCGCCACGAGGCTGAGGTCGCCCAGCAAGATCGCCGAGGAGAGCCCGAACTGGTCGGCGTCGCCGGACCACTCGGAGTCTCGGTGGCGGGCTGCGAAGGTCCGGTGCGCTGTGGGGATGCCACGGCGGGTGTCCGACCGGTCCATGACGTCGTCGTGGAAGAGCGCGGCTGCCTGGAAGAGCTCGAGAGCGGCACCCACCCCGACGAGCGCTGTCGCCTCGGCCGTGCCGGGGCGACCGCCGTGAGCGCGCCAGGACCAGTAGGCGAAGGCGGCTCGCAGACGCTTCCCGCCGACGAGCATCTGGGTCCAGGCGTCGACGAGCGGCTCGGCGTCGGTGCTGATGCGGGCCAGGACGTCCGCCTGCTCGGAGAGGACCGACCGGAGCCGTCCGTCCACCTGCTGTCGGAGGTCTTCGCGGTCGACGAGCGCAGAGGCGTGAGAGGGCATGCGCTGAGCCTAGGCGGCGAGGCCGACGACAGCAGCACTGCTGACCGTGTGTCGCCCGTCGGCCCCGCGTCAGCAGGTTGTCCACAAGGGCTGTGGGGACCGCCGCGAACCACAGGCACGCACGAGGCGGCGGACAGGACGGGGCGCTGACCTCAGGCTCGGGTCATGAGCATCACACTCGAAGTCTGCGAGCCGCGCGAGCTGCTAGCCCTCATCCCCTTCCAGCTCGGTTTCCAGCCCCGCGAGAGTCTCGTCCTGGTGAGCCTGCGACGCCCCGACGGTCGCGTGGGTCTCGTGGCGCGGGCCGACCTGGACGACGTCTGCGACCCCGTCACGGGTCCGGCGGTCGTCGCCCGGCTCGTCGACCACCTGCGCTCCGACGGTGCTGCGACCGTCCTGGCAGTCGTCTACACAGACGACGCGCTGCCAGGTGCGGTGCCCGACGGCTCGCGCCCCTGGGTGGCTGCGGCTACCGTCGCGAGCGCAGCCGAGCCACCCGGCGTCGCGAGCGTCTGGGTGGTGGGGCGGGCTGGGTACCGCCGTCTCGAATGCGTCGACGGGCTCTGCTGCCCCGCGCAGGGGCGACCTCTCGAGGACCTCGAGTCGACGCAGGTGGGGGCGCACATGGTGCTCGCCGGTGCGACAGTGCGGGCGAGCCGGGACCAGCTGGCCGACCTCGCGCCGGTCTCCGAGGACGCCAGACGACGAGCGCGGGCCGCCGCCGTCGCGTGGAGGAGGGCGCGGTCTGCTGACGGGCTGCGTGGCCCGGCCCACGCCGACTGGCTCGAGCGCAGCCTCGTGGCCTGGCACCGGGCGGTCGAGGGCTCGGCGGTTCCTGCAGAGCTCGGGCAGGTGGCTGCGGCGCTCGACGAGGTGGTGCTCCGGGATGCTGTCCTCGTCTCGCTCGTCCCAGGTTCGGGTCGCCTCCCCGAGAAGATCGTCCAGGAGGTCGGGTCGCCTCCGCAGGACACCTCGACGAGCGACGCCGTGGGCAGGGCTGTCGCGGCGCTCCTCGACCCTGCCGCCGGCGTGCGACCTGACGACGCGACCGAGCGGGGGCGCAGTGCGCTCGAGCGGGTGGTTGCGCACCACGACCCCGGCGCTGCGCCCGGCCGCACGCTGCTGGCCCTCGTGGCCTGGTGGCACGGGGACGCCGCGCTCGCCGCAGCCCACCTGGACCAGGTCTGCGGTGAGCAGGACTACAGGCTCGCCCGGCTGCTGCGCACGGCTCTCGACGCGGGGATGCCGCCCGGGTGGGCGGCCGTCCCACGGCCGGCGGGGCGATGACGAGGGCCCTGGGTGCCACGACGCCAGCGGTCGGGTAGTTTCAGGGTGGCCGCTGCCGACCAGGTTGCGGAGTGGATCTGTGTTCTTCGGAGGGCTGCATGAGCGTCGTCGTCGGTTATCTCGCCACTGTGGAGGGACGTCAGGGGCTCGAGGCCGCCGTCGTCGAGGCTGAGCGCAGAGGCACCGGGCTCGTGGTCGTCGTGACCGAGAAGGGTGGCACGCCCGCTCCTGACGCCGTCGAGCAGCGTGACCTCGAGCTCGAGGTGCTGCGGCGCGACGCCCAGGGTGTCGGCGTCGAGGTCGAGATCCGCATCCTCGGTGAGAAGCGTGACGTCGCCGAAGACCTCATCTCCGTGGCTGAGGAGATCGACGCCGACGTGATCGTCATCGGTCTGCGTCGTCGCAGCCCTGTCGGCAAGCTGATCCTCGGCTCGAACGCCCAGCGGATCCTGCTCGGGAGCCCGTGCCCCGTGCTTGCGGTCAAGCCCGCCCGGACGCCCGGCTCCTGAGCCTGCGGCGGCGGCTCGGACGCGAGGCCGCGGCAGACCGGACCCGAGCGGCAGACCGGGAATCTTCCCGTCGTGCGGCTCGTTGACGTCTTCAGTGCGCGACGCCCGTCGTGCACCGTGCACGGTGTGCCCGGCGCTCGACCCGGACTGCCCGCACGTCGCCCCGGGAGCAGGTGCCTGAGGTGCTCGGAGGAGGGCTGAAAATCCCTTGTCCCGCACCGATCGGGCGGCCGACCGACTATAATGGTCGTTCTACGGCAGCGTCGATGCGTCCTCGTGGACCATCGCTCAAGCCAGCCGACTCTGACTCCCTGAGATGCCGAAAGGTCGTTTGTGGCGCCCATCTCTGCGAATCCCGCCCTCCCGCGTGAATTCGAGCACCCCGCTCTCCAAGAACTCCTCCGTCGTGGTGCGACCCACGGTCGTGTCGACGCGGAGTCCTTCCGCGATGCCTGCGAGCAGGCGCAGGTCGGTGACGCCAAGCGTCTCAAGACTGTCTTCCGTGCTCTCGTGACCGCCGGGGTCGACGTCGACCTCCCGACCTCGACGGTGGCCGCAGCGTCGACGACCCGCGCCACGAGCACCACCGCTCGCGCCGTCAAGAAGGCCGCACCCAAGAAGGCCGCAGCGATCACGACCCGCACGGTCGGCCAGCCCGCACCCGAGCCTGTCGTCACCGGCAGCGGCACCGCCGCTCCGGCTGACGGCTCTGCAGCCACGGCTGACGACGCCGCACCTGTCACCACGACCAAGCGTGCACCGCGCAAGACCGCCGCCAAGGCCGCGCCCGTCAAGCGCGGTCGCCGCAAGGCCGACGACGTCGACGAGGCCGACCAGGTCGAGGTCGAGGGCGACGACACGGACGAGTCGACCACCGCGACGAAGAAGCCCGAAGAGGCCGACGAGTCGCGCGGCTTCGTCTTCTCCGACTCCGACGACGACGACCAGCCGGCCCAGCAGGTCGTCACCGCCGGTGCGACGGCCGACCCTGTCAAGGACTACCTCAAGCAGATCGGCAAGGTCGCCCTGCTGAACGCCGAGCAGGAGGTCGACCTCGCCAAGCGCATCGAGGCGGGCCTGTTCGCCGAAGAGCGCCTGAGCGCGCCGGACGCCAAGTTCGAGCCCAAGGCCCGCCGCGAGCTCGAGTGGATCGCGGGTGACGGGCGTCGCGCCAAGAACCACCTGCTCGAGGCGAACCTCCGCCTCGTGGTGTCGCTGGCGAAGCGCTACACCGGCCGCGGGATGCTGTTCCTCGACCTGATCCAGGAGGGCAACCTCGGACTCATCCGTGCCGTCGAGAAGTTCGACTACACCAAGGGCTACAAGTTCTCGACATACGCCACGTGGTGGATCCGTCAGGCGATCACCCGTGCGATGGCCGACCAGGCCCGCACCATCCGCATCCCTGTGCACATGGTCGAGGTCATCAACAAGCTCGCCCGTGTCCAGCGCCAGATGCTCCAGGACCTCGGCCGCGAGCCGACCCCGGAAGAGCTCGCCAAAGAGCTCGACATGACGCCCGAGAAGGTCGTCGAGGTGCAGAAGTACGGGCGTGAGCCCATCTCGCTGCACACCCCCCTCGGTGAAGACGGTGACAGCGAGTTCGGTGACCTCATCGAAGACTCCGAGGCCGTCGTCCCTGCCGACGCTGTGAGCTTCACGCTGCTCCAGGAGCAGCTGCACCAGGTCCTCGACACGCTCTCCGAGCGTGAGGCTGGCGTCGTATCGATGCGGTTCGGGCTGACAGACGGCCAGCCGAAGACCCTCGACGAGATCGGCAAGGTCTACGGGGTCACGCGCGAGCGGATCCGCCAGATCGAGTCCAAGACGATGTCGAAGCTGCGTCACCCCAGCCGTTCGCAGGTGCTGCGCGACTATCTCGACTGACTGTCGTCAGTCGCGCACGCGAGAGAGCCCGGTCACGTCGATGACGTGACCGGGCTCTCTCGCGTGACGGTGGTGCTGTGCGTCGGGACGCGACCGCGCGGCCGGAGGGCCGTGCTCAGCCCGCGGCCTGCTCGCAGACCGTGGTCTCGAGGGAGCCGTAGATGTTGCCCGACCACAGGGTCGAGAACGTGTCGGCAGTCTCGAAGCTGTCGAAGTACAGGACGACGGCGCGGCTCGTCGGGTCGTCCTCGACCCCGAGCATCTTGGCACCGCCCTCCACGCAGCTCACGTCGATCGGCGCGACGTCGTAGCCCAGCTCAGCGAGTCCCGTGATCGTCGGGGCGAAGGCCTCGTCGCCCTCGGCAGCGGGGGCGTAGTCCATGAAGAGGACCGTCAGGGGCTCGCCGGGCACGGGGACCTGCTGCTCAGGAGGTTCGGCCGGGGTCGTCGTCGTCGTCGCAGCTGGGGTGGTGGGGGACGGGGTCTCTGTGCTGTCGGAGCATGCCGCGAGGGAGGTCGCGAGGAGCACGGCCACGAGCAGGCCGGGGGTTCGGAATCTCATCCTCCGAGCCTCTCATGCGGGGTGAGGAGCGGTTGACACGCGCGGCTGCAGGTGCCCGTGGTCTCGGTCACCTGCGGACGCACGACGCGCCGGCCGTGCACCGCGGTGGCAGTGTCACGACCGGCGCGTCGACGGTCAGGTGTGGGTGCGGTCAGCCGCGTGCGGTCGACCCGGCTCCGTGCTCTGCGAGCAGACGGTCCGTCTCGTCCTGGACGTGGGTCGCGACCGAGGAGAAGGCTTCGGAGTGGGCACGCGCGTGGTGGGCGCAGAAGAAGAGCTCGCCGGAGGGGAGCTGCACTCGTACGTAGGCCTGAGCGCCGCAGCGATCGCAGCGGTCGGCCACTGTCATGGCTTCGGTCGATGAGGTAGTCACATCAGTATGTAACCATCCCCGCGCCAGATCATTCCCCTCAGGACGACTCGGTTCGCTCCGCGCGTATTCGCGGCAGCGCGCCCGTCGCCGCGCCTGCGGCCGGTCGCGGGCCCCGTGTCGGTGGCACCGATTAGGCTCAGGGTCGTGACGACCGCATCCGCTGAATCCAGCTACACCTCTCGGCACCTCTCTGTCCTCGAAGGGCTCGAGGCCGTCCGCAAGCGACCGGGCATGTACATCGGCTCGACAGACTCGCGCGGTCTCATGCACTGCCTGTGGGAGATCATCGACAACTCCGTCGACGAGGCGCTCGCCGGCCACTGCACGCGGATCGGCATCATCCTCCACGCTGACTCCTCCGTGACCGTCACCGACGACGGCCGTGGCATCCCCGTCGACATCGAGTCGAAGACCGGTCTGAGTGGTGTCGAGGTCGTGTTCACCAAGCTGCACGCCGGCGGGAAGTTCGGCGGTGGCTCGTACACGGCATCGGGCGGTCTGCACGGTGTCGGCGCGTCGGTCGTCAACGCGCTCTCGGCCCGCCTCGACGTCGAGGTGGACAGGTCGAGCAAGGTGCACAGGATGACCTTCCGGCGCGGAGAGCCCGGCCAGTTCGAGGACCCGAAGAGCGGCCCGAGCCCCGACTCTCCGTTCACGCCCTTCGTCAGCACCTCTGAGCTCGCGATCGTCGGCAAGGCCAAGCGGGGGACGACCGGAACCCGGGTGCGCTACTGGGCCGACCGCCAGGTGTTCCCCAAGACGGCCGTGTTCGCCTACGACGAGCTGGTCACCCGAGTGCGCCAGACCACGTTCCTCGTCCCCGGCCTGACGATCACCGTCCGTGACGAGCGCGGCCTCGAGGGGACGCCGGGTGCTGACGGCCCGCACGAGGAGACCTTCGTGCACCACGGCGGGACAGTCGACTTCGTCGAGTTCCTCGCACCGGACACCCCGGTGACCGCCACGTGGCACCTCACCGGCTCCGGCAGCTTCAAGGAGACCGTCCCGGTCCTCGACGACCGGGGGCACATGGTCGCCCAGGAGGTCTCGCGCGACTGCGAGGTCGACCTGGCCCTGCGCTGGGGCACGGGTTACGAGACCGAGGTGCGCAGCTTCGTCAACATCATCTCGACGCCCAAGGGCGGTTCGCACCTGTCGGGCTTCGAGGCCGGACTGCTCAAGGTCATGCGCAAGGCTGTCGAGACCAACGCCCGACGCCTCAAGGTCTCGACCAAGGACTCGGCTGAGCGCATCGAGAAGGACGACGTCCTGGCGGGCCTCACCGCCGTGCTGACGGTCCGTCTCGCCGAGCCCCAGTTCGAGGGACAGACGAAGGAGATCCTCGGGACCGCACCCGTCCGAGCCATCGTCGCGCGGGTCGTCGAGCAGCAGATCGGTGCGATGCTCACCTCTGCCAAACGTGACGAGAAGACCCAGGCGTCCCTGCTGATGGACAAGGTCGTCGCCGAGATGCGCGCGCGCCTGTCTGCCCGCAAGCAGAAAGAGATCTCGAGGCGCAAGAACGCTCTCGAGACGAGCTCGCTGCCCACCAAGCTCGCGGACTGCCGCAGCGACGACGTCGCCCGTTCCGAGCTGTTCATCGTCGAGGGTGACAGCGCGCTCGGCACCGCCAAGCTCGCCAGGTCCTCGGACTTCCAGGCGCTGCTGCCCATCCGCGGCAAGATCCTCAACGTGCAGAAGGCCTCGGTGAGCGACATGCTGCGCAACGCCGAGTGCGCGGCGATCATCCAGGTCCTCGGTGCAGGCTCGGGACGCTCCTTCGATCTCCAGGCCGCCCGGTACGGCAAGGTGGTCCTCATGACCGACGCCGACGTCGACGGCGCGCACATCCGCACGCTCCTGCTCACCCTGTTCTTCAGGTACATGCGACCCCTCGTCGACTCCGGTCGGGTGTACGCGGCTGTGCCGCCGCTGCACAGGGTCGAGGTCATCGGGGCAGGCTCTCGCAAGAACGAGTACATCTACACGTACTCCGAGGCCGAGCTCGCAGCTGTCCTCAAGAAGCTCGACCGCTCGGGCAAGCGGTACAAGGAAGACATCCAGCGGTACAAGGGCCTGGGTGAGATGGACGCCGACCAGCTGGCCGAGACGACGATGGACCCGCGCCACCGCACGCTCCGGCGTGTCACCGCCGCCCACGCCGAGAACGCCGAGCGGGTCTTCGAGCTCCTCATGGGGTCTGACGTCGCCCCGCGCAAGGACTTCATCGTCGCCGGGGCGAGCGAGCTCGACAGGGCACGCATCGACGCCTGACGGTGGTCGGACCGGGGTGAAGCACCCCGAAACGACCCCCAACGCGCCGACGATCCGCTGATATCCGTGCCCTCTCGGCCCGGTGTCCCTACGCTGACCTCATGACAGACGAGAAGCCTGGCGGTCCGACCGCCGCGAGGCGCGCGAGCGTCGCGATGCTGCCCGGCGATCTCGGGCTCACCTGGCGTCCGCTCAGCACCGCTGACGTCGACGCCCTCTACGAGCTCATCGTCACGATGGAGGTCGCGGACGAGCAGCCCTACAGGACGTCCCACGCCGAGGTCGAGGAGATCTTCGAGGGCGACTGGAAGGACATCCCGGCAGACACCGTCGCCGGGTTCGACGCGGACGGGGTGCTCCGTGCCTACGCGTGCCTCGAGGCGCGGCCCGGCGACGAGACGACCCAGCGCGTCTTCGTCATGGGCGGGGTGCACCCGCTCTCGCGCGGCGCCGGGGTCGGCCGGGCGCTCGTGGCCTGGATGACCCGGCGTGCCAAAGACATCCTCGAGGCGTCCGACAAGGACGTCCCCGGCCGCATCGCGGCGTACCTCGAAGACACCTCGCCCTCGCACTGGCACCTCTACGAGGCGGCGGGCTACGAGGCGAACCGCTTCTACTCCAACCTCCGGCGTGACCTCCGCGAGCCCGTGCGCCACCCCGAGCTGGACGGCGGCCTGCGGATCGTGCCCTGGAGCGAAGAGCTCGACGACGCCGTGAGGCTCGCCCACAACGACGCCTTCCGCGACCACTGGGGGAGCGAGCCCGCTACCCCGGAGTCGTGGGCTCAGGGACGGTCCATGTTCGCACCGGGCTGGAGCTTCGTCGCGCTCGACGACAGCGCCGGGACCCCTGACGTCGCGGCGTACCTGCTGTCGGGTCGCTACGAGCAGGACTGGCCTGTCGCGGGGTACTCGAGCGGGTACATCGAGACGCTGGGCGTGCGCAGGCAGTACCGCGGCCGCAAGCTCGCCGTGGCGCTGCTCGGTGCCGCGATGGAGGCCTACAAGGCCTCGGGCATGGAGTACGCGGAGCTCGACGTCGACACCGACAACCCCTCGGGCGCCTTCGGGCTGTACTCGACTCTCGGGTTCACCAAGGCCCAGGGGTCCAGGATGTACTCGATCGAGATCGAGCGCGTCGGCGTGCCGCTCGCCTGACGGGCACCCCCGGACCAGACGGCCGAGCCCACCTAGACTGCACGCGACCGGTCAGCAGGCACGGTCGGGTCCGCGGAGAGCGCGTGGCCCTCGCCCCGCACCACCCGAAGAGGACCTCAGTGAACCGTCGACCCCATCTGCTGCTCGCCACCTCCGCGACGCTCGCGCTCGGCCTGCTCGCCGGCTGCTCGTCGGACGACACTCCTGCTGCCCCGTCGGCGTCAGGCTCCGCCTCGTCGACGAGCGACGCGACGAGCGCACCGGCGACGACCGGACCCGCGCAGGGTCCGGGCGACAGCGAGGTGCAGGCCGCCGCGGCTGCCACGTGGCTGCAGGCCCAGGCTGCGGCCGGCACGGTGTTCCAGACCGAGTTCGACGGCGTCGCCTACGACGACTACGGACTGACCGCTGACGTGGTGCTCGCGCTCCTCGCGGCGGACCAGGACGACGCGGCCCAGACCTACGCCGAGGCGCTCACCACGGACGAGGCCGTCGCGGCCTACGTCGGGGACGGGACCACTGCGCAGTACGCAGGTGCGACCGGCAAGCTGCTCGCAGTCACGGACGCGGCCGACCTCCCGACGGACAGCATCGGCGGGCGTGACCTCACAGCAGAGCTCCTCGCACTCCAGACCGACGAAGGCCGGTTCTCCGACCTCGGGGCCGACGACTACTCGCACACGATCTCGCAGTCGTGGGCCGTCGCCGCCCTCGCCACCCAGGACGCTGCACCCCAGCAGGCTGTCGACTACCTCGCCGCGCAGCAGTGCGAGGGTGCTGGCTTCCCGGCGCAGCTGTCCAGCTCGGCCCCGGCCGACTGCGTCTCGGACGTGGACTCGACAGCCTTCGCCGTCTCGGCGCTCGTCGTGGCCGGGACCGACGACGACGCACCCGTCATCATGCAGGCTCTCGCGTGGCTCGACTCGGTCGGCGCTGCAGACGACGCAGGCACGTCGTGGGCCTCTGCCGACAGCGACGGTCCGAGCGTCAACAGCACCGCGGTCGCGGTCTCTGCCCTCGAGGACGGCGACGCCGATGCGAGCCAGGGCATCGCGTGGCTCATGGCCCAGCAGGTGACCGACGGTGAGGACGCCGGAGCGTTCCTGCTCGCCGACCAGCCTGACGTGCGCACCACAGCCCAGGCGACGGTCGCCCTCGCGGGCGAAGGTCTCGACGACCTGCTCGGCTAGCACAGAGCCGTGAAGAGCCTGGTCCTCGCCGCCGTCCTCGGTCCGGCCCTCGTGGTCGGTGCCGGGCCTGGGGCGACGCCGGGCACCGGAGCCGTGCACACGGTGCTGACCGACGGTGCTGCGGCGCGTCCTGCCGTGGTGGCCGGTCTCTCGGGTGGCGTCGGGGTCCGTCCTCCGGGGCCGGGGGCGTCGTCGGGCCTGACGGCGTGCGACGGGGTGACGGTGGTGGTCGACGGAGGCGTGCTCGACACGGCCGCGCTCGGACCGGTGAGCGGGCTCGCCTGTGCTGCGGCCGACGGGCCCGTGACGGCCTACGACGCCGTGGCAGCGGCGGGGGTCGAGCTCCAGGGGACCGAGCAGTGGGGAGCGGCTTTTGTGTGCAGGGTCGACGGACGTCCCGCGCTCGACGAAGACGTCCTGAGGGCCGACGGCAGCGTCGGGACCGAGCCGTGCCTGCGTACCCCGTCCCAGGGGGCCTACTGGGCGCTGTGGACCTCGACCGACGCATCGACGTGGACCTATGCGACGCGCGGGGTGACCTCGACGGAGGTAGCGCGAGGCGACATCGTAGGTCTCGTCTTCGTGACGTCCGACGAGGCTGCGTCTCCGCAGGTCAGTCCTGCGGAGGCGAACGAGGGGGTCGTCCCGCAGGGCTGGGGCGTCCTCGGGACCGGAAGGTCCTCGACCAGCCCGGTCGCCGAGGGGCAGGTCCTCGATGCTCCGGGGTCTACCCGGGACCTCGTCTCACCCGGCGCATCGCCGTCTGTCGATGCCTCGCCCGGGGTCGTGGCGCTGGTGGGGCTCGGGTTGGCCGGGGGACTGCTTTGCCTCGCGGCAGCCCGAGCGCGGGGTCGACGACAGTGAGGCGTCGAGTGCCGGTCCACCCCGCCGCGTGGTGGGTGTGGGGTCTGGGTGTCGCTGCCGCAGCGACGACGACCACGCACCTGGTCGTGCTGGTGACCTTCGTCGCCGCGGTCCTCGCGGTCGTCGCCTCGTGCGCCGACCCGGCCCGTCGCGGGTCGGTCTTCCGCACCTATCTCTGGGTCGCGGGCTGGACCGTCGCGGTCCGGCTGGTCTTCCGTGTCGTGCTGCCGGCGGGCGCGGGGACCGGGGTGCTGAGGCTGCCCGAGGTCTCGGTCGGTCCCGTCGTGCTCTTCGGCACGGTGACCCGCGAGGCGTTGCTCGGTGGCCTGACCGGAGGCCTCCAGCTCGCCGTCGTGATCCTGGCGGTCGGAGCCGCGCACACCCTCGCCGACGCGCTCGGTCTGCTGCGGCACGCCCCGTCCGCTCTCGCCGGGATCACCACGGCGCTGGTCGTCGCGGTCTCGGTGCTGCCGACCCTGGGACGCTCGGTCCTCGACGTGCGGCAGGCCGCGCGCCTGCGCGGCAAGCAACCCGGGCTGCGCCGGACCGTCGTGCCGGTCCTGGAGGGGACCATGGACAGGTCGTCCGCGCTGGCCGCAGCCATGGAGTCCCGCGGCTACGGGGCGATGCCCGTGCCGCCTCCTGCATCGTCGTCGTCCGCGTCGGTACTCCGTCGCACCTCAGTGCGTCCATCGGTGCGTCGGCTCGTGCAGCCAATCTCGCTGCTCGGAGCCGTGGGTGTCGTCGCTCTCGCGACCTACGCGCTCTTCGACGCGTCCTGGCCCGGGTGGGCTGCGCCGGCTCTGGCCTGCCTGGCGGTCCTGCTCTGCGTGGTCGCGCTGCGCACCGGCACGACAGTGCGCCGGACGGTCTACAGAGCCGAGCGCTGGACGGTCCGGGCTGCGCTGGTCGCCGCGTCGGGGATGGTTGCTCTGGGGCTGCTCGTCGTCGCAGCCGGGCCGCGTGTCGCGCATCCCGGACCTGTCCTCCTGCCGGCGCTCTCGGCGGTCGGCCTCGCCGCCGCCCTCCTCACGGCGCTGCCTGTCCTTGTCGCGCCCCCGACGGCGGCGGTCCGTCCTCGGAGAGAGGAAGTCCTCGCATGATCGTCTTCGACGACGTCAGCCTGGTCCACGACGACGGCCGGGTCGTCCTCGACCACGTCTCGACCACGATCGAGCAGGGTCAGCTCACGCTCGTCACAGGTGGCACCGGCTCCGGCAAGTCGACGCTGCTGGCCATGGTCGACGGTCTGGTCCCGCACTTCTCACCCGGCGTCATGACGGGAGAGGTGACGGTCGACGGCCGCTCGACCCGGCTCGTGCGGCCCCGCGACCTGGCCGACCTCGTCGGCTACGTCGCCCAGAATCCTGCGCACGGCTTCGTGACCTCCGAGGTCGAGTCTGAGCTCGCCTTCTCCATGGAGCAGCGCGGGGTGTCCCCGGCTGCCATGCGCCGACGTGTCGAGGAGACGCTCGACCTCGTCGGGCTCGCCGACCTGCGCGACCGTCCGCTGCGCTCGCTCTCCCTCGGCCAGCAGCAGCGCGTGGCGATCGGTGCGGTGCTGACGGCGGCACCGCAGGTGCTCGTCCTCGACGAACCGACCTCGGCCCTCGACCCCGTCGGCGCCGAAGAGGTGCTCGCGATCGTCCGTCGGCTCGTGGAAGACCTCGGCCTCACGGTGGTCCTGGCCGAGCACAGGCTCGAGCGTGTCCTGCACGCGGCCGACGGGGTCCTCTACCTGCCGGGGGACGGATCGGTGCGCTCGGGCGGCGCTGCTGAGCTGCTGCGGGGCACGTCGAGCGCACCGCCGCTGCTGCGGCTGGCCGACGCGCTCGGCTGGGACCCCGCTCCGCTGACGGTTCGCGCGGCGCGTCCCTACGCGCGGCTCGTCGCTCAGGACGACGGGGCTGCGAGTGACCTCGCTGCTCCTCTGGGAGGCCCGCGGGAAGACGCGCACGATGACCCGAGGCTTGTCGCCCGGTCTGTCAGCGTCCGCTACGGGGACCTCGAGGCCGTGCGCTCCGTCTCGACCGAGCTGTCCTCGGGGGAGGTCGTCGCCCTCATGGGCCGTAACGGCTCGGGCAAGTCGTCGCTGCTGTGGGCGCTCCAGGGGAGCGGGCGCCGCGACGGCGGCCACGTCCAGGTCGACGGGAGCGACCCGGCCGCCGTCGGGCCGCGCAGAGCCCGTGACCTGGTGGCCCTCGTCCCGCAGGACGTCACTGACCTGTTCTTCTGCGAGACCGTCGACGACGAGTGCCGTGCAGCGGACCACGACGCGGCTGCGTCCGACGGCACGACGCGTGCGCTCCTCGCGTCGATGGTCGGCGGGATCGACGGCGGCACCCACCCCCGTGACCTGTCCGAGGGGCAGCGGCTCGCGCTCGCCCTCGCGGTGGTCCTCGCCGTGCCCGCGCGGGTGCTCCTGCTCGACGAGCCGACACGAGGCCTCGACTACGCCGCGAAGGCGACGCTCGTCGACACCCTGCGCACGATCGCGCGCGAGGGGACCGCGGTCGTGGTCGCGACCCACGACGTCGAGCTCGCTGCCGACCTCGCCGATCGTGTGGTCCTCATGGCGCAGGGCGAGATCGTCGCCGACGGACCGGCCCGCGAGATGCTCACGGCCTCGACGGGCTTCGCGCCCCAGGTGGCCAAGGTCTTCGCGCCCAGCCCCTGGTACCGCGTGTCCGACGTCCTCGGGAGCACGGCGCTGTGACGCGAGGCAGAGACCGGGCTGCTGAGGCTCGGCTGTCCGTCGCAGACCCGCTCGTCGGGTACCGGGGGACCGCGGCCCGGTCGGCGTCCACAGTGCTGCTCGTCCTCACGAGCCTGATCGGGCTGGTGATGTTCTGCTGGCCGCTCGTCGCGAGCGTGCTCCCACGCGCCTCCGGGCAGAGCGCACCGTGGCTGCTCGTCGTCCTGCTCCCTGTCGTGCTCGTCCTGCTGCTCGTCCAGCTCACCGGCGGTGAGCTCGACCCACGGACGCTGGCGCTCCTCGGTGTGCTGTCGGCGGTCAACGCGGCACTGCGGCTGCTGAGTGCGGGGACCGGGGGCATCGAGCTCGTGTTCTTCCTCCTCGTCCTCGCGGGGTACGTCTTCGGCCCGACCTTCGGGTTCTTGCTCGGCACGGTGTCGCTCGCCGCCTCGGCGCTGATCACCGCGGGAGTCGGTCCGTGGCTGCCGTTCCAGATGATGGCGGCCGGGTGGATCGGGCTCGGAGCAGGTCTGCTGGGACGCGTGCTGGCCCGGCGGGTCCGTCCCCGCGGATGGGTCGAGATCGGTGCTCTCGCCGTGTACGCAGCGCTCGTCGCCTACGTCTTCGGCGCGCTGATGAACCTGTGGTTCTGGCCCTTCGCGCTCGGTGGCGGCACGCAGGTCTCGTACGTCCCTGGTGGGGAGCTCACCGAGAACCTGCGCCGCTTCGCGGTCTTCACGCTGACGACCTCGACCCCCACGTGGGACACCCTGCGGGCCGTGACGAACGTCGTCGCGGTGCTCCTGCTCGGACGCCCTGTGCTCGGGACGCTGCGCCGTGCCCAGCGCCGCGGGGTGCTGGCCGGGCGGTGACGCGCCTCAGCCGGTGCTCCAGCCGCGACGGTCCGACAACCACGACCAGGTGGCGTCCCGGTACCAGGCCTGGTGGCTGCGCAGCTACGGAGACGTCTCGACGTGCTCCTGCGCGGCGGCCCAGGTGAAGTAGCCCAGCAGCAGGGCGAGCACACCGTCGACGAGGTCCGGGTCGAGGCCCCGGGTGAGCGGGTCACCGGCGAGCACGCTGTCGCAGTCGATCCCGTCGCCGTACGCCTGGACGAGCAGAGACACCGTGTCGAACCAGGCTGGTCCGGCGGCCACGAAGTTCCAGTCGACGGTGACAGCACCCTGCTCGGTCAGGAGGACGTTGTCGTCGCGGATGTCGGTGTGGACCACCGTGGTCGCCGGGGAGGCGAGCATCCGCTCGGCGAGGTCGACGCAGGTGTCGCGCCACGGGAGGTCGAGATCGCGCACCATGGCGAGCTCGGCGGCCAGCTCGTCGGCGAGGAGCGGTACGTGCAGACCGTGGGGCGGGGGCGTGAGCGCCCGAGCGTTCTCGCCGAGCATCGCCACGACTGACGCGAGCTCCTCGGCGCGCCACGGACGTCGGGGGTGGTGCCCCTCGACGTCGTCCATGACGGCGACGAACCACGGTCCGTCCTCGCAAATCCACCGGGCGCGCGGAGCGTGAACTCCTGCAGGCAGCGCCGCCGTCACCTCGCACTCGCGCCTGTACGCCTCGACGATCCAAGGAGCCATCTCGGTCGAGGCCGCCTTGACGAAGACGCGCCGGCCGTCTGCGAGGAGCAGCCGCGACGCGAGACCGGGGGTGAAGCCCGAGTCTTGCGACCGGGCCTCGACCACGGCCGACCCGAGCCTCGTCTCGACGGTGTGCCGGACCTGGGCTGGGAGCGACTCCCAGGTCGGGCGCAGCGCGGTGGCTCCCTGCGGCACCGACCCGCCAGGGGCGGGCCGTCCTGCTGACCCGCCGACCACGCTCACACCGAGAAGTACTTCGCGGCAGGGTGGTGGAACACGATCGCGTCGGTCGACTGCTCGGGGTGCAGCTGGAGCTCGTCGGAGAGCACGACACCCACGCGCTCGGCGCGCAGCAGCTCCATGACCTTGCGGCGGTCTTCCATGTCGGGGCAGGCCGGGTAGCCGAGGGAGAACCTCGCGCCGCGGTAGTCGACCTTGAACATGCCGTCGAGGTCTGCCGGGTCCTCGGCGGCGAAGCCGAGCTCCTCGCGCACGCGGGAGTGCCAGAACTCGGCGAGGGACTCGGTGAGCTGGACGGAGAGGCCGTGCAGCTCCATGTACTCGCGGTACCTGTTCTCGGCGAAGAGCCGGGCTGTGTGCGGGTCCACGGAGGCGCCGACGGTCACGAGCTGGAAGGCGACCACGTCGACCTCGCCCGAGTCCTTCGGCCGGACGAAGTCCGCCAGGCACAGGTGCCTGTCGCGGCGCTGCCGCGGGAAGGTGAAGCGCATGCGCTCCGTGCCCGGCTCGCCGCCCGAGCCGCCGTCGGGGCCCTCGTGGTGCAAGATCACCATGTCGTCGCCGTCGGCGACCGCGGGGAAGTATCCGTAGACGACCGAGGGGTCGAACATGTTGTCGGTCTTGATGCGGTCGAGCCAGTCGCGCAGACGCGGGCGGCCCTCGGTCTCGACCAGCTCTTCGTAGCTCGCGGAGTCGTCGGCACGAGACGGCTTGAGACCCCACTGACCCATGAAGGTCGCGCGCTCGTCCAAGAACGCCGCGTAGTCGGCGAGCTGGATCCCCTTGACGATCCGCGACCCCCAGAACGGCGGTGTCGGGACAGGGTTGTCGGAGTCGATGTCGGACCGCGGCGGGAGGTCCTCGTCGGCCGTCTGGGTGACCGTCACGGTAGCGTGGCGGCGCTTCTTGAGCGGCGGGAGACCGACCGAGGCGACGTCCTCGCCGCGGGCGACCCGCACGAGGGGCTCCATGAGGCGCAGGCCCTCGAAGGCGTCGCGGGCGTACCGGACCTGGCCGTCGTACACGGCGTCGAGGTCGTCCTCGACGTAGGTGCGGGTCAGTGCGGCACCGCCGAGCAGCACCGGGTACTTCTGCGCGAGGCCTCGTGCGTTGAGCTCTTCGAGGTTCTCCCGCATGACGACGGTCGACTTCACCAGCAGGCCGCTCATGCCGATGACGTCGGCGTGGTGCTCCTCGGCGGCCTCGATCATCGCGGCGATGGTCTGCTTGATGCCGATGTTGACGACCGTGTAGCCGTTGTTGGTGAGGATGATGTCGACGAGGTTCTTGCCGATGTCGTGCACGTCCCCGCGGACGGTCGCGAGCACGATGGTGCCCTTGCCGGCCTCGTCAGTCTTCTCCATGTGCGGCTCGAGGTAGGCCACGGCAGTCTTCATGGCCTCGGCGGACTGCAGCACGAAGGGCAGCTGCATCTCGCCCTTGCCGAAGAGCTCTCCGACGACCTTCATCCCGGCGAGCAGGTGGTCGTTGATGATCGCCAGGGCCGTCATGCCCTCGCCGAGCGCCTGGTCGAGGTCGGTGTCGAGACCTTTGAGGTCGCCGTCGAGGATGCGACGCTCGAGCCGCTCGCCGAGGGGGAGCGCCGCGAGCTCGGCGGCGCGCCGGTCCTTGAGAGCTGCGGTGTCGACCCCGGCGAAGAGGTCGAGGAGACGGGCCAGCGGGTCGAAGGTCATCGCGCCGTCGGCGTCGTACTCGCGGCGGTCCCAGACGAGGTCGAGAGCGGCCTGGCGCTGCTCGTCGGGGATCTTCGCGAGGGGGAGGATCTTCGCGGCGTGCACGATCGCCGAGTCGAGCCCGGCCTGGACGGCCTCGTGCAGGAACACCGAGTTGAGCACGACACGTGCGGCCGGGTTGAGCCCGAAGGAGACGTTCGAGACGCCGAGCGTCGTGTGCACCCCGGGGTACTTCGCCTTGAGCGCGCGGATCGCCTCGATGGTCTCGATGGCGTCGCGGCGGGTCTCCTCCTGTCCCGTGGCGATCGGGAAGGTGAGGGTGTCGACGATGATGTCGGCGACGTCCATGCCCCAGCGGCCGGTGAGGTCGTCGACGAGGCGGCTCGCGATCGCGAGCTTGGTCTCGGCTGTGCGCGCCTGGCCCTCTTCGTCGATGGTGAGCGCGATGACCGCCGCGCCGTGCTCCTTGACGAGCGGCATGATGCGCCCGTAGCGCGACGTCTCGCCGTCGCCGTCCTCGAAGTTCACCGAGTTGACGACCCCGCGCCCGCCGACGAGCTCGAGACCGGCCTGGATGACCGGCGGCTCCGTCGAGTCGATGACCAGGGGCAGCGTCGAGGCCGACGCGAGGCGGGACACGACAGACCGGACGTCGGCGACGCCGTCGCGCCCCACGTAGTCCACGCACACGTCGAGCAGGTGCGCGCCGTCGCGGGTCTGCGCCCGGGCGATCTGCACGCACTCGTCCCAGTCCTCGGCGAGCATCGCCTCACGGAAGGCCTTCGACCCGTTCGCGTTGGTGCGCTCGCCGATCGCCAGGAAGGACGCGTCCTGGTCGAAGTCCACGTGGGTGTAGAGGCTCGCGACGCCCTTCTCAGGCTCGGGGGAGCGCTCGACGACGGGTACCCCGCCGACGGCCTCGACCACGGCGCGCAGGTGCTCGGGCGTCGTCCCGCAGCAGCCGCCCACGAGCCCGAGACCGAACTCCCGGACGAACTGCTGGTGCGCTGCGGCGAGCTCGGCCGGGCTCAGCGGGTAGTGCGCACCGTTGGCGCCGAGCACGGGCAGCCCCGCGTTGGGCATGCAGGTGAGGGGGACGGCCGAGTGCTTGGCGAGGTGGCGCAGGTGCTCGCTCATCTCGGCTGGGCCGGTCGCGCAGTTCAGGCCGATCGAGTCGATGCCGAGCGCCGCGAGCGTCGTGAGGGCGGCGCCGATCTCGGAGCCCATGAGCATGGTGCCCGTCGCCTCGACGGTCACCTGGACGAAGATCGGCACCTCGACACCCGACTCCGCCATGGCCTTCTTCGAGCCGTTGACGGCCGCCTTGGTCTGGAGGAGGTCCTGGCTGGTCTCGACGAGGATCGCGTCGGCGCCGCCGGCCACCAGACCGGCAGCCTGCTGGGCGAAGGTGTCGCGCAGGTGCGCGTAGCTCGTGTGCCCGAGGCTCGGCAGCTTGGTGCCCGGTCCCATCGAGCCGAGGACCCAGCGCGGCTTGTCGGGCGTGGCGTGCTTGTCAGCGCTGCGGCGCGCGACCCGCGCGCCCGCCTCGGCGAGCTCGAAGATGCGGTCGTCGATGCCGTAGTCGCCGAGGTTCGACCAGTTGGCCCCGAAGGTGTTGGTCTCGACGCAGTCGACACCGACGGCGAAGTACGCGTCGTGGACCGACTCGACCACGTCGGGGCGGGTGACGTTGAGGATCTCGTTGCAGCCCTCCAGACCCTGGAAGTCGTCGAGGGAGAGGTCGGCCGCCTGGAGCATCGTGCCCATCGCACCGTCGGCGACGACGACGCGCGAGGCGATGGCGGACTTCAGGGCAGCAGCGCGCGCGGTGAGCATGGGGTCAGTCTAGGGACGACGGCCGACAGACCGGCGGGCGACCGCCAGGTGGTCGCCCGCCGCGCGTCGGCCCGGGGCCGTGGCGCTCTCAGGGCGCCGCCCACCCGGGGCGGCGTCCCCGGGAACCGCGGGCCAGGGGCTGCTCAGACCTGGTCGCGCCACGAGTGCTGCGGGTCGAAGCCGAGCACCCGTCGCGCCTTGTCGATCGACAGCAGGGTCTCGTGCGTGCCGAGCCCGTCACGCAGCGGGACGCCGGGGAACTCGGCCGCGGCCAGCTCGGTGCTGCTGCGGCTCATCACGGTGTCGGCGTTGGCGATGACGAACACCTCGAAGCCCGGGTGCCCGTGCTCGAGCGACCGACGGATCGCCTGCGCGCCGTCACGGGCGTCGATGTACCCCCACGCGTTCCAGCGGCGCAGCGACGGGTCGGCGTCGAAGCCCGGGAACGCCGCGTAGTCGTGGGGTTCCATGACGTTGGAGAACCGCAGCGCGTGGATCATCAACGACGGGTCCTGCCGGCACATCTGCGCGGCCGTGTGCTCACCGAGCAGCTTGGACAGCGAGTACGAGGACTCCGGCCGGCCCGGGTACTCCTCGTCGACCGGCAGGTACGGGGGAGGGGTCTCGAAGGGCAGACCGAGGACGGTCTCGCTCGAGGCCCACACCACGGTGCGGATCCCGGCCGTCCGTGCCGCGGAGAACACGTTGTACGTCGAGACGGTGTTGGTCTCGAAGATCACGTGGTCCGGGAACCCGCCCGGTGCGGGGATCGCGGCCAGGTGCACGACGGCGTCGACGCCCCGGTACCTGTCATCCACGCCCGTGAGCACGGCGAGGGTCTGCCCGAGGTCGGTGAGGTCGGCGCGCACGTAGGCGCAGCCCTGGTCTTCGGGCGGAGGTGCCACGTCGACGTTGACCACCTCGTAGCCGTGCTCGAGGAGGTCCGCGACGCACGCGCGCCCGAGCTTTCCGCTGCCGCCGGTGACGACGACCCGTCGTGCCTGGTCCATGGGTGCCGTCCCGTCAGCTGATCGTGGCCGACGACAGCACGCCGCTGAGCACGTCGCGCCCGGCCGAGTCGTCCGCGTGGGTGGTCAGCGCGAGGGCCAGGGCGACCGTCGAGCCGTCGTCGCCCTCGACGATCACGAGGGTCGAGCTCTGCGCGAGCTGTTCGCCCGAGGGCCCCTCGCGCAGACCGGAGACCGTGTGGGACGGGTAACCGCCGACAGTGCCCGTGCTGCCGTCGGGCTCGGTCGAGTCGAGGCTCAGCGCGGCCGCCGTGTGGTTGGCGAAGATGTCGTCCTCGGACGCCCCGGACGGGACGTCCTCGACGGTCACGACGACGTTCGGGCTGAAGGCCTCGTACACCTCGGGGGAGACCGCCACGAAGATGATGAAGGGTGAGCTGTCCATCGCGTCGGAGGGCTGCCACCCCGTGGGGATCTCGAGGGTGAGGTCCTTGTCGGACCCGTCGACGTCGATCACCTGGGTGCCGTCGACCGACCCGTCGCCCGAGTCGTCGGCGTCGTCAGTGCTGTCCTCGGTCGCCTCGTCGGTCGCGTCCTCGGTCGAGTCGTCGTCCGAGTCCTCCGTCGGCTCGTCGGTGCTCTCGTCGGTGGCGTCGTCTGTCGCCTCGGCGGAGACGGGCGAGGCGACCTTCTCGTCACCGTCGCTCGAGCAGCCGCTGAGCACCATCCCTGTCGCGAGGAGCGCTACGGACGAACGGACGAGGAGGGAGGTGCGCATGAGGGTGCTCCAGGGGGGTGGGGGGCCGCGACGTGCATCACGCGGTCGGTGAATTCTCGCTGCCCATCGTCGTCCCCGCACGGCGAGACCGTCGATGGGGAGAACTTCCACCGGGCGACGCCCCCGGTCACCTGCCCGCGATCACCCCACGGCGTGGACCGGCGCGTCGAGCATCGTGCCCGAGCCGTCGCGCCGCGGGTCGGCGGGCGGCAGGTCGAGGGGCTGCCCGGCGGCCCCTGTCGCGTGCGGCGGGGCTGTGCCCACCCACGCGAGCAGCAGCGTGTCTTCGCCCTTGAGGAACCTGTGCGCCCGCACCCCGCCCGTCGCTCGTCCCTTGCCCGGGTACACCTCGAAGGCCGTCGTCTTGACGCTCCCCGTCTGGGTCCCCGGCAGGGCGTCCGACGCACCGGCGATCGTCACCACCGCGCACTGCTCGGCCTGACCCGCGGGGACAGCACCGAAGAACACCGCACGCTGGTCGCCCGTGAGCTTGATGCCGGCCATGCCGCCGGCCGTCCGGCCCTGGGGGCGCACGGCGCTCGCGGAGAAGTGCAGCAGGCTCGCCTCGGAGCTGATGAAGACGAGCTCGTCGTCGTCGGAGACCGGCACGGCGCCGACCACGGTGTCACCGGGCTTGAGGGAGACGACCTCCCAGCTGTCCTTGCTCGGTACGTCGCCCTGGGCGACGCGCTTGACGGTGCCACCGGCGGTCCCGAGGGCGAGGGTCGGTGCGTCCTCGGCGAGGGAGACGAGGGTGACGAGCTGCTCACCCGGCTCGAGGGTGCAGACCTCGGCGACGGGCACCCCGCCCGACAGGCTCGGTGCACCCTGGGTGGGCGGCAACGACGGGAGGTCGAGGACCGAGACCCGCACGACCCGTCCGGCCGAGGTCAGCGCACCGACCTCGCTGCGCACCGACGACAGCAGCGACGTGCTCAGCACGTCGTGGGCGTGCCGGTGGTCGTCGCGGACGGGGACGGTGTCGTCGGAGGTCCGGGCGAGGAGACCCGTCGACGACAGCAGCACCCAGCACGGGGTGTCCTCGATCTCGAGGGACACCTGGCTGCCACGTGGCCCCGGGAGCCCTGGAGCGCCCGTCACGCCGCCACCTGCCGAGTCGAGCAAGATCGTCCGTCGCGGCGTCCCGTAGACCTTCGCGACCTCGGCCATCTCCTCGCTCACCACGCGGCGCAGCAGCGCGTCGTCCCCGAGGATCGCGCGCAGCTGCTCGATCTCCTCGACGAGGGCCGACTGCTCCTTCTCGAGCTCGATCCGCGAGAACTTGGTGAGGCGTCGCAGCCGCAGCTCGAGGATGTACTCGGACTGCGCCTCGGAGAGGTCGAAGACCTCGCGCAGGCGTCCGCGCGCCGTGTCGGCGTCGTCCGAGCTGCGGATCACCTGGATGACCTCGTCGATGTCGACGATCGCGAGCAGCAGGCCCTCGACCAGGTGCAGCCTGTCCAGGCGCTTGGTCAGCCGGAACTGCGAGCGGCGGCGCACCACGTCGATGCGGTGGTCGACCCAGACGGACAGCATCTCGCGCAGGCCGAGCGTGCGCGGCTGGCCGTCGACGAGCGCCACGTTGTTCATGCCGAAGGAGTCCTCCATCGGCGTGTACCTGTACAGCTGCTCGAGGACGGCCTCGGGGTTGAATCCCGTCTTGATCTCGATGACCAGGCGCAGCCCGTGCGACCTGTCGGTGAGGTCGGTGACGGCCGTGATGCCCGACAGCTTCTTGGCCTGGACGCCTTCCTTGATCTTCTCGACGACCTTCTCGGGACCCACGAGATAGGGCAGCTCGGTGACCACGAGCCCCTTGCGCTTGGGTGTGACGTTCTCGACCCGGACCGTGGCACGCGTCTTGAAGGACCCGCGACCCGTCCTGTACGCGTCGCGGATGCCCTCGAGGCCGACGATCTTGCCACCCGTGGGCAGGTCGGGTCCGGGCACGAAGCGCATGAGGTCTTCGAGCGAGGCCTTCGGGTTCGCGACGAGGAACCGCGCCGCCGCGATCACCTCGATGAGGTTGTGCGGGGCCAGGTTGGTCGCCATGCCCACGGCGATGCCCGACGCACCGTTGACGAGCAGGTTCGGGATAGCGGCCGGCAGGACCTCGGGCTGGACCAGCTTGTTGTCGTAGTTCGGCACGAAGTCCACGACGTCCTCGTCGAGACCCGTGGTCATCACCAGCGCAGCCGGTGCGAGGCGCGCCTCGGTGTACCGAGGGGCAGCAGGGCCGTCGTCGAGGGATCCGAAGTTCCCGTGACCGTCGACCATCGGCAGCCGCAGCGAGAAAGGCTGCGCCATGCGCACCAGGGCGTCGTAGATCGCCGTGTCGCCGTGCGGGTGCAGCTTCCCCATGACCTCGCCCACGACGCGCGCGGACTTCACGTGCCCACGGTCGGGACGCAGACCCATGTCGGACATCTGGAAGAGGATGCGGCGCTGGACCGGCTTGAGCCCGTCGCGGGCGTCGGGCAGGGCGCGCGCGTAGATGACGGAGTAGGCGTACTCGAGGAACGAGCCCTCCATCTCCTGGGCGACGTCGATGTCGACGATGTTCTCGGTGAAGTCACCGGGTTCTGTCGTCGAGCCGGACCGCGTCGAGGTGCGTGCCATCTGTCTCTGGGCTCCTGGGTGGTGCGGGGGTGCTGTGGGG
>NZ_JACBYE010000099.1 GCF_013415325.1 Sanguibacter inulinus | reverse complement strand
ACGGCGGTCATAGCGAGGGGGAAACGCCCGGTCCCATTCCGAACCCGGAAGCTAAGCCCCTCTGCGCCGATGGTACTGCACGGGAGACTGTGTGGGAGAGTAGGTCGCCGCCGGACAACCATTCAACGAAGGCCCACCCCACTTTTGGGGTGGGCCTTCGTCGTTGTGATGGACATCAGCGCGCTCAGCGCCGCTGCTGGTCACCACTCAGCGTCAAGACCGTTCCCTGTGACGCGCAGCTCGAGACCTTCTCGCTGCGACGTCCGGGTGCGATGATAGTCATGCATGGTCAACTTGAAGAGGGAGTACACGTGAGCGACGACCAGGACCGTTCGGGCGCCAGCAGAGGCCGCGAGGACGGCAGGGCTGGAGGCTACGGCCGGAACAACGGCGGAGCAGGACGTGGAGGCTCTTCAGGTTCACGTCCCGCCCGCGGAGACGACCGCGGCCCGCGTCGCGACGACCGCGCACAGGGTGGACGTCCCTCCTACGGCGACCGACCCCAGGGCGACCGACCCTCGTACGGTGACCGCGGCCCGCGCCGCGACGACCGCGCGCAGGGTGAGCGCCCCGCATACGGTGACCGCCCCCAGGGTGGCCGTCCCTCCTACGGAGACCGTCCCCAGGGCGGAGCTCGACGCGACGACCGACCCCAGGGCGACCGCCCGTCCTACGGTGACCGCGGCCCGCGCCGCGACGACCGCGCGCAGGGTGAGCGCCCCGCATACGGTGACCGTCCCCAGGGTGGCCGTTCTTCCTACGGAGACCGTCCTCAGGGCGGAGCTCGACGCGACGAGCGACCCCAGGGTGGGCGTCCGGCATACGGAGACCGCGCGCAGGGTGGACGTCCGTCCTACGGCGACCGTCCCCAGGGTGACCGCCCGTCCTACGGTGACCGCGGCCCGCGCCGCGACGACCGCGCGCAAGGCGAGCGCCCCGCATACGGTGACCGCCCCCAGGGTGGCCGACCCTCCTACGGCGACCGTCCCCAGGCCGGCGCGCGTCGTGACGACCGCCCCCAGGGCGACCGCCCCTCGTACGGTGACCGTGGTCCCCGTCGTGACGACCGTGCGCAGGGTGGCCGTCCTTCCTACGGCGACCGTCCCCAGGGTGACCGCCCGTCCTTCGGTGACCGTGGCCCGCGCCGTGACGACCGCGCGCAGGGTGGCCGTCCTTCCTACGGCGACCGTCCCCAGGGTGACCGCCCGTCCTTCGGTGACCGCGGCCCGCGCCGCGACGACCGCGCGCAGGGTGGCCGTCCTTCCTACGGCGACCGTCCCCAGGGCGACCGCCCGTCCTTCGGTGACCGTGGTCCCCGTCGTGACGACCGCGCCCAGGGTGAGCGTCCCGCCTACGGTGACCGTCCCCAGGGCGGCGCGCGTCGTGACGACCGACCCCAGGGTGACCGTCCGTCGTACGGTGACCGTGGCCCTCGCCGCGACGACCGTGCGCAGGGTGGACGTCCCTCCTACGGCGACCGCCCCCAGGGCGACCGGCCGTCCTTCGGTGACCGTGGCCCGCGCCGTGACGACCGTCCCCAGGGTGATCGTCCGTCGTACGGTGACCGTGGTCCTCGTCGTGACGACCGTCCCCAGGGCGACCGCCCCTCCTTCGGTGACCGTGGTCCCCGTCGTGACGACCGCCCCCAGGGCGACCGTCCCTCCTTCGGTGACCGTGGCCCGCGTCGTGACGACCGCCCCCAGGGTGGACGTCCCGTCCAGGGCGACCGTCCGCGTCAGGACCGTGCCCCTGCACGCTCCGAGGCACCCCGTGAGCGGGCGCCCCGAGACGACGCAGCCCCCGCGGCACGCACGTTCCGCGACGACACGTCCGTGCGTCACGCAGCTCCCCAGCTGCCCGAGGGCATCCAGTTCTCCGACCTCGACCGCGACGCTCGGGGCCGCCTCCGGACGCTGACCAAGGACAACGCCGAGACCGTCGGCCTTCACCTGGTGGCGGCTGGTCTGCTCATCGACTCCGAGCCTGAGGCTGCTTACGAGCACGCCCAGGAGGCTGTGCGTCGTGCCGGTCGTGTGGACATCGTGCGTGAGGCCGCTGGTCTCACGGCCTACAGGACCGAGCGCTTCGCCGAGGCTCTCCGTGAGCTCCGGACGGTCCGTCGCCTGAACGGTTCCTCCGAGCACCTCGCCATCATGGCCGACTGCGAGCGGGGCCTCGGTCGTCCCGAGCGGGCCATCGCCCTGGCGGCGACCCCCGAGGCTGAGACGCTCGACGAGGACCAGAAGGTGGAGCTCGCCATCGTGGTGAGCGGAGCCCGTCTGGACCTCGGCGAGATCGAGGCCGCAGAGTCCGTGCTCGCAGGCATCACCGTCCCCAAGGGCGAGCGTGCGCTGCAGGTCCGCGTCATCGAGGCCCGCGCCGGTGTGCTCGAGGCTGCTGGCCGTGCGGACGAGGCGAAGGCACTGCTCTCGACCCTCACCGCCAAGGAGCGTGCGGAGATCGGCGACCTCGCCCCTGAGGACGACGTCGTGGTCTTCGACCTCGGCGACGAGGAGATCGAGGACGAGGCGGACGTCACGGAGAGCGGCTCTGACGAGGACGCCTCTGACGAGCACGGCTCTGACGAGGACGCCTCTGACGAGCACGGCTCTGACGAGGACGCCTCTGACGAGCACGCCTCGGACGAGGACGTCTCCGACGGGGACGCCTCGGACGAGGTCCCCTCGCCGTCGAGCACAGTCGACGACGCACCGTCTGCACCGACCGCAGAGGAGCGCCAGGACGACGAGCAGGACGACGCGTGAGCGCCGTCCTGCTGGGGAGCGACCTGCCGCTGGCCGAGGCCTTCGACCTCGCGCTCGTCGACCTCGACGGTGTCGCGTACAAGGGTCACGAGCCGATCGTGCACGCCGCTCACGGGCTGACCTCAGCCCGTGAGCGGGGGCTCCGTCTCGTGTTCGTCACGAACAACGCCTCGCGGGAGCCCGTCTCGGTCTCCGACCAGCTGACCTCGCTCGACATCCCCGCCGAGCCCTCGGACGTCATGACGGCTGCGCAGGCCTGCGCTCGCCTCCTGGGCGACCACGTCGCCCCGGGGTCGAAGGTCCTCGTGGTCGGGGGCGCTGGCCTCCTCACGGCGGTGACCGAGGCCGGCTACGTCGTCGTGACGAGCGCCGACGACCAGCCCGACGCCGTGGCGCAGGGCTTCGACCCGTCGCTCGGCTGGAAGGACCTCGCCGAGGCTGCGTACGCGGTGTCTGCCGGCGCCGTCCACGTCGTGAGCAACAGGGACCTGTCTCTGCCGACGGCCCGGGGCTTCGCCCCGGGCAACGGAGCGCTCGTCGGCGCTGTCGTCGCTGCGACAGGCGTCGAGCCCTTCAGTGCCGGCAAGCCCTCACCCGCCATGTACGCCATGGCGATCGAGCGTGCAGGCGCTCAGCGGCCGCTCGTCGTGGGCGACCGCCTCGACACCGACCTCGCAGGCGCACGGTCCGGGGGATACCCCGGGCTGCACGTCCTCACCGGGGTCAACAGCGCGCGCGACGACATCCTCGCCCATGCGGAGGAGCGCCCGGACTTCATCGGGGCGGACCTGCGCAGCCTGCTCGAGCCGCACCCGCTGCCCGTCCAGGGCGACGAGGGCTGGTGGACCTGCCGCGAGGCCTCCGCACGCGTGGCCGGCGACCAGCTCGAGCTGCGTGCCGGCTCTGCGGGTTCCGACCCCGTCGACCTCGTCCGCGCCGCGTGCTCCGCAGCGTGGGCGCACGTCGACGCAGGTGGCAGTCTCGACCCCGCGTCGGTCCCGGAGCTCGTGGTCCCCGGAGCACCCGAGGCCTGAGAGTCTGTGCACAGCACCTGACGACGAGCGACAGCCGGTAGCGTGGACACGAGAGACGTCCACGCCCGGCTGTCGCCGCTCGCACGTGCGGGCGGTGGACGGGCACACGACAGGACCCGCACGACGACAGGGAGACGAGCAGTGACCGAGGTGCCTTCTCGACCTGTGCCCGGCCCGCGCCCTGAGCCGTCGACCGTTGCCGGGACCTCGTCCAGCCCCACCCCGTCCATCCCCACCTCGAGCGCGTACCCCGAAGGTGAGCCTGCACGGCCAGCTCCTGCGCCGCGCCCCGTACCCGGCCCCGCCCTCGACGCGACCGACCGGTCCCTCGCGGGCCTCGAAGCCGACCTGCGACCTCTCGACACGCTCTCCGCCCGCCCGGTCGACGAGCAC
>NZ_JACBYE010000098.1 GCF_013415325.1 Sanguibacter inulinus | reverse complement strand
GGTGGGCCTGGACTCCGGCTCGGGTCGGGTCGGGTCGAACGAGACAGCGGCACGGGTGAGGGACACGTCAGACAAGTCGACCGCGCGGACGAGGCTCCCGTAGGACGAGACGACCGCGCAGGCGAGGCACCGGTCAGATCAGCGCGCGTGAGCGCCGCCCTCGAGAGCCGGCCAGGCACGGCACCGCAGGTACCTCAGGGCACCACGTGCCCCGGGACCGCCAGGCAGCCGGTCAGCTGATCTCGAGAGCCGTCGGCTCGGTGCGGACGAAGTCGCGCGGGACGGGGATCAGCAGCCGCACGACGAACCAGCCGCCGTCGGTGCGCACGGTCATCGAGCCGCCGTACTTCTCGGCGGTGTACCGGATGCTCTTGAGGCCGTAGCCGTGCCTGTCGCGGTCACCGCGACGGGTGACGATCTGCCCGCCCTCGGTGCGCACCTCGCCGTCGAAGTAGTTCTCGAAGGTCATGACCACGAGGTCGTCCCGGGCGAAGAGCGCCATCTTCACGAGGCGCTTCTGCGGGTCCTCGACGCGCGACGCCCCCTCGATCGCGTTGTCGAGGGCGTTGCCGAGCAGCGCGCTGACGTCCATGACCGTCATGAAGCCGAGCAGGCTGCCGTCCGCGACGCAGGTGAGGTCGACGCCCCGCTCGACGCACTCCAGGTGCTTGGTGGTGAGGATGACGTCGAGGACGCTGCTGCCCGTCTTGCTCTGCGACTCGACGTCCTTGATGGTCGCCTCGAGCTCGTCGAGGTACGACTCCTGCTTGCGCGGGTCGACCTCGGCGCGGATCACGCCGACCTGGTGCTTGAGGTCGTGGTACTTGCGGTTGACCCGCTCGATGCTGCGCTTGGACTGCAGGTACTGCTGGTGCTGGCTGCGCAAGATCTCGTCGATCGCCTTGAGCTCGCCCTTCGCGTGCTGCTGCAGCCGCTGGCCCTGCTGGGCGTAGAGCGCGACGAAGCCGCAGAGGTCCACGAGCGTGCGGATGTAGAAGATCTCGAAGCCGAGACGCCCGCTGAAGGGGGTGCTCGCGTTGAGGAAGCTGAGGTTGCTCATGCCGAAGGTCACGAGGGCGATCGCCGCGGCCGACGCGAGGTCGCGCCCGGTGACGTCGAGGGGCTGCGAGGGCCGGAAGTGGCGTGCCTCGACGAGGTACGCGATCGCGAAGGCGGCCACGTAGACGACCGCGAAGGTGAGGACCCGCGCCGGTCCACCCAGCCCGGCGTCTCCGGGGTGGGCGTCACCGAGGAGGAAGAAGAAGCAGTGGATCTGCCAGTGCAGCGCCGCGACGAGCTCCGCGAGCACGAGGGCCCTGGCGCAGAAGTACCCGGCGTCGCGGACCGGTGCGCTCGTCGCCGCGTAGAGGAACAGGTACATGCAGGCTGCCGACGCCGCCATGCCGACGGGCCACCAGCCGAGCGGCAGCATCCCCGCACCGACCTGCACGCCCACGAGCACACCGAGCGCGACAGCCGACAGCAGCGCGAGGCGCGTCGGGCGCAGGCGGTTCTGGCGCAGCAGCACGTAGATCATGCACGCCGCCCACTCCGCGAGGCCCGTGAGCTCGCGCGGGATGTCCGGCAGGACGTCGAGAGTCATGCGCCGCGGCCGCCCACGTAGTCGGTCAGGGCGTCGAGGAAGCCTCGCTTGCGGGGCCGGCTGATGGTGAGGTCGTGGCCGCCGACCAGCTGGCAGGTGCTCTGCTTGACGCCTGTCACGTGCCGCAGGTTCACCAGGTAGCAGCTGTTGCTGCGGAAGAAGTTCTTGCCCTCGAGCTGGGCCTCCATGGCCTTGAGGGCACCCACCATCGAGTACTGGCCGTCGGTCGTGTGCACCACGACGCGGTGCTTGATGCTCTCGATGAACACGATCTGCGCGGTGTCCACGCGGATGAGCGCCCCGTCGACCGACAGCATGAGGTAGTCGGCCGACCGCCGCCGGATCCGCTGGAGCGACCGCTTGATCTCCTGCGAGAACGCGAAGTACGGGACCGGCTTGAGCACGTAGCTCAGCGCGTCGACCTCGTAGCCGCGGATCGCGTACTGGGCCATGTTGGTGATGAACACGATGATGACGTCGCTGTCGACCTGGCGGATCTTCTCCGCGGCGGTGAAGCCGTCCATCTCGGCCATCTGGATGTCGAGCAGCAAGATGTCGTAGTCCGGGCGGTAGCCGTCGACGACCTTGCTGCCGTCGTCGAAGAGGGAGACGGCGAAGTCCTCGTCGTGCTCGCGCTCGTAGCGGCGCAGGTGCTCGACGAGCAGACGTGCGCTCGCCGCGTCGTCCTCGACGATGCCGATGCGGATCACAAGTGCGCTCCTGAGTCCGGTGGCCAGCGCGGGGGGCACGGGCGCGTCGGCGCGCCACGTCTGCTGGCCGGGGTCGGACTGAGAGTACCCACAACGCCTGAGAGCGAGAACTCCCGCAGGTCAGGGGTGCGAGCCTGTCGTGATCCGCCTCTCGCTACCTGCTCATCCGCCCCGCAGCACGCTCGGCCTCGATCCCGTCGAGCCATGCTCGTGAGTCTGTGCCCGAGAACCTCGGGATGCCCTGCTTGTAGCGGACCGCGATGCTCGCCTGATGGAGCCGCTCGTACCTCGGCGCGACAGTCGGGTACAGAACCTGCACCAGCTCGTTGATCCCCCACTGCCGCGGCTCACCCGCACGGAAGCGGCCATGATGACGTGTGATGTTGCGAGACCCCGGCAGAAGATCAGCGTTGATGGCCCTGAGGCGCGTCAGGTCCCGGAAGACAGGGTCGCTGATCAGGGCGTGGCGAGCGAGGTGGTACGCGGAGTAGAAGTAGCACACTGCTGCCCACTCCTCGTTGGCGGCGCCTGCGAGCGCGTCGCCGACCGTCTTGTGGTGCTCTGCTCGACCTAGATGGTGAGCGCCCCCGTCCGCCATCCGTCAGCGCGAGTGCGTCGCGAAGACCTGGGACCCGGCCCGTGCAGACTCCGAGAGCTCGTCATCGGTCTCTGTGTCGAACTCGTACGAGATCGACAGCTCGTTCAGGTACATGGCCCGGATCTCGACCATCGAGTCGATCGCCGCGGACTGCCGCTCCCAGGACCCGTCATGAAGGCAGATCTCCAGGTGGGCGGTGCGGTCTTGCTCGTCGGAGTAGATCCGCACGAGGTGGACGTCCGGGATGAACGACACCGCGTAGCTGCCGAGCGCGTCGATGATGACCTCGAACGGTTCCTGTCCCATGGACGGAGTCTCGCACACGTCGCCTCGGGCATCAGTGGCCGGCTCCACACCCGCCCGGTGACGCCGCGCACGACCACGGGGAGATAGGTGGGAGCACGTCCTCGTGTGGGAGGCAGGGTGAGCGGGACGCACACCGTCCGCCCTGGGTGGCACCGCCCACCAACGACGAACGGCCCCAGTCCGAGGACTGAGGCCGTTCGTTCGGGTGGTGCGCCCGGAGGGATTCGAACCCCCAACCTTCTGATCCGTAGTCAGATGCTCTATCCGTTGAGCTACGGGCGCCCGGTGAACCGAGAGAAACGTTACAGGGATGGGGACCCAGACGCCAAATCAGTTCTCAGTGAGCCACGACACGCTGCTCTCGTCTGGCTCGACCCGCGCCCTGAGCGAGCGGAGACGGTGCCCGCTCCGGGGCTAGCAGCCAGCCGCGTTCAACCGTCCGAACGGCTCCGCGACCCGCGCCCTCGCGCCGATCCCGACCGTCCGCCGGACCGCCCGCCGGCCGGCACCTTCGGCCCGATCACGGGGTTGCGCGGCAGCACCCGGTCGATCCCGACGATCACCAGACCGAGCACGAAGAACCCGACGCCGTAGAGCACGACGTTCTGCACGAGCCCGAGGTACCCGATCTCGGCGACGTCGACGAATCCGTAGGGGTAGTCGGTGTCCGGCAGCACGACGCCGCGGACGGTCGTGAAGGCGCAGTACGCGACCGGGTACAGCAACCAGAGCGCGGCGTTCTTGACCCGCAGACGACGGTGCGGGTCGAAGAGCAGGAAGTCGAGCAGCGCGAGGGCCGGCGTGAGCTGGTGGACGATCTGCCCGTCGGTCAGGCCGAGCACGACAGTCGGCTCTCCGGGCGCGTCGGGCGGCAGGATGAAGTACGCCACGAGCCCGGTGATGAGGATGAACAGCGTGACAGCACCCTTGAGCCAGGCCGGCGGCTGAGGCTGACGGGCGAAGGACGCGAACCCGGCCCATACGAAGACGACCGCGAGCAGCAGGTTGGACTGGTTGGTGAAGTAGACGAGACCCGAGGGGTCACCGTCCCGCCAGATCTCCTGCGTCCCGATGAGCGCGAACACCGCGACCGCGATCCTGTACAACCCGACGACGACGCCCATGGACGACTCCTCCACCTCGTTGCGCGGCCGTCCCACCCAGGGTCGGCCGGCTCCTCGACCAGCGTGCAGACCACAGCTCTCGGTCCGCACCGCACGCTCGACGGAGCGGCGGTCCCGAGCCTAACCGGCGTGCTGGCCAGGTGCCTTCCCCAGCCGACGCATGGGCCGTCGGGGCCACCCTCCCCGAGCACGCCCGGGGTGCAGGGCCACGAGGACCCCGTCCCCC
>NZ_JACBYE010000097.1 GCF_013415325.1 Sanguibacter inulinus | reverse complement strand
GCTGTGGGGTGCGCGGGGGAGGCGCGGAGGGTTCTGGCCCACAGTTTCGCACGAGAGCCGGTGTGCCAGCCCCCGAGCCGCGCCCACGGGCGCATAGCCTGTACCTGTGACCACCCCACCTGACTCTTCCGCCGACGACGGCGTCGCGACAGAGGCCGGCTACCCGCAGGAGTGGGAGGCCGACGTCGTCCTCTCGGACGGGACCACCGCCCACCTGCGCCCGATCACCGCGGCCGACCGCGACGCGCTGCAGCGCTTCCACACCGCGCAGTCCGAACGGTCCACCTACATGCGGTTCTTCGCCGCGATGGAACGTCTCTCGGCCCGCGACCTCACCCGCTTCACAGTCCTGGACCACCGTGACAGGGTCGCCCTCGTCGCGGTGACCTCGGCTGCGGACGGCTCCGAGCAGATCATCGGCGTCGCCCGCTTCGACACCATCGCGCCCCGCGAGGCCGAGGTCGCCTTCAACATCGCCGACTCCCACCAGGGCCGAGGGCTCGGCTCCGCGCTGCTCGAGCACATCGCCGCCGCGGCCCGCGAGGTCGGCATCACGCACTTCACGGCGGAGGTCCTGCCGCAGAACGGCAAGATGCTCGCCGTCTTCCGAGAGGCCGGGTACGAGACCACCCAGCACGTCGACGACGGCATCGTCACCGTGAGCATCGACCTCGACCCGACCGAGCGCTCGCGGCAGGTGATGATCGACCGGGAGCACCGCGCCGAGGCCCGCAGCATGGTCGGGCTGTTCACCCCGCGCTCGATCGTCGTGGTCCCGCCTGGCGACGCCGACGCGACGAGCCTGCAGGCGCGGATGGCCGCCCGGGCGATCAGCGCCCACCTGCGCGACGGTGACGTCACCATGACCGTCGTCGGGGCGACCGACGCGCTGCGCGCCGAGATCGGCGACCCGACAGGCCTGCGCTTCGTCGACACCCTCGACGACGTCGAGGCGCCCGTCGACCTGGCGCTCGTCGTCGCGCACCCCGCCGACACGCTCGCGACCGTCCGCTCCCTCGCCCGCCTCGGAGTCCGAGGCGTCGTCGTCTCCGGCCCCGGGTATGCCGAGACCGGAGCCGAAGGGCTCGCGCTCCAGCGCGAGATCGTCCGGACCGCGCACGCCGCCGGGATGCGCGTGGTCGGCCCGGGCTCGTACGGGATGTTCGCCCGCCGGCCCGAGGGCGTCTTCAACGCCTCGCTCGCCCCTGTGCTCCCACCGGCCGGCACGGTCGGGATCTTCTGCCAGTCGGCGCCGATGGCTGTCACCGTCCTCGCGACCGTGTGGCGGCGCGGCGTGGGGGTCTCGTCCTTCGTCTCGGCCGGCAACCGGGCCGACGTGTCGGGCAACGACCTCATGCAGTTCTGGCAGGACGACGAGTCGACCGACGTCGCCGGGCTGTACCTCGAGTCGATCGGCAACCCGCGCAAGTTCTCGCGGATCGCCCGACGCCTCTCGCTCGTCAAGCCCGTCGTGGTGGTCACCGCAGGCCGCTCGGGGCACGTCGTCCCGGCCGGCCACGCCGTGCGGCCGACGCGGGCCCCGCGCCGCACCCTCGAAGAGATGTTCCGCCAGTCCGGGGTCGTCCGCGCCGAGAACACCCACCAGATGCTCGACATCATCCAGCTCTTCGCGCACCAGCCGCTGCCCTCGGGTCGACGCGTCGGGATCGTCGCCGGCTCGGCGCCGCTCTCGGCGATCGTCGCGGAGGCCGCCGGCACCGCCGGGCTCGTGGTGACCAGCCACGTCGCCGTCGTGCGGGAGGACGCGACCGAGGAGGAGAACCTCGCGGCGATCGACGCGGTCTACGCCGAGGGTGCCTGCGACGTGGTGGTCGCCGTCCACGTGCCCGTCCTCGGCGGGACCGACGCGAGGTTCTGCGCCGCCGTCGCACAGGCCGCGGCCCGCTCGGGCCGGCCGACCGTCGCGAGCGTCCTCGGTCTGCACGGGCTGCTGCCCGAGCTCACCGTCGAGGTCCCGGCCGAGCGCGCCGACCAGGGGGACGTCCCGGCACCAGCACCTGCGGCTGCCGCCGAGGGTGGTTCGGCTGCGCGCACCGTCACGGTGCCTGCGTACTCCACGCCCGAGGACGCCGTCCAGGCGCTCGGCGCCGTCGTCCGCTACGCCACGTGGCGCCACCAGGACCACGGCACCCCGCTCACCTACTCCGACGTCGACGTGGCCGGGGCCCGTGCGGTGATCGACAGGCACACCGTCGAGGGCCGACGCACAGCGCTCCCGGCCGACGAGGTCAGGGCGCTGCTCGCCTGCTACGGCATCGACGTCTGGGAGTCCGTGCCCGTCCGAGACGCCGACGAGGCCGTCGCGGCCGCGCACGAGCTCGGCTGGCCCGTCGCCCTCAAGAGCACGGCCGAGTCCTTGCGCCACCGCGCCGACCTCGGAGGTGTGCGCCTCGACATCCTCGACGAGGCCGAGCTGCGCACCGACGTGGCGCAGATGCAGTCGTCGCTCGTCGACCACGTGCCCGAGCTCCGCCACCCTGCAGCCCGTCCGCTCGAGGTCCAGCGCATGGCCCCTGCGGGAGTCGCCTGCGTCATCCGGTCGACCGAGGACGAGCTCTACGGACCCGTCGTGTCCTTCGGGCTCTCGGGCGACGCCGTCGACCTGCTCGGCGACGTCAGCTATGGCGTGCCGCCGCTCACGACGACCGACGTGGCCCACATGGTGCGCTCGGTCCGCGCGGCACCGCGCCTCTTCGGCTACAAGGGTCTGCCGCCGGCCGACGCTGCGGCGATCGAAGACCTCATCGGACGGGTCAGCGAGCTCGCCGACGATCACCCCGAGGTCCGGTCCCTCGAGCTCTACCCCGTCGTCGTCGCCGAGCGCGGGGCCGCCGTGCTCAGCGCGCGCGTCACCGTCGAGTCTGCCAACCGCAAGGACGGCCTGCGCCGGGCGCTGCCGGACTGAGCCGGGTCGGTCAGGGCGGAGCGACCCGGGCCGGGTGACCAGGGCGAGGTGACTAGGATGGTCGGGTGTCCTCGACCAGCAGCCGTGACCTCTCCGCAGACCTCCGCCGACAGCTCGACAGGGCCGGGTACTACCCCGAGCTCGTCGCCGACGTCCTCGACGTCGCCATCGCCGACGAGCCCGTCGAGGCTCACCTCGTGCACGTCGAGACGACCTTCGCGACCTCTGAGGTCCGCCGCCACGTGACGGTGCTCGTCCTCACGTCGTCGCGGCTGGTCCTCGCGCACGTCGACGACCACGCCTCCGAGGACCCCGAGGCCGGGCAGCAGGACGCCCGCTCGAGCGCCGCGGCGACGACCGAGGCCGTGCCGCTCGCCAAGATCACCTCGGTCGTCCTCACCCACATGGTCGACGCCCCCGAGAAGCACGTCTCCGGCGCTGCGCCGACCGAGCTGACCCTGGCCGTCGGCTGGGGTGCGGTCTCCCGCATCGACCTCGAGCCCGCCCAGTGCCCCGACCCGCAGTGCGAGGCAGACCACGGCCTCACAGGGTCGATGGCCAACGACGACGTGCTCGTGCGCGTGAGCGCGCAGGCTGAGGGAGTCGAGGCTGTCCGCTCGGCGGTCGCCTTCGCGAAGGCGCTCTCGGCTGCGACGGGCTACGCAGCGCACGGCGGGCGACGGTGACCGACGGGCCTGCGCCCCTCACCGCGACAGCCGAGGCCCTCGGGCTCCTCGTCCCCGACCGCACGGGCCGTTCTCTCGCGTCGGTCCTGCCGGCCGCCGCTGCGGCCCTCGGGGTCGTCGACGACGCCGGGCGCAACGCCGCCGCGCAGGCTGCTCTCGGGCTCCCGTCCGCCGAGCGTGTGTGCGTGGTGCTCGTCGACGGCCTGGGCTTCGACAACCTCAGCGAGCGCAGCGGGCACGCGCCCTTCCTCAGGTCTCTGCTGCGCGACGACGCCGTCATCACCTGCGGCTTCCCGTCCACGACCGCGGTGTCGATGGGCATCTTCGGGACGGGGTCCGGTCCCGGGCGCACGGGCATGCTCGGCTACACGGTGCGCAACCCGCACACCGGGACGCTCGCGAACCTCGTCTCGTGGGACGGTGCTCCCGAGCCCACGGACCTCCAGCGGGAACCCACGGTCTTCGAGCAGCTCAGCTCCGCCGGTGTGCGGGTGACGTCGATCGGACCGGAGCGCTTCGCAGCGTCGGGCATGACCCGTGCGGCGCTGCGTGGGGCCAGGTACTGGAACGCGGAGAGCCTGGAGTCGCGCGTCGACGCTGCTGCCTTCGAGCTCATGACCCCCGGTCTCGTCTACCTGTACTGGGGCGACGTCGACAAGGTCGGCCACCACGAGGGCTCGGAGTCGTGGCAGTGGGGCGACGCCCTCGAGCTCGCCGACCGCGAGCTCGCTCGTCTGCAGACCGTCCTCCCGCCGGGGACCCAGGTGGTCGTGACCGCCGACCACGGGATGGTCGACGTCGACAGGGCTCGTCAGCGCGACGTCGCCCAGGTCGCAGCGCTGCGCGAAGGTGTCAAGGTCGTGGCGGGGGAGCCGCGTGCCGTCCACCTGCACGCGACCAAGCGCAAGAACGCCGGGTCGCTCGCCGAGCGCTGGCGGGACGTCCTGGGCGACGACGCCCTCGTGGCGACCAAGGCCGAGGTGATCGAGGCCGGCTGGTTCGGCGAGGTCGCCGAGCACGTCGAGCCGTGGATCGGCGACGTGCTCGTCGCGGCGCGCGGCCGGGCGACCGTCGTCGACTCGAGGGTGCAGTCACCCCGGTCGATCGCCCTCGTGGGTGTGCACGGCTCGTTGACCCCGCGCGAGATGCGGGTCCCGTACCTGACCTTCACGGTCTGAGGACTGCAGACGCCGAGAGGCCCGGTCCGCACGGACCGGGCCTCTCGGCGTCTGGGGGCTGGCGCAGGTGCTCAGTCCTGCTT
>NZ_JACBYE010000096.1 GCF_013415325.1 Sanguibacter inulinus | reverse complement strand
CTCCGCCCCCGCGCCCTCACCACCTGCGCCACCCAGACCACCCCGACCCGAGCCGGCGACCGAGCCTGCGCCCCCGGAGCAGATCGGCTCCGTCGACGAGCTCTACGTCACGGGTCTGCACCTCGACCAGTACAGGCACGCCACCCGTTCCCCGGAGCCGTACTGGCTCGAGGCGCTCCGCCGCGACCCTGGCGACGAACGCACCCACGTGGCGCTCGCGGCCCGCCGCATGCGTGACGGGCGCCTCGACGACGCCGAGCAGCACCTTCGCGCTGCCGTCGGGCGGCTCACGCTCCGCAACCCCAACCCCCGCGACGGCGAGGCCCACTACAGGCTGGGTCTCGTGCTCGCCCGTCTGGGCCGCTCTGACGAGGCGCGCGCTGCGCTCGGGACCGCGTCGTGGGACAGGGCCTGGCTCGACCCGGCCGTCATTGCGACAGCCCGGCTCGACCTCGCCGACGGTCGTCCGGCGCGCCTGGCCGCGGCGGTCGAGGACCTGCAGGCTCTGGTCGCCCGTTCCCCGGTGCACGTGCAGGGCCGGAACCTGCTCGCCGTCGCCCTCCGACGCCGCAGCGGCACGGCCGGTCCATCCGCCTGCTCGACTGGCCCCTCCGCCCGGGGGACCAGTCCCTCCGGCGGACCCCGGTCCGCCCACGGCGACGACCTCGCGGCCCTCGCCCTCGTCCGCGAGACCCTGGCTCTCGACCCCCTCGACGCCTGGGCCCGGGATCTCGCCGACAGGTGGGGAGAGCCCGCGCAGGTGTCCAGCGACCCGACGGTCCTCGTCGACGTCGCCCTCGAGCACGCCTCGGCAGGCGAGGTCGACGCGGCGCTCGGGCTGCTCGCCCGTGCGGCCTCTCTCCCGACGGTCAGCGGTCAGCGCAACGTCGCCCCTGTCGCGTGGCTGCACGCGGCCGACCTCGAGCTGGCGCGCGGTGACCAGGACGCCGTCGACCGAGCCCTCGCCGCAGCCCGCTCCGCACCACGTGACTGGTGCTTCCCGTCGGCCACCGAGGACGACGCACTGGCACAGCTGCGCCAAGCCCGCCCTGGCGACCCGCTCGTGCTGGGGCTCGCCGGTCACCGTCTCTACGCAGCAGGCCGACGCGACGAGGCCGTCGAGGCGTGGCAGGCCTCGGTCGACGCCGACGAGACCGATCCCGTGGTGCTCCGCTCCCTGGGCCTCGCCGCCTACGACCTGCTCGGCGACGGAGAGCGTGCGGCACGCTGCTACGCCCAGGCCCGTGCGCTGCGCCCCGACGACGCACGTCTGCTCTACGAGGCGGACCAGCTCGCAGCGCGTCGAGGGGCCGCGGCCGCCGACCGTGTCGAGACGCTGACCTCACGGGCCGACCTCGTCGCCACCCGCGACGACCTCACTGTCCAGCTGGCCGGTCTCCTGACGACCCTCGACCGAGCCGACGAGGCGCTCGACCTGCTCGCCGGACGCTCCTTCCAGCCGTGGGAAGGGGGCGAGGGGACCGTCCTGGCGGCGTGGGACGACGCGCACCGCACGCTCGCGCTCGCGGCCCTCGACGGGGGTGACCCGGACCGAGCCTTGGCGCACGCGCGGGCCGCGCTCGCGCCCGTCGCCTCGCTCGGCGAGGCCCGGCACCCGCTCGACAGCACGGCAGACCTGCACCTCCTGCTCGGCGACGCGCTGGTCGCGTCGGGTCGTGACCACGAGGCACGAGAGGCGTGGCAGATCGCCGCCGACCAGCAGGGCGGCGTCGAGGGGATGACCCCCGAGATCTGCTCGGAGCAGACCGCAGCGTCCGCGACGGCTCTGCACAGGCTCGGTCGCCGCGACGAGGCGGCGCGGCTGCGCGACGTGCTCGCCAGGCATGTCTCCGAGCAGGCGTCGGTCGTCGCCGTGGTCGACTACTTCGCGACGTCCTTGCCGAGCCTGCTGCTCTTCGCCGAGGACGTGCAGGCCACGCACGACTCCAGGGTCCGGACGCTCCAGACTCTGCTCGCCGGGCTGGACGACCAGCTGGACCAGCCCGACCAGCTCGACCCGACGTCGAACCAGAGCTCACGGAGGAGAGACCGATGACCCCAGAGCACGGGCCGAAGGCCCCACAGTCACCGCCGTCCCAGCAGTCTCCGGTCACGACGCCCTCACAGACCACGGCGTCCTCACAGACCACGTCGTCCTCGCGGACCGAGCCACGGTCGGCTCCGCCACGGCACGGCAGATCGGTCCGCGTCCCGCCCATCGACCCCGCGACCCGCCTGGCCTTCCTCGGCGACGGCCACGACCGCTCCGACCGCATCGAGGTGACGACCCGGTTCCTCGAGCGCGGGGGCCGTCCCTGGTTCCCGGTGACCGGGGAGGTGCACTACTCACGCATCCCGAGGGACCGGTGGTCGGAGGTCCTGGGGCACGCCCGCGCAGGGGGCCTCGACACCGTCGCGACCTACGTCTTCTGGCAGGCTCACGAGCCGACTCCCGGCGACTTCCGCTGGGACGGGGACCTCGACCTGCGAGCCTTCGTCGAGCTGGCAGCGCACCACGGCCTCGACGTGGTGGTGCGCATCGGCCCGTGGGCGCACGGGGAGGCCCGCCACGGCGGGTTCCCGGACTGGCTGGTGGACCGCGGGCTGCCGACGAGGACGGACGACCCGGAGTACCTGGACCTGGTGCGAGCCTTCTACAGCCAGACGATCAGGCAGCTCGACGGGCTGACGCACGCCGACGGCGGCCCCGTGGTCGGGGCGCAGATCGAGAACGAGCTCTACGACCAGCCCGCGCACCTGGCGACCCTGCGACGCACCGCCGAAGACCTCGGGCTGCACCTCCCGCTCTGGACGGCGACAGGGTGGGGTGGTGCCCAGCTACCCGGCACCCTGCTGCCGGTCTACAGCGCCTACGCGGACGGGTTCTGGGAGGAGTCGAGCACAGGCTGGCCGGAGTTCGCGGCCATCCACTTCCGCTACAGCGAGGTCCGCGACGACCTCACGGTCGGCGCAGACCTGCGCGAGGCCTTCGACCAGATCACCGTCGGCGGGGAGGTGCCCACGTCCGACCGCAGGATGCTGCCCTTCGTCACCTGCGAGCTCGGGGGAGGCATGCACGTGGCCTACCACCGCCGCCCGCTCGTCGGTGCGCAGGACGTCGCGGCGCTCGCCCTCGCCAAGATCGGCAGCGGCTCCGTGTGGCAGGGGTACTACATGTACGCAGGCGGCACGCAACGGGTCGGTCCGCACGGGACAGAGCAGGAGTCGCAGGCGACCGGCTACCCCAACGACGTCCCCACGCGCTCCTACGACTTCTACGCACCCGTCGGCGAGCACGGGCAGGTCAGGCCGCACCACCACCTGCTGCGCCGACAGCACCTCTGGCTGGCTGACGAGGGGGCACACCTCGCCGCGATGGCGACGACAGTCGCCGGGGGGAGCGAGGACCCGGCCGAGCTGCGCTGGTCGGTCCGCTCCGACGGTCGCAGCGGCTATCTCTTCCTCACCACCTACCAGCCGCCGGCGCACCCGGTCGACGCGCAGCCCGGTGTCCAGGTGACGGTGGACCTCGACGGCACGGAGGTCACGGTGCCCGCTCGCCCGGTCGACCTGCCGGCCGGTCTCTCGCTCGTGTGGCCCCTGCGCTACGCCTTGACGCCCGACCTCGAGCTGCGCAGCGCGACGGCGCAGGTGCTCGCCCGGCTCGACGACGTGGTCGTCCTCGCGGCGACCGACGGCGTCGACGTCGAGCTGGTCCTCGACGGCGCGGTCGAGGTCGGTGGTGCCGCGGTGGGTCAGCGCACCGGGGGAGGGGTGGGAGCCGACAGCACGGTCGTGACGCTGACCGAGCCCCCGGGGCCCAGGTGCGTCGTCGACCTGCCCGGCGTGCGCGTCCTGGTCCTCGACGACACGTCGGCCAGCAGGCTCTACAGGCTCGACGTCGCTGGGAGGGACAGGCTCGTCCTCGCTGACGCACCCGTGTACGCAGAGGACGGTGCCCTGGTGGTCCACACGACCGGGCCCGAGACCACGGTCTCGCTGTTCCCGGCGTCTGGTGCGCTCGCGGTTGCCGGGGGAGAGGGGGAGCTGTCCCACCTGCCCGCTGCTGACGAGCGTCTAGCAGGCGGTCTCTGGGAGACGTGGATGCTCTCCGTCCCCGGCGCCGGACCGCACAGGCTCCTGACCGACCTCCGCCCTGAGGCTGTCGCCCCGCGCCCAGAGCGCGGTGGACCGATGGGGCGGCTCAGCGCTCCGACCGACTGGTCAGGAGCGGCCAGGGTCCGGGTCGACGTCGCCGCTGAGCTGGTCGAGGGGACCGACCGCGCGCTGCTACGCGTCGACTGGACCGGCGACGTCGGGCGCGCCTGGGTCGGTGACCACCTTGTCAGCGACCACTTCTGGCACGGACGGGTGTGGGACGTCGACCTCACACCGTGGCAGGAGGAGATCGCCGTGCACGGGGTGGTGCTCGAGCTGCTGCCGTGGGTCGGGGAGACAGGGGTCCGGGTCGACCCGTCGGTGGCGCCCGGGGGAGACGGGCTCGAGATCCGTTCGGTCGACGTCGTGCGGGTCCCGCGGACGGTCCTCCAGGCGAGATCCTGAGACGCGTTCGGTCCCGGTACGGGCAGAGGACCGGGTGCCCTGACCAGCCTGTCGCCGCTGATCCGGGCCGGTTTGGAGATGCGGCGATCTCTGACGTAGTGTTCTCGACGTCAGCCCGACTGGGAGACACAGACACCACTGCGAAGCTCTTCGGAGCCGGCGCGAAGTGGCTGGTCCCGGGGTTCGGCATCCTCTGCATGAAGGCTTCGCAGGTTCGCCTGCGCCTGGTAGTGTGGAGGGCCTGGTTCGGACGGTGGTGACACTGTCTGGCTGCGGTTCGGACAGCTCGGAAGAGTGGTTCGAGGGGCCGCGAAGATCAGGTAGTCTTCACCAGGCCCGCTTGACCGGGTTAACGCGCTGGAAACGGCGAGTTGACACAGGGAAGCGAGTCGGGTAAGTTTGAACGGTTGCCTCACGCCAGACGCTCAGTAATGAGTGAACGGGTGATGCGCGTCCGCTCCTTGAGAACTCAACAGTGTGCTTAATAGTCAATGCCAAGACCCC
>NZ_JACBYE010000095.1 GCF_013415325.1 Sanguibacter inulinus | reverse complement strand
CCCACCTGCCCCGCACCGACCAGCTGACCCGCCGCAGCATGCTCCGACTGATGGGGCTCGGCGCCGGCGCCGTGACCCTCGGGAGCCTCGCCGCGTGCGCCCCGTCCGGCGGGACGGCCCCGGCCCCCGCCGCTACGACAGGAGGAGCCACCGAGGACTTCTCGTTCTCGTCGTGGTCCCTGTCCGAGGAGAACCCGAAGCCCGTCATCGAAGGTCTCATGTCGACCTTCGGCGCCGACAAGGGCGTCACCATCTCTCCCGTGTCCTACCCGTACAACGAGTACCTCAACCAGCTGACCCTGCAGACCCGCGGCGGTCAGTTCTCCGGCGCAGCGCAGGTCGACGTCGCGTGGCTCGGCTCGCTCGCGGCGCTCGGCAAGCTGCAAGACCTCTCCGGCCTCGCCGAGGGCCGCGGGTACACCGACGCCGCGCTCGCCGCGAGCCGGTACGACGGCGCGCAGTACGGCCTGCCGTGGACGATCGGGGCGATCGGCCTCGTGACCAACACCGAGCTGCTCGAGAAGGTCGGCATCAGCGAGGTCCCGTCTGGCATCGAGGACTTCGAGGCGGCGCTCCTCGAGCTCAAGGGGATCGGCGGCGGCGTGATCCCGTACGCCGCGTCGACCAAGGTCGCCCAGCTCAAGGACATCCTCATCTGGATGCAGACCTTCGGCAGCCCGCTCGTCGAGGACGGGACCGTGACCATCGGTGACGACGCGAGCGTCGAGGCCGTCACCTGGTACAAGAAGCTCTACGACCAGGGGCTCATCGCCCCGGACGTCGACCGCTTCGACGCCCGTGCCCTCTTCAGCCAGGGCAAGGCCGCGATCTACGACGACGCGATCGTCGGTCGCGGGGCCGTCGTCGCCGACTCGCCCGACCCAGACTTCGAGAGCAAGCTCGCCCCCGCATCCCGGCCTGTCCTCGCGGCGGGCGACGACCCGCGCGCCTTCGTCTGGGGCCACGCCGTGGTGGTCGTCGACGGGCCCGGCGCGGGCACCGCAGCCGAGTTCGCGCAGTGGATCACCTCCGACACCACGGCGACCACAGGGTTCTTCGACAAGCTCGGCCTGCCGCCCACGACCGAGGCGGCGCTCACCTCCGAGGTCGTCACGAACGACACCTTCACCAAGGACTTCGGCGACAAGATCACCGCCACGGCGACCACGAACCCGTTCTGGGCCTTCCCGCAGTACGCGCAGGTCGAGGCCGTCATCGCCGAGAAGGTCCAGGCCGTCCTCGTCGGGTCGAGCGACGCCGCGACAGCCATGCGCGAGGCCGGCGAGCAGGCCCAGGCCCTCCTCGGCTGAGCCGGTCTCGCCGCCCTGCGAGGAGCTGCGAGCAGGCCCAGTCCTCGGCTGAGCCGGGCTCGCTGGCCTGCGAGGAGCTGGCCTCGCTCTCCAGGGCTCAGCGGGCCCCGCGCTCCCGCAGCCCCCCTCCCCACCCGTCATCTCCCGCACCACGAAGCACCTACGAAGGATCCTCATGCTCAAGCAAGTCGTCGAAGCCGATGTCGTCGTCGTCGGAGGTGGCCTCGCCGGGGTCTGCGCCGCCGTCGCGGCTGCACGCCGGGGGGTCGACGTCGTCCTGATCAACAACCGCCCGGTCCTCGGGGGGAACTCCTCCTCCGAGGTCCGGGTGTGGGTGTGCGGCGCGACAGCGCACGGCAACCAGCGGTGGGCGCGCGAGACCGGGATCATCGGCGAGATGTACGTCGAGAATCAGTTCCGCAACCCCGAGGGGAACCCGGTCTACTGGGACGACGTGGTGCTCGACACCGTCCGCCGGGAGAAGAACATCCGGCTGTTCCTCAACACCGACGTCCGCGACGTCGTGGCCTCTGGTCCCGAGGACGCGCGCCGGGTCGAGACGGTGACGGGCTGGACCATGGGGTCGGAGATCCTCACGACCTTCCGCGCACCGGTCTTCCTCGACTGCACGGGGGACGGGCTCGTGGGGCACCTCGCCGGGGCGCGGTACAGGCTGGGCAAGGAGGCCCGCTCGGAGTTCGACGAGGAGTGGGCTCCTGACGAGCCCGTCGAGGAGTTCCTCGGCTCGACGCTGCTCTTCTACACCAAGGACCTCGGTTTCCCGGTGAAGTACGTGGCACCGGAGTCGGCCAAGGACATCCGTGACACCCCGATCCCGACGTCACGGGTGATCCGCAGCGGGGACTCCGGCGCGCACTACTGGTGGGTCGAGTGGGGCGGGGAGCTCGACACCGTGCACGACAACGAGACGATCCGCGACGAGCTGCGCTCGGTGATCCTGGGAATCTGGGACTACATCAAGAACTCCGGGGAGTTCGACGCCGACACCCTCACCCTCGAGTGGGTGGGCAACGTCCCCGGCAAGCGCGAGTACAGGAGGTTCGTCGGCGACTACACGCTGACGCAGAACGACATCGTCGAGCAGACGTCGTTCCCGGACACCGTGGCCTTCGGCGGGTGGTCGATCGACCTGCACCCGGCGGCGGGGATGTACCACGAGGGTTCTGGGGCGGTCCAGAGGTTCTCCGACGGGGTCTTCGAGATCCCGTACAGGTGCCTCTACCCGGCGAGCACCTCGAACCTGCTGGTGGCGGGACGCAACATCTCGGCCACGCACATCGCCTTCGGCGCGAGCCGGGTCATGGCGACCTGCGCGGCCCTCGGCCAGGCAGCCGGGACGGCGGCCGCGCTGTGCGTCGAGCACGCAGTGACCCCGCGCGAGCTGGGGACCCACCACCTCGCCGAGCTGCGCCGCGCGCTGCTGCGCGACGACGCGCCCATCATCGGAGCCGTCAACGACGACCCGGACGACCACGCCCGCACGGCACGCGTCACGGCGTCGAGCACCCTGTCGTCGATCGGCACCGGGCCGGGGCGGTCGTTCGGGGGCGGGGAACGTCGCGACGGAGGCACGGCGCCTGGCGCAGCCCAGGTCCCAGCCCCACCCACCGACCTCGTCGCCGAGAACCGGGCGACGCCGCACCCGCTGGTCGACGACCTCGGGATCGTCCTGCCCGTGCACCCACGGCTCGACAGCATCGACCTGCTGGTGTCGCGGGCTGTGCTCGAACCTGCGGGCGGCGGGGATCCTGTCGGAGGCACACATGCTGTCGCCGGTGCGGCCCCGGTCGACGGCGCAGTCACCCGTGACGACGCGGCGTCTCCCGACAGCGCAGCCTCACGGGACACCGCAGCCTCTCCCGACAGCGCAACCTCCGCCCACCGCACACCCCCCTCCCCGCTGGTCGTCGAGGTGTGGTCGACCGGCAAGCCCCAGAACGTGGTCCCGTCCCGGCTCGAGGTGACGACCAGCGTCGAGGTCCCGGCCGGTGAGGCGAGATGGGTCCGCGCGCAGCTGGACTACCAGCCCGGCTCCCCCGAGACCGCGATCGTCGTCCTGCGCGCCGACCCGTCGATCACCGTGCACCTGACCGATCCTCTGCCGCCCGGTGTCCTCACCCTGGTCCACGGTGCCGCCTCGGACGACCAGAACGTCGAGGTGAGCCAGTCGGAGCTCCTCGTGCAGTGGCCCACCCGGCCGCTGCGCGGACGCTCGGTGTGCTTCGTCGCCCACCCCGAGTCCGAGGCGCTCGCGCCAGAGCGGGCGACCTCGGGCGGCAACAGGCCCTACGGGGGACCCAGCATGTGGGCCTCGGTGCCGATGTCGCCCGGGACGCCCGAGTGGCTGCGCCTCGACTGGGACGAGCCCGTCGAGGTCAGCGAGCTCGTGCTCGTCCTGGACGACGACGTCGACCTCGAGCTCAACACCCTGCACCACCACAGGTCCCCGCACGAGACCATCCCCGAGCTGGTGCGCGACTACCGCGTGGAGGTGCTGACGGCCGACGCGCAGGGCGCGCCGGCTGGCGACCGAGACGAGGCACAGGCACCCGCCACTGCGCCCAGTGGGGCGCCGGCGACAGAGCCCTCGACGGACCTCGCGGACGAGACCTGGACCGTCGTCGCCGACGAGACGGACAACCGCTGGCGACGCCGGGTCCACAGGCTCCCCACCCCGACGCGGCTGCGCGCGGCACGGGTGGTCGTGACCGCGACGAACGGGACGCCCCAGGCGCGCGTCGTCGCACTCAGGGCCCAGGCCTGAGCTGGAGGTACCGTGACCTACCAGACGCGCGACACGAAGGCTCAGACGAGGGGCGGCAGGGTGCAGGAGGACGAGGCGACGACGCCGTCGCGTGGTGCGGCGCTGGCCCGGCGTGACAGGACCGGTCTCGTCGCCCTCGCTGTGCCGGACCTCGAAGAGCCCTACTTCGCCGAGCTCACCGGCCTGCTCGTGCGCCGAGCCGAGGCGCGCGGCCTGTCGATCCTCATCCAGCAGACCGCCGGGGTGCACGAGCGTGAGGTGACCGTCGCGAACGGGGTCGGGCTGCCCCCGACGGACGGGCTCATCCACATCCCGCGGTCTCTGACGGTCGCGGACCTCACGCGTCGGACCTCGCCCGGGCCTCTCGTGCTGCTCGGGGAGCACATCGTGTCGAGCCCGTTCTCGCACGTGACCATCGACAACCGGGCGGCGGCGTTGGCGGCCACCCTGCACCTCGTCGAGCGGGGGTGCCGCCGCCTGGCCGTCGTGGGGCCACGGCACACGACCCCGTCCGACGCTGCCGACAGGCGGGTCGCGGGCTTCCGGGACGCCGTCCAGGCCCAGGGGTGGGAGGTCGACTCGGACCTGGTCGGACCTGTCGGCGCCTTCACCTCGCACGAGGGCCAGCGGGCGATGCGCACGCTGCTGGACGCTCACGAGCCGCCCGACGGTGTGCTCTGCTCGAACGACTCCGTGGCCTTCGGGGTCATGCGGGAGCTGCACGTCCGGGGGTTGCGCGTCCCTGAGGACGTCGCCGTCATCGGCATCGACGACGTGAGCGGCGCCGAGTTCGCGACCCCGTCGCTCAGCTCCGTGGCACCTGACAAGTCGGCGATCGTCGACTCGGCGCTCATGCTGCTCGAGCGTCAGATCGCCGCGCCACCCGCCGCCGACGTCCCGGTCGAGCAGGTGGTCGTCGGATTCACCCTCCGGGCCCGGGAGAGCACGGCGCGGTAGGGACGGCGGGGTAGGGA
>NZ_JACBYE010000094.1 GCF_013415325.1 Sanguibacter inulinus | reverse complement strand
GTTGATAGCAAACATTTACGGAGAGTTTGATCCTGGCTCAGGACGAACGCTGGCGGCGTGCTTAACACATGCAAGTCGAACGGTGACATCAGAGCTTGCTCTGGTTGATCAGTGGCGAACGGGTGAGTAACACGTGAGTAACCTGCCCTTGACTCTGGGATAACTCCGGGAAACCGGGGCTAATACCGGATACGAGACGCGACCGCATGGTCGGCGTCTGGAAAGTTTTTCGGTCAAGGATGGACTCGCGGCCTATCAGCTTGTTGGTGAGGTAATGGCTCACCAAGGCGTCGACGGGTAGCCGGCCTGAGAGGGCGACCGGCCACACTGGGACTGAGACACGGCCCAGACTCCTACGGGAGGCAGCAGTGGGGAATATTGCACAATGGGCGAAAGCCTGATGCAGCGACGCCGCGTGAGGGATGAAGGCCTTCGGGTTGTAAACCTCTTTCAGTAGGGAAGAAGCGAAAGTGACGGTACCTGCAGAAGAAGCGCCGGCTAACTACGTGCCAGCAGCCGCGGTAATACGTAGGGCGCAAGCGTTGTCCGGAATTATTGGGCGTAAAGAGCTCGTAGGCGGTTTGTCGCGTCTGGTGTGAAAACTCAAGGCTCAACCTTGAGCTTGCATCGGGTACGGGCAGACTAGAGTGTGGTAGGGGTGACTGGAATTCCTGGTGTAGCGGTGGAATGCGCAGATATCAGGAGGAACACCGATGGCGAAGGCAGGTCACTGGGCCACTACTGACGCTGAGGAGCGAAAGCATGGGGAGCGAACAGGATTAGATACCCTGGTAGTCCATGCCGTAAACGTTGGGCACTAGGTGTGGGGCTCATTCCACGAGTTCCGCGCCGCAGCTAACGCATTAAGTGCCCCGCCTGGGGAGTACGGCCGCAAGGCTAAAACTCAAAGGAATTGACGGGGGCCCGCACAAGCGGCGGAGCATGCGGATTAATTCGATGCAACGCGAAGAACCTTACCAAGGCTTGACATACACCGGAATCATGCAGAGATGTGTGCGTCTTCGGACTGGTGTACAGGTGGTGCATGGTTGTCGTCAGCTCGTGTCGTGAGATGTTGGGTTAAGTCCCGCAACGAGCGCAACCCTCGTCCTATGTTGCCAGCACGTTATGGTGGGGACTCATAGGAGACTGCCGGGGTCAACTCGGAGGAAGGTGGGGATGACGTCAAATCATCATGCCCCTTATGTCTTGGGCTTCACGCATGCTACAATGGCCGGTACAAAGGGCTGCGATACCGCGAGGTGGAGCGAATCCCAAAAAGCCGGTCTCAGTTCGGATTGGGGTCTGCAACTCGACCCCATGAAGTCGGAGTCGCTAGTAATCGCAGATCAGCAACGCTGCGGTGAATACGTTCCCGGGCCTTGTACACACCGCCCGTCAAGTCACGAAAGTCGGTAACACCCGAAGCCGGTGGCCTAACCCCTTGTGGGATGGAGCCGTCGAAGGTGGGATTGGCGATTGGGACTAAGTCGTAACAAGGTAGCCGTACCGGAAGGTGCGGCTGGATCACCTCCTTTCTAAGGAGCTACACACTGGCTTGTTCCGGGGACTACCCCGGTCGGGTTCAGGTGGCCACTTCCACACTCCGAATGAGGGTGTGGGTGGTTGCTCACGGGTGGAACATTGACTAGGACTCAGCTTGAGGGTCGATGCAAGTACACCAGCTTCGTCTGGTTGGAACGGATCGGTTCAAGGGTTGGGGACATGAGCACACTGTTGGGTCCTGAAGGCACGGGCGTCTTGACGCAAGTGAACTTCAGGCGCATGCCGGCTGGCCGTAAGGCTCAGCATGGTGTGTTGCCACGACACGGGTCACCCTGAACCAGTTGAACCGCTCTTGAGCTTTGCTCGGGGGTAGGCGGTGGTGTTGGGTGGGATCGTCCGTAGCTTGAGAACTGCACAGTGGACGCGAGCATCTTTGTAAGATCAAAGATTTATCTTTGGTTCTTTGCAATTTTTTGTTGTCAAGTTTTTAAGGGCACAGGGTGGATGCCTTGGCACTAGGAGCCGATGAAGGACGTAGTAGCCTGCGATAAGCCTCGGGGAGTTGGCAAACGAACTGTGATCCGAGGATTTCCGAATGGGGAAACCCAGCACGAGTTATGTCGTGTTACCCGCACCTGAATATATAGGGTGTGTGGAGGGAACGTCGGGAAGTGAAACATCTCAGTACCGACAGGAAGAGATATTCCGTGAGTAGTGGCGAGCGAAAGCGGAACAGGCCAAACCGTTCATGTGTGATACCCGGCAGGGGTTGCATGGGCGGGGTTGTGGGACCTTTCAGATGAGTCTGCCGGCTTGTCAGGGAGTCAGAAAGTCTCGTTATAGTCGAAGGGCATTGAAAGGCCCGGCGTAGAGGGTGTGACCCCCGTAGACGAAATGACGTGACCTCCCGAAGGGGATCCCAAGTAGCACGGGGCCCGAGAAATCCCGTGTGAATCCGTGAAGACCACTTCATAAGCCTAAATACTACCTAGTGACCGATAGCGGACAAGTACCGTGAGGGAAAGGTGAAAAGTACCCCGGGAGGGGAGTGAAATAGTACCTGAAACCGTGTGCCTACAATCCGTTGGAGCCTCCTTAGCAGGGGTGACAGCGTGCCTTTTGAAGAATGAGCCTGCGAGTTAGTGCTCAGTGGCGAGGTTAACCCGTGTGGGGAAGCCGTAGCGAAAGCGAGTCTTAATAGGGCGAATGAGTCGCTGGGTCTAGACCCGAAGCGAAGTGATCTACCCATGGGCAGGTTGAAGCGCGGGTAAGACCGCGTGGAGGACCGAACCCACCTAGGTTGAAAACTGGGGGGATGACCTGTGGGTAGGGGTGAAAGGCCAATCAAACTTCGTGATAGCTGGTTCTCCCCGAAATGCATTTAGGTGCAGCCTCGCGTGTTTCTTGCCGGAGGTAGAGCTACTGGATAGCCGATGGGCCCTACAAGGTTACTGACGTTAGCCAAACTCCGAATGCCGGTAAGTGAGAGCGCGGGAGTGAGACTGTGGGGGATAAGCTCCATAGTCGAGAGGGAAACAGCCCAGACCACCAGCTAAGGCCCCTAAGCGTGTGCTAAGTGGGAAAGGATGTGGAGTTGCACAGACAACCAGGAGGTTGGCTTAGAAGCAGCCACCCTTGAAAGAGTGCGTAATAGCTCACTGGTCAAGTGATTCCGCGCCGACAATGTAGCGGGGCTCAAGTACACCGCCGAAGCTGTGGCATTCACATGATAACCAGGCCTTCGTGGTCCAGGTGTGTGGATGGGTAGGGGAGCGTCGTGTGGGCAGTGAAGCTGCGGGGTAACCCAGTGGTGGAGCCTACACGAGTGAGAATGCAGGCATGAGTAGCGAAAGACGGGTGAGAAACCCGTCCGCCGAATGATCAAGGGTTCCAGGGCCAGGCTAATCCGCCCTGGGTAAGTCGGGACCTAAGGCGAGGCCGACAGGCGTAGTCGATGGACAAGGAGTTGATATTCTCCTACCGGCGAAGAACCGCCCATACCGAGCCAGGTGATGCTAACCGCCCAAGCCTGGTCCACAGGCCCTTCGGGGCTGAGGACTCAGGGGAGCGCGGGACCCGAACTTGTAGTAGGTAAGCGTATTAACAGGAGTGACGCAGGAAGGTAGCCAAGCCGAGCGACGGTTGTCTCGGTCTAAGGACGTAGGGCGAACAGTAGGCAAATCCGCTGTTCATATAGCCTGAGATCTGACGGGACCCACCCTAGGTGGGGATTTGGTGATCCTATGCTGCCGAGAAAAGCTTCGACGCGAGGTTCAAGCCGCCCGTACCCTAAACCGACTCAGGTGATCAGGTAGAGAATACTAAGGCGATCGAGAGAATCATGGTTAAGGAACTCGGCAAAATGCCCCCGTAACTTCGGGAGAAGGGGGGCCCGGAGCGTGATCCCACTTGCTGGGGGAGCGTGCAAGGGCCGCAGAGACCAGGGAGAAGCGACTGTTTACTAAAAACACAGGTCCGTGCGAAGTCGCAAGACGATGTATACGGACTGACGCCTGCCCGGTGCTGGAAGGTTAAGAGGACGGGTTAGCCGCAAGGCGAAGCTCAGAATTTAAGCCCCAGTAAACGGCGGTGGTAACTATAACCATCCTAAGGTAGCGAAATTCCTTGTCGGGTAAGTTCCGACCTGCACGAATGGCGTAACGACTTCTCCGCTGTCTCAACCGTGAACTCGGCGAAATTGCACTACGAGTAAAGATGCTCGTTACGCGCAGCAGGACGGAAAGACCCCGGGACCTTTACTATAGTTTGGTATTGGTGTTCGGTGCGGCTTGTGTAGGATAGGTGGGAGACTGTGAAGCGGGCACGCCAGTGTTCGTGGAGTCAACGTTGAAATACCACTCTGGTCGCTCTGGACATCTAACCTCGGTCCGTAATCCGGATCAGGGACAGTGCCTGATGGGTAGTTTAACTGGGGCGGTTGCCTCCTAAAATGTAACGGAGGCGCTCAAAGGTTCCCTCAGCCTGGTTGGCAATCAGGTGTCGAGTGCAAGTGCACAAGGGAGCTTGACTGTGAGACTGACAGGTCGAGCAGGGACGAAAGTCGGAACTAGTGATCCGGCGGTGGCTTGTGGAAGCGCCGTCGCTCAACGGATAAAAGGTACCCCGGGGATAACAGGCTGATCTTGCCCAAGAGTCCATATCGACGGCATGGTTTGGCACCTCGATGTCGGCTCGTCGCATCCTGGGGCTGGAGTAGGTCCCAAGGGTTGGGCTGTTCGCCCATTAAAGCGGTACGCGAGCTGGGTTTAGAACGTCGTGAGACAGTTCGGTCCCTATCCGCTGCGCGCGCAGGAAACTTGAGAAGGGCTGTCCCTAGTACGAGAGGACCGGGACGGACGAACCTCTGGTGTGCCAGTTGTTCCGCCAGGAGCACGGCTGGTTGGCTACGTTCGGAAGGGATAACCGCTGAAAGCATCTAAGCGGGAAGCCTGCTTCAAGATGAGGTTTCCATGAGGGCTTGACCCTCGAGAGGCTCCCAGCAGACCACTGGGTAGATAGGCCGGATGTGGAAGAGAGGACTAACGACTCTCGGAGCTGACCGGTACTAATAAGCCGACAACTTGATAACACTCAAATTTTGTGTGCTACGCGTCCACTGTGCGGTTCTCGGGTAACGGCCGAGAACCGGTTGACAACCCAATAGAGTTACGGCGGTCATAGCGAGGGGGAAACGCCCGGTCCCATTCCGAACCCGGAAGCTAAGCCCCTCTGCGCCGATGGTACTGCACGGGAGACTGTGTGGGAGAGTAGGTCGCCGCCGGACAACCATTCAAC
>NZ_JACBYE010000093.1 GCF_013415325.1 Sanguibacter inulinus | reverse complement strand
GTGTGGAACCTCGCGATCGCCCTCGGTGGGGCGGTCGGCGGGGTGGGGCTCGCCGTGGCGGGGGCCGGTGCGCTCCCGCTCCTGAGCCTGCCGCTCGCCATCGTCTCGCTCGTGATCGTCGTGGGAGGGCGCCGCTACGCCTTCCCAGCGGGACGCGGGACTGCGAGCCCCGCGTAGGGCTGGACGCTACGCGACGGCCGCGGTCTCGTCGGTGCAGGGCATCTGGTCCAGCGCCGGGGGTCGCGGCCGCTCGACGTCCACGGGTGGCTCCGTACCGCTCTGCGCACGGCGGGCGAGGACCTGCGACGTCGCACGGCCGGCACCGAGCTCCGCGACGGCCGCGAGGTCGCCGAGCCTGTCGACGTCCTGCCGCAGACCCGACAGGTCAGGGACGTCGAGCTCGACGTGCCCACGCCGGACGTGCTCGGCGGCCGATCCTGCACCGAAGGCCGGGTCGAGAGGGACCCCTGCAGACGCCGTCAGCAACGTGGTGCCTGTGCCCTCGGCGTCGACGACGACGGCTCGCGGGAAGGCCGACGCCGCGGCGAGGGCCTCCTCGAGGTCGGCGGGGCGGAGGGCAGGAAGGTCTCCGAGGAGGACGGCGACCGGACCGGCGCGGAGCCCGACACCGGGCGCAGCCCCACCTGTGTCACCACTCGGGGCAGCCGCCTCACCTCGTGCGATGGCGTCACCTGGGGGCGCTGCGGTATCGCCAGCTGCGCAGCCCCCTGCTTCGGCGTCACCTCGTGCGGCGGCGGCGACGCCCGCACGGATGGCCGCGTTGAGGCCGGCGGCCGGGACAGGCTCCGGCACGACCACGACAGGGGCCCACCCCGGTGGACGCACGCCTCGCAGGTCGGCGACCACGTCGTCGTCGTCCGTGACGACCACCACCTGCCGCACAGCGTGAGCGGCCCGTACAGCGGCGACGGTGTCGGCGACCATCGCCCGAGCGAGCTCTGCACGCTCCTGCGGGCTCAGGTCGCCGGCGAGCCTCGTCTTGGCCTGGGCCGTGAGCTTGACAGGCACGATGACCGACCACTGCGCGGCCGGCGCCGTGGGCTGACCCGACGCCTGACGGGTCATCTCGACGGCTCGGCCGGCGCCTGCGCCGTCCCGCCGACGGCGTCCTTCCAGCCCTGCTCGTAGGCCTCGGCGCTGCCCTGGGCAAACATGTCGGCGGGGCCGAGCCGCACGAGCGCACGAGCCCCGGGGCCGTCGTCATCGATCGTCAGGTGCGCAAGACCGCGCACGACCGCGACAGGCCGCCCGCTGGTCTTGCCCTTGACGAGCTCGGCCGCAGCAGCGATCTCGTCGGCGACAGCCGCCACCGTGACCGTGAGTTCTCGGCCCTGGGCGTCGGTCTGGCCACGGAGGTCCTCCATGACCTGCACACCAGCCGCGCCGATCGCGATGTCCGTCTGGCCGGCACGCCAGGGGCGCCCGGCGGTGTCGGTCACGACGATGCCCACCCGGGCACCGAGGCGCTCCGCGAGCCCGGCGCGGAGCCTGCGCGCAGAGTCGTCAGGGTCGAGCGGCAGCAGCAGGACCGTCCCGCCCGGGGTGTTGCTCGCGTCGACGCCGGCTGCGGCCATCACGAGACCGAGCCGGTTCTCCACGATCCGCGTGACCCCTCCCGGGTGCACGCGGGAGGCGACGACCCGCACGGTCTCGTCGGTGATCGCCTGCTCACGGTCCTGGGCCGAGACCACGCGACCCTCGGCCTTGGAGACGATCTTGCTCGTCACCACGACCACGTCGCCGGGCTCGAGCGGTCGACCCGACGCGCTGACAGCACGCTCGACGAGATCGACGAGATCGTCGCCGGGGCTGACTTCAGGGATCCCGTCGAGGGCCCAGACGCGCAGCTCTGCCGCGGCAGGCTGGGGCGTCGACGCAGCGGTCTCCGGCCCGACCGCCACGCGGAGAGCCTGGTCCGGGGGGAACTGCGCCTCGGCCACGCTCTCTGTCACCTCCGGGGTCGTGCTCTCGGTCATCGGACCAGCTTGGGCAGCACGTCGCGGCCGAAGACGTCGATCCACTCGCGCTGGTTGCGGCCCACGTTGTGCAGGTAGATGCGGTCGAAGCCGAGGTCGACGTACTTCTGGATGTTCGCGCGGTGCACGTCGGGGTCGGAGGAGATGACCATCCGGCCCTCGAAGTCTTCGGGGCGCACCAGCTTGGCGATCTGCTCGAACTCGAAGGGCGAACGGATGTCGGCCTTCGGGAACTTCATGCCGCCGTTGGGCCACTCGGTCATCGCGTTGGCGAGGGCTTCTTCGTCGGTCTCGGCCCACGACAGGTGGATCTGGAGGACCTTGGGCATGCCCTCGGGGTCGCGGCCGACCTCCCGCGCGCCGTCGTCGAACTTGCCGAAGAGCATCGAGATCTTCTCGAGCGGCGCCCCGACCGTGATGAGGCCGTCGGCGTGCTTGCCCGCGCGCTTGGCGGTGACAGGTCCTGCTGTCGCGACGAGGATCTCGGGCGCGACCTCGGGCATCGTCCACAGGCGCGTCGACTCGAGCTTGTAGAACGGCCCGGAGTGCTTGACGTCCTTGCCGGCGAGAGACGCCGTGAAGAGCTTCTTGATGACGTCGATCGCCTCGAACATGCGGTTGATGCGCTCGGGTGCCTCGGGCCAGTACTGCCCGATGATGTGCTCGTTGAGCGCCTCGCCCGAGCCGAGACCGAGCCAGTGACGGCCCGGGTACATGGCAGCGAGCGTGGCCGAGGCCTGCGCGACCATCGCGGGGTGCCAGCGGAAGGTCGGGGCGGTCACGCCGGGGCCGATGTCGCCGCGGGTGCGCTCGCCGAGCGAGGACAGCACGTTCCAGACGAAGGCGCTCTGGCCCTGCTGCGGGACCCAGGGCTGGAAGTGGTCAGCAGCCATGACACCGGAGAACCCGTGCTGCTCCGCGTACTCGGAATAGCTGATGATGTCTGTCGGGTGAAACTGCTCGAGCATGGCGGCGTAGCCGATGGTCAGGTCCATGAGTCCACCCTATCCCTGCGACCCGGACGGCACCCGGTGCGTCTTGGTGTAAGCCGCCTGGGCCCGCGGGCGCAGGATGAGGGTGTCGATGTTGACGTGCGGCGGCTGCGCGAGCGACCAGCGCACAGCCTCCGCGACGTCGCCCGCCAGCAGCGGACCGGGCACCCCGTCGTACACCGCGGCAGCCTTGGCGGAGTCTCCGCCGAAACGGGTGAGCGAGAACTCTTCGGTGTGCACCATGCCCGGGGCGATCTCGACCACGCGGACCGGCTCGCCGACGAGCTCGAGGCGCAGCGTCCGCGTCGCGACCCGCTCGGCGAACTTCGCGGCCACGTACCCTCCACCGCCCTCGTAGGGCTCGTGCGCGGCGGTCGACGTGATGACGACGATGTCGCCCTCGGCCTCGCGCAGCGCCGGCAGGAACGCGTTGACCACCCGGAAGGTGCCGATGACGTTGAGCTCGTACATGCGGCGCCAGAGCTCGAGGTCGGCCGCTCCGACGGGGTCGGCGCCGAGCGCGCCGCCCGCGTTGTTGACGACGGCGTCGACAGGGCCGGAGGCGGTGACCTCGGCGACGAGACGGGTGACGTCCTCGTCGGAGGTGATGTCGGCGACGACGTACGTCGCGCCGGTGCGCTCGGCGACCTCCGCGAGGCGGTCTTCGCGGCGGGCGACGGCGACCACGTCGTGGCCCTCGGCGCGGAGCAGCTCGACGGTCGCTGCGCCGATGCCCGACGAGGCGCCGGTGACGACGATGCGGCGCGGGACGGCAGGGGTGGGCTCAGACGGACGGACAGGGAGGTCAGACATGCAGGGTCTCCTAGAGATGGGTCGGACGGGGCACCGTGGGGGGTCTCAGGTCGAGACCGGTCGGGAGAGAGGTGAGCAGAGTCTGGTCGAGAGGCCTCTGGTCGGACCCGGACGACCCGACGCCGCTGGCCAGCCGCGAACCGAGGGGGCGCGATGGCCGACGGCCGGGGCGCTCAGAGCGCCGCCTCGACCTCGGTGAGCACCTCGTCGTAGACCGAGAGCGCTCGGTCCACCTCGGCGGGTGTGACGACGCACGGCGGCACGACGTGCAGCCGGTTGTCGGCGACGAAGGGCAGCAGCCCTCGGTCGAGGCAGCCCTGCTTGACGGCTCCCACGACCGCGGGGGCGACGGGGGCACGGGTCTCCTGGTCGGCGACGAGCTCGAGGGCCCAGAAGACACCGCTCCCCCGGACCTCGCCGATGACCGGGTGCGCGGCGGCGAGGGCCTGCAGGCCGGGGCCGATGTGCTCGGCGCCGACGGTGCGGGCGTTCTCGACGATCTTCTCGTCGGCCATCGCCTCGAGGGTCCCGACGATCGCGGCCATCGCGAGCGGGTGGCCGGAGTAGGTGAGCCCGCCGGGGAAGACCCGGTCGTCGAAGGTCGCCGCGACGGGGGCGTCGATGATCACTCCCCCGGCCGGGACGTAGCCGGAGTTGACGCCCTTGGCGAAGGTCACGAGGTCGGGGCGGACGTCGTGGGCGTCGAAGGCGAACCAGTGTCCAGTCCGGCCGAAGCCGGCCATGACCTCGTCGAGGATCAGCAGGATGCCGTGCTGGTCGGCGATCTCGCGCACCCCGGCGAGATAGCCCGGTGGTGGGGTGAGGACCCCTGCGGTCCCCGGCACGGTCTCGAGGAGGATCGCGGCGATCGACGCCGGACCTTCGCACTCGACGACGCGAGCCAGGTGCTCGAGGGCTCGGGCGCACTCCTCCTCGGGGGTCGAGGCCCAGAAGTCGGAGCGGAACAGGTACGGCGTGAAGAAGTGCGCGTGACCGTGGGCGAACTCGTTGGGGATGCGCCGCCAGTCACCCGTCGCGACCACGGCCGAGCCTGTGTTGCCGTGGTACGACCTGTACGCCGAGAGGATCTTGCTGCGTCCTGTGTGCAGGCGGGCCAACCGCATCGCGTTCTCGTTGGCGTCGGCGCCGCCGTTCGTGAAGAAGACCTTGTCCAGGCCGTCGGGGGCGCGCTCGGTGATGAGCTGGGCGGCGCGGCCCCTCGTGAGGTTCGCATGGGCCGGCGAGATCGTGGTCAGCACCTGGGCCTGCTCGGCGATCGCTGCGACCACGCGCGGGTGCTGGTGCCCGATGTTGATGTTGACGAGCTGGGAGGAGAAGTCGAGGTAGTGGCGGCCCTCGTCGTCCCAGACCTCACAGCCGAGGCCTCCGGCGATCGTCAGCGGCTGGAGGGATCCCTGGGCAGACCAGGAGTGGAAGACGTGGGCGCGGTCGAGCTCGAGGGCGACCACCCCGCTCGGAGCCGTGAGCATCGCGCTGACGGGCGCGACGGTCACCCCGACCCCTGCCGCGACCAGGTGCAGGAGCGTCGTCCAGTTGGACGCCTCTTGCACGACC
>NZ_JACBYE010000092.1 GCF_013415325.1 Sanguibacter inulinus | reverse complement strand
CCACACGGGCGGCGAGGGAGCGCCCGGGACGGGCGCGCGTCGGTAGGCTGGGGGTGCCGGGGGCGGTACGACGACCGCACCTCCGAGCCACCCCTGCCCTTCCCGGTCCGACCTGAAGGATCCGCCTCCATGCTCCGTGCTGTGCTCTTCGACCTCGACGGGGTCCTGACACCGACCGCCGAGCTCCACATGCGCGCGTGGGAACGGCTGTTCGCGCCGTTCTGCGCCGCCCGTGGGCTCGCGCCGTACACCGACGCCGACTACTTCGCGCACATCGACGGGAAGCCGCGCTTCGACGGCGTCCACACCATGCTCGCCTCGCGCGGTGTCGAGCTCCCGTGGGGCTCGACCGACGACGCGCCCGGCGAGTCGACCGTGTGCGCCCTGGGCAACGAGAAGAACCAGATCGTCAACGCGATGTTCGTCGAGGAGGGCATCGACCCCTACCCGGGCTCTGTCCGGTTCCTCGACGCCGTGACCGCCGCCGGTGCGCACGTCGCCGTCGTGTCCTCGTCGCGCAACGCCCCGTCGGTGCTCGCCGCCGCCGGGATCGCCGACCGTTTCGAGGTCGTCGTCGACGGCGCCGTCGCCGAGCGTGACGGCCTGCCTGGCAAGCCCGCCCCCGACACCTACCTGCGCGCCGCAGAGCTGCTCGGTGTGACCGCAGCCGAGGCGATCGTCGTCGAAGACGCGCTCTCGGGCGTCCGCTCCGGGCGAGCAGGCAGCTTCGGCCTCGTGCTCGGCGTGGACCGGGGTGTCGGACCCGACGCGCTGCTCGCCGCCGGTGCGGACCTCGTGGTCTCCGACCTCGGCGAGCTCGACGCGTCCATCCTGACCCGCTCAGCCGGTACGTCGGCCGGTGCGGCCGAGGGCACCTCTGCACGCACCGACGGGGGAGAGCAGTGAGCCCTCGCACGCCTGCCGAGAAGCAGCACGTCGACCGCAGCAGGTTCCCGGCCGACGAGTGGCGCCTCGTCGAGACGCGTTTCTCGACCGAGGACCTCGGAGTCACCGAGACGCTGTTCTCGGTCGCCAACGGCTACCTCGGGCTGCGCGGCAACGTCGAGGAGGGGCGCGAGTCCCACACCCACGGCACCTTCGTCAACGGCTTCCACGAGACGTGGCAGATCCGCCACGCCGAAGAGGCCTTCGGCCTCGCGCAGGTCGGCCAGACGATCGTCAACGCCCCCGACGCCAAGGTGATCCGCCTGTACGTCGACGACGAGCCGCTGCTGCTGCCCGTCGCCGAGCTCGTCGACTACGAGCGCTCCCTCGACATGCGCGACGGCGTGCTGCGCCGCGAGATCGTGTGGATCACCCCCGGCGGCAAGCGGGTGCGGATCCGGTCGCAGCGCATGGTGTCCTTCGCGGAGCGCCACCTCGCGGTGATGACCTTCGAGGTGACGATGCTCGACGAGTCCGCGCCCGTCGCGATCTCCTCGCAGATCCTCAACCGGCAGGACGGCGAGGACGAGTACCACGTGCGCGCCGCCGCGATGGGTGAGGGCTTCGACCCGCGCAAGGCCAACCAGTTCACCGACAGGGTGCTGCACCCGCAGATGCAGTCGGCGGACGACGACCGTCTGGTGCTCTCGTACTCGGTGGCGAACTCGGGCATGACGCTGGCTGTCGCGGCCGAGCACCACATGGTGACGGACAACCTCGTCGACCTGCACACCTTCGTCGAGGGCGACGTGGCCAAGCACGTGTTCCGCGTGGACGCGCAGCCCGGCCAGCCGATCCACCTCACCAAGACCGTGGCGTACCACACCTCCCGCGGCGTGCCGGCGCGCGAGCTCGTCGACAGGTGCGGTCGCACCCTCGACCGCGCGCGGCGTGACGGGCTCGAGGGCACCTTCCGTGCGCAGCGGACGTGGCTCGACGAGTTCTGGGCACGCTCCGACGTCGAGATCCCCGACCAGCCGGAGATCCAGCAGGCCGTGCGCTGGAACCTGTACCAGCTGGCGCAGGCGACGGCCCGCGCCGAGGGCAGCGGTGTCCCCGCCAAAGGCCTGACGGGTTCTGGCTACGGAGGCCACTACTTCTGGGACACGGAGATCTACGTGCTCCCGTTCCTCACCTACACCAGCCCCCGGTACGCCCGGAACGCGTTGCGCTTCCGCTACCAGATGCTCGACGCCGCGCGGAAGCGCGCGAGCCAGGTGTCGCAGCAGGGCGCGCTGTTCCCGTGGCGCACCATCAACGGCGAAGAGGCCTCGGCGTACTACGCCGCGGGCACCGCGCAGTACCACATCGACGCCGACGTCAGCTATGCGCTCGTCCAGTACGTGCTCGCGACAGGGGACCGTGAGTTCCTCGAGCGCGAGGGCGTCGACATCCTCGTCGAGACCGCGCGCATGTGGGCCGACCTCGGGTTCTGGCGGGTCAACGGGGACGACGAGTTCCACATCCACGGTGTCACCGGCCCTGACGAGTACACGACAGTCGTCAACGACAACCTCTTCACCAACGTCATGGCGCGCTTCAACCTGCGTGCCGCTGTGCGGGCTCTCGAGATCATCGGCGAGACGGACCCTGCGTCCAGGGCCGACGTCGACGCCCGTCTGGGCATCACGCCCGCCGAGGTGCACGAGTGGTCCAAGGCCGCCACGAAGATGTCGATCCCGTGGGCCGAGCACCTGGGCATCCACCCGCAGGACTTCCACTTCCTCGAGCGCGAGGTGTGGGACGTCGCGGCGACCCCGGCCGACCGCCGGCCGCTGCTGCTGCACTACCACCCGCTCGTCATCTACCGCTACCAGGTGCTCAAGCAGGCCGACGTGGTGCTCGCGCTGTTCCTCCAGGGGAACCAGTTCACCGCCGAGGAGAAGCTCGCGGACTTCGAGTACTACGACCCGTTGACCACGGGCGACTCGACGCTCTCGGGAGTGGTGCAGTCGATCGTGGCTGCCGAGGTCGGGTACCAGGACCTCGCGCTCGAGTACTTCGAGAAGTCCGTCTACGTGGACCTCGCGAACCTGCACGCCAACGCCTCCGACGGTGTCCACGTGGCCTCGGCCGGTGGCTCGTGGTCGGCGCTCGCCTTCGGCTTCGGCGGCATGCGCGACCACGACGGGCACGTGGCCTTCGACCCGCGCCTGCCGGCGTCGTGGGACTCGCTCACCTTCCGGGTGACGGTCAAGGGGGCGCGTCTGCGCGTGCACCTCACGGCCGACGCGATCGAGCTCACCTGCGAGACCGGCGACGGCGCGCACGTCTCGGTCCGCGGCGAGCAGGTCGACGTCCGCCCGGGCGAGCCGACTGTCGTCGCGCTCGCCGACCAGGGGCCGCGACGCTCGGGCCGCCCGAGCATGCGTCGGCTCTCGGGCAACCGGCGCGAAGACGGCACGCTCATCCAGGCGACCGTCCCGCACTCCTGAGACGGAGCCGTCGCCAGACGCGACGGCGAGCGGGACGACGGCCAGCAGGACGATGGCCAGCAAGACGACAGAGCGCGGCGCTCCGACCGGTGATCCGGTCGGAGTGCCGCGCTCTGTCGTCTCCAGACGTGGTCGTCGTCAGACGCGCACGACGTCCCGCACGACGGTCCGCGACGCCGCCGCACCCGCCAGCACGAGTCCCGCCGCGACCCCCACGCTCACCACGAACTGCACGACGACAGACCACTGCGCGATCATGCCCGCGCCGAGCACCGGCAGCATGAAGAGCAGCGCGAAGCCCGCCGACGTCCCGACGGTCACGACGAGCGGGATGAAGGTCTCGCGCATCCGCGCAGAGTCGAGGACCCGCAGGTCTGTCCCGGCGAGGGACAGGGCGCGGTACTCCTCTCGCTGCGCGATGACGTTGCCCGCCTGCATCACGCCCGTCGAGACGGCTGCGAGCAGCCCGGCGATGCCGAGCGTGAGGTACCCGCCTGTCGCGACGTCCCCGAGGAACTGGGCGTCTTCGGGCGAGGCGCCCGACGAGGCCGACGAGAAGAGCGACGTGATGCTCGCGAGCCCCGCGATGAAGGTCGCGAGCGCGACCCCGCCGACGCTGCGCCACGCGGTCTTGGGGTCGTCGATCATCCGGCGTCCTGCGAGCAGCGTCGCGGCCGTGCGGGCGCTGTGGGCCGTCACCCGGCCGACGACCCACACCGTGAAGGGTCCGACGAGGTTGAGCGTGGTGAAGCCGAGGACGAGCATCACCCCGATGACCGACAGACCCACCTGCCCGAAGGACGTGGTGACGACCGCGAAGACGATGACGGCACCCACCGCGACGGCGGCACGCAACCAGGTGAGCCCGGGCGGCTGGACCCGGTTGGCCACGCCGAGGGGCGTGATCGCGACCCTGCGCAGGCTCATGGTCGAGGACACCACGGCGATGAGCACGACCCCGGCGAGGGCCGCGAGGATGATCGGCACCCCCGTCCACAGCTCGGCGAGCTCGAAGGTGCGGCCCTGGAACCTCAGCAACGAGACCAGCGGGATCAGCGCGAGGTACCCGACGACACCGAGCAGGGCGCCGGTGACGGCCTGCGCTGTGGCGTCGAGGACCGTGAGACCGGTGACCTGGCCCGTCGACGCACCGGCGAGCCGTAGCGCGGCCAGCCGGGCGTCCCGGCGGGCGACGGCCAGGCGTGCGGCTGCGGCCCCGAGGGTCGTCAGCGGCACGACGAGCAGGCCCGAGGCGATCCACGCGAACATGACGTAGGACTCGGCGTCTGCGTCCGCTCCCGGTGCGGCCGCGCGGTCGACGAAGGCACCGACTCCGCCGAGCACGACGAGCAGGAGCGCTGTCGCGACCGCGAAGGCGATGATCGCCAGGGTGGTCGTCAGCCGTTGCGGGTCGCTGCTCGACGCGCCGCGGCGCCGCAGCAGCCGCCACAGGGACCAGGTCGCGGTCATCGGCCCTGCCCTCCCGGCTGCTGGGGTGCGGGTGCCTGCTGGGCGGACGGCGCGGTCGCCTGCTGAGTGGCGGGTGCCGGGGGCTGGTGACCCGCCGGGGCGTAGAACTCGCCCGAGACCAGGCCGTCGCGCATCGCCACGGTGCGCGAGCACCAGCGCGCGACCGTCGGGTCGTGGGTGACGACCACGAGGGCCGCGCCGCTGCGAGCCGCGGCCTGGGTCAGGACGGCCATCACCTCGGCTCCGGTCGTCTGGTCGAGCGCGCCCGTCGGCTCGTCGGCGAAGATCACGCCGGGCGAGCCGACCAGTGCACGGGCGATCGCCACGCGCTGCGCCTGACCGCCCGAGAGCTCGCCGGGGCGACGGTCTTCCATCCCGGCGAGGCCGAGCTCGCCCAGCCGCACGACGGCCGTCGCGACGGCCTGCGCCCGCGGCATGCCGCCGAGCATGAGCGGCAGCGCGGCGTTCTCGACGGCCGGGAGCTCGGGCAGCAGCTGCCCCGACTGGAACACGAAGCCGAAGTCGGAGCGGCGCAGAGCCGTGCGCTGCGTGTCCTTGAGGGAGGCGATGTCCTGCTCCCTCCACAGCACCGACCCCGACGTCGGGCGCACGATCCCGGCGAGGCAGTGCAGCAGCGTGGTCTTGCCGGAGCCCGAGGGGCCCATGATCGCGACGGACTCGGCGGGGGCGATCGACAGGTCGACTCCCGCGAGGGCGTGGGTGGCTGTCGGGCCGGTGCCGTAGACCATCTGCAACGACCGGGCGGCGAGGAGCACAGGGGCTGGGGGCGGGGGTGTGGGC
>NZ_JACBYE010000091.1 GCF_013415325.1 Sanguibacter inulinus | reverse complement strand
TAAGAGACAGGGGCTGCGGGGTCTCGTGGCTCACCCGCCCGACCCTAGCGCGCCGGGCAGGGGCCGTGCAGACCCGCGCCGGCCCGTCGCCAGGCTCCGGCTCCGTGCCGGGACTCGGCTCCCCCGGCCAGCATCACAGTCTCACCGGGTCTCGTCCGCCGGATCCTGCACACCGTCTCCACCTGCCGACGCATAGGCTGGGCACCATGACTTCTTCGACCTCACGCTCCGCCTGGGGCCACGGCCTGGCCACCGTCACGACAGCAGGGGTCGTCCTCGACGTCTGGTACCCGAGCCCAGCGCTCGGCACAGCTCCCGAGGACGCCGCCGAGCCCGCAGAGCTCGCCGCCCTGGTCGGGCGCGACGAGGCCCGCGACGTCGACCTGGTGCTCGTCACCGTCGAGATCGACCTCGACGAGGCGCCGACCGACGCCCCGGACGCCTACCTGCGCCTGCACCTGCTGTCCCACAGGCTCGTCGCGCCGCACGGGCAGAACCTCGACGGGCTCTTCGGGGTCCTGGCCAACGTCGTCTGGACCAACCACGGCCCGTGCGCCGTCGAGGGCTTCGACACCACCCGGGCACGCCTGCGCGCCCGCGGGCCCGTCACCGTGCTGAGCGTCGACAAGTTCCCCCGAATGGTCGACTACGTGGTCCCGACGGGCGTCCGCGTCGCCGACGCAGACCGCGTCCGCCTCGGCGCCCACCTCGCCTCGGGCACGACCGTGATGCACGAGGGCTTCGTCAACTTCAACGCGGGAACTCTCGGCACCTCGATGGTCGAGGGCCGGATCTCGGCCGGGGTGGTCGTCGGTGACGGCAGCGACATCGGCGGTGGCGCCTCGATCATGGGCACCCTGTCGGGTGGTGGCAAGGAGGTCGTCTCGATCGGTCGCCGCTCGCTCCTCGGCGCCAACGCCGGTCTGGGCATCGCGCTCGGGGACGACTGCGTCGTCGAGTCCGGGCTGTACCTCACCGCCGGCAGCAAGGTCGCCCTCGTGGGGACGACGACAGGTCCCGACGGAGGCCCCCAGGTCGTCAAGGCCCGTGACCTCTCGGGCCACGACAACCTGCTGTTCCGCCGCAACTCGCTGACCGGCGCGATCGAGGCCGTCTCGCGTGACGGCGTGGGCATCGAGCTCAACGCCGCGCTGCACGCCAACTGATCCGTGCCGCCCCAGGTCCCGTCGTCACGCCGCACGCCGGCGCGCTCTCAGCGTGCGGCGCGGGCGCGTCGCGCCTCCGTGCGACGCGCTGTCGTCACGACGGTCTCCGTGCTCGCCGTCGGTGCTCTCGCCGTCGGTGGCGTGGTCGTCCTGCTCGACAGGACCCAGCCGCAGGTGGCCGACAGGCAAGGCTGCGTCGCTGTCCTGGACGGCTCGGACTGGCGGATGTCGGTCGACCAGGCCGACAACGCCGCTCTCATCGCGAGCATGTCTCTGCGGAGGCAGATGCCGGCGCGCGCCGCGACGATCGGGCTGGCCACAGCGCTGCAGGAGTCGCGCCTGGAGAACATCGACTACGGCGACCGGGACTCCGTCGGGCTGTTCCAGCAGCGCCCGTCCCAGGGCTGGGGATCGGTCGAGCAGATCATGGACCCCGTCTACTCGGCGACCAAGTTCTACGACGGGCTCGACACCATCTCGGGGTACCTCGACCTCCCGGTGACCGAGGCCGCGCAGGCTGTCCAGCGGTCCGGCTTCCCTGACGCCTACGCCCAGCACGAGCCCAGGTCGCGTGCCTGGGCCGCCGCACTGAGGGGCCAGACACCGGCTGGGATCACCTGCACGCTGCCTGACGCCCCGCTCGTCGAGGCTGGGAACCCCACGAGCGTCGAGACGGCGCTGGCAGCGGTCGAGGCCCGCGCGACCCGAGACCTCGGCGAAGGGGTCAGCACCCGGGGCGACGGGCTGCAGATCGTGCTCCAGGCCGCACCGCTCACCGAGCGTGACCCCCTCGACGTGGTGACCTGGGCCCTCGGCAGCTGGTCGGTCGCGACGGCCTCGGCCACCGGGATCGAGACCGTCGCGGTCGCCGACCAGGTCTGGTCGAGGAGCACGCGAGAGTGGGCGCCTGTCGACGCGGCCGCCGCTGTCCCTGCGGGTCAGGTGCGGCTGACGCTGCCCGCGGCCGGCTGACCCCTCCCGGGCCCCCTGGCCCCGAGCACGACAGAGCCCGCCCTGCTCGTCGCAGGGCGGGCTCTGTCGCGTGCTCGGGGGGCGTCAGCGCTCGTCGACCGGGACGTACGGCCGCTCGGTCGCACCCGTGTAGATCTGGCGCGGACGGCCGATCTTCGTCTGCGGGTCCTTCATCATCTCGCGCCACTGCGCGATCCAGCCGGGCATGCGCCCCAGGGCGAAGAGCGGCGTGAACATCGCCGGCTCGAAACCCATGGCCTTGTAGATCAGGCCCGTGTAGAAGTCGACGTTGGGGTAGAGCTTGCGCTCGATGAAGTAGTCGTCGTTGAGGGCGATCTCCTCGAGCTGCAGCGCGATGTCGAGGAGCTCGTCGCGCTTGCCGAGCGTCGAGAGCACGGCGTCGGCGCTCTTCTTGACGATCGCGGCACGCGGGTCGTAGTTCTTGTAGACCCTGTGGCCGAAGCCCATGAGGCGGACGCCGTCCTCCTTGTTCTTCACCTTCGTCATGAAGGTGTCGACGTCGTAGTCGGAGGACTGGATCGACTGGAGCATCTTGAGGACCGACTCGTTGGCACCACCGTGGAGCGGGCCGGAGAGCGCGTTGATCCCGGCGGCCACGGAGGCGTAGAGGTTCGCGTGGCTCGAGCCGACGATGCGGACCGTCGACGTCGAGCAGTTCTGCTCGTGGTCGGCGTGCAGGATGAGCAGCTTGTCGAGGGCGTCGACGACCGTGGGGTCGGAGTCGTACTGCTGGTACGGGACAGCGAAGGTCATGCGGAGGAAGTCGTCGACATAGCCGCGCGAGTAGTCCGGGTACAGCAGCGGCTCGCCGACGCGGCGGCGGTGCAGGTACGAGGTGATGGTCCGCGACTTGGCGAGCAGCAGGACCGTCGCGAGCTCGATCGTCTCGTCGTCGAAGGGGTCGAGGGACTCCGGGTAGAACGTCGACAGCGCGTTGATCGCCGACGACATCACGGCCATCGGGTGCCCGTTGCGCGGGAAGGTCCCCATGAAGGTGCGGAAGTCCTCGTGCACGAGCGTGTGGCGGTTCACGCGCTCGACGAAGGCCTCGCCCTCGCTCTTGCTCGGGAGCTCTCCGTGGATGAGCAGGTAGGCGACCTCGAGGAAGGTCGACTTCTCGGCGAGCTGGTCGATCGGGTACCCGCGGTAGCGCAGGATCCCCGCGTCGCCGTCGATGTAGGTGATCTCCGACTCGCACGAGGCGGTGTTCATGAACCCGGGGTCCACGGTGACCATGCCTGTCTCGCGCAGCAGCGACGACACGACGATCCCGTCGTTCCCGTCTGTCGCCGGGACGACCGGCAGCACCTGTGACCGTCCGTCGACGTCGAGGGTGACGGTAGGTGTCTGAGTGTCCGACATAGCTTCCTTCCTGCGCACGCGACGCCACCCTGTCGGGCAGAGCGGTGCTCCTCCTGCTCGACGCCGGAGGGCGCCGCTGACTGCCGGCGTCGACCTGGGTGAGGACGACACTGGCCCACTGCGACCGTACCTGGCACCTGAGGGATGTGCCCAATCAGTGAAGGGCCCAAAGACCCATATTCGGAGTGAGACAGGTCACACTCCGGAGGTGCTACGCCGTCATCGAGACGACGGCTCAGACTTCACCAGAGCACGGTCAGGCAAGTGTCTGGCCTGCACCACAACTGAGTCAAATCGACACCAAGCCGGGTCAACCGGAGATGAGCCTCGCAGCAGCCTCGTCGATGCGCTCGTCTGTCGCCGTGAGAGCCACCCGCACGTGAGCGGCTCCCGCCGACCCGTAGAAGGTGCCAGGTGCCACGAGGATCCCCAGACCAGCCAGGGCGTCGACGGTCTGCCACGCGACGGGGTCGCCAGGCGCGGCACCGGCGGGACGGCTCCAGAGGTACAGACCAGCGTGAGAGCCGTCGACCTCGAGGCCGTAGGACCGCAGCGCCGGGAGCAGAACGTCGCGGCGGCGACGGTAGACCTCGCGCTGGGCGGCGACGTGGGCGTCGTCGGCGAGAGCTGCGGCGGTCGCGGCCTGGACCGGTGCCGGGACGATCATGCCCATGTGCTTGCGGAGCTCGAGCAGGCGGGCGACGAGGGCCGGGTCGCCCGCGACGAAGGCCGACCTGTAGCCCGCGAGGTTGGACTGCTTGGAGAGCGAGTACGCGGCGAGCAGACCCTCGTGGGAACCGCCGTTGACCCGAGGGTCGAGGATGCTCGGCACCCCGCCGGTGCTCCAGGGCTCGTCCCAGGCAAGCTCGGCGTAGCACTCGTCGCTGACCACCACGGCGCCGGCGGCCCGTGCAGCACGGACCACCCGGGCCAGCTCCTCGACCGAGAGCACCTCACCCGTCGGGTTGCCCGGCGAGTTCACCCAGACGAGGCGGACGTCGTGGCGTCCCTCCCAGTCGGAGACGTCGGACGTGGCGAGGGCCGTGGCACCCGCCAGGCGCGCCCCGACGTCGTAGGTCGGGTACGCCGCAGCAGGGTGCACGACGACGTCACCTGCGCCGAGCGAGAGCAAGGACGGGAGCAGCGCGACGATCTCCTTGGAGCCGATCGTCGGCAGCACGGCGGCAGGGTCGAGACCGTCGACGCCGCGGCGGCGCGCGAACCACGCGGAGACGGCCTCGCGCAGCACTGGCGTGCCGTGGGTCGTCGGGTAGCCGTGGGCGTCACCCGCGCCAGCGAGGGCGTCCTGGACCAGTGCGGGGGTCGGGTCGACCGGGGTGCCGACCGACAGGTCGACGATGCCGCGGGGGTGCGACCTGGCGCGGGTCGCGGCCGGGACCAGGGTGTCCCACGGGAACGGGAGGTCGCTGAGGTCGGCGAGACCCACGGGCGCGCCTCAGGCCTGCGGAGGCAGAGCGAGGATGACGGGGTGGTCCTTGTCGATCTCGCCCATCTTGGCGGCACCGCCAGGAGAGCCGAGGTCGTCGAAGAACTCGACGTTCGCCTTGTAGTACTCCGACCACTCGTCGGGCACGTCGTCTTCGTAGTAGATGGCCTCGACTGGGCACACGGGCTCGCAGGCACCGCAGTCGACGCACTCGTCCGGGTGGATGTAGAGCGACCGTTTGCCCTCGTAGATGCAGTCCACGGGGCACTCTTCGATGCACGCCTTGTCCTTGACGTCGACACAGGGCTGCGCGATCACGTAGGTCACTTCGATGTCCTTCCCGAGGGCGAGTCCAGACGTGGGAGCGCCTGGACAGCGACGTTCTAGTATCGCCTAGATCCGCACCTGCCGTCTCCGGTGCCCGTCCTCCGACTCCTCGAGGTCCTGTGACTTTCCCGACACACCGCACGCCCGACGACCACGGCCCTGGGTCGCCTGCCAGCGACGACACTGCGGCGGCGCTCCCGACCGTCGGCCCACCGGAGCTGTCAGCAGGCTCGACAGAGCAGGGCGGCAGCTCGGCTGGGCAGAGCGGCACGCCTGCGCGTCCGTGGGAGAGCTGGGAGCCCGGCGTCCGGGTGATAGTCCGCACCCGGCTCCCCGAGGGATCGAGCCACCTCTACACCGACGTGCTCGGGACGATCACGGACCGCAGCGACGAGGCTCTGACGATCGAGACCCGGACGGGGACCGTCGAGGTCCGGCTCGCCTCCGTCGCGACGGGGAAGATCGTGCCGCCAGCACCTCCGCGCCGCCGGCCCCGCGAGGGCTGAGCGGCGGGCAGGTGGGCAGGTGGGCAGGCGGCGCGGAGGTGCTGGCG
>NZ_JACBYE010000090.1 GCF_013415325.1 Sanguibacter inulinus | reverse complement strand
GGGCTACGGAGACCGGGGCTGAGGCCGCACCTGCCGCTGCACCCGGGACCGTCAGGTCCTACCAGGACTCCGCCTCGGCCGAGCGGGCCCTCCTCGAGCTGCTCGGGCCCGTCCCCTCCTCGCGCCACGTCGTCGTCCACCCGAGTCTCGACGCCTCGCTCCTGAGCGCGGCCGGCCTCGTGCTGCTGCGGCTGCCGAAGAGCCTCGACGCCCTCGAGGAGACGGCCCAGGCGATCGCCCGCTGGGCACCCGACGACGTGGTCGTCTACGCGGGCGGGCCGGTCAAGCACATGACCCGGTCGATGAACGAGGTGCTCGGGCGGTCCTTCGGCGAGGTGCACGCGACGCTCGGGCGCTTCAAGGCCCGGGCGCTCGTCGCCCGTCGACCTCTCGACGCAGCCCGGACGGCGGCGCCGGTCTTCCCCCGCAGCGCGCACCTGGCCGAGCTCGACCTCACCGTCGTCGCGCACGGCGGGGTCTTCGCGGGTGCCCGTCTGGACATCGGGACGCGCGCCCTGCTCGCCGTGCTCGACGAGGCCCACCCCGAGGCACGCGACGCCGTCGACCTCGGGTGCGGGACCGGCGTGCTCGCCACGGTCCTCGCCCGCTCCAGGCCCGGGATCCGGGTCGTCGCCTCCGACCAGTCGGCAGCCGCCGTCGCGTCGGCCCTCGCGACAGCCGCGGCGTACGGTGTCGGGGACCGCGTGAGCGGGCTGCGGGACGACGCGCTCTCGACGCTCCCAGACGGGTCGGCCGACCTCGTCGTCTGCAACCCGCCGTTCCACGCCGGTACGACCCTCGAGACGGACGCCGCGCACCGCATGTTCGCGGCGGCCGCCCGCGTGCTCCGGCCCGGCGGCGAGCTGTGGACGGTCTACAACTCGCACCTGCGCCACAAGAGCGCGCTGTCCAGGACCGTCGGGCCGACGACCATGGTGCGCCAGGACCCGAAGTTCACGGTGACGAGGTCGGTGCGGCAGGTGCGGTAGGTGCGGCAGGTGCTGAGCGCCAACCTCAGCGACTCCGGCCGAGCCCGGCGGCCCACGTCCCCGTGCGGCGTGCGGCGGCGCTGACCGCGGTCTCGAGCGGGCCCCTGCGGCCGAGGGTCGCGAGGACCACACCGACCAGGACAGCCCCGGCCGCGTGCACGGCGAAGATCCACGGTCCCAGGTACCACCAGGGGACCTCGGTGAAGCCTCCGGCGCGGACGACAGCCTCGATCATCCTGCCCGTCACCCCGACGCCGAGGACGTGGAGCGTGTAGACGGTCAGCGGCGCAGCCCCGGCGGCGCGCAGGGGCTCGACGAGCCGCAGCGCCCAGCCGGGCAGGGCTGCGGCGAGCAGCAGCATCGCCGAGACCACCACGAGCGCGACCCCGACGCCGCGCAGCACGTCGAGCGGCGCGCCCGTGTGCGGGGTCTGGAGGGCGAGCGCCCACCAGCCCGTGTCGAGCGGGGCACCCCACCCCGACTCCCCCACGAAGAGGTCGACCTGCGGGCCCGTGAAGGACGGATAGGCGGCGAGGGCTGCCGCGCGGCCCGCGACCTCGTAGACGAGCGTGCTCAGCGTGAGGCTCCCGGCGACCAGCACGACGCCCCAGGCGAGCAGCCGCACCAGCAGCCGGCGGTCGGTCCCGGCCTCGCGGGCGGCGAGCAGCACCTTCGCGAGGGCCATGCCGACGAGCACGTAGACCAACCACGTGACGACGGGATACGTCCCGGTGAGGACGACGGCACGCAGCGCGACCAGAGGGTCGACGAGCTCTCCCCAGCCGAGGCTCCCGCCCTCGCCCTCGACGTCGAGGGCCGCCCGGACCGAGGCGTTGACGACGGGTCCGACGACGGCGAGCAGCCCGGCCCAGGCGAGCAACCAGCCCGGCCGCACCCGCAGGAACGGCACGGCGCACACGAGCGTCACCCCGAAGTACACGAGGACCACGACGACGTTCGCCGGCCCGAGCGCGAGGGTCGCGCCCAGCAGCACGACGAGCACCCCACGCGTGGCTGTCGTCCACCGTGCGGCGGCGACCTCGCCGCGCGCGAGGGTCGACCTGGAGGCGAGCACCACGCTCACACCCCCGAGCACCGCGAAGAGGGTCGACGCGTTCCCGTCGACCACCCGCGACACCCACGGCACGTGCCCCGGGTACCCAGAGGGTGGCATGAGGTGAGCGGCCATCATCCCGAGCACGGCGAGGAACCGCGCGAGGTCGATGCCGACGAGGCGGGTGGGGCGGGAGCCGACACCCGTCGTGACAGCGTCGCGCCCGGCACCGGCTGACCCGGGCCGCGCTCCGTGCGCCCGGTCCTCGGGAACCGGGTGCAGCGACATCACCGTGCCCCCTTCAGCACGGCAGCTGCAGCAACCATGCCGTAGCGGTCACCCAGGATCATGAGCACCTGGTCGACGCTCTGGACCGGGTCCCGCCGTCGGCGCTCAGCCATCTTCACCACCCCTTCGAAGGCTCTCTCCGGGTCGATCTCGACGGTCTCGAGAGCGAAGTCGGCTGGGGACGTGACCTGGACATGGGCCGGCAGCCTGGCGGCCGGGAGGTCACGGACGTTCATCGTCACGATCGTGCCAGCCCCGCCGACGACCGCAGCGGCGACGAGGTGCTCGTCATCGCGATCTGGGAGGCCGTAGGTGCCGTCCAGAGGCTCCCACCCAGAGACGCACGCGTCGTCGAAGGCCGCGGTCATCTGTTCGACCAGACGCTGGGCGCTCCGATGGGCGTCTGGCATCGATACCCCTCGACCGACGAGCTTCCGGGCCTCGTGCATCTCCAGCTCCTCGAGGATCGCCGACGACCACAAGGGTCGGTAGAGGTTCTCGACTGCAAGACTCAGCAGGAAGTCACGCTGAAGGCTCGGCCAGAGCACGCAGGTGTCGAGGACGGCCGAGAACATGTGTCAGATCATCGCAGGCTTCTACCGGGCGCTCCGACGCCGCTCAGCCACCACCTTGCGCACTTCTCGCATCTGCGCAGCTACCTCCTCAGGGTCGCCCTCGTCTGCCAGGTCGACGGCTGTCGCCTCGAGCATGTCGTACTGCATCCGGCGACGCTTCTCCCTGTACGCCAGCACGTCGCTCAGCAGGACCTGACGCCGTGTCCCCGGCCGCTCTGACGGGATCTCCCCAGCATCGATGAGTCGCACCACCGTAGGGCGCGAGACGCCGAGGACCTCAGCCGCCTGCTGAGTCGTCAGGACCGTCGATCTCGGTGCCACGGTGACCGCGCGGCCGGCGCTCAGCGCCTCCGCGACCTGGACGAGAAGCCTGTACATGGGCTCCGGCAGCTCCACCTGGTCACCTTCACGCTCGTCTACGAGCAGGTACCGCGGAGCGACTGCCGCACCGCGTGAACGCGCGTGCGCCTCGAGAAAGCTGTGCACCTCAGCGAGGTCGCCCTCGTGCCCAGGAAGATAGGTGTGCTCTACGAGCTCTGCAGCCATGGCCTCGTCCTCGCTCTCGCCGTCGAACACAGCGTACGCGCGTTCGCAACGTTCGAGAAGACGCTGCACACGGGTCGGTGCCAGCCTTCAGGAAGACCACGGGATGCGAGGAACCGCTCCTCCGGGATGCTCTCGGCGGCGCGCGGTGTTGGCGCAGAGAGGTGACCGTGAGGTCACCGCCCCAGAGCAGGGCCAGACCGACCACTGCCCGATCAGCACGACACAGCACCGCCGCGGCACCTCGCCGCGGCCGTCTCGAGAAGGAGCCGCACCATGACAGCCACCGGACTCACCACCATCGGGCTCGTCGGCTCGGGCCACATCGGCAGCCAGCTCGCCCGCCTCGCCGTCGCGCACGGCTACGACGTCGTCGTGAGCAACTCCCGCGGGCCGGAGACCCTCGCCGACCTCGTCGCCGAGCTCGGGCCGCGCGCCCGCGCCGCGACAGCAGCCGAGGCTGCGGAGGCAGGCGACCTCGTGGTCGTCACCGTCCCGCTCAAGGCCTACCGCGACGTCCCCGTCGAGCCCCTCGACGGCAAGATCGTCATCGACACCAACAACTACTACTTCGAGCGCGACGGTCGTATCCCCGCCCTCGACGAGGGCACCACGACGGTCTCCGCGATGCTCCAGGCGCACCTGCCGGGGTCGAAGGTCGTCAAGGCCTTCAACAACATCACCGCGGCCGACCTCACCGACGACGCCTCGGTCTCCGGGACCCCCGACAGGCGCGCGCTGCCGATCGCCGGTGACGACGACGCGGCCAAGACCCTCGTCAGCACGCTGCTCGACGAGCTCGGCTTCGACGCCGTCGACGCCGGGCCGCTCGCCGAGAGCTGGCGCTTCGAGCGCGACACCCCCGCCTACGGGGTCCGCATGACGGCCGCCGACGTGCCGGCACGCCTCGCCGAGGCGCAGCGCACGGCCTGACCTGACCTGGTGCGGCGCGAGCCGCCCGCGCCTCCTCAGCGGGGCGCGGGCGTCTCCGCGACGAGCGGCTCCGCAGACGCCTGCCAGAACTCCCTGTAGGCGCCCTCGGCCGTCAGGAGCTCGTCGTGCGTGCCCTGCTGGACCACCCTCCCGTCGGCGACCACCACGACGAGGTCCGCGGTGACGACCTGCTGGAGCCTGTGCGCCACGAAGATCACCGTCCTGTCGCGCCGCAGCGCCGTGACAGCCGCGTCGACGGCTGCGCGGTGCTGCAGCCCGACGTCGGCCGTCGCCTCGTCGAGGATCACCACCTCAGGGTCCGCGAGGATCGCCCGGGCGATCGCCAGCTGCTGGATGCGCCCTTCGTCGAGGGGCGCTGTCCCCGGTGGGGCTGCACCGGCCCCTGGGGCGCCGAGTCCGCCCGCGTCGTCCCCACTCGCGCTCTCGGCCGCGCGCTCGCTCTCTGCGACGACCGTCGGCACCGCCCAGTCCGCACCGGCAGAGAGGAGTGCGGCGACGACCTCCTCGTCACCGGCCTCGGGGGCAGCCAGCCGGAGCGAGTCACCGATGCTGCCGCGGAAGGCGTGGAGCTCTTGCGAGACGTAGTACGGCGTCGTCGGGTGGTCGAAGGCGACGGTCCCCGAGATCGGCTCGTGGTGGCCGGCGACCACGCGGGCGATCGTGCTCTTGCCCGACCCCGAGGTGCCCACCAGGGCGACCGTCGTCCCCGGGTGCACGCGCAGGGTCACGCCGCTGATGCCGCGTCCGCTCGTCGGGTAGCGGAAGGTCACGTCGCGCAGCTCGACCCCTGTCGGCCGGCGCTCGCCCCGGGGACGCTGGCGCGAGGCCTCGGCATCTGCTGAGACCTGCCGGGCCGCGGGGACGTCTGCGGCCGCCTCGATCACGCCGACGAGGCGTGCCAGGCCGATCGCCGCCCGCTGGATGTCGTCGAGACCGAAGATCAGCTGCCCGACAGGTCCGAACAACCTGTGGAACACGAGCGCCGCGGTGGTCACCATCCCCACGCTCACGGAGCCTGCCGAGGACAGCACGAAGCCTGTCGCGAGGATCGCCACGAGACCGAGCGCCTCTCCCCCGTTGATCCACCGGAACAGCCTGTTCCGCAGCCGCACCCCCTCGACCTGCCCACGGATCGAGTCCTCGGCACGGCACCGCACCCGGGCGAGCGCCTGCTCCTGCTCCCCGAGAGCCGTCACGGTCTCCATGCCCTCGACAGCCTCCAGGACAGCCTGGCTGCGGGCCGCCTCGCGGACCCTGACCTCGCCGAAGACGACCCTCGACCGCCGCAGGAACGCCCGCGCCCCGACCACGTAGCAGGGGGCGCACGACAGGCCCGCGAGCGCCAGCCACGGGTCGATCGCCGTGAGCGCGCCGACCGAGACCACCACGGCGAAGCCCGCCGACAGCAGGGTCGGGGCGACGTCTCCGCCCGCCTCGGCCACGGCGTCGACGTCGCCGGTGACCCTGGACAGCAGGTCGGAGGTCTCGCCGTCGTCGACCACCCCCACGGGCAGGCGCATGGCCGAGGCGAAGACGTCCTCGCGCAGGCTCGCGAGGACGTCCTGGACGAGGCCCGTCAGCACCCGCGCGCCCGCGAGGGCCGCCACTGCGGCACCGAGAGCGCCGAGCGCCGCTCCGGCCACCCAGCGCAGGAGCACCGGGAAGCCGGCACCGTCCGTGACGCCGTCGACGATCGCGCCGAGGCAGGCTGGGACCACGAGCCCGGCCGCCGAGGCGAGGAGGAACAGCACCGCGACAGCTGCGGCCCGGCCGCGACGGAGCCGGACCGCGTCGAGCACCACGGCGCGGACCTGGGCGGGTGCGGCGACGGGGAGGGTCGTCGCGGGCGCCCGAGGTCCGGAGGGTGCGGTCTCGGTGGGCTGGGGTGCGGCGGGACGGTCAGCCATGCTCGACGCTCGTCTCTCGGG
>NZ_JACBYE010000008.1 GCF_013415325.1 Sanguibacter inulinus | reverse complement strand
GTATAAGAGACAGGCCCGAGCCCGAGCCCGAGCCCGAGCCCGAGCCCGAGCCCGAGGTGGCCGAGGTCGGTCCGGATGTGCCGGTCGACCCGGACGTCGCTCCTGACGAGCAAGCCGCCGTCGCCCCCGCAGGACCGGCACCTGTCGCGCGTCGCGCTGCCCCGGCGAGGACGAGGACCGCAGCACGCGCAGCATCCGACCCGTCTCCGGCACAGTCGGCGCCCTCGGCCGTGTCTCCAGGAACGCGCGAGACTGCCGACAAGCCCGTCGCTGCCCCGCCCGCCCAGCCGCCCGCGCAGCCTCAGACCGAGGCTCAGCCGCCGGCTCGGCCTCAGACCCCGCCGAAGCCCTCGGTCGAGTCCGTGCCCGTTCCTGCCGCGAAGCGCCCGGAGCCGACCAAGACCGGTGCGGTCGCGGTGGCACCCGACCCCGGGCAGCAGGCACGTCCAGCCCCTGTCCGCTCCGACGCGAGCGTCAGCGTCCCGCCGCCGGTCTCCCTGGGCAGGAGCCGGACCGAGCAGCCCCGCCGGGTCCGCACCCCGCCCACGCCTGTCACCGACGACGACGTCGTCCTGCCCGACGAGGGCACCTCGGGGCAGTCTGGGCGTCACTCGGGCTGACGCCAGGACGGGGCTGCAGAGTCTTCGGCGGCCCTGGGATGCCGGGTCGGCTGCCCGCTGGGTCGAGACCCTCGTGCGGGTGTTCTAGGGTCGTGGGATGCGAAGCGTCGAACTCATCGAGTCCTGGCCGGTCGAGCACGCGGGGACGGCTGTCGTCTCTGCGGACGGTGAGGTCCTCGCCTCCCACGGTGACCTCGACAAGGTCTTCCCGCTCGCCTCGGTCTCCAAGCTCCTCACCGCCTACGCTGCGCTCGTCGCGGTCGAAGAGGGCGCCGTCGAGCTCGACGACCCCGCGGGCCCTGAGGGGGCCACCATCCGTCATCTGCTCGCGCACACCGCGGGCTACGACTTCTCCGAGCGCACGGTCCGCGCCGCACCGGGAGAACGACGCATCTACTCCAACGTCGGGTTCGAGGTGCTGGCCGAGACCATCACCGAGCGCGCCGGGATCGACTTCGCGACCTACGCCCGCGAGGCCGTCCTGGCACCGCTGAGCATGGCCTCGACAGACGTCTCAGGCTCTCCGGCGGCCGGTGCTCGCTCGACCGTCACGGACCTGGCACGCTTCGCCGCCGAGCTGCAGCGGCCGACCCTGCTGCACCCGGAGACCGTCGCGGAGGCGACCTCGGTCGTCTTCCCAGGGCTCGACGGGGTGGTCCCAGGCTTTGGCCGCCAGCGTCCGAACGACTGGGGCCTGGGCTTCGAGATCCGTGACGGCAAGAGCCCGCACTGGACCGGCGCGCAGAGCTCGCCCCGGACCTTCGGCCACTTCGGGCAGTCGGGCACGTTCCTGTGGGTCGACCCCGACGCGGGGATCGCCTGCGTCGCTCTGACCGACCGCGACTTCGGGCCGTGGGCGGCCGAGGTCTGGCCTACCTTCACCGACGCTGTCCTGGCAGAGCACGGGCGCGCTGGCGCCTGACGTCTAGCCTCTGAGACCCGGCGCAGGCTTGCAGCCGGGCAGCTGGCCGGCCAGCCGGCACAGGCCGGGTGGCGGAACCAAAGACCTGCGGACACAGAACGACCCCCGCGTGTGGACACGGGGGTCGCGCTGCCTGCTGTCTCAACAGTCTGGTACCGGACCGCTCGGGGCCGGAAGTCTGGGACCAGCATACGCCCTGAGCCGGCGTGCCCGGGGCGCAGGCCCGTTCACCGCAGGTGCCGAGCCGCAGCCTCGTGGACGGCGGCCGACACCCTGTCGAGGGCCGCGGTCCGCAACGACCACTGCTGCCAGTACAGCGTGACCTCGGTGCGTCGACCAGGGTCGAGCTCGACCAGCGCACCGCTCTCCAGACCGTCGAGGCACTGCGGCTCGGTGAGCAGCCCCCACCCCATGCCGAGCCGGACGGCGTCGGCGTAGTCCGCTGACGAGGGCACGTAGTGGCGCGGGGGAGCGCCCGGGTCCACGCGCCGGGCGCGCAGATAGGCGTCCTGGAGGTCGTCCTTGCGGTCGAAGACGACCACGGGCACCTCGGCGAGGGCGGCCGTCGTCGCCCCGCCGGAGAACCACCTGTCGGCGAAGCCGCGCGCCGCGCAGACGCGGTACGTCATGATCCCGAGCCGCCGGACCGTGCAGCCCTGGACCGGGGCCTGAGAGGTGGTGATCGCGGCCATGACGCTGCCGTCCCGCAGGAGCGCTGCAGAGTGCGCCTCGTCCTCCCGGTGGAGGTCGAAGGCGATCTCTGCCGCGAGCGGGGCCAGCGCAGGGAGCACCCAGCTGCCGAGAGAGTCGCTGTTCACGGCGATCGGCAGGACGACAGACTGCCCCGAGGTGCCCGAGCCTGCGGCCTCCCGGCGGGCGTCGTCGGTGAGGACGGAGACCTGCCGTGCGAGGCGCAGATAGCTGCGACCGGCCTCGGTGACCGTGACTGGTCGTGTCCGCCGGACGAGGATCTGCCCGACCGAGGCCTCGAGAGCCTTGATCCGTTGGCTGACTGCCGGCTGGGTCAGGTGCAGCACGTCGGCCGCGGCCTCGAAGGAGCCCTCGTCGACGACGGCGGCCAGAGCGGCGAGCTGTGGGGAGTCGATCGATGTCATCAGCAGATCTTATGCTCGATCACTTCTAGTTGTTCGACTACTGGCTGCCTGCTCTCTACGGTGACGCCATGACCTCCTCCGCGCTCACGGTGCTCACAGGCGCCGCCTTCGGGCTCTCGCTCATCGTCGCGATCGGCGCCCAGAACCTCTTCGTCCTGCGAGCCGGCCTGCGCGGGGTCCACGTGCTCCCCGTCGTGCTGGTCTGCGCGCTCTCTGACGTCGTGCTCATCGCCGCAGGGGTCGGAGGACTGGGCAGCATCATCGAGGCCCACCCAGGGCTCGTCGTGTGGGCCCGCGTCGGCGGGGCGGCCTTCCTCACGGTGTACGCGGTGCTGGCTGCGCGCAGGGCGCTGCGGCCGACCCCCGAGAGCGAGGAGACCGCTGCTCGCGGCGGGACTCTTCTCGCCGCGGTCTCGACGGCTCTGGCTCTCACCTGGCTCAACCCGCACGTCTACCTCGACACCGTCGTCCTGCTCGGCTCGATCGCGACGACGCACGGGGACGCCCGCTGGTGGTTCGGTCTCGGTGCCGCCACCGCCAGCCTCGTGTGGTTCTCGCTGCTCGGGTTCGGGGCCCGGTTCCTCCAGCCGCTCTTCTCGAGGCCGGCGGCATGGCGCTGGCTCGACGCCGCTGTCGCGGTCGTCATGCTCGTCATCGCCGCGACCTTGGTGGCGGGGATCTGAGCAGGATGCGCAGGGACGCGGTGGCTTGCGGGCGCTCGTCGCGGGTGGGCATGCGCTCTGACCTGGGTGCTCCCGCGCCAGGTCTGTCTCTGCCTGGACGCGGCGCCCCGTAGCGGACCCGCCTCTGCCGCGAGCATGATGGGCCTCAGGGCGGGGGAGTGCCGACGTCTCGGCGCTGCCCGCTCACGGCCGGCCTCCACCGGCCCGGACTGTCGACCGAGGAGCACCCATGCCTGGAGTCTCGCACCAGATCGCCCTGGTGGCCCACGACAACAAGAAGGTCGAGATGCTCCGCTGGGCGGAGTTCAACCGCGGCACCCTCTCCCACCACGACCTCTTCGCGACGGGGACCACGGGGACGATGCTCGAGTACGAGCTCGGGCTCCCCGTGACCCGCCTGCTCTCCGGACCCGTGGGAGGCGACCAGCAGATCGGCGCGAAGATCGCCGAGGGAGTCATCGACATGCTCGTGTTCTTCTGGGACCCGCTCGAGCCCCAGCCGCACGACCCCGACGTCAAGGCCTTGCTGCGCATCGGCGCGGTCTGGAACGTCCCCATGGCGTGCAACGTGGCGACGGCCGACATGCTCATCTCCTCGCCGATGCTCGCCGACAGCTGGACGGGGCGGCCCGAGATGACCTCGCGCGACTGGGTGGGGCGAGACGCGGGACTCTGAGCCTCGAAGAGCGAGGGTCTGCGCCTGCGCAGGCTGCCGTGCTCGCACGGGGACGACGAGGCGTCAGCCCTGCTGGCCGGACAGCGACGCCGTGACGATCGCGAGCGCTGTCGCAGGGTCGACGCCGAGCTCTTCGGTCCGCGCCCTGTAGGCCTCGGCGGCGACCTGGGCGAGCCGCTCACCGGGGTCGCCGTGCGGAGACACCGTCGTCCCGTTGCGCCCGCGGGTCTCGACCACCTCGTCCTTCTCGAGCTCGCGGTAAGCCTTGGCGACGGTGTTGACCGCGACGCCGAGCTCGGCCGCCAGCGTGCGGACGGTGGGGAGCCTGGCGCCCGGTGCCAGCGCGCCGGAGCGCACGGCAGCGAGCACCTGGGCCCGGATCTGCTCGGACGGGGGTGCGGAGTCGTCGGGGTCGATCGCGATCATGGTGCTCAGGTCCTCTGCTCGGGGCCCCTGAGCCTATCGGTCAGCCCTGCGGCACGATCTGCTGGATCGCCCAGGTGTTGCCGTCGGGGTCGGTGAAGGACGTGAACCGTCCCCACGGCAGGTCCTGGACCTCGGGTGCGTCGACACCGTGGGCCAGCAGGTGCTCGCGCGCGGCGTCGGCGTCGTCGACGACCACCTGGAGGCCGTGGAGCGAACCTGGTGCCATGTCGGTCATGGTGAGGTCGAGGACGATCGAGCACGCCGAGCCGGGCGGCGTGAGCTGGACGAACCGCAGCTCGTCGGAGACGGTGACGTCGTGGTCGGCGACGAAGCCCACCTGGTCCACGTAGAAGTCCTTGGCACGGTCGATGTCGCTGACGGGCACCTGCACGAGCTCGAGCCTGAAGTCCATGGGAAGGATCCCTCTGTGAGGTCGGTGCTGACCTCCTGATCATCGCCTCCTGGTGTGACGAGCGCCATAGGCCGCTCGGGCCCTCTCGAAGGTCGTGCGACCCCGGGGACGACGAAGCGACCCCGGGGACGACGAAGCGGCCCCGGGATGATCCCGAGGCCGCTCTGTCGTCTCTGCGTCGTGCTGTCCTGCGCTGTGTCCGGAGGGGGACTTGAACCCCCACGCCCGTTAGGGCACTAGCACCTCAAGCTAGCGCGTCTGCCATTCCGCCACCCGGACGGGTGAGCCTCCGTCGGACGTTTCCGTCCTCTGGCTGCGACGGAAAATCTAGCACGGATCTGAGGGGGTCCTCGACCACCTCCGTGCACAGCGGCAGCCTCGGCCACGCCCGACGTGACCAGACTGCAGCGCGCTGACCTGGCACATCTCACCACCAGTGGCGCATCTCGGGCGTCCTGCAAGGCTGGGGGAACCATCTCGAAGACCGGCACCGCGAAGACAGGAGAAGCTCATGACTGCTCAGCCAGACGTCGAGACCGACCCAGCGCTCGTCGACCTCTACACAGACCTCCACAGACACCCGGAGCTCGGGTTCCAGGAGCACCGGACAGCCGGGATCGTGGCCGAGCGCCTCGGCGCGCTCGGGTACGAGGTCACCACCGGGGTCGGCGGCACGGGGGTGGTGGGCCTGCTGAAGAACGGCGACGGGCCGACAGTGCTGCTCCGCGCTGACATGGACGCCCTGCCCGTCCTGGAGGACACGGGGCTCGACTACGCCAGCACGGCGACGGCCACGGACCAGGACGGCGCTGTGGTCCCCGTCGACCACGCGTGCGGCCACGACCTGCACACCACGTGCCTCCTGGGCGCGGCTGCGGTCCTCGCCGGCAGCACCGACACCTGGGCAGGCACCCTGCTCCTGGTGTTCCAGCCGGCCGAAGAGCTCGGGGCCGGAGCCCAGGCTCTTGTCGACGACAGGCTCTTCGAGAGGTTCCCCAGGCCTGACGTCGTGCTCGGGCAGCACGTGGCGCCCCTGCCTGCCGGGAAGATCGCCGGTCACGCGGGTGCCTCCTACGCGGGATCGGACTCCTTGCGCGTCACGATCGTCGGCAAGGGCGCGCACGGCTCGATGCCCCAGTCCTCGATCGACCCTGTGGTCATCGCTGCGGCGACAGTCCTGCGGCTGCAGACGGTGATCTCGCGCGAGATCCCGAGCACGGCCGTCGCCGTGCTCACCGTCGGGTCTGTCCACGCCGGGAGCGCGGCCAACGTCATCCCGGGAGAGGCCGAGCTCCAGCTGAACATCCGCAGCTACGACGAGGGGGTTCGCGAGCACGTCCTGGCGAGCGTCGAGCGGATCGTCCGGGGTGAGATGGCCACGGCCGGGGCGCCCGGCGAGCCGGAGATCACCTCGATCGAGCGCTTCCCGGTGGTCGTGAACGACGCTGGCGCTCTCGGCAAGACCCTCGACGTCTTCAGGGGGTGGCTCGGGCCGGAGAACGTCCTCGACCCTGGTGCCGGGGCTGGGAGCGAAGACGTGGGCGTGCTGGCGACAGCCTCGGGCGCGCTGCTGTCGTACTGGCTCCTCGGCGGGACAGACCCTGCACTCTTCACCACGGGGGACATGACCGACCCGGCCCTGCTCACGGTGCCCTCGAACCACTCGCCCCACTACGCGCCGGTGATCGAGCCGACCCTGGGCATCGGGGTCTCGGCGCTCGTCAGGGCCACCAGGGCGTGGTTGCCGGTCGCCTGAGAGGTGCGGGGGTGACGGAGAGACCCGGGGACGACGAAGCGGCCCCGGGATGATCCCGGGGCCGCTCTGTCGTCTCTGCGTCGTGCTGTCCTGCGCTGTGTCCGGAGGGGGACTTGAACCCCCACGCCCGTTAGGGCACTAGCACCTCAAGCTAGCGCGTCTGCCATTCCGCCACCCGGACAGGTGGACCGTCGAGGAGCGTTTCCGTCCTCTTGGGTGCGTCGGAAAATCTAGCACGTCCTGGGCCCAGGTGTGGAACCCGTTGCCCCGGATGTGACGGGAACCACCTCTGACCAGGGCTGGGACGGCTCTCGTCAGCCGGTGATCCGCCGCAGCAGGGAACGCCGGGCGTGCGGCAGGTCCGGGAGCTCGAGCCCCGTCAGCCATGCCGTGAACAGCTCGAGGAGGTCCGTCCCGGCCACCGTGGAGGCGAGCGCGACGAAGTCCGCCGAGGTCACCGACCCGTGCCTGTGCTCGGCCACCCAGGTCCGCAGGATCTGCCAGAACACGTCGTCGCCGACGGTCCCGCGCAAGGCCTGCAGGGTGAGCGCACCGCGCTTGTAGACCCTGTCGTCGAACATGTCGTCGGTCCCCGGGTCGCCGAGGACGAGGTCCTGGGGGAGCGCGGAGAGGCGTGCGTGCTGCTCTGCGGCGTGATCGGCGGCAGACCGCCCGCCCGAGGCCTCGGACCACACCCACTCGGCGTAGCAGGCGAAGCCCTCGTGCAACCAGATGTCCTGCCAGCGTGCAGCGGTGACCGAGTTGCCGAACCACTGGTGCGAGAGCTCGTGCGCGATGAGCCGCTGCGACTCCCACCCGGTGCTGAGGAACCCCTGGCTGAAGACCGAGAGCCCCTGCGCCTCGAGGGGGATCTCGAGCGCGTCCTCGGTCACGACGACCGTGTACGCGGCGAAGGGGTAGGGGCCGAAGGCGTCGACGAACACGTCGAGCATCTCGCCCTGGCGGGCGAAGGCGCGCTCGACGGCGCTCGTCGCCGTCGGCGGAAACACGGCGTGGATCGGGACCGTGCCACGGGTAGCAGCAGCGTCAGAGCCGTCGGCGCCCGGAGCGCGCCCGGTGCCCGCAGTGCCCGCAGTGCCGTCAGTGCCCTCGCGCAGCGTCCGGCGGACGTACCGGCCGATCTGCACCGTCGCGAGGTACGCAGCCATCGGCTCGGGCTGCTCGTACACCCAGGTCGTGGTGCTGGCGCGGCGTCTGCTGCTGGTCAGCGTGCCGTTCGCGACCACGTGATACTCGGACGGCACCGTGAGGGAGATCCTGTAGGGCGCCTTGTCGGAGGGGCGGTCGTTGCACGGGTACCAGGACGGTGCACCGTGCGGCTGGGAGGCGACGATCACGCCGTCGGCCAGCTCTTCCCACCCGGCCTCGCCGTCCGGCCCGGGCATCGGGCGCGGCGTCCCGGCGTAGGTCACGACCACCACGAGCTCTTGGCCCGGCTGCACCTCGCGGCGCGTCTTGACGACCAGGCGCCCGGGGCGCTGGGAGTACCGACCCGGCTGGGCACCGTCGACGGTGACCTTCGACACGCGCAGCGCGTAGAGGTCGAGGGTCAGGCGGTCGAGGGCCTCGCGGGCGACGACCCGCAGGGTCGCGGTCCCGGACAGCTTGTTGGTCTCGACGGAGTAGTCGAGCACGAGGTCGTAGGAGAGCACGTCGTACGAGGGGTCGCCGTGACCCGGCACGTAGGGGTCGGCCGTCGTCTCGGCCGTCACAGGGCGGCCAGCGGGGCTGCCGCGGGGGTCTCGTCGGGGTCGGTCTCGTCGACCCACGGGCCGATCGGGTTGCCGACCCAGCGGGTCTTGTCGGGCACTGACTCACCTCTCATGACCAGGGACACCGGGCCCACAGTAGCGTGCCTGCCGAGGGTCGACGCGGGGAGCACGACGCTCCCGGGGCCGAGGGTCGCGCCCTCCTTGAGGACCACGCGGTCGAGGCTGAGCACACGGTCGTGGAACAGGTGGGTCTGCACGACACAGCCCCGGTTGACGGTCGCCCCGTCGTGCAGCTCGACGAGGTCCGCCTCGGGCAGCCAGTACGTGTCGCACCAGACGCCGCGGCCGATGGTCGCCCCGAGCGAGCGCAACCACACGGCGAGCACCGGGGTGCCGAGCGTCCCGCGGGCGAACCACGGGGCGGCGACCACCTCGACGAAGGTGTCCGCGAGCTCGTTGCGCCATACGAAGGAGCTCCAGAGCGCGTGGTCCGTCGCGGTGACCCGGCCGACGAGGGCCCACTTGGCGAGGGTGGTCACCGCGGCGGCGAGCGCCCCGGCCACGAGCAGGGTGAGCCCCGAGACGAGCGCGGCGACCCACCATCCTGACGAGCCGGCGACAGCGACGAGCACGGTGACGACAGCGAGGCTGAGCGACGCGGCGACCACCACGGGGACGATCCTGCACACCTCGACGAGGGCGCGGGCCACCCGCAGGCGAGTCGGCGGGTGGTAGGTGAGGCTCTGGTCGACCTCGCTCGCGGTCCTGCGCAGCCGGGTCGGCGGGCTGCCGAGCCACGACGTACCGCCCTTGGCCTTGGTGCGCCGCGGTGCCGCAGAGAGCACGGCCACGAGCCCGCCCTTGGGGACCTTGCGGCCCGGCGCCGCCATCCCGGAGTTGCCGACGAAGGCATGCTTGCCGATCTTCACGCGCTCGACGCGCAACCAGCCGCTGCCGAGCTCGTACATGCCGAGCATCGTGTCGTCGGCCAAGAACGCCCCGTCGTTGACCGTCGTCAGGCTCGGGATCAGCAGGACCGTGGACGCCTCGACGTCGTCGCCGATCTCAGCCCCGAGGAGCCGCAGCCAGCCGGGGGTCAGGGAGCTGGAGTAGAGCGGGAACAGCCACGTGCGCGTCTCGTCGAGGATCCTCAGCACAGCCCACGCCCGCCACGCCTGGGGTCCGTGGACGGCGTGGATGCCGTTGGTCAGCCCGTGGGACAGGGCCCGGACCGAGGCCCACACCAGGGCCGCGAGGACCACCGCACCGACGAGGCAGGCGACGGGCAGGAGCCCGAGCGCGCGCACGGCCGCCTCGGCCGGTGACGACGCCCCGGTCACGGGCCCCAGGACGACCGCCACAGCGGTCGCGATCGCGACGACAGGCAGCGCGCTGATCCCGACGGCTGTCGCGGCGTACCCCCACACCCACCGACGACGACGCGGGGGACGCTGCTCGGCCCACGGGCCACGGGCGGCACCTGTGCGCTGGGCAGGTGCGCCCGCCCAGGCCGCGTCGGCTGGCACCGATCCGACCACCGCGGACCCCGGGGCGATCTCGGCGCGTGCGCCGACGTCCGCGCCCCCGACGAGCGTGGTCCGCGCACCGATCCGAGCGCGCTCGCCGACGGTGATGGCACCCACGTGCAGCACGTCGCCGTCGAGCCAGTGCCCGACGAGGTCGACCTCGGGCTCGATCGAGCAGCCGTCGCCGAGGGTGAGCATCCCGGTGACCGGGGGCAGCGTGTGCAGGTCGACGTCTGCACCAACCTTCGCGCCGAGCATCCGGGCGTAGGTGGGCATCCAGGTGGCTCCCGCGAGCGACGTCGCACCGAGCTCGTCGGCCAGCCGCTCGGCGAGCCACAGGCGCAGGTGCACCCGACCGCCGCGCGGATAGCGCCCGGGCGTGACACCCAGCAGCAGCAGCCGCGCCCCGAGGGCGGCGAGTGTCATCCGCCCCGCGGGCAGCACGAAGAGCAGCGCCCCGAGCCCCGTCCACCACCACGACGCCTGCGGCAGCCAGGTGACCGAGAAGAGGTCGCCCACGACTGTGCTCGCCGCCGCGACCCAGACCAGCCAGCGCAGCCCGGCGACCGTGCGCAGCGGGACCGAGGCGAGGACCTGGGCCACCTGGGTGGCTGCCGGGACCGGGTTGACCTCGGCGTTGCGCAGCCCGGTCGGTGCGGACATCGCGTCGAGGGCGTCGGCGAGGGCGCCGACCGTCGGACGCTCGTAGACGTCCGCCACGGTCACCTCGGGGAACTGCCCGCGGAGCTGGGAGACGAGCTGCGCGGCGGTGAGGCTGCCACCGCCGAGCGCGAAGAAGTCGTCGTCGCGGGAGGTCACCACGGCCCCGAGGATCTCGAGCCAGAGCTCTTGGACCCATCCGGCGGTCCCGCCGAGGGTCTCGGCCTCGGGGGCGGACCCCGTGCTGGGCAGCGGCCAGGGCAGCGCGTCGCGGTCGATCTTGCCGGAGGTGCGGGTGGGCAGCGTCGCCAGCTGGGCGATGCGCGGCACGAGGGCCGAGGGCATCGTCTCGCGCAGCGTCGCCATGGAGGCCTCGAGGTCGAAGCCCGGCCCCGGGGTGAGGTACCCGACGAGGATGGTGTTGCCCGACCCGGTCTTCCGGACGGCTGCTGCGGCGGCCTCGACGCCGGGCAGCGCGAGCAGCGCGCTGTCGACCTCGCCGAGCTCGACGCGCCGCCCGCCGATCTTGATCTGGTCGTCTGCCCGCCCCACGAACAGCAGACCTTCCGGGTCGGAGACCACGAGGTCGCCCGACCTGTACGCGCGGTCCCAGCCGAGCGTCGGCATCGGGGCGTACTTCTCGGCGTCCTTCGCAGGATCGAGGTACCGGGCCAGCCCGACACCGCCGATGATCAGCTCGCCGGTCTCGCCGTCCGCGACCTGCACGCCCTGGGCGTCGACCACGGCGAGGTCCCAGCCGTCGAGAGCCGTGCCGATGCGCACAGGGGGCTCGGTCGTCAGGCGTGCTGCGCAGGCCACGACTGTCGCCTCGGTCGGTCCGTAGGTGTTCCACAGCTCGCGGTCCTCGGTGGCCAGGCGGGCACCGATCTCCGGCGGGCACGCCTCGCCGCCGAGGATGAGCAGCCGCACCCCGTCGAGGGCGGCCGGCGGCCAGAGCGCCACGAGCGTCGGGACGGTCGAGACCACGGTCACGTCGTTGGCCGTCATCCACGGACCGAGGTCCATGCCGCTCTTGACGAGCGATCGGGGTGCGGGCACCAGGCACGCACCGTGCCGCCAGGCGAGCCACATCTCCTCGCACGACGCGTCGAAGGCGACCGAGAGGCCCGCCATGACGCGGTCGCCGGGGCCGAGCGGGTCGCCCTGCAAGAACAGCCGTGCCTCGGCGTCGACGAAGGCGGCTGCGGACCTGTGCGAGACCGCGACCCCCTTCGGCGTGCCCGTCGAGCCGGAGGTGAAGATGATCCAGGCGTCGTCGGTCGTCGCCGGCCCGTCCCACGCCGAGGCGTCGTCGTCTGCGGTGCCGGCCGCGTCGGACCGGGGCGCCAAGGGGACCGAAGGCATCGGAGGGACCGGAGGCACCGACGGCTGGGGGAGAGCCCGCGCCTGCGGACCCTGCGCTGCCCCACCTGCCGGACTGCCCACGACAGGGCGCGGCGCGACCACGAGCCTGTCCCCGACCACCGCGGCGACGCCGGCCTCGTCGAAGACCGTCCGGGCGCGCTCGTCGGGGTCGTCCTTGTCGACAGGCACGTAGGCCGCTCCGGCCTTGAGGATCGCGATGATCGCCACGTACAGGTCTGTCGTCCCCGAGCTGATCCGCACACCGACCCTGTCGCCGCGTCCTACGCCCACCCCCGCGAGCTCGGCCGCGAGCTCGTCGGCAGCCTCGTCGAGCGCAGCGTAGGTGAGCACGTCCACGGCGTTGTCGAGGGCGGGGGAGTCGGGGTACCTGTCCACGGTGTCGGCGAAGATGTCGACCAGCGTGCGGGGAGGCGGTGCGAGGGCGCCCCGCAGCAGGGACGACCCTGCCGGGCTCGCGCCCGGCTGCGAGCCGGGGACGGCCTGCGCGGGCTGCGAGCCCTGGGTGCCCGGTGCGGGCTTCGAGCTCAGGGTGCTCGGTGCCGGCTGCGAGCCGGGCATGCCCTGTGCGGGCTGCGAGCCGGGGGTGCTCGGTGCGGTCATGGTCGGACGATCCCTCGCTCAGGTGAACGATGCATGAATGCCCGGCGACACTGACGCGTCACCGCCGGGCGAGCACGAGCGCGCTGCGCCAGACTTGTCGCAGGTCCGCGAGGACCGCGAGGCGCGGCGGCGACAGGCGCGTCGTACAGAACGGTTAGTGTCGCAGGTGAGCGATCCGCAGCCTCCAGCGGGTCCGAGAGCAGAGAGCAGGGGACCACCATGTCGGGCCAGCGGGTACGGAGCGCAGCAGTGCGACGGAGCACAGGGTCGATCCGTCCACCGGTGCCGGCAGCCCCCCAGGACTCGGTCCCGCTGTGGCTCAGGTCCTCCGCCGGGTGGGCCTGGCGGCTCATCATCGTCGCGATCGCCGTCGGGCTCGTCGTCTTCGCCACCGCCAAGGTGCAGCTCGTCTTCATCGCGCTCTTCGTGGCCCTCGTGTTCTCGGCCGTGCTCCGCCCTGTTGTCAACATCTACGGCAAGATCATGCCGCGAGCCCTCGCGACCGCGCTCGCCCTGCTGAGCGGCGTCCTCGTCATCGGCGGCCTCCTCACCTACGTCGTCGCCTCCGTCGCCGGGCAGTGGCAGAAGCTCTCCGACCAGTTCGCGACAGGCACCGACCAGATCTTCGAGTTCTTGGAGAACGGCCCGCTGCCCTTCTCCATCACCGTCGACGACATGCGCGGCTGGATCGAGGACGGCCAGCAGTGGGTCCAGGACCACGCAGGCGACATCGCCGGCACGGCCTTCGAGCAGGCCGGGACCGTCGTCGAGGTCTTCACGGCCCTCGCGCTCGCCATCTTCTGCACCATCTTCTTCCTCGCCCGCGGCGACAGCATGTGGTCCTGGTTCCTCAACCAGCTCCCCAGCCGCATGCGCGACACGTGGAAGGTCGTCGGAGGAGCCGGCTGGTACACCTTCTCCGGCTACACCCGCGGCACCGTCATCATCGCCGTGACCGACGGCATCCTGGCCGGCGTCTTCCTCACCATCCTCGGTGTCCCCCTCGCAGCACCCCTCGCCGTGCTCGTCCTCATCGGTGCCTTCATCCCGCTCATCGGGGCCCCGGCGGCCATGGTCATCGCGATGGTCGTCGCGCTCGCGGCCGACGGCATCTGGAAGGCCGCGATCGTGGGTATCGGCATCGCCCTCATCGGGCAGTTCGAGGGGCACGTGCTCCAGCCGCTCGTCATGGGCAAGCAGGTGTCTCTGCACCCCATCGTCGTCGCCGTCTCGGTGACTGCGGGGACGCTCCTGTCCGGGATCCTGGGCGCCGTCATCGCCGTCCCGCTCGTCGCCGTCGCGTGGGCCGTCTACTCCCAGCTGCGCACCCTCGACCCGCCCATGCTCGATCCCGTGGACGACGAGGACCTGGACGACGACGAGGAGGACCACGACGACGGGGCCCTCGAGGACGAGACCCCGGTGTCCGTCACAGCCCCTGTCGTGCCGGCAGGCCCGACCACCCGCCCGACGTCCAGGAGCACCACGCAGGAACCACCGACCAGCACGGCGTGACCCGCCGGGCGCGAAGGAGACCCATGCGCATCGCAGTCCCGACCGAGACCAAGACCGACGAGCTCCGGGTGGCCCTGACCGCCGACGGCGCCCACCATCTGGTGTCGGCCGGGCACGAGGTGGTCGTCCAGGCGGGGGCCGGCCTCGGCTCGGCGGTGACAGACGCCGACTACGAGGCAGCGGGCGCGCGGGTGGTCCCCGGTGCCGAGGAGGTCTGGGCCGAGGCCGAGCTCGTCGTCAAGGTCAAGGAGCCGCAGCCGTCCGAGCACCGCTACCTGCGCCCTGGTCTGACCCTCTTCACCTACCTGCACCTCGCGGCCGACCGTGCGTGCACGCAGGCGCTGCTGGACAGCGGGACCACGTCCTTCGCCTACGAGACGGTCCGCCTCGCCGACGGCAGGCTCCCGCTGCTCGCACCGATGAGCGAGGTCGCCGGACGGCTCGCCACCCAGGTCGGCGCATACCACCTGACGAGCCCTGTCGGGGGAGCGGGTCTGCTCATGGGCGGCGTGCCCGGCACCCGACCGGCCAAGGTCGTGGTCCTCGGGGGCGGCACGGCCGGCCGCAACGCCGCGCAGGTCGCCGCAGGGATGCGCGCCGACGTGACGGTGCTCGACCTCGAGGCCTCGGTCCTCGCCTCGATCGACCGCGAGCACAGCGGGGCCGTGCGCACCGTGACCTCGACGGCTGCTGCCGTCGACCGCGAGGTCGCAGGCGCAGACCTCGTCGTCGGAGCCGTGCTCGTCCCGGGCGCGCTCGCCCCACGCCTGGTCTCCGACGAGCTCGTCTCGCGCATGCGTCCAGGGTCTGTCCTGGTCGACGTCGCGGTCGACCAGGGCGGCTGCTTCGAGGGAACCCGTCCCACGACGCACAGTGCGCCGACCTACACGGTGCACGGGAGCATCTTCTACGCCGTCGCGAACATGCCCGGTGCCGTCCCGGTGACCAGCACCCAGGCGCTCACCAACGCGACGTTGCCCTACGTCTCACGCCTGGCAGCCCTCGGAGGAGCCCGAGACCTGCGCGCCCTCGCGGCTGACCCGGCGCTGGCCGCAGGTCTGGCGACGTACGAGGGCACGCTCGCGCACCGCGAGGTCGCGCAGGCGCACGATCTCGACTGGGTCGACAGGTTCGCCCCTGCCCGGTGAGCCGCACGGCTGCGGGCTCTGACGACCTGCACCGACGTGGCTGGTCGACCTCCGACGCCTCGTGACGTATGAATGGAGTCATGTCTGACTCTCCTGTCGAGCTCGATGCGAGCAACCCCTTCGCCAGCCGGTCCACCCTTCCCTACGCGCTGCCCGACTTCGCGGCGATCCGCGACGAGCACTACATCCCGGCCGTGCGCGCCGGGATGGCAGCCGAGCTCGCCGAGATCGAGGCGATCGTCACCGACCCGAACCCGCCGACCGTCGAGAACACCCTCGAGGCCCTCGAGCTGAGCGGCGAGGTCCTCGACCGTGCTCTCACGGTCCTCTACAACGTGGCGAGCTCCGACTCGAGCCCTGCCCTCGAAGACATCGAGGAGACTCTCGCCCCCGAGCTCTCCGCGCACCACGACACGATCTTCATGGACGCTCGCCTGTACTCCCGTGTCGTCGCGCTCGACGCGGCGGTCCGCGCGGGCGAGGTCGAGGCAGACGCCGACACGCGGTGGCTCCTCGAGAACCTGCTCCAGGACTTCCGCCGCTCGGGCATCGACCTGTCGCCCGAGGACCAGGCGACGCTGCGCGACCTCAACGCGCGCACGACCTCCCTCGAGGCCGCCTTCGGGCGCAAGCTCCTCGCCGGTGCCAACGCGGCGAGCGTCTTCGTCGACGACGTCGCGGACCTCGACGGGCTCGCCGACGACGCGATCGCCGCCGCGGCGCAGGCTGCGACCGACCGCGGCGAAGAGGGTCGCTACCTGCTCGAGATGCAGCTGCCGACCCAGCAGACCGTGCTCGCCTCGCTCGCGCGCCGCGACGTCCGCCGCCGCGTGCACGAGGCCTCGGTCACCCGTGGCGCGACAGGCGACGACACCGACACCCGCGAGATCGTCATCGAGCTCGCCAGGCTGCGCGCCGAGCACGCCCGTCTGCTCGGCTACGACCACCACGCTGCGTACATCGCCGAAGACGCGACGGCCAAGACGACCGAGGCCGTCAACGCCATGCTCGCCCCCCTCGCCCCGGCTGCGGCCGCCAACGCCCGCAAGGAGGCGCTCGACCTCACCGAGGCCCTCGTCGCCGACCTGGGCGACCCGGGCGCCACGCTCGAGGCCTGGGACTGGGCCTACTACGCCGAGCGGGTCCGCAAGCAGCGCTACTCCCTCGACGACGGTCTCCTGCGCCCGTACCTCGAGCTCGAGAAGGTCGTCCAGGACGGCGTCTTCAAGGCGGCGACCGAGCTCTACGGCATCACCTTCGCCGAGCGCGACGACCTGGTCGGCTACCACCCCGACGTCAGGGTCTTCGAGGTCTTCGACACCGACGGCTCCGGCATGGGGCTCTTCCTCGCCGACTACTACACGCGCGAGTCCAAGCGGGGCGGTGCGTGGATGAACAACCTCGTCGACCAGAGCTACCTCACCGGTGAGCTGCCCGTCGTGGTCAACAACCTCAACATCGTCAAGCCGCCGGCGGGGGAGCCGACGCTCCTGGTCTTCGACGAGGTCATCACGCTGTTCCACGAGTTCGGCCACGCGCTGCACGGCCTGTTCTCGGCCGTGAGGTACCCGTCGCACTCCGGGACCGAGGTGCCCCGCGACTTCGTCGAGTACCCGTCGCAGGTCAACGAGATGTGGGCCTGGGACGAGGAGATCCTCCGGTCCTACGCCGTCCACCACGTCACCGGTGAGCCGTTGCCCGAGCAGTGGGTCCGCACGATGCTCGACTCCCGCCTGTTCAACGAAGGCTTCGCGACGACCGAGTACCTGGCCGCGACGCTGCTCGACCAGGCGTGGCACCAGATCACCCCCGAGCAGGTGCCCGGCACCGTCGACGAGGTATTGCCCTTCGAGGCAGCAGCCCTCGAGGCTGCGGGCGTCGCGCTGCGCGAGGTCCCCGCGCGCTACAGGACCACGTACTTCAACCACGTGTTCGGCGGCGGCTACTCGGCCGGCTACTACTCCTACATCTGGTCCGAGGTCCTCGACGCCGAGACCGTCGAGTGGTTCCGAGAGAACGCCGACGCCGACGGCCGTGTCCTCAACCGCGCCTCGGGTGACCGCTTCCGCGCGGCGCTGCTCTCGCGCGGCGGGTCGACCGACCCGATGCTCGCCTTCGGCGAGCTCCGCGGGCGCGGGCCCGAGATCGCCCCGCTGCTCGCGCGGCGCGGTCTGGTCTGACCTCGGCTGCCGGGGCGACCGCTGCTCGGTCGCCCCGGCCCCGGCCCACTCCGAGGCAGGTAGCGTGGGGGGATGACCTCACAGAACACTGCACAGACCCCAGTCCCGAGCGCCCAGGACGAGGTCGTCGGGATCTGTCAGGACCTGCTCCGGATCGACACGTCGAACTTCGGTGACGGGTCCGGGCCCGGCGAGCGTGCCGCGGCCGAGTACGTCATGACCTCCCTGCACGAGGTCGGCCTCGAGCCCGAGCTCTTCGAGTCCGAGCGGGGCCGCGCGAGCGTCGTGGTCCGTCTCCCGGGGCTCGACCCGACCCGGCCTGCCCTCGTGCTGCACGGTCACCTCGACGTGGTGCCCGCGCAGGCCGGCGACTGGCAGGTGGACCCCTTCGGCGGAGAAGAGATCGACGGTCTTCTCTGGGGTCGCGGTGCTGTCGACATGAAGGACATGGACGCGATGATGCTCGCGGTCGTGCGGCAGATGGTCCGCGAGGGCCGCAAGCCTGCTCGCGACGTGGTGCTCGCGTTCTTCGCCGACGAAGAGGCCGGCGGAGCGCTCGGCGCTCGGTGGGCTGTCGACCACCGCCCGGAGCTCTTCGAGGGCGCGACCGAGGCCATCAGCGAGGTCGGCGGGTTCTCCACGCAGATCAACGGGCAGCGTGCGTACCTGCTCCAGACCGCCGAGAAGGGCATCGGCTGGTTGCGCCTGATCGCCGACGGCCGGGCCGGTCACGGGTCGCAGGTGCAGACGGACAACGCCGTCGTGCACCTCGCGGCAGCCGTCGCACGCATCGGTCAGCATCGATGGCCCTACGTGATGACGCCGACCGTCGAGGCGCTCCTGCGAGGCGTCGGCGAGCTCACAGGTCTGCCCTTCGACCCCGAAGACCCCGCAGGGGTCGACGCGCTCATCGCGGCGATGGGCTCGGCTGCCAGGTTCGTCGGCGCGACAGTGCAGAACACCTCCAACCCCTCACAGCTCGCGGCAGGCTACAAGGCCAACGTGATCCCCGGGCGTGCCGAGGCGACCATCGACGCGAGGTTCCTCCCCGGCCACGAGGAGTCGGCGATGGCCACGCTCCGCGAGCTCGCGGGGGAGCACGTGCGTATCGAGCCGATCCACCAGGACATCGCCCTCGAGGTGCCCTTCAGCGGCAACCTCGTCGACGCGATGACGGCGTCGCTGCTCGCGGAAGACCCCGAGGCCGTCGTGCTCCCGTACGCGCTCTCGGGTGGGACGGACAACAAGTCGCTCGCGAGGCTCGGCATCACCGGGTACGGCTTCGCGCCGCTGCTGCTGCCCGAGACTCTCGACTTCCCGGGCATGTTCCACGGGGTCGACGAGCGCGTCCCGACAGACTCGCTCAAGTTCGGGACCCGCGTCCTCGACAGGCTGCTCGCGACCTGCTGACCCCGCGTCTGCCGGACGGCAGCGTGCGCTGGGGTGGCAGCGTGGGCTGGGCGCCAGCGTGCGCTGACCAGCGCAGGGCGTGCCGACCGTGCGCTGACCGGATCAGCGCGTGCTGGACGAGGCAGAGGTGGCACCCGTGTGGCAGAGGGCTGCCAGGGTCAGAGGGTGCTGCGGACGCGGATGATCTTGCGTCGCAGCCAGACCCTGCGCAGCCCACCCATGTAGAGCACCGACCTGGCCAGCTCCCAGCGCCCGTACTCGGCCTCGTCGGTGAGCATGCGGCGGGTCTCCTCGGACCTGTCCCGGTCGCGGGGGATCGTGATGACCCTGTACTCGTACTGCCCGCCGGTGTCGGCCCACATGGTCGGGCGCACTCGCGGCGGGACGGGCGGCTGGGTGTCGTCGTGCGTACGTCGTTCCATGTCTGGCACCACCTTCTCGCCTGTCGCCGGGCGCTGCCTGCGGCGCCTGGATCGCTCCGGCGAACCTACCAAACACCGCTGACACTGGCCCCGTGAAGACCACCTCGTGACGCTCGACGCACCCGCGGACAGCCCGCCCGCTGCCCGCGCAGGGCGCGTCGGGAGCCCTCGGCAGGTCTGCGGGGACGTCGCACCAGCCCGGCACCGCGCCGCCGCTGGTCGAGCAGCGGCGGTGCGTGTGGAACTCGGAGCGCCTGCGTGGTGCCATTCAGCCTGGTGGGGCGCTACGGTCAGGGGTATGACCGTCGACCCTCGCGCAGCCCTTGATCGTCTCGTCGCCGCCCTCGAAGCCCACCACGCGGCCGTGAGCAGCCGGCGCGGTGACGAGGACTCCTCGGTCGACGACGCCTACGACATCCTCGCGGACGCCTTCGACGTCTACGACGAGGCTGTCGGCAACACCTACGGCGAGGCTCTCCCCTTCGTCCTCGCGGACGACGACGATGACGATGACGACGACGAGGGAGACCACGACGACGACATCGACGAGGACGACCTCGACGACGACGAGATCGACGGGGCGGACCTCGACGACGCCGACGACCAGGGGTACGAATCGGACGGCGACCGCTGACCTGCTGACCTCGCCCGGGCAGGTGCGCCCAGCCTGGTGAGGCGCTCGACCCGGGTCAGGCGCGGGCTGACTCCCGATCGTCTGCGCTGACGTCGTCGAGCGCGAGGCTCACCGCGGGCGGCAGCACGAGGTCGACAGCCCCGAGCGCGGCCCGGAGCTGACCAGGTGTGCGCGCTCCGACGACGGCGGACCCCAGGTAGTCCCGTTCGAGCAACCACGCCAGGGCCACCTCGAGAGGCTCCCGCCCGAGGCCCGCCGCTGCCGTGCACACGGCGTCGACGACCGACGACGCGGCCTCGCCCAGGTACGGCTCCACGAAGCCGGCCAGCTGTGACGACGCGCCGCGCGACCCCGCGGGGACACCACCGCGGTACTTGCCGGTGAGGACCCCGCGACCCAGGGCCGACCACCCGATCACCCCGACGCCCAGCGCCTGTGCTGCGGGCACGACGTCGTCCTCGAGGGCGCGGGCGAGCAACGAGTGCTCGACCTCGACGGCCGCGAGCGTGACCCCGTCGACCTGCGAGAGCCGCCCGGCGACGTACCCGGTGTGCCACGCGCCGTGGTTCGAGAGCCCGACGTACAGCGCCCGGCCCGAGGTGACGGCGTGGGAGAGCGCGTCGACGGTCTCGTCGAGGGGTGTGCCGAGGTCGGGCGCCTGCACCAGGAACAGGTCGACGTGGTCGGTCCCGAGCCGCGCGAGAGACGCGTCGAGGTCGGTGAGCAGGGCTCTGCGCGAGGAGTCGACGACGGTCCCGCTCGCTGTCTGGCGCAGCCCGCCCTTGGTGCACAGGACGAGGTCGTCGCGGTGGACGGCCGAGCCGAGGAGAGACCCGAGGATCTCCTCGCTGGCACCGTCGGCGTAGGAGCCTGCGGTGTCGACGAGGGTCCCACCGGCGTCGGTGAAGTCACGGAGCTGCACGGCGGCGTCCTGGGCGTCGGTCTCGCGTCCCCAGGTCATCGTGCCCAGTCCGAGGGCGGACACGTGCAGGCCTGTGCGACCGAGGCGGCGGTTCTCCATCCCCGCAGACTACGTGGCCGGGCACCTCGCAGGGCCAGGGTGCGGGTAACGTGTCTCGACGTGAACGCGATCGAAGCACTCGTCCTCGGACTCGTCCAGGGCCTCACCGAGTTCCTGCCCGTCTCCTCGAGCGCGCACCTGCGCATCGTCGGCGACCTCATCGGCTCCAACGACCCGGGGGCGGCCTTCACGGCGATCACCCAGATCGGCACGGAGTCCGCGGTCCTGCTGTACTTCAGGCGCGACATCGTCACCATCTGCACGGCCTGGTGGAAGGCGTTGCGCGGCGCGGACGGCACGGGCTGGCGCGAGCGCATGGGGTCGCAGAACCACGACGCACGGATGGGCTGGTTCATCGGTCTGGGGTCGATCCCCATCGTGGTCCTCGGTCTGCTGCTCGAGAGCGCGATCGACCAGAACTTCCGCAACCTCTACCTCATCGCGCTGATGCTCGTGGTCTTCGGTGTGATCCTCGGCTGGGCCGACAAGGTCGGCCGCAAGACGCGGACCCTCGACGAGCTGACCCCGCGTCACGCGCTGTACTTCGGTCTCGCGCAGGCGATGGCCCTCGTCCCGGGCGTCTCCAGGTCTGGTGGCACCATCACCGCAGGGCTCCTCATGGGCTACTCCCGCGAGGCCGCTGCCCGGTACTCCTTCTTGCTCGCCATCCCGGCGGTCCTCGGCTCGGGCCTCTACAAGCTCTTCAGCTCCTCGGGCGAGATCGGCTCGGCCGGCGCCCCTGGAGCGGGGGCGACGCTGCTCGCGACGCTGGTCGCCTTCGTCGTCGGCTACCTGGTCATCATCGTGTTCCTCAAGATCGTCTCGACCTTCAGCTACAAGCCCTTCGTGTACTACCGCATCGGGCTCGCCGTGGTCGTCGTCGTGCTGCTCCTCGCCGGGGTGCTGACCGCCCAGGGCGGCGTCTGAGGCCTCAGGTGAGCGTCGGCGCTCAGAGCCACCCGTTGTGCTTGAAGGCGCGGTGCAGACCGACGCAGATCCCGACCATCGCGAAGAGCACGCCCGGATAGCCCCACGTCCAGGCGAGCTCGGGCATGTGCTCGAAGTTCATGCCGTAGATCCCGGCCACCAGGGTGGGGACCGCCGCGATGGCGGCCCACGCGGAGATCTTGCGCATGTCTTCGTTCTGCCGCACGGACACGAGCGACAGCCGGACCGTGAGCATGTCCGAGAGCAGGCTGTCGTGGCTCTCGAGATGCTGGTCGATCCGCTCCGCGTGCGCCGTGAGTCGCTCGAGCAGCTGGCGGTCGAGGCGCAGCGGCTCGGTCGACACCGTCGTGCGGTCGTCGCCGAGGTCCGGCAGCTCGACCGAGAGAGGGAGCAGCGCTCGACGCGCCTCGGAGATCTCGCGCTTGAGGTTGTAGAGGCGGGGGAGCGGGTCCTCGTCCAGACGGAAGGCCACCTGCTCGAGGTGCGCGACAGCGTCGCCGAGCGCGAGCTCGACGTCTGACGCACCGGCCACCAGCTCGACGAGCATCGCTGCCAGGACCGGGAGAGCACCGCGACCCTTGAGGGCGCGCTGCTCACCGAGCCGCTCGACGACCTTGTCCGTGACCCCGGCCGACCCTGACTCGGCCGAGTAGAGCACGGTGCCCGTGGCGAAGAGCACGAGACGGCCTGTGGTCACCTGCTCGTCGTCGTAGGCGGCTGTCGGGACCACGACGTAGAGGGCGTGGTCGTTCACCCGGACCACCCGGGGTGCCACGCTCGACGGACCACGGCCGATCCGTGCGAGGCGCGCCCGGATCTCGGAGACGTCCAGACCGTGCTCCTCTGCGGCGTCGAGCACGTCGGCGCCGTCCTCGACCACGAACCACCGCGCCTCGGCACGGGCGACGGCCGGGCCGGGCGTGGTCTCGTGCCAGCCGTCGGAGACACGCTCGACGGTGCGACGGACGGAGACCGGGGGCTGTGGGCTGACCATGCCTGCATTCTGGACCACGCACGGTGCGACGCGCGCCCGGTCACCGACGTCGTACGGGACCGACCGCACACCCAGCGGGCGGGCCTGGGGGTGCCCGGCTCGGGATACTGTTGGACCGTGCTCACCTGGCCTGCCCCACAGATCCCCGAACTCCCCGGCCGCGGCGACGTCGTCCGCGTCCACGACAGCTCGACCGGCCGGCTGGTCGTCGCCTCGCAGGGGCCGTCGGCGTCGCTGTACGTCTGCGGCATCACCCCCTATGACGCGACCCACATCGGGCACGCCGCCACCTATGTCGCCTTCGACCTCCTCGGGCGGGCGTGGCGCGACGCCGGTCAGCACGTCACCTACGCGTCCAACGTCACCGACGTCGACGACCCGCTCCTCGAGCGCGCCACGGCCACGGGGGTCGACTGGCGCGATCTCGCCGTCGAGCAGACGGCTCTCTTCGCCGAAGACATGACGGCTCTCGGTGTGATCCCCCCTGACGTGTACCTCGGGGCCGTCGAGACCATCCCGCCTGTGGCCGCTGCGGTCGAAGAGCTCGTCGCGGCCGGAGCCGCGTACAGGGTGCCGCTCGAGGACGGCGCGGGCGGCGACGCCCCCGAGCTCGGAGACGTCTACGCGGACGTGACCGCCGACAGCGCCTTCGGCCAGGTGTCACGCCTCGACGAGGCGACGATGCTCGAGCTCTTCGCCGAGCGCGGGGGCGACCCCGAGCGTGCCGGCAAGCGCAACGCCCTCGACCCGCTGCTCTGGCGCCGTGAGCGTCCGGGCGAGCCGGCCTGGGCGGCAGGGAGCCTCGGGACCGGGCGTCCTGGGTGGCACATCGAGTGTGCCGTGATCGCCCGTGCAGGGCTCGGACTGCCCTTCGACGTCCAGGGCGGTGGTTCCGACCTGCTGTTCCCGCACCACGAGATGAGCACGTCGCACGCCCGCCTCATCGGCGACGGCGAGGTCCACGGAGCCGGTGCGGCCACGCACGTCCACGCCGGGCTCGTCGCCTACCAGGGCGAGAAGATGAGCAAGTCCCGCGGCAACCTCGTGTTCGTGTCGCGTCTGCGCGCCGAGGGCGTCGAGCCGATGGCCATCCGTCTGGCCCTGCTCGCCCACCACTACCGCTCCGACTGGGAGTGGACCGACGCGAGCCTCACCGAGGGCGTGCAGCGTTTTGAGACGTGGCGCTCGGCTGTCTCCGGCAACGGCGGCCCCGACGCCGACGCGACCCTCGCGGAGGTGCGTGCCGCGCTCGCCGACGACCTCGACGCGCCCCGCGCGCTGGCCGCCGTCGACAGGTGGGCCGAGCTGTCCCTCGCCGGCACCGCCGAGCCTGTCGAGGGCGCGCCCGGAGTGATCTCACGAGCGGTCAACGCGCTCCTCGGCGTCCGGCTCTGACACGCCGCACGTCGTCATCGCCGCACGACGTCAACGCTGGACGGCTGACGCGGACAGTTGACGAGCCGGGACCCCACTCAGGGGTCCCGGCTCGTGGCGTATCCGCGACGCTCCCTCGGCGTGAGGAGCTGCTGCTCCCCGCGAGGGACGTCGCTCAGAGATCCTTGTCGCGTCGCTTGAGGTACTGCTCGAACTCCCGCGCGATCGCCTCGCCGCTCGCCTCGGGAAGCTCGGCGGTGTCCTTCGCCTCTTCGAGCTGCTTCACGTACTCCGCGATCTCGGTGTCCTCGGTCATGAGCTTGTCGACACCGTTCTGCCAGGCCTCCGCGTCTTCCTCGAGGTCCTTGAGGTCGACGGGCTCGGCGAGGAAGGCCTCGAGATGTCCGAGGATCGCCGCCGTGGCCTTGGGCGACGGTGGGTGCGCGACGTAGTGCGGCACGGCGGCCCACACGCTGAGGGAGTGGAAACCAGCCTCGTGCGCGGCGCTGTGCAGCACCCCGACGATCCCCGTCGGCCCCTCGTAGGTGTTCGCCTCGACCTCGAGCAGGTGCTGGACAGCCGGGTCGTCGGAGGTCACCGACACCGGGATCGGGCGGGTGTGCGGCACGTCGGCGAGCAGCGCGCCAAGGGTCACGACCGTCGTCACACCGAGGCTCTGGGCGATCTCGAGCAGCTCGGTGCAGTAGGACTTCCAGCGCAGCGACGGCTCGATCCCGTGGACCAGGACCACCCGGCGACGGGTCATGGGCGGCTCGACGACCGAGATCGTGGTCGTCGGCCAGGCGAGGTGCCGGGTGCCGTCGGCCGCGGTCGAGACCATCGGCCGGTTCTCCTGGAAGTCGTGGTACTCCTCAGGGTCCAGCTCGTCGATCTTCTCGGCGCCCCACACGTCGATGAGGTGCAGCAGGGCCGAGCTCGCAGCGCTGCCGGCGTCGTTCCAGCCCTCGAAGGCCGCGAACATGATGGCGTCTTCTGCAGGGCTCGCGTCGCCGGTGTCGGGGGTGGCCTCGGAGGGGGTCTCGTCCGTCATCCCACCAGCGTAGTTGGCCCGCGCCGCCAGGACCGCGCCGGCCGCCGCCCAGCCCGCCCGGACCGACCAGCCTGCCCTGGCTGTCTCGCCCGGACCACCCGACCCGTGCTGCTCAGGGCCACCCCACCCAGAGACCGCCGATACGATGGACGGGTGCCCCCCTCACCTGATCTGAGTCCTGTTCCCGCGCCTGCCGCCGCCCCGTCCGCAGCTGCCTCCACGTCTGCGACCTCCGCCACGTCTGACATCGCGGAGGCCTCCGCCGAGGCCCGTGACGCTGTCCGCAGCGAGGTCACGCTGCCCGCGGCCGTCCTGTGGGACATGGACGGCACGCTCATCAACTCCGAGCCGTACTGGATGGCAGCCGAGGGTGAGCTCACCCGTGAGCACGGCGTCCCGTGGACGCACGAGGACGGCCTGCAGCTGGTCGGTCGTGCCCTCGTCGACTCTGCGGCGATCATGCAGCGCGCCGGTGTGCGCCTGGAGGTCCCGGAGATCATCGAGTACCTCATCTCCCGGGTGATCGCCCAGGTGAAGATCGAGGTCCCGTGGCAGGACGGCGCCGTCGAGACCCTGGCGTCGGTCCGGGCTGCTGGCATCCCGTGCGCTCTCGTCACCATGTCCTACAGGTCCTTCGCTGACGCCTTCGTCGCGCAGGCTGCCGAGGGCACCTTCGACGTTATCGTGACCGGTGACGAGGTCGCTCGCGGCAAGCCCGACCCCGAGGCCTACCTGCGGGCCGCGCAGATGCTCGGGGTCCGCATCGAGGACTGCGTCGTGGTCGAAGACTCTCCGTCCGGCATCGCGTCGGGTCTCGCATCAGGCGCACCGACCGTCGGCATCGAGGTCATGGTGCCCGTCGAGCCGCGGCCCGGGCTGAGCCGCATCCGGTCTCTGCGCTCGCTCACGCTCGAGACCCTCGGTCGGCTCGCAGCCGGTGAGGTCATCGACGAGATCGGCGTGCCCGAGACTGCCTCTCGGGCCTGAGCGCACGCTGGCACCGCGCCTCGGCTGACCGGGGCTGGAGGGGCGACAGACCCGGTCTGGCACCCGACCCGACCCGTCCTGGTCGGGGACCGGCCTGGTCCTCGATGCTGGCTGGTCGTCGACCTGGCCCGGGACCCATCCCGGCCGCGCGGTCAGGCTGCCGGGCGCACACCTGTCGCGCGCTCGACGGCGTCCGGGTCGATCTCGGGCGGCGTCCCGCCGAACTCGGGGCAGATGCTCTGGTGCGCGCACCACCCGCACAGCTTGGACCGACGCGGTGCCCAGGTCCCGGTGGTCGCGGCAGTCTCGATGCTCGACCAGATGGTCCGCACCTTCTGCTCGGTCGCGAGCAGCTCACGCTCGGTCGGCTCGCTGCGCAGCACCTGCCCGTCGCCCAGGTAGACGAGCTGGAGCATCTTGGGCATCTCGCCTCGCTCGCGCCACAGGACCAGGCCGTAGAACCGCATCTGGAACACCGCTGAGCTCTCGTACCCCGGTCGGGGAGACTTGCCAGACTTGTAGTCGACCACCCGCACGGCGCCGTTCGGAGCCACGTCCACGCGGTCGACGATGCCGCGCATCAACGGTCCGCCGTCGAGCTGGGACTCCACGAACATCTCACGCGACTCCGGCTCGAGCCGGTTCGGGTCTTCGAGGGTGAAGTACGTCGAGACCAGCCGGCCGGCACTGTCGAGCCAGGTGTCGAGCGCAGCGGCGTCGGTGAAGAGCTCCGCGTACTCCGGCGAGGCCTCGCGGAGCCTGTCCCACTCGCCCGGGATCATGCCCTGGGCGAGCTCGACGGTCCGCTCGCCGAGAGGCGCGTCGTAGAGCTTCTCGAGGACCGAGTGCACCAGGGTCCCGCGCGCTGCGGCAGAGCTGGGCGGCTCGGGGAGCTTGTCGACCACGCGGAACCTGAACAGCAGCGGGCACTGCATGAAGTCGTTGGCACGCGACGGCGAGAGCCCTGGCCGGCGCGGCGACCGGACCACCTCGGCGACCACCCCGTCCTCAGCAGGCACGACGGCTTGTCCGTCGACCGGAGCGGTGCCGACGGCGGACGGGAGTGCTGGGGGAGTGACGGAGTGCTGCATGGAGACGAGCCTAGGGTGCGTCACCGACAGCGGTGGCACGTAGGGTGACGCCTGTGGACAAGAGCACAGGATGGGTCGTCGGCCGGATCGCGGGAGCACCGGTCCTGCTCAAGCCCTCTGCCCTGGTCATGGTCGGGGTCCTCACGCTGCTGTTCGTCCCGACGGTCCGGACGGTCAGCCCCGAGCTCGGGTCGCAGACCCTCCTGGGTGCCTTCGTCGTGGTCGTCATGCTCATGGTGTCGGTGTTCTTGCACGAGCTAGCGCACGCCCTCGCGGCGCGCGCCCACGGCATGGTCGTCCAAGAGCTCGCCCTCACGCTCTGGGGCGGGCACACGGCCTACACGGACACGAGGTCCACGCCCCGCAGCTCAGCGGTCATCGCGGTGGTCGGCCCGCTCACCAACGTCGTCCTCGCCGGTCTCGCCTGGTTCGGCTACCAGGCTCAGGCCGGCTCGTCGTCGGTCGCGCTGCTCCTCTACGTCTCCGCCTACGCCAACGCCGCCGTCGCGATCTTCAACCTGCTGCCCGGGCTCCCGCTCGACGGCGGGCAGGTCACCGAGGCGCTCGTCTGGGCTGTCACCGGCTCGCGGCTGCGCGGGACCGTCGTCGCGGCCTGGACGGGGCGGGTCCTCGCCGTCACCCTCGTCGCAGCAGCCATCGCGGTCCCCAGCCTGAGCGGTCGGCGCGTCGAGCTCCTCATGGTCGTGTGGGCCGCGCTCATCGGGTCGTTCATGTGGAGCTCGGCCTCGGCGGCGCTGGCCCAGAGCCGTCGCCGCACGAAGATCGACGCCCTCGACCCGCGCCTGCTGGCTCGTCCCGCGGTCGCCGTGAGCGCTGACGTCACCGTCGCGCAGGCTCGCCAGATCGCCGAGGACCTCGGCGGCGACGACGCCCAGGTCCAGCTCGTCCTCGTGGCCGGGCCGCAGCCGACGACCGGGGTCGCGACAGGACAGCCCGTCGGGCTCGTCGACCATCTCGCCCTCGCAGACGTTCCGGAGAACGCCGCCGCGACGGCGCCCGTCTGGTCGGTCTCCGTCGCCCTGCCGACGGTCGCCGTGGTCGACGCGGCCCTCGCGGGGGAGCAGCTGTTCTCGGCGGTCCTGCGCGCTGCCCCGCACGCCCCGGTGTGCATCCTCGTCCTCGGCGAGCACGTCGTCGGCGCCCTCTACGCCACGGACGTCGCCCGCGCGATCTAGACTGGCGCGTTGTGACCGACGAACTGAGCTCCGCCGCACCGAGCACCTCCGCCCCCTCCGCGCCTGGCGCACCGACCGCCGTCCCTGCCGGGACCAGCGCCACCGGGCGTCCTGAACCGACCGGAGCCCAGGTCCGCCGCGGGCCGTTCCGCCCGGGGGACCGCGTCCAGCTGACCGACCCGCGCGGCCGTCTGCACACCATCACCCTCACCGCGGGTGCTGCCTTCCACACGCACCGCGGGTACTTCCAGCACGACGAGATCATCGGCCAGACCGAGGGTTCGGTCGTCACGACCACCTCGGGGATCGAGTACCTCGCGCTGCGCCCCCTGCTGAGCGACTACACGCTCTCCATGCCGCGCGGCGCCGCTGTGGTCTACCCCAAGGACGCCGGGCAGATCGTCGCGATGGCCGACATCTACCCCGGTGCCCGGGTGATCGAGGCCGGGGTCGGCTCCGGGGCGCTGACCCTGTCGCTGCTCCGTGCCGTCGGCGACGGCGGCTCGCTGCACTCGATCGAGCGTCGCGAAGACTTCGCCGACATCGCCCGTGCCAACGTCGAGCTGTTCTTCGGCGCCCCGCACCCCGCGTGGGAGCTCTCGATCGGTGACCTCTCCGACGTCCTCCCGACTGTCGCCGAGCCCGGCTCTGTCGACCGCGTGGTCCTCGACATGCTCGCCCCGTGGGAGAACCTCGAGGCCATCGCGGGTGCGCTCGCGCCCGGCGGTGTCCTCGTCTGCTACGTCGCGACGACCACCCAGCTGTCCCGCCTCGCCGAAGACCTCCGCGACGACGGCCGCTTCACCGAGCCCGAGGCGTGGGAGACGATGGTGCGCGGCTGGCACCTCGAAGGACTCGCCGTCAGGCCCCAGCACCGCATGGTCGGGCACACGGGCTTCTTGCTGACCACCCGCCGGATGGCTGACGGCATCGACGCGCCCGTGCGGCGTCGCCGCCCGTCCAAGGGCTCCTACCCGGTCGTCGAGGAAGAGTGGAGCGCCGAAGACCTCGGCGAGCGTGCCGTCTCGGACAAGAAGGTCCGCAGGGTCCGTCGTGACGTCACCGCGGCTGCCGCCGAGAGCGGCGTGACCGGATCGTCACAGGACGTCTCCGCGGACACAGGGGCGCACGACGACGATCTGTGACATCGTCGGACCTCACGCAGCGGAAGGGGCTCACCATGAGCGACTCGACACCCGACACCCCCCGGAGCACACCTGAGGACGCCGCCCGACGTCTTGCCGTGCTCTCTGCGCAGAACGAGCGCCTGGCCCAGGTGCTCGGCGAGGCCCGCGGCAAGATCGTCGAGCTCCAGCAGCAGATCGAGGAGTTCGCGAAGCCTCCGGGCACCTTCGCGGTGTTCCTGGAGGAGCACGGCGACGGAACCCTCGACATCATGTCGGCGGGGCGCAAGATGCACGTGGGCGCCAGCCCGTCGGTCGACCTCTCGCGGCTGCGCCCAGGCCAGGAGGTCAGCCTCAACGAGGCCTTCGTCGTCGTGGCTGCTGGCGGGTACGAGCCTGTGGGCGAGATCGTCACCGTCAAAGAGCTGCTCGACGACGGCCGCGCTCTCGTGGTCGGCCGCTCGGACGAGGAACGGGTCGTGCGCCTCGCCGGGTCGCTCGTGGGCGCTCCGCTGCGCGCGGGCGACGCCCTCACCGTCGACACGCGGTCGGGCTTCGTCTACGAGCGCATCCCGAAGGCCGAGGTCGAAGACCTCGTGCTCGAGGAGGTGCCGGACATCGACTACAGCGACATCGGCGGGCTCGGTCCGCAGATCGAGCAGATCCGCGACGCCGTCGAGCTGCCCTTCAACCACCCCGACCTCTTCCGCGAGCACGGGCTGCGCCCGCCGAAGGGCATCTTGCTCTACGGCCCGCCCGGCTGTGGCAAGACGCTCATCGCCAAGGCTGTCGCCAACTCCCTCGCGGCAGCCGTGGCACGACGCGCGGCGGCCGCAGCGGCAGACGGCCCGACCGACGGTGTCCCGGCGGTCGTCGAGACCGCCAACCAGGCGAAGAGCTATTTCCTCAACGTCAAGGGCCCCGAGCTGCTCAACAAGTACGTGGGGGAGACCGAGCGGCACATCCGGCTGATCTTCTCCCGTGCTCGCGAGAAGGCCTCGCAGGGGTACCCGGTCGTGGTGTTCTTCGACGAGATGGAGTCGCTGTTCCGCACCCGTGGGACCGGCCTGTCCTCGGACGTCGAGACGACGATCGTCCCGCAGCTGCTGAGCGAGATCGACGGCGTCGAGCGTCTCGACAACGTCATCGTCATCGGGGCGTCCAACCGTGAAGACATGATCGACCCGGCGATCCTGCGCCCTGGTCGCCTCGACGTGAAGATCAAGATCGAGAGGCCAGACCCCGAGGGGGCCCGCGAGATCTTCGCGAAGTACCTCACGGCAGACCTGCCGATTCACGCGGACGACCTCGCCGAGCACCTGGGCGACACGGCGGCCGTGGTCGACGGCATGATCCAGCGGGTCGTCGAGCGGATGTACGCCGACACCGAGGAGAACCAGTTCCTCGAGGTGACCTATGCCTCCGGGGACAAGGAGACGCTGTACTTCAAGGACTTCAACTCGGGCGCCATGATCCAGAACATCGTCGACAGGGCGAAGAAGTCGGCGATCAAGGACTTCCTCGCGACCGGGCAGCGCGGCATCCGCGTGGAGCACCTGGTGACGGCCTGCGTCGACGAGTTCAAGGAGAACGAAGACCTGCCCAACACCACCAACCCCGACGACTGGGCGCGGATCTCGGGCAAGAAGGGTGAGCGCATCGTCTTCATCCGTACGATCGTCCAGGACAAGAACGGCTCGGGTCGCACGGCTGCCGGGCGGACCATCGAGACCGCGACGAGCACCGGGCAGTACCTGTAGCGCGCCGACCCTGGTCCCGGCACCCCTGACCTGCGCGCCGGGGCTAGGGTTGGACGCGTGACTGTGCGACGCGTGATGGGGATCGAGACCGAGTACGGCGTCCTCCAGCAGGGCAACCCGATGGCCAACCCGATGCTCATGTCGAGCCAGGTGGTGACCGCCTACAGGGCGATCAGCTCCTCGGCCCGCTCGAGGGCCCGGTGGGACTACGACGACGAAGACCCCTTGCTCGACGCCCGGGGCTTCCACGTGCGCCGGGCCTCGGCGCACCCGTCGCTGCTCACCGACGACCCCAGCCGCCCCGCGCCGTCAGGCCCGACCGCGGGCGAGGCCCAGGTCCAGAGCATCGAGCGCCCGACCACCGAGGCCTACGACGACCCGAGCGCAGCGAACGCGATCCTCACGAACGGCGCCAGGCTGTACGTCGACCACGCGCACCCCGAGTACTCCTCGCCCGAGGTCACCAACCCGCTCGACGGCGTGCGCTGGGACGTGGCGGGGGAGCGCGTCATGGTCGCCGCCGCCCGCGAGGTCGCCGCGCACATGGGGGTCGACCTCCAGCTGTACAAGAACAACGTCGACGGCAAGGGCGCGAGCTACGGCACCCACGAGAACTACCTCGTCGACCGTCAGGTCCCCTTCGGCATCATCACCGAGCTGCTGACCACCTTCCTCGTCACGCGCACGGTGTTCACAGGCTCCGGTCGTGTGGGGCTGGGACCCGTCGGCCAGGAGGCCGGCTTCCAGATGTCGCAGCGCGCGGACTACATGGAGGCCGAGGTCGGCCTCGAGACGACGCTGCGACGCCCGATCGTCAACACCCGCGACGAGCCGCACGCCGACCGCAGCCGGTGGCGCCGTCTGCACCTGATCATCGGAGACGCGAACCTCTTCGAGACCGCGACGTACCTCAAGCTCGGCACGACGTCGGCTGTCCTGTGGGTCCTCGAGCACCTGGACGAGATCCCCGGCGCGCAGGCCGCGCTCGCCGCGCTGCGCCTCCGCGACCCCGTCGCCGCGGTCTCGCAGGTGAGCCGCGACCTCGAGCTCGACTACGGGCTCGAGCTCGCGGACGGCCGGCGGATGACGGCCGTCGCGCTCCAGGACGCCTACCTCGAGGTGGTGAGGGCGGGGGTCGAGGCGATCGGCTCTGGTGACACCGTGACCGACGACGTCCTCGACCGCTGGGGCAGCGTCCTGGACCGGCTCGTGACCGACAGGGCGTCGTGCGCCCGCGACGTCGAGTGGGTCGCAAAGCTGCGTCTGCTCGAGGGACTGCGCCGACGCGACAACCTCGCCTGGGACCACCCCCGGCTGCGCGCGATGGACCTGCAGTGGTCGGACGTGCGCCCCGAGCGCAGCATCTACCACCGTCTGCTCGCCAAGGGCGCAGTCGAGCGCCTCGTCACGGAGGAGTCCGTGACGGCCGCGGTCGCGCACCCGCCGACGGACACCCGCGCCTACTTCCGCGGAGAGGTCATGGCGCGCTTCCCCGCGATGGTCTCGGCGGCGAGCTGGGACTCCGTCATCTTCGACCTGCCGGGGGCCCCGTCCCTGCAGCGTGTCCCGATGATGGACCCGTGGCGCGGCACCGAGCAGCACGTCGGCCGGCTGTTCGCCGAGCGGCCCGACGCCGAGGAGTTCCTCGCCGCGCTGCTCGGCTGAGCCGCCGACCTGCGACGCCACCTGTGGACTCGCCGCTCGTCGGACGCGCTGATGTGGTGAGATGGGAGTCAGTCGACGCCCTCGGGGTGACGCACCTCAGGCAAGGAGGACCACATGGCCGGCCAGGAACGCCAGCAGCACTCGCCGCAGGACCGCGAGCCCAACGACGCAGCACCGGCGCCAGCCCCCGCGGCGGCCCAGGCGCGCGACGCCGAGGTCGACGCGCTGCTCGACGAGATCGACGACGTGCTCGAGACGAACGCCGAGTCCTTCGTCCGTGGATTTGTGCAGAAGGGTGGGCAGTGACCCGCCATGACGGCTGAGCACCCTGCACGGCTCCCGAGCTCGTTCATGACGCCGGGCAGCTCGTCCTTCGTCGAGTTCCTCGCCGCGCACGACCCCTCGCTGCTGCCGTCGTCGCGCACGCTCCCGTCGGGCTCTGCGCCGCCAGCACCGCACGGCACGACCATCGTCGCCGCGTCCTTCGACGGCGGCGTCGTCATGGCCGGGGACCGCCGCGCGACCGCCGGCTCGATGATCGCGCACCGCGAGATCGAGAAGGTGTTCCCTGCGGACGAGTACTCGGCTGTCGGGATCGCGGGGACCGCCGGGCTCGCCCTCGAGCTCGTCAGGCTGTTCCAGCTCGAGCTCGAGCACTACGAGAAGATCGAGGGCACGCTGCTCTCCCTCGACGGCAAGGCGAACCGCCTGTCGACCATGATCCGCGGCAACCTCGGGCTCGCGATGCAGGGGCTCGCCGTCGTCCCGCTCTTCGCAGGTTTTGACCTCGTCGCGCGTCGCGGCCGCATCTTCTCCTACGACGTCACGGGCGGACGGTACGAAGAGCTCGACCACCACAGCGTGGGGTCGGGGTCGGTCTTCGCCCGGGGTGCCCTCAAGAAGCTGTGGCGACCCGGTCTCGACGCCCAGGGCGCCGTGCGGGTGGTCGTCGAGGCGCTCTTCGACGCCGCCGACGACGACTCGGCGACCGGCGGCCCCGACGCGGTCCGCCAGATCTGGCCCGTGGTCGCCACGGTCAGCGAGGCGGGCTATCTGCGTCTGGCAGACGACGAGCTCGAGAGCGTCGTCGACGACATCTCGCTCGAGCGGACCCGGCAGGCCCGCTCGTCCCGCACCCGCCACGGATCGCTCGGAGGAGACCTGCGATGAGCATGCCGTTCTACGTCTCGCCCGAGCAGCTGATGAAGGACCGCGCCGACTACGCGCGCAAGGGCATCGCCCGCGGCAGGTCTGTCGTCGTCGCCGCCTACGAGGGCGGTATCGCCTTCGCGACCGAGAACCCCTCGCGCGCGCTGCACAAGATCTCCGAGATCTACGACCGCATCGCCTTCGCGGCCGTCGGCAAGTACAACGAGTTCGAGAACCTGCGGGTCGCCGGTGTCAGGTACGCAGACCTGCGCGGCTATTCCTACGACCGCTCGGACGTCGACGCCCGCGGCCTCGCCAACGCCTACGCCCAGACGCTCGGCACGGTGTTCACGACAGAGTCGAAGCCCCTCGAGGTCGAGATCGTCGTCGCCCAGGTCGGGGCGACCTCCGAGCACGACCAGATCTACAGGCTCTCCTACGACGGGTCGGTGTCCGACGAGCACGGCTTCGTCGTGATGGGCGGGCAGGCCGAGCAGCTCGGGACGGCGATGACCGAGCGCTGGCGCCCGGGTCTGACCCTGGCCGAGGTCCTCGTGCTCGTGCGCGAGGTGCTCGCCGGTCCTGCTGCCCCCGACGGCGAGGCACGCGAGATCCCCGCTGCTCACCTCGAGGTCGCGGTGCTCGACCGCAGCCGACCACGCCGTGCCTTCCGCAGGCTCTCGGGCGACGTGCTCGACGACCTCCTGGCGGTCGAACCGTCACGCCCGGCTGGTGCTGGGCCCGAGTCCTCCGACCCGGCGGGACCGACTACCACGACCGACACCTCAGGAGACCCCGCATGAGCACCCGCCGGATCTTCGGCCTCGAGACCGAGTACGGCATCACCTGCGCAGCGCCCGCGGGCCAGCAAGGGCTCTCCGCCGACGAGGTCGCGCGCTACCTGTTCCGCAAGGTCGTCGCCTGGGGCCGGTCCTCCAACGTGTTCTTGCGCAACGGGTCCAGGCTGTACCTCGACGTCGGCTCGCACCCCGAGTACGCGACGGCCGAGTGCGACGACATCCGCCAGCTCATCACCTACGACCGCGGCGGGGAGCGCATCCTCGAAGGGCTCGTGGCGGACGCCCAGCAGCGCCTCGAGGTCGAGGGCATCCCGGGCTCGATCCACCTGTTCAAGAACAACACCGACTCGGCAGGCAACTCCTACGGCTGCCACGAGAACTACCTCGTGCGCCGGCAGGGGGACTTCACGCGCCTGGCCGACATCCTCGTGCCCTTCCTCATCACCCGGCAGGTCCTCACCGGCGCTGGCAAGATCCTCCCCACCCCGGGCGGCGCGACCTTCTGCCTGTCCCAGCGTGCTGACCACATCTGGGAGTCGGTGTCGAGCGCGACCACCCGGTCGCGGCCGATCATCAACACGCGCGACGAGCCGCACGCCGACGCCGAGCTGTACAGGCGCCTGCACGTGATCGTCGGCGACTCGACGATGGCCGAGCCCACGGCGATGCTCAAGGTCGGCGCGACCGACATGGTGCTGCGCATGATCGAGGCGGGTGTCCCGATGCGCGACATGGCGCTCGAGAACCCCATGCGTGCCATCCGTGAGATCAGCCACGACATGACGGGCAAGGCGCCCGTCACGCTGGCCTCGGGCCGGACCGTCACCGCGATCGACCTCCAGCAGGAATACCTGGTGCGGGTCCGCGACTTCGTCGAGGCGTCGGGGGAGATCTCCGAGACCGACCGCAAGGTCTTCGACCTCTGGGAGCGCGGGCTGCTCGCGCTCCAGTCGGGTGACCTCACGAGCGTCGAGCGCGAGCTCGACTGGGTGATCAAGCACCGCCTGATCCGCCGCTACCAGGAGAAGCACTCTCTTGAGCTGACCGATCCTCGCATCGCACGGCTCGACCTGGCGTACCACGACATCTCACGCACCGAGGGGCTGTACAACCTGCTGGCCGCACGTGGGCTGGTCGAGCGTGTGACGAGCGACGTCGAGGTGCTCGAGTCGACGGCCGTCCCGCCGCAGACCACCCGGGCCAGGCTGCGCGGCGAGTTCGTCCGCAAGGCCCAGGAGGCCAAGCGCGACTACACGGTCGACTGGGTGCACCTCAAGCTCAACGACCAGGCGCAGCGCACCGTGCTGTGCAAGGACCCGTTCCAGAGCGTCGACGAGAGGGTCGACAGGCTCATCGAGAGCATGTGAGGGGAGCCACGCCCGCCGCAGCCGTCTGGGCGGGCGTGCTCCACGAGTCCTCCACGACCGCTCGATACGATGGCGGGATGCCCCGAGACCACCGCCGCAGCTCCACGTCCAGGATCCGTGCCGCCTGGGCGGCGCCGGCCCTCGCCCTCGTGCTCGCACTCACGGCCTGCGGACCCGGCGACGACGAGGCCCCGGAACCCGTCCCGACCGCCGAGCCGACGATCGGTGTCACCGGGACCGGCGGCACCGTCCCCACGCTCGACTTCCAGACCCCGCTGACACTCTCGGACCCCGTCGAAGAGGTCGTCTGGGAAGGCGCCGGTGACCCGTTGGTCGACGGAGGACCCGTCCTGCTCCGCGTGTACACGGTGAGCGGGACCGACGGCAGCGTCGTCCGGGACGACTTCGCGTCTGTGCCGGCCGCCTACCTCATGACCCCCGACTCGATCGGCTCCGAGCTGTACACGGTCCTCGAGGGCCACTCCGTCGGGGCGCGCATCATGTACGCCGCAGCGACCGACGGCACGCCTCTCGTCTCGACCATCGACATCTTGCCGACGAGCGCCTCGGGTGACATCAGCGACCCCGAGGCCGGTCTGCCGAGCGTCGAGCACGGTGAGGGTGGTGTGCCCACGGTGACCATCCCCGAGGGGACCGAGCCGCCTGCCGAGCCTGTCGTGCGCCAGATCATCCGCGGCACGGGTGGGCAGGTGGCGAGCGGCCAGCAGGTCGTCATCCAGTTCGTCGCCGTGAAGTGGTCGACAGGTGAGGTCTTCGACACGACGTGGGGGGAGGGGCGTCTGCCCCAGACCGTCACGCTCGGCACCGACCAGCTGATCGAGGGCTTCGACGAGGGTCTTGTCGACCTGCCCGTCGGCAGCGAGGTCATGCTCGTCGTCCCGCCCGGCCTGGCCTTCGGCCCGAGCGGCAACGAGCTCGCGTCCGAGACCCTCGTCTACGTGGTCGATATACTCGCGGTGTCTCCTCCGGCCTGACCGCGGGAGCTGTCCGCGGCCCTGAGCCCGGACGAGTCCCCAGGAAGCAGGAGTGCATGTCTGTCTCGGTCCGCGTCATCCCGTGCCTCGACGTCGACGCCGGTCGTGTCGTCAAGGGTGTCAACTTCGAGAACCTGCGCGACGCCGGTGACCCTGTCGAGCTCGCGCGGACCTATGACGCCGCTGGTGCCGACGAGCTGACCTTCCTCGACGTCTCGGCGTCCTCGGGCAACCGCGAGACCACCTACGACGTGGTCCGCCGGACCGCCGAGCAGGTCTTCATCCCGCTGACCGTCGGCGGCGGCGTCCGCACGGTCGAGGACGTCGACAGGCTGCTGCGCGCCGGAGCGGACAAGGTCGGTGTCAACACTGCGGCGATCGCGCGTCCCGAGCTCATCTCCGAGATCGCCGACAGGTTCGGCAGCCAGGTCCTCGTGCTCTCGGTCGACGCACGACGCGTCCGCGACGGCGTCGAGACCGCCTCGGGCTACGAGGTGACCACGCACGGCGGCAGGCAGGGAACGGGCATCGACGCCGTCGAGTGGGCCGCACGCGCGGCGACGCTCGGTGCCGGCGAGATCTTGCTCAACTCGATGGACGCCGACGGTACCTACGACGGCTACGACCTCGAGATGTTCGCGCAGGTGCGGTCCGAGGTGCGCGTCCCGCTCATCGCGAGCGGCGGGGCGAGCAGCCCTGCAGACTTCTCGGCGGCGGCGAAGGCCGGGGCCGACGCCGTGCTGGCAGCGAGCGTCTTCCACTTCGGTCGGCTGACGATCGACCAGGTGAAGCAGGCCATGGCCGCGGACGGGGTCCCCGTCCGCCTGTGACCGCGGTGCCCCGGTGACGGGGCGCCAGACGACGAAGCCAGGATGCCCTCCCGCAGGTGGCAGCCTGGCTTAGTGCTTAGTGCTTAGTGCTTAGTGCTTAGTGCTTAGTGCTTCGTGCTTCGTGCTTCGTGCTCAGGCTTGGCTCGACGCTCCGCCCGGCCCGGGGAACCTTGCGAGGAGCGCTCGGACGTCGGCGTCGTCCCCCTGGAAGGTCAGGTCTGTGCTGGTCCCGCGGCCGAAGGCGAAGAGGATCACGTCGGCCAGCTCTCCGGTCACGACCACGGTGCCGGCCCCCGACCGCGGCTTGCGCGCGACGACCCGCGGGCCGTCGGTCACGACGAGGACGACCCCGACAGGTGCCGGGCGGAGCAGCATCCTCGAGAACAGCCGGAACTGCTTCCACAGCGCCTTCGCGTAGTCGGGGCCGATCTCGGTCGACCGCGCGCCGTCAGGTCCGGCGCGGCGGACGTCCTCGGAGTGCACGAACAGCTCGAGCAGGTTCATCTGCTCGGAGAACCAATACCCCGGGCTGAGGCGCCCGGGGCCCTCGGCGACCTGCGCGACCAGGGCGGCATAGCCCTGGGGGTCGGCAGACGTCGCCGCGACAGACTCGAGCCGACCTGGGGACATCCGCCACGGGGTCCTGTCGCGGAGCACCAGGTGCGCGGCGAGGTGCTGCGTCTGCCAGCCCGCGCACAGCGTCGGGGCTCCGGGGCCCGCTGCGAGCAGGGTCTGGGCGAGGTCCGCGCGCTCGGTGGCGCTCCAGGTCTGGGTCATGGCCCCATCCTGGCACGGCGCCCCCGGCCGGGCATGCTGCGGCGCCAGCCTGTGGACCCGCGTCGCAGCAGGTGGCGACGGTGACAGCCCTCGACCAGCCAGGGCCCGTGTCGGTGGCTTGTGAGAACATTGTTCACTCCCTCTGGAAGGACCCTCTCCGTGACCTCGCACGCCCTCACGGGTTCACGCACACGCCGTTCTGCCGTCCTCATCGGTCGCGGTCTGCGCACCGAACCCGTCGTCTACTTCTGGGCCATCGGGGCCTCGGCGCTCTTCGGCGGACTCACCGTCGCGATCAGCCAGGTCCTCGGACGGGTCACCGACACGATCGTCGTCCCGGCCCTCGACGGGTCGAGCCCGGCCGGCCGAGCCTGGATCGGTGGCCTCGTGCTCGCCGCCGTCGGCCTCGGCCTCGCGCTGAGCGTCGCGGCCCGCCGCATCTACGCGGGCATCGGGCTGTCCAACCTGCAGGCCCACCACAGGCGCGCGGTCACCCGCCGGTACCTCGAGCTGCCGATGTCCTGGCACCGGGCGCACCCCACGGGGCAGCTCTTGTCGAACGTCAGCTCGGACGTCGAGGCGGCCACAGGGGTCTTCACGCCGCTGCCCTTCGCCCTCGGTGTCTGCGTGATGATCGTCATCGCCGCCGTCGCGCTGCTGAGCATCGACGTCTGGCTGGCCGCCGCAGCCCTGGTCGTGCTGCCTCTCGCGGTCTTGGTCAACCTCGTCTTCCAGAAGTACATGTCACCGGCGATCACCCGCGCGCAGCAGCTGCGCGCCGAGGTGGCCGACGTCGCCCACGAGAGCTTCGAGGCAGCGCTGCTCGTCAAGGCACTGGGCACCGAAGACCGCGAAGAGGCACGCTTCGCCGAGAAGGCCGGCGAGCTGCGGGCCGCGAACATCAAGGTCGGCAAGGTCCGGGCGTCCTTCGACCCGATCATCGAGTTCCTGCCCTCGGTCGGCACCCTCCTCGTGCTCCTCGTGGGTACCTCGCGGGTCTCGGGCGGGTACGTCGACACGGGCCAGGTGGTCTCGGCGGCCTACCTGCTGACGATGATGGCGGTCCCGGTCCGAGCCTTCGGCTGGGTCCTCGGTGAGCTGCCGCGCGGGCTCGTCGGCCACGACCGCATCGCGCAGGTGCTCGACGCACCGGGCGCACTCTCGGTCGGCACCAGGACCCGGCCTGCGCGGGCCGCCGGCCCGGACGGCGCGCCGGCAGGACTCCAGGTCCGCATGGACGGCGTCGGTGTCCAGGTCCCCGGCTCGAACGGACCGATCACCATCCTCGAGGGCGTCGACCTCGTGGTCGAGCCTGGGGAGACCCTCGCCGTGGTCGGACCGACGGGCTCGGGCAAGACGACCCTCGTCTCGCTGCTCAGCCGGCTCTCCGACCCCAGCAGCGGACGCGTCCTGCTCGACGGCGTCGACGCCCGCGAGCTGACGGCCGAGGCCGTCACCGGAGCCGTCGCCTTCGTCTCGCAGACCACCTTCATCTTCGAAGACACGATCCGCGGCAACATCACGCTCGCCGACGTGGGGGACCAGGGGTCCTACACCGACGACGAGGTGTGGCAGGCCCTCGAGCTGGCTCGTGTCGCCGACGTGGTCCGCGCGCTGCCCGGTGGCCTCGACGCACCGCTCGGCGAGCGGGGCGCGAACCTCTCCGGCGGTCAGCGCCAGCGCGTCGCGATCGCGCGGGCGCTCGTGCGCCGACCGAGCCTGCTGGTGCTCGACGACGCGACCTCGGCCGTCGACCCCGAGGTCGAGCAGGCCATCCTCGCCGGTCTGCGGGCCGGCGCAGGGACGACCGTGGTCATGGTCGCCTACCGCATGTCGAGCGTCTCGCTCGCCGACAGGGTGGCCCACCTCGAGTCTGGTCGCGTCGTCGACGTCGGTACCGCGGCCGAGCTCCTGACCCGAGACGAAGGATTCCAAGACCTCGCACTCGCGTACCAGCGCGAGGCGACCCGACGAGAGGACGAGGCGTGAGCGCCGACAGCACGACGGGCGCCGGCTCGAAGGGCAAGAGCTCGAGGCTGAAGAGGGTGACGCGGAAGAGTGCGGAGGAGCAGGGTTCCACGACGCCGGTCTCCGGTGCTCCCGACTCCGACAGCCACAGCTCGATCGCCTCGGCCAGCGAGCTCGGGGTCTTCGCGACCCTGCGCCGCGGGGTCCAGGTCTCGCCCGAGATCCTCCACGGCGCGACGCTGACCTTCATCCTCGCCGTCTTCGCCGCGGCAGGACGCATCGTCGTCCCGCTCGCCGTCCAGCAGACCGTCGACACCGGCATCCTCGCGCCGGGCGGGGTCGACATGACCCGGGTCGTCTGGCTCGTCAGCGCCGCGGCGGTGGTCCTCGTGATCGCGGGGACCTGCTCCGCGCTCGTCAACGTGCGGCTCTTCACCAGCACCGAGACAGGTCTCGCGTCCTTGCGGGTCAAGGCCTTCAGGCACGTGCACGACCTCTCTGTCCTGTCCCAGAACACCGAGCGACGCGGGTCCCTCGTGTCTCGCGTGACCTCGGACGTCGACACCATCTCGCTGTTCGTGCAGTGGGGCGGCATCATGCTGCTCGTCTCGATGCTCCAGATCCTCGCGGCCACGGGCCTCATGCTCTGGTACTCGTGGCAGCTGACCATCGTCGTGTGGGTCTGCTTCGTGCCGCTCTTCTTCGTGCTGCGCCCGGCGCAGAAGAAGGTCAACCAGGCCTACACGGCTGTCCGCGCCAAGGTCGGCGCGATGCTCGGTGCGATCTCCGAGGCCGTGGTCGGTGCCGAGACCATCCGCGCCTACGGCGTCGGCCGCCGGACCGAGCGTCGCATCGACGCCTCGATCGACGACCACCGCCACGCGGCGATCCGCGCGCAGAAGCTCGTCTCGATCGTCTTCTCGAGCGGTGTCATGGTGGCCAACCTCGTGCTGAGCGCCGTCGTGGTGGCCGGGACGTACCTGGGCGTGGGGGGCGGTCTGAGCGTGGGTCAGCTCCTCGCCTTCCTCTTCCTCGTCCAGCTGTTCACGGGGCCCGTCCAGATGGCCACGGAGATCCTCAACGAGCTGCAGAACGCCGTCGCCGGCTGGCGCCGTGTGCTCGCCGTCCTGGAGACCCCGGTGATGGTCGCCGACCCGGGCGACGACGGGGTGCACAGCCCTCGTGGGGCTGCGGCCGTCGAGTTCCGCGGCGTGAGCTTCGCCTACCCGGGCGGGGCCCCGGTCCTGCACGGCGTCGACCTCGCGCTGCCCCCGCGCACCAAGGTCGCCGTGGTGGGTGCGACGGGTTCTGGCAAGACGACGATCGCCAAGCTCGCCACCCGTCTCATGGACCCGACCGAGGGCACGGTGCTGCTCGACGGCACCGACGTCCGGACCATCCGGGCGGCGAGCCTGCGCCAGCGCATCGTCATGGTCCCGCAGGAGGGCTTCCTCTTCGACGGGACCCTCGCGGACAACATCGCCTACGGCCACAGGCCCGAGCTCGACGACCCTGACGCGCCCTTCTCGCACGACCACCTGCAGCCCGGCCGGTCGTCTGGTCGTGACAGGGACCCGCGCCTGGCCGCGGACCTCGAGCGGGCGGTGTCCGAGCTCGGTCTGGCCGACTGGGTCGCAGACCTGCCCGACGGTCTCGACACCTCGGTCGGGCAGCGTGGAGAGTCGTTGTCGGCGGGGGAGCGGCAGCTCGTCGCGATCGCCCGCGCCTACCTCGCCCAGGCCGACCTGCTCGTGCTCGACGAGGCCACCAGCGCGGTCGACCCCGCGACCGAGGTCCGCATCGCGCGGGCCCTCGACTCGCTGACCCACGGCCGGAGCACGATCACGATCGCGCACAGGCTCTCGACGGCCGAGGCGGCCGACCTGGTGGTCGTGGTCGACGCGGGACGGATCGCGCAGGTCGGCCCGCACGCCGAGCTCGTCGAGGTCGACGGGCACTACGCCCGCATGCACGAGGCCTGGGTCTCCCAGGTCCGCTGACAGGCAGCCCATCGGACAGGCTGCCCAGCGCCGCGAGGGCGGCTGGCGGGCCCTGGCCTGTCGTGACGTGCAGGGGCTCGGGACGGGGCCCCGGTGTGTCCGCGAGACGCACCCGAGGCGCGGCGCGGCACCGCAGCATGGGAAGATGCTGCGGTGCCTGCCCAGTCTTCAGCCCCCGTCCCCACCAGCACCCTCGACCCGGAGATCGCCGCCCGCCTCAAGCGCGACCCGGCCGGCCTCGTCGCCGCGATCGTGCAGCAGCACGACACCCGTGAGGTGCTCATGCTCGGCTGGATGGACGACGAGGCGCTGTCCCGCACGCTGACCGAAGGACGCGTGACCTTCTACTCGCGGTCCCGGCAGGAGTACTGGCGCAAGGGCGACACCTCCGGCCACGTCCAGTGGGTCCGCTCGGTCTCGATCGACTGCGACGGCGACGCCCTGCTGGTCGAGGTCGACCAGGTCGGCGCAGCCTGCCACACGGGGGAGCGCACCTGCTTCATCAGCGGCGGCGACCTCGGAGCTGTGGTCGCCAGCGCGGCCGAGCCCACGGCCGCCGACCGCTCGACCGACCACCACGCCGGACTTTCGACCGACCAACCGGCCGACCGCACCACCGACCTCTCGACACCTGCCGCAGCAGAGCAGACAGCCCCAGGACGTCCCGACAGCAAGGAGACCTCGGCATGACCACGTCACCGCACCCCGTGAGCACCCCCCGTACCGTCGGGTCGCTGCCGTGGGGCCAGACGTGGCCGGAGCTCCCGGAGTTCCGCGAGCTCGCCGCCGACCGCCGCGTGGTGCCCGTCGTCCGCAGGCTGCTCGCCGACGACCTCACCCCCGTCGCGCTGTACCGCCGGCTGGCCCAGGGGCGCCCGGGGACCTTCATCATGGAGTCCGCCGAGATCGGTGGTGGATGGTCGCGCTACTCCTTCGTCGGGGTGACCTCGCGCGCCACGCTGACGGTCGCGGACGACCGCGCCGTGTGGCGCGGTGACGTGCCCGCCGGCATCCCGACGGACGGCGAGCCTCTCGAGGTCCTCGACGCGACGCTGCGCGTCCTGCACACCGAGGCGATCGACGGGCTGCCGCCTCTCACGGGTGGTCTTGTCGGTGCCCTCGGGTGGGACGTCGTGCGCCGCTGGGAGCCCACGCTGCCCAAGACGGCCCCTGACGAGCTCGGTGTCCCCGAGATGACGCTCTGCCTGGCCAGCGACCTCGCTGTCGTCGACCACGTGGACGGCTCGGTCTGGCTCATCGCCAACGCCATCAACTTCGACGCGAGCGACGAGCGCGTCGACGAGGCCCACGCCGACGCCGTCGCACGTCTCGACGCGATGGAGGCCAGCCTCGTGGCGCCCCCGTCGCCCGCCGACGCCGCCGCGGTCCGCCGGGTGCTCGTCGACGAGCCCGAGCCGGAGCTGGCCTTCAGGACCGAGCGCTCGACCTTCGAGGAGTCGGTCCTGGCTGGCAAAGAGGCCATCCGCGACGGCGAGGTCTTCCAGGTGGTGCTCTCGCAGCGCCTCGACCTCAAGTGCACGGCGGACCCTCTCGACGTCTACAGGGTGCTGCGCACGATCAACCCGAGCCCGTACATGTACTACTTCCAGCTCACGGACGCTGACGGCCAAGACTTCGCCGTGGTCGGCTCGAGCCCGGAGACCCTCGCCAAGGTCGCCGACCGTCGGGTCGTCACCTTCCCGATCGCCGGCTCGCGTCCCCGCGGCGCGACCCCCGAGGAGGACACCCGCCTGGCCGAAGAGCTGCTGGTCGACCCGAAGGAGTGCGCCGAGCACATCATGCTCGTCGACCTCTCCCGCAACGACCTGGCCAAGGTCTGCGACCCCACGAGCGTCGAGGTCGTCGAGTTCATGGCTATCAAGCGCTTCAGCCACATCATGCACATGAGCTCGACGGTGGTCGGTGCCCTGCGCCCCGAGGCGACGGCGCTCGGCGTCCTCACGGCGACCTTCCCGGCGGGCACGCTCTCCGGGGCGCCCAAGACGCGCGCGATCGCGCTCATCGACGAGATCGAGCCTGCAGGCCGCGGCATCTACGGTGGCACCGTCGGGTACTTCGGCTTCGACGGGACCATGGACATGGCCATCGCGATCCGCACGGCGCTCATCCGCGACGGACGGGCGAGCGTCCAGGCGGGCGGTGGCATCGTCGCCGACTCCGACCCCGCGCTCGAGTACGAAGAGTCGCGGAACAAGGCCGCAGCCGCCGTCCGCGCGGTCCAGGTCGCGAGCCGTCTGCGAGCCCGCCCGTGACCGGCCAGCGCGGTCAGAGCGGCTCTGCCAGCCCTGACAGCCCTGCCGCACGCCGGACGACCCCGCGACGGACCGTCGTGATGACGCTCCTGCTGCTCGGCGGGTTCAGCCTGCTGAGCGCCGTCCCGACGTGGCTCTCGACCACAGCATCGACTGCGCTCGATGCCTCAGTCGACGTCACCGTCTCCGGGACCACGGCCGCACCGGGGGTGAGCGCCGCGGCCCTCGTGGTCGTCGCGGCGGCTCTGTCCCTCGGGCTCGTCGGCCGCGCGGCCCGGTGGGTCTCGCTGCTCGTCGTGGCTCTCGGTGGCGCGGTCATCGGCGGCTCGGCGCTGTCCTTCGTCCTGTCCCCGGACGCGGCGGCCCGCTCCGGGGTCGCTGAGGCGACAGGCGTGGCCAGGTCGGGCGCGGCGGTCGACATCTCGGTCGCCCCCTACGTCACCGTCGTCCTCGGCGCTGTCGTGGTGGTCGTCGCAGCCTGGGCGGCCTTCGCCCCGGTCGACTGGGGCAAGCGGTCCCGTCGCTACGACGCACCGTCGGCTCCGCACGGCAGCGGTCAGCAGGCTGCCCGACTGGGGGAGAAGAGCGCCCAGGTCGCACCCGGTGGTGCCTCAGGTGCCGCAGCCGCCGCGACGACCCCGGCCGCCACCAGTGTCACGGGATCCCGCGCAGAGGACCAGACGACGTCTCCTGGGGCCTCCACGACCCCGGACCTCGACGAGCGCGACACCTGGGACTCGCTCACCCAGGGCGACGACCCCACCTGACCTCACAGCTCTCCCTCCGACCCGCGCAGACGCTCCCAGGACGTGCCAGACACGGCCGACAGACGCTCCGTGGCCACCTCGAGCACCAGCAGTGGTTAGGCTGGGACCACATTTTCGTGAAAGGCAGTTCCATGGCTGACAGCTCAGTGAAGCGTGACGACACCTACCTCCCGCCGTCCGCGCCCCCGACCAACCACGGTCACACCACCGCGGCGTGGTTCACCACGATCGTCGTGGTGCTCGGCGCCGCGGTCGCCGGGGTCGCGATGTGCTTCGCGCTCGTTTGGCTCGTGATCGTCGGGGCGGTCATCGTCGTCGCCGGTCTCGTGGGCGGCAAGCTCCTCTCGGTCGCCGGGCACGGACAGCCGGCTGCTGCAGGTCGCGGCGCCTCGCGCTCCTGACCCTTCGGGACGGTCACCCGTCTCACATGCGTGACGCCGGTCGGTGGACCCGCACGGCGGCTCTACGATGGCTGTGCAGGTGCCTCGACGGCGCGGACGACCCGCGCCAGAGGTGTCCCTGCTCGGTGCGGGTCCATGCTGCTGGGGAGAAGAGACGTCATGACGGTGCTCGACGACATCATCGCCGGGGTGCGTGAAGACCTTGCCGTGCGCGAGGCGGCCACCCCGCTCGCTGTGCTCAAGGAGAAGGCCCAGCGCCAGACGAACGCCCTCGAGTGCGTCAGCCGCCTGAGCGGTGAGGACGCTGTCGCGGTCATCGCCGAGGTCAAGCGCTCGAGCCCGAGCAAGGGCTCGCTGGCCTCGATCGACGACCCTGCGGCGCTGGCCCGCGAGTACGAGAAGGGCGGCGCCTCGGTCATCTCCGTCCTCACGGAGGAACGGCGGTTCAAGGGCAGCCTGGCCGACCTGCGTGCTGTCCGCGCAGCCGTCGACATCCCCGTGCTGCGCAAGGACTTCGTGGTCACGCCCTACCAGGTGTGGGAGGCACGGGCCTACGGCGCCGACCTCGTCCTGCTCATCGTCGCGGCCCTCGAGCAGACTGTCCTCGAGTCGCTCCTCGACCGCGTGCACTCGCTCGGCATGACGGCGCTCGTCGAGGTCCACACCGTCGACGAGGTGACCCGCGCGGTCGACGCCGGCGCACGCCTCGTCGGCGTCAACGCCCGCAACCTCAAGACCCTCGAGGTCGACCGCACGACCTTCGCCAGGCTCGCACCCGCGATCCCCGAGGGTGTCGTCCGCATCGCCGAGTCGGGTGTCCGCGGACCCCACGACGTCATGGACTACGCCCGCTCGGGTGCGCACGCTGTGCTCGTCGGCGAGGCCCTCGTCACGGGGGAGTCGCCGCGCTCCTCGGTCGCCGACCTCGTCGCCGCAGGCTCCCACCCCTCGCTGCGCGCAGTCCGCCACTAGACCCTGCTCCGGTCCCGCCCGCGCCTCTGCGCGGGCGAAGGACCCCTCTCACCGACATCCGCCCCGTGCGTGGCGACGAGCCCTGCTCGCCGTGGCGCCGGGGCGCTCAGCATCCCTCAGGAGGCCATCTCGTGCCCGAGTCCCTGCAGAACCTTCAAGGCCCGTACTTCGGTGAGTTCGGCGGCCGCTACGTCCCCGAGGCGCTCGTCGCCGCCCTCGACGAGCTCGACGTCGCCTACCAGGCCGCCGTCGCCGACCCCGTCTTCCAGTCCCAGCTCGCCGAGCTGCACCGCTCCTACAGCGGCCGCCCGAGCATCATCACCGAGGTCCCGCGCTTCGCGGAGCACGCCGGTGGTGCCCGGGTCATCCTCAAGCGTGAAGACCTCAACCACACGGGCTCGCACAAGATCAACAACGTGCTCGGCCAGGCGCTGCTCACCAAGCGCATCGGCAAGAAGCGCGTCATCGCCGAGACCGGCGCCGGTCAGCACGGCGTGGCCACTGCGACCGCCGCGGCACTGTTCGACCTCGAGTGCGTCGTCTACATGGGCGAAGAAGACACCCAGCGCCAGGCGCTCAACGTCGCCCGGATGCGCCTGCTCGGCGCCGAGGTCATCCCGGTGACCACAGGCTCGCGCACCCTCAAGGACGCGATCAACGAGGCCATGCGCGACTGGGTCACCAACGTCGACACGACCAACTACGTCTTCGGCACGGCCGCGGGCCCCCACCCGTTCCCGGCCATGGTCCGCGACTTCCAGCGGATCATCGGCGTCGAGGCGCGCCAGCAGGTCCTCGACCTCGTCGGTCGCCTCCCTGACGTCGTGGCCGCGTGCGTCGGCGGCGGGTCCAACGCGATCGGCATCTTCGACGCCTTCCTGGACGACGAGTCCGTGCGTCTGGTCGGCCTCGAGGCCGGCGGCGACGGCGTCGAGACAGGTCGCCACGCCTCGAGCATCACCGGCGGCGCGACGGGTGTGCTCCACGGTGCGCGCTCCTACCTGCTGCAGGACGAGGACGGCCAGACGAAGGACAGCCACTCGATCTCGGCGGGCCTCGACTACCCGGGCGTCGGCCCGCAGCACTCCTTCCTGTCGAGCATCGGCCGGGCCGAGTACCAGCCCGTCACCGACACCGACGCGATGGAGGCGCTGCGTCTGCTGTGCCGCACCGAGGGCATCATCCCGGCCATCGAGTCGGCCCACGCCCTCGCCGGCGCGATCCGCCTCGGCAAGGAGGCTGCGGCCGCAGGCCGCACGGACGAGGTCATCCTCGTGAACCTCTCCGGGCGCGGGGACAAGGACGTCGCGACAGCGGCACGCTGGTTCGAGCTGGTCGACGCGGACGCCGACCTCGGCGCAGAAGGAGCAGACGCGTGAGCGCCACCGAACGTCGTATCGACGAGCTCAAGGCCCAGGGGAGGGCAGCCCTCGTCGGCTACCTGCCTGTCGGCTTCCCGACGGTCGACCAGTCGATCGAGGCCGCCCGCGCCCTCGTCGAGGCCGGGGCCGACATCGTCGAGCTCGGCATCCCGTACAGCGACCCCGTGATGGACGGGGCGATCATCCAGCAGGCCGTCGACCAGGCGCTGAGCTCGGGCGCCCGCGTGCGCGACGTCTTCAGGGTCGTCGAGGCCATCGCCGACCTGGGTGCGCCCGTGCTGGTCATGACGTACTTCAACCCTGTCCTGCGCTACGGCGTCGACGCCTTCGCGCGCGACCTCGCGGCAGCCGGTGGCAGCGGTCTGATCACCCCGGACCTCATCCCCGACGAGGGCTCGGAGTGGATCGAGGCCGCGGACTCCCGCGACCTCGACAAGGTCTTCCTCGTCGCCCCGAGCTCGACCCCGGAGCGACTCGAGATGACCGCCAAGGCCTCGCGAGGCTTCGTCTACGCAGCCTCGACCATGGGTGTCACGGGGGAGCGGGCGACCGTGGGGACCCGCGCTGAAGAGCTCGTCGCCGCCACCCGCGCCGCAGGAGCGTCCCGCGTCTGCGTCGGCCTCGGGGTGTCTCGCCCCGAGCAGGCCGCCGAGGTCGGCCGCTACGCGGACGGCGTCATCGTCGGCTCCGCCTTCGTCAAGCCTCTGCTCGGTGACACCCCCTTCGCCGACAGGGTGGCGAGCATGCAGTCGGTCGTCTCCGGTCTCGCCGCCGGTGTGCGCTCGGCCCGCTCTGGTGCGGCCGCGTCATGACCGGCGTCCTCGCCCAGGGGGTCGTGCTCGCCTCGATCCCCAGCCCGAGCACCGGGGTCTGGCACCTCGGTCCGCTCCCGCTGCGCGCCTACGCCTTCGCGATCCTCGCCGGCATCTTCGTCGCCGCCTGGATGACCGGGAAGCGCTGGGAGGCCCGCGGCGGCTCGATCGACGACATGTACACGATCGTCTACTGGGCCGTCCCCTTCGGGATCATCGGTGGACGGATCTACCACGTCATCAGCTCGCCCGACGCATACTTCGGCGAGGGCGGTGACCCGCTCAAGGCCTTTGCGATCTGGGAGGGCGGCCTCGGCATCTGGGGCGCGATCGCCTTCGGTGCCGTCGGCGCGTACATCGGGTGCCGCCGCACGGGGGTGCGGTTCAGCTCCTTCGCGGACGCCGTCGCCCCGGGCCTGCTCGTCGCGCAGGCGATCGGCCGGCTGGGCAACTGGTTCAACCAGGAGCTCTTCGGCGGTCCGACGACCCTGCCCTGGGGCCTCGAGATCAGCCCGGACCGTCTCCCCGCAGGCTACGAGGTCGGCACGCTCTTCCACCCCACCTTCCTCTACGAGCTGCTGTGGAACCTCGCCGCCGCAGCGCTGCTCGTGTTCCTGGACAGGCGGTTCAGGCTCGGTCACGGACGCGTATTCTGGTTGTACGTCGTCTTCTACACGGTCGGCCGACTCTGGATCGAGCTGCTGCGGATCGACCCCGCAGAGCAGGTCTTCGGCCTCCGCCTCAACGTCTGGACCTCGATCCTCGTGGGTCTGGCCGGTGTCGCGGCCTTCGTGGTGCAGGGACGCCGGCACGCCGGACGCGAAGACTCGGTCTTCGTGGACGGGGACCGTCAGGTCCCCGCGCCGGTCGGAGCCGACGCGAGCGCAGCAGGAGACGAAGCCGTCGTGACCGACCACCCCACCGGTCACGACGACCCGACGGACACCGTCGAAGAAGGTCAAGACCAGCCCAAGTTGTGACCCAGGTCACAACGGTTGGTAACGTCGTCGAAACACGAGCGACGTAGTGTCGTAATGTTTGGGCCGACGACGTCCCGCAACCCCCCAAGTCAAGTCAAGTCTGCGTCAAGCAGGCTCCCCGTGAGGACGGTGTCGATGACCACGCCGCTGCACAGCGCAACCAGCTCCGCGATGTCCGCGGCGCCCGCCGCCCAAGGCCTGTACGACCCCCGGGCCGAGCACGACGCGTGCGGTGTCGCCTTCGTCGCGACGCTGCGTGGTACCCCCGGCCGCGACATCGTCGACGCCGGTCTGACCGCACTGCTCAACCTCGACCACCGCGGCGCCGTCGGCGCCGAGGAGAACAGCGGAGACGGCGCAGGGATCCTCACCCAGATCCCTGACGCCTTCATCCGTGACGTCGTCGCCGTCGACCTGCCCCCTGTCGGCAGCTACGCGATCGGCATGGCCTTCCTCCCGCAGGACGCCGCCGAGGCGGCCGAGGTGGTTGGGGCCGTCGAGCTCATCGCAGCCCAGGAGCGCCTCGAGGTGCTCGCCTGGCGCGACGTCCCCGTGACGGCCGACCTCGTCGGCCCGAGCGCCCGGGCCTCGATGCCCACCTTCCGTCAGCTCGTGGTCGCCGACCCCGAGCGGAAGCTGTCCGGCATCGAGCTCGACCGCCGCACCTACAGGCTGCGCAAGCGCTCGGAGAACGAGCTCGGGCTCTTCTTCGCCTCGCTCTCCGCCCGCACCCTCACCTACAAGGGGATGCTCACGACGGCTCAGCTCGAGCCGTTCTTCCCCGACCTGTCGGACCCGCGCTACGCCTCCGAGCTCGCGCTCGTGCACTCGCGGTTCTCGACCAACACCTTCCCGTCCTGGCCGCTCGCGCAGCCGTTCCGGATGATCGCGCACAACGGTGAGATCAACACCGTCCGCGGCAACCGCAACTGGATGGCCGCACGCCAGGGCAAGCTCGCGAGCGAGCACCTCGGCGACCTCGCCCCGCTGCTGCCGGTGTGCTCCGACGGCGCGAGCGACTCGGCGTCCTTCGACGAGGTCCTCGAGCTGCTGCACCTCGGCGGACGCTCGCTGCCGCACGCCGTGCTCATGATGGTGCCCGAGGCGTGGGAGAACCACGCCGAGATGTCGCCCGAGCGCCGCGCGTTCTACGAGTTCCACGCCAACCTCATCGAGGCGTGGGACGGCCCGGCCTGCCTCAACTTCACCGACGGCACGCTGATCGGGGCGGTCCTGGACCGCAACGGTCTGCGCCCGGGTCGCTTCTGGGTGACCGAAGACGGCCTCGTCGTCCTCGCGAGCGAGGCCGGCGTCCTCGACATCGACCCCGCGACTGTCGTGCAGAAGGGTCGTCTCGAGCCCGGCCGCATGTTCCTCGTGGACACCGCCGCCGGCCGGATCGTCCCCGACGACGAGATCAAGTCCCAGCTCGCCGCACAGCGCCCGTACAAGCAGTGGGTCGAGGAGAACTCTGTGTTCCTCGACGCGCTGCCCGACCGCGAGCACGTGGTGCACAGCCCGGCCTCGGTCCAGCGTCGCCAGCGCGCCTTCGGGTACACCGAGGAAGAGGTCAAGATCCTCCTCACCCCGATGGCCAACACGGCCGCCGAGCCCCTCGGCGCCATGGGCACGGACACGCCGATCGCCGTGCTCTCCTCGCGCCCGCGTCTGCTCTTCGACTACTTCACGCAGATGTTCGCCCAGGTGACGAACCCGCCGCTCGACGCCATCCGCGAAGAGCTGGTCACGTCGATCGGCGGGGCGATCGGACCTGAGCCGAACCTGCTCTCCGACACTGCCGAGCACGCCCGCAAGGTCGTGCTCTCCTTCCCGGTCATCGACAACGACGACCTGGCGAAGATCATCAACATCCACAAGGCGCCCTCTCTCGGCGGCACCTTCGACGCGACGACCATCCGTGGCCTGTTCCGTGTCGACGGCGGCGGCGAGGGCCTGCGCGACAGGCTCGAGGAGATCTTCGACGAGGTCGACCTGGCAGTCGCCCAGGGCACGAGCTTCATCGTGCTCTCGGACCGCGACTCCTACCAGGACTACGCCCCGATCCCGTCGCTGCTGCTCGTGAGCGCCGTTCACCACCACCTCCTGCGCAAGCACACCCGCACCCAGGTGTCGCTCATCGTCGAGGCCGGGGACGTCCGCGAGGTGCACCACACCGCGCTGCTCATCGGCTACGGCGCGGCTGCGGTCAACCCGTACCTCGCGATGGAGACGGTCGAGGACCTCGCGAAGTCGGGCTACCTCGACGTCACGCCCGACAAGGCCGTGAAGAACCTCATCAAGGCGCTCGGCAAGGGCGTCCTCAAGGTGATGAGCAAGATGGGCATCTCGACGATGTCCTCCTACCGCGGTGCTCAGGTCTTCGAGGCCCTCGGTCTCTCGCACGAGCTCATCGGCGACTACTTCACGGGGACCACGAGCCGCCTCGGCGGCATCGGCCTCGACGTCATCGCGGCCGAGGTCGCGGCCCGTCACACCGAGGCGTACCCGTCGTCGGGCAACTTCCAGGCGCACCAGCGCCTCGCTGTCGGCGGCGAGTACCAGTGGCGCCGTGACGGGGAAGAGCACCTCTTCGACCCCGAGACGGTCTTCCGTCTGCAGCACTCGACGCGGACCCGTCAGTTCGACGTGTTCCGCGAGTACACGCAGCGGGTCGACGACCAGACGGCGCGCCTCATGACGCTGCGCGGCCTGCTCCAGTTCTCGGGCGACCGCACCCCCGTGCCCCTCGACGAGGTCGAGCCGGTCTCGGAGATCGTCAAGCGCTTCAACACCGGTGCGATGTCCTACGGGTCCATCTCGCAGGAGGCCCACGAGACCCTCGCGATCGCGATGAACCGTCTCGGTGCTCGCTCCAACACGGGGGAGGGCGGTGAAGACTCCGAGCGTCTCCACGACCCCGAGCGCCGCAGCAAGGTCAAGCAGATCGCGTCGGGCCGCTTCGGTGTGACGTCCGAGTACCTGACCTTCGCCGACGACATCCAGATCAAGCTCGCCCAGGGTGCCAAGCCCGGCGAGGGCGGTCAGCTGCCCGGTCACAAGGTCTACCCGTGGGTCGCCAAGACGCGTCACTCGACACCCGGTGTCGGGCTCATCTCGCCGCCGCCGCACCACGACATCTACTCGATCGAAGACCTCGCGCAGCTGATCCACGACGCGAAGAACGCCAACCCCTCGGCCCGCATCCACGTGAAGCTGGTCTCGGAGTTCGGTGTCGGGACCGTGGCGACGGGTGTCTCCAAGGCGCACGCCGACGTGGTCCTCATCTCCGGCCACGACGGCGGGACGGGCGCGAGCCCGCTCACCTCGCTCAAGCACGCCGGGACCCCGTGGGAGATCGGCCTGGCCGAGACCCAGCAGACCCTCGTGCTCAACAACCTTCGCGACCGCATCGTCGTGCAGGTCGACGGCCAGATGAAGACAGGTCGCGACGTCATCATCGGCGCGCTGCTCGGCGCCGAGGAGTTCGGCTTCGCGACGGCTCCGATGGTCGTGTCGGGGTGCATCATGATGCGCGTCTGCCACCTCGACACCTGCCCCGTCGGTGTCGCCACGCAGAACCCCGAGCTGCGCAAGCGCTTCACGGGGAGCCCGGAGTTCGTCGTGAACTTCTTCGAGTTCATCGCCGAGGAGGTCCGCGAGCACCTCGCGGCCCTCGGCTTCAGGACCCTCGAAGAGGCCGTCGGCCAGGTCCAGGCGCTCGACACCCGCAAGGCCGTCGACCACTGGAAGGCGCAGGGTCTCGACCTCGCGCCCGTGCTCGCGGTGCCCCAGCCCGTCGAGGGCTCGTCGCTGCGCAACACCACGACCCAGGACCACGGGCTCGCCCGGGCCCTGGACAACCAGCTCATCGCCTCGGCCGCTGCGGCCCTCGAAGACGGCACGCCGGTCTCGATCGACGTCCCGGTGCGCAACGTCAACCGGACTGTCGGCACCATGCTCGGCCACGAGGTGACCAAGCGCTACGGCGGCGACGGGCTGCCCGACGACACGATCGACGTGACCCTCACGGGGTCCGCCGGTCAGTCTCTCGGCGCCTTCCTGCCGCGCGGCATCACGCTGCGCCTCTTCGGAGACGCGAACGACTACGTCGGCAAGGGCCTCTCGGGCGGACGCATCGTCGTGCGCCCGGACCGCTCGGCCGTGCTGACGGGCGCGAGCAACGTGATCGCCGGCAACGTCATCGGCTACGGGGCCACCGGCGGGGAGATCTTCCTGCGCGGCCTCGTGGGCGAGCGCTTCGGTGTCCGCAACTCGGGCGCCACGCTGGTCGTCGAGGGTGTGGGCGACCACGGCTGCGAGTACATGACCGGTGGCACCGTGCTCGTCCTGGGCAACACCGGGCGCAACTTCGGCGCCGGGATGTCGGGCGGTACCGCCTACGTCCTGGACCTGCGCGAAGAAGCCCTCAACACCGTCGCGGCGACGACAGGCGAGCTCACGCTCTCCGGTCTCGACGACGACGACCTGGTCCTCGTCGAAGGTCTGCTCCGCCGCCATGCGGAGGAGACCGGCTCGCGGGTCGCCGAGGCACTGCTCGCCGACCTGCCCTCCTCGCTCGCGCGCTTCACCAAGGTGCTGCCGACCGAGTACGCACGTATCCGCACCGCCCTCGCGAAGGCTGACGCCGACAGCGTCGACCTGAGCGTCCCCGGTGCCTGGGAAGAGATCTTGGAGGTGGCTCGTGGCTGACCCACGTGGATTCCTGAAGGTCCGGGAGCGCGAGCTCCCGGCCTACCGGCCGGTGTCGGTGCGACTGATGGACTGGCGCGAGGTGCACGAGCACCGCGCGGAGGACTCGGCGATCGTCAAGGTGCAGGCCGGGCGCTGCATGGACTGCGGCATCCCCTTCTGCCACCAGGGCTGCCCGCTCGGGAACCTCATCCCGGACTGGAACGACCTCGTCTGGCGGGACCAGTGGGAGGACGCGATCGACAGGCTGCACGCCACGAACAACTTCCCCGAGTTCACGGGTCGTGTGTGCCCCGCGCCGTGCGAGTCGAGCTGCGTGCTCGGCATCAACCAGCCTGCGGTGACCATCAAGAACGTCGAGGTCTCGATCATCGACGAGGCCTTCGCCCGCGGCTACGTCGTGCCGCAGATCCCGCAGCGCCTCACCGGCAAGACCGTCGCGGTCGTCGGCTCGGGCCCCGCCGGGCTCGCGGCAGCCCAGCAGCTCACGCGTGCCGGGCACACCGTCGCGGTGTACGAGCGCGACGCCACCATCGGTGGTCTGCTGCGCTACGGCATCCCCGACTTCAAGCTCGAGAAGACCCACATCGACCGCCGTCTGGCGCAGATGGAGGCCGAGGGCACCCGCTTCAGGCCCGGTGTCGAGATCGGCGTGGACATCACCTGGGACGAGCTCCGCTCGCGCTTCGACGCCGTCGTGCTCGCGACAGGGGCCACGGTCCCGCGCGAGCTGCCGATCCCCGGCAACGACCTCGAGGGCGTGCACTACGCCATGGAGTTCCTGCCGCAGGCGAACGCCGTCGTCGCGGGGGAGACCGTCGAGGACCAGATCCTCGCGACAGGTAAGCACGTCGTGGTCATCGGAGGCGGTGACACCGGCTCGGACTGCATCGGTACGTCGCTGCGTCAGGGCGCTGCCTCGGTGACGACGCTGGCGATCGGCAAAAAGCCGCCGACGTCGCGCCCCGAGAACCAGCCGTGGCCGACCGACCCGCTGCTCTTCGAGGTCTCGAGCTCGCACGCCGAGGGTGGAGAGCGCGACTACCTCGCCTCGACCGTCGAGCTGATCGGCGACGAGCACGGCCACGTGACCGGGCTCAAGGTCGCCACGACCGAGTACCTGCCCGACGGCCGGCGCGTGCCGCAGGCCGGCACGGAGCGGGTCATCCCCGCGGACCTCGTGCTCGTCGCGATGGGCTTCACAGGACCCGAGACCAGCCTGCTCGTCCAGCAGACCGGGGCGGGCCTCACCTCCCGCGGCCTCGTGGCCCGCAACGACGACTTCTCCTCGGCTCTCCCGGGGGTCTTCGTCACAGGAGACGCCGGGCGCGGTCAGTCGCTGATCGTGTGGGCCATCGCCGAAGGTCGGGCGACTGCGGCTACGGTAGACGCATACCTGCAAGGCACGACAGAGCTCCCGGCCCCGGTGCGTGCGACGACAGTCGCGCTCCGCCCGTGACCGACCGGCTCGCAGCACCTGATCTGCGGGCCGGGCAAGACCTTTGTCCCGTGAGCAGCACCTCAACAATCAACTAGGCTGGAGCCATGCGCAGAGCGAAGATCGTATGTACCATCGGGCCCGTCACGGCCTCCCCCGAGCAGATCCAGAACCTCGTCGACGCCGGTATGGACGTCGCACGGATCAACCGTAGCCACGGTGACCCTGAAGAGCACGAGGCGGTCTACCGCAACGTGCGCGCCGCAGCCGAGGCCTCTGGCCGCTCGGTCGCCGTGCTGGTCGACCTCCAGGGACCGAAGATCCGCCTCGGCCGGTTCGCCGGTGACGAGAAGCACTGGCTCAACGTCGGTGACACCTTCACCATCACGACCGAAGACGTCGTGGGCACCAAGGAGCTCGTCTCCACGACCCACAAGGGTCTGACGGACGACGCACGCGTCGGTGACCCCCTCCTCATCGACGACGGCCGCGTCCTCGTCCGCGTGACCGCCGTCGAGGGTCCGCGCGTCGTGACCCGCGTCGAGGTCTCCGGGCCTGTCTCCAACAACAAGGGCATCAACCTCCCCGGTGTCGCCGTCTCGGTCCCCGCCATGTCCGACAAGGACGAGGCCGACCTCCGCTGGGCCCTCAAGCTCGGCGCCGACATCATCGCGCTCTCCTTCGTGCGCAACGCCGCCGACTACGACGACGTCCGCCGCATCATGGAGGAAGAGGGCCGCGTCCTCCCCGTCATCGCCAAGGTCGAGAAGCCGCAGGCTGTCGAGAACCTCGCCGAGATCGTGGACGCCTTCGACGGCATCATGGTCGCCCGTGGCGACCTCGGCGTCGAGCTCCCGCTCGAGCAGGTCCCGCTCGTCCAGAAGCGCGCCGTCGAGCTCGCTCGTCGTGCCGCCAAGCCCGTCATCGTCGCGACCCAGGTGCTCGAGTCGATGATCTCGGCCCCGCGCCCGACCCGCGCCGAGGCCTCGGACTGCGCCAACGCCGTCCTCGACGGTGCAGACGCCGTCATGCTCTCCGGTGAGACCAGCGTCGGTGACTACCCGATCGAGGCCGTGCGCGTCATGGCCCGCATCATCGAGAGCACCGAAGAGCTCGGCCGCGAGCGGATCGCCCCCCTCGGGTCGACCCCGCACACCCGCGGTGGCGCGATCACCCGTGCCGCTGCGGAGATCGGTGAGATCCTCGGCGTCAAGTACCTCGTGACCTTCACCCAGTCGGGCGACTCGGCGCGCCGCATGTCGCGCCTCCGTTCGGCCCTGCCGCTCCTGGCCTTCACGCCTGACGCAGCAGTCCGCAACGTCCTGTCCCTCACCTGGGGCACGCAGTCCTACGAGGTCCCCTCGGTCGACAGCACGGACGCGATGGTCCGCCAGGTCGACACGACCCTCCAGGCCAACGGTCTCGCCGAGACGGGCGACCTCGTCGTCGTCGTCGCCGGTGCACCCGTCGGCGTCGCGGGCACGACCAACTCGATCCTCGTCCACCGCATCGGTGACGAGCTCTGATCGACCCGTCCTCCGTGAGCAGGTCTGCGTGACCTGACACGAACGACATCCACGACCCCCGTCCTCCTCACCGGAGGGCGGGGGTCGTGTCGTGTGACGAGGAGAGCGCTCGGGTGCGGCGACCAGCACAAGTGGCGGCCGGTCCCGCGGACGAGCGCTGGCGCGCAGCGGCTCGGCGGCCCGCCACGTCCTGCGGCTGTCGTGAGCCTGTGCCGCCAAGACACTCACGCCCGGCGTCGACCGGCCGATGAGACAGGTGTCCGGGACGCCCGGACCGCGGAACCCAGCGTCGGGAGCCGCGCCACGACGACGAGGGAGAGAGATGACCGAGAGCTATGGAGCAGGTGTCGACCTTGCCGTCGCCGAGCCCGTCCTCACGACTCCTGCAGCACGCGTCTCCGCTGCCTCCGCCGCGTCCGCTGCCGCCGACTGTGCCTTCGCCGCAGCGATGGTCGACGCGGCGATCGGCGACCTCGACCTCGTGCTGGACCTCGATCTCGACACCGCAGGCTCGGCCCTTCCCGAGGTGCTCGAGCAGCCCAGCACCGAGCGGGCCGAGATCAGCCCGCTCGTCTCGTCGCTCGTGCAGGCCTACGCCCGACGCCGGGGGATGCCCGTCGGCGCTGTCATGCTCGCCTATCCTCTGCACGACGTCCGCGTCGTCGAGAGGCTCGTGGCCGACCTCGCCCGTGCCCAGGGCACGAGCGAGGCCGTGGTCCGGCTGACCTTCGGTCAGCCCACCCCGAGGTAGGCCTCTTTGATCGCCGGGTCGGCGAGGAGCGCCTTGCCCTCGCCGGTCCGTACGACCGACCCTGTCTCGAGCACGTAGGCCCTGTCGGACCTCGAGAGTGCCTGCTGCGCGTTCTGCTCCACGAGGAGCACCGTGGTGCCCTGCGCGTTGATCTCCGAGATGATCCGGAAGATCTGCTGGATGATCATCGGTGCCAGGCCCATTGACGGCTCGTCGAGCAGCAGCACCCGTGGCCTGGCCATGAGCGCCCGGCCGATCGCGAGCATCTGCTGCTCGCCGCCGGACATGGTCCCGCCGAGCTGGGTGCGCCGTTCCGCGAGCCGCGGGAAGAAGGTGAACACCCTCTCGACGGTCTCGTCGTGCTCGGCCTTGGAGTCGAAGGGCCTGGCGAAGCACCCCATCTCCAGGTTTTCCATGACGGTCATGCCGGCGAACACGCCGCGGCCCTCGGGGGCCTGGACGATCCCCGCGGCCACCCTCAGGTGCGGCTTCATGCGGGTGATGTCCTTGCCGTCGAAGACGATCGTGCCGCGCGACAGCGGACGCACGCCCGAGAGGGCCCGCATGGTCGTGGTCTTCCCGGCACCGTTGGCACCGATGAGCGTGACGAGCTCCCCGGTCTCGACGGTGATGGACACGTCGCGGATGGCCTCGATGCGCCCGTAGGCGACGGTCATCCCTGAGATCTCAAGCAGTGGCATCGTCGGGTACCCCCAGATAGGCGGCGATGACCGCCGGGTCGCTCGTGACGGCGTCAGGGGTGCCCTGCGCGATCACCTTGCCGAACTCGAGGACGACGATGCGGTCTGTCACCCCGCGCACGAGCTTCATGTCGTGCTCGATGAGCAGGACCGTGTACCCGTCGTCCCTGATCTGCCGGATGAGGTCCATGAGGGACTCCTTCTCGGCGGGGTTGAAGCCTGCGGCCGGCTCGTCCAGGCAGAGCAGCTTGGGCTCGGTGGCCAGCGCGCGGGCGATCTCGAGGCGACGCTGGTCCCCGTAGGAGAGGTTGCGGGCCTTATCGGTCGCCCTGCCGCCGACGCCGACGAACTCGAGCAGCGCCATCGCGCGGTCGATGCCCTCGCGTTCTTCTCGTCGGTGCCGGGGCGTGCGGAAGACGGCGCCGGGGACCGAGGTTCGGTGCCGGGCGTCTGTCCCGACGACGACGTTCTCGAGGGCTGTCATCTCGTTGAAGAGCCGGATGTTCTGGAAGGTCCGGGCGATCCCCAGCTGGGTGATCTGGTAGCGCTTCTTGCGGCCGACGGGCTCGCCGTCGAAGACCACAGTCCCCGACGTCGGCCTGTACACCCCCGTCATCGCGTTGAAGCAAGTGGTCTTCCCCGCCCCGTTGGGCCCGATCAGCCCGAGGATCTCCCCGCGACGGATGTCGAAGGTCACGCCGTCGACGGCTGTGAGACCACCGAACTGGACCGTGACGTCGTCCATGCGCAGCAGCGGCTCGCCGACGGCCGTGTGGACCTCGCGGTCCGAGGCCACCTTCTCGGCGACGACGGTCGGGTCGGCCAGCTCGGGGTGGACGTCGGCGACGTCCACGACGACGGGTTCTTCGACCCCTCCACCGGGAAGGTCTTTCTCTGCGGGTCCGGTACCGGCGCCCTGCTCAGGGTTGCGGAGCTCTTCGCCGTGCTCGGCGCCCGCGCCGATGCCGCCAGGCTCGTGGCTGCTCATGCCTGCTCCTTCGCTGTGCTGTCGGGCCCCGTGCTGCCGCGACCGGTGCTGCCACGACCCGCGCGGTGGTGCGAGCCGTCGTGGAGCTCGCTGTCCTGCGCCTTGATGGTGCGGCGGGCTGCGACGTACAGCTCGCGGCCGTAGGTGAGGAGCTTCTGCCGCACGGGCAGGAGCCCTTGCGGCCTGAAGACCATGAGCACCATGAGGGCGATGCCGAAGAACAGGTACCTGTACTCCGCGATCTGGGTACCGTCGATCGGTATGCCGAAGATCTCGGTCCGGCCGAGGAAGAAGTTCGGCAGGTAGACGATGACGAAGGCCCCGAGGATCACGCCGAGCTTGTTGCCCTGACCCCCGAGCACGACGGCGCAGAGGAACAGGACCGAGTTGATCACGTTGAAGTTCGTGGGGTTCACGAACTGCACCTGCCCGGCGTAGAGGGCGCCGGAGGCACCGCCGATCGAGGCGCCGATGACAAACGCCCAGAGCTTGAACCTGAAGGTCGGCACGCCCATGATCTCGGCGGCGTCCTCGTCCTCGCGGATCGCGACCCACGAGCGACCGACGCGTGAGCGCTCGAGGTTCCCCACGAACAGCAGCGCGACGACGATGAGCACGATGCTCAGCCAGTACCACCACACCCCGGAGTTGAGGGCTCCGGAGCCCGAGCCGGCCGAGAACACACCGTTGGGGTTCGTCTCGCTCACCCCGGCTCGCGGGTAGGCGACCTGGGCGAGGCCCCGACCGCCGCCGGTGATGCCGTCGAGGTTGTCGGCCAGCAGCCTGACGATTTCGCCGAAGCCGAGCGTGACGATCGCGAGGTAGTCACCGCGCAGACGCAGCGTGGGGGAGCCGATGAGCAGTCCCGAGAGCGCGGTGATCGCGACGGCGATCGGCAGCGCGGCGAGCCACGCCCAGTCCTGGGAGAGCCACCCGCCGTCGCCGGTCTGGTTCCAGGGGCTCGACGGGCTGGTGAGCAGGGCAACGGTGTACGCGCCGATCGCGTAGAAGCCGATGTAGCCGAGGTCGAGCAGCCCCGCCTGGCCGACGACCACGTTGAGGCCGATCGCGATGAGCGCGTACATGCCGAACTGGGCCATGACGCCGCCGAAGTTGGTGCCGACTGTCGTCAGGACCGGGATCTGCAAGATCGGAAGGAGAGCGATGAAGATCAGCAGGGGTAGCCCGAGGGCCCACTGGGTGGGCCTGGCCTGGGCGTCCCACCAGAGACGGACGGCGTCGCCCACACCGGAGTGGGGTCGCAGGCCTGTCGTCGTGCTGTGCGCAGGGTCGGTGGACGGGGGTGATGTCGACGAGCTGCCAGTCGGCGAGGTGCCCTTCGCGAGCGGGGCAGGCGAGGAGCCGGAGGACGGGGTCCCGTGCTCTCCGTCGCCCGGCGACGCGGGTGTGGGTGCGTTCGGGGTCGTCATGCGCGTGCCCTCCCGAGAGACTCGCCGAGGATGCCCGTGGGCCTGACCATGAGGACGAGGATCAGCAGGACGAAGGCGACGACGTCGCGCCACTCCGTGCCGAAGACGACCTGTCCGTAGTTCTCCATGACCCCGAGCAGCAGCCCGCCGAGGAGAGCTCCGCGCAGGTTGCCGATCCCCCCGAGGACCGCGGCGCAGAAGGCCTTGATGCCCAGGATGAACCCGCCCGAGTAGACGATGCCGTTGGGGACGCGGAGCGTGTAGAGCAGCGCGGCGGCGCCGGCGAGGATGCCGCCGATGAGGAAGGTGAGCATGATGATGCGCTCTCGTGAGACCCCCATGAGGGTGGCCGTCACGGGGTCCTGCGCGACGGCACGGATGCCGCGGCCGAACTTGGTGCGGTTGATGAACTGGTCGGTCGCGAGGGCCAGCAGCAGCGCGGAGACCACGATGATGAGGGTCACGTTGGTGACGTTGGCGGAGCCGATCTGGAACTGCACCTCGGGCTCGACGAGCCGGATGGGCTGCTGGGCGTTGACGCCGCCGAGCGTGCCGCCGGTGAGGCGGGGGAGCACGAAGTGCACGAACTCCTGCAGCACGAAGGACGCACCGATCGCGGTGATGAGGAAGACGAGCGACGGGGCACCGCGCTTGCGCAGCGGCCTGTAGGCGACCCGCTCCAGGCCGACGGCCACGCCGCCGGAGATGGCCATGCCGCCGATCATGGCGGCTCCGAGGTAGAGGACCGTCATGACGATCCCCATGTCGTACGCGTCGCCGCTCGGGCCGAAGCCGAGCAGCATGAGGGCCGCGTACTGCCCGAACATCCCGAGCATGAACACCTCGGAGTGCGCGAAGTTGATGAGGCGCAGGACGCCGTACACGAGGGTGTAGCCGACGGCGACGAGGGCGTACACGGACCCGTAGGTCAGCCCGTCGACGGTCAGCGCCCAGAAGTTCCGCCCGAGGGCCGCGACGTCGAACCCGATGAGGGGTTCCGCCACGACCATGGTGTGGAGAAGACCACCTGTCATGTGCTGCACTCTCTCTTTCCTGTGCTGGACGTCCGTCGTGGTGCGCCCCGCAAGCAGCCCGCGCTCCCGGTCCGCCGTGGTGGCGGGCCGGGAGCGCGAGGTCAGCTGCCGGCGGGGCGGCGGGTGCTACTCGACGTCGTAGATCCAGATGAGTGCGGAGGTGAGCTCGCCGGTGTCGGTCCACGAGTAGTTCCGGGCGAGGCCGGCACCGTCGTAGCTGGCGACGAAGTCGAGCAGGCCTGCTCGGTCGGTGATGCCCGAGTCGATACCGGCGAGCATGATCGTCATGAGGTCGTAGCCCTCGACGGAGTAGACACCGGGGGCTGCCTCGAAGGCGGTCTCGTACTCGGTCGCGAAGGCGTCGGGTGCCGGGCCGCACGGGCAGGAGAGCACGGCGCCGTCGGATGCCGAGCCTGCCTGCTCGACGAACTGCGGGTCGTTGGTGCCGTCGGCCGAGACGAAGGTGGTGTCGACCCCGGCGTCACGCAGCTGCTGGACGAAGGGTGCTGCCTCGGCGTAGTAGCCGGCGTAGAAGACCGCGTCGGCCTCGGCACCGCTGATGATCTGGACAGCGGCGGCGAAGTCCTTGTCACCGGTCTTGACCGAGGCGGAGCACGAGGAGTCTGCGGCGTCGCCGAGGCCCGCGGTGATCTGCTCGGCGAGACCGATGCCGTAGTCGGAGTTGTCGGCCACGACGCAGACCTTGGCGTAGCCGAGGGTGTCGACCATGTACTTGGCGACGGCCGGGCCCTGGACGGCGTCGTTGGCGAGGCCGCGGTAGAAGGTCTTCCACCCGAGGGTGGTGAGGTCAGGGTTGGTGGCCGAGGCAGAGAGCGAGAGCAGGCCCGCCTGGTTGAAGATGTCGCCGGTCGCCTTGGTCTCGCCCGAGAACGCGGGGCCGAGGAGGCCGAGGACGTTCGCGTCTCCGACGATCTGCGGCGCGACCTGGGTGGCCTTCTGCGGGTCGCCCTCGGTGTCGAAGGACTTGAGCACGACCTGGCAGTCGGCGTTGGCCTCGTTGTGCTTGTCGAGCGCGAGCTGTGCGCCGTTGAGGATGTTCTGCCCGAGTGCGGCGTTCGGACCGGTCAACGCACCGGCCATCGCGATGGTGGTGGTGGCGGCGCAGGTGGCGCTCCCGTCACCCGCGGGGTCGACGGCGTCGCCGCCTGCCGCGGACTCGACCTCGACTCCGTCGGGGTCGATCTGGACCATCGGCACGATGGCCAGGTCGGCAGAGGCTGACTCGCTGGAACCTGACGCGGCTCCTGTCTCGTCGTCGGTGGACTTCTGCCCGCATGCGGTGAGGGCGACGGCTACGGCGAGGGCGATCGCCAGGCCTGGTGTTGTACGGCGAGCATGTGAACGCATCTCGTGACCTCCGGCTGTGGGCCCCCTGGACCCGGATGATGAGTGGAGCTGTGGGGTGGATCGGTCGGTGGTGGGTGGTGGAGCCGCGGGGGAGGAGTGCGACGGTGCACTCGTCCTGGTCCTGCGGTACCCACACCTTGGTGGCCTGGTGTTACGGCCGACTGCGATCGGTGTTGCGTCAGTGTTACGGAAAAGCCACGCTTCTGCACGCATGACTGTTCTGCCAGAGGTGCGCAGATCGTCAAGAGATTACAAAATCTGCAGGTCACATTTGTGACTTGGGTCACTGAACATATGTCCACGGAGTGAGCGCGACGGCGCGCCGCACGTTCCTGGCGTTGGCCCGGTGTCGGAGAACTTCACCTGGTCTCCATCTGGCAGCCTTGTGCGCCCTATCGAAAGTCGATAGGTTGTGACCGTTGATCGATAGAGGAGAGCTGCCATGAGCACGATCGTCGTCCCCGCCCTGCGCGCTGTGCTCGCCGTAGCCTTCGCCGGGTCTCTCGCCGTCCTCGGTGTGATGGTCCCGCTGCTCGCAGCCGACCTCGACGACCTCTCGCCCGAGGCCGAGCACCTGCGCGTGCCGGTCCTGGGGATCGTCGTGCTCGGGATCCTCACGGTCCAGGTGGTCCTCGTGTGCGTCTGGCGGCTCCTGTCGATGGTGCGCGCAGGCACGGTGTTCTCCCACGCGTCCTTCCGCTACGTCGACATCGTCCTCGGTGCCGTGACCGCAGCCGCCCTGCTGGTCTTCGCCCTCGGAGTCGTCCTCGCCCCCGGCGAGGCTGTCGCCCCAGGGGTCGTCCTGCTCGTCGGAGGTGCCGGGCTCCTCGTCGTGCTCGCCGCGCTCGTCGTCCTCGTCCTGCGGATGCTCCTCGCCCAGGCTGTCGCCCGCGACGCGCAGGCGAAGGACCTCGAGGCCGAGCTCGAGCAGGTGGTCTGATGCCGGTGGTCGTCGACATCGACGTGATGATGGCGCGGCGCAAGATCACGGTGGGAGCGCTCGCGGACCTCGTCGGCATCACGCCGGCCAACCTGGCAGTGCTCAAGAACGGTCGCGCGAAGGCCGTGCGGTTCAGCACGCTCGAGGCGCTGTGCGAGGCCCTCGACTGCCAGCCCGGGGACCTGCTCCGCTGGGAGCCTGTCAGTCCCGAAACGTAAGATCTCCTGCCCGGCCAGCCGCGCCCGGGCTCTGTCCGGGACCGGCCGGCACCCGCCCGGCTCGCGCTCGGCACTGTCTCGGTCCGGCGTGGTCCCAGCCCGGCCCAGTCCCAGCGAAGGAGGGTGTCCAGTCGTGCCCCTCGACCGTTCTCGCGGCATCCCCGCAGCGCAGGCCGCGCTCAACGCGATGCGTGCTCCGCAGATGCGTCGCCGTCCGACGGTCGCGCACCTCGACGCCGACGCGTTCTTCGCGAGCGTCGAGCAGCACCAGAGGCCGTCGTTGCGCGGACGACCCGTCCTGGTCGGCGGCGTGGGACCGCGCGGCGTGGTGGCGACGGCGTCCTACGAGGCGCGTGCCTTCGGTGCGCGGTCGGCCATGCCGATGGAGCAGGCACGTCGGCTGTGCCCGACGGCCACCGTCGTCGTGCCGCGATTCCTCGCCTACTCTGCCTACTCGGCGCAGATCATGGCCGTCCTGCGTGAGGTCACGGACCAGGTCGAGGCCATCAGCATCGACGAGGCCTTCGCCGAGCTCGACCACCTGCCTGGCTCGAGCGCGGACCTCGAGACTCTGGCCCACGAGCTCCGCGCCCGGGCGCACGCACGGACCGGGCTGTCGGTCTCCCTGGGGCTCGGTCGCTCCAAGCTCGTCGCCAAGCTGGCCTCCGAGGCGGCCAAGCCGGGCGGCGTGCGGGTCGTGGACCCTGCCGACGAAGACGAGTTCTTGCTCGCCCTCCCGGTCCGCGCCCTGTGGGGTGTCGGGCCGGTGTCGGCCGCCAGGCTCGACCAGCTGGGCGTGCGGACCGTCGAAGACCTCCGGGCCCAGCCCCTGGACACCCTCGTCATGACGGCGGGGGAAGCAGCTGGTGCCAACCTCTACAGGGTGGCTCGTGGCTGGGACGACAGGCCGGTGACGACGGTCCGGGAGCGCAAGTCCGCGGGGGCCGAGCACACCTTCGACGACGACCTGCACGGAAGGACGGCGATCGCCACCGCGCTGGACGCCGTGACCGACTCGGCCCTGCGGCGCCTGGAGCGGCACGCTGTCGCCGCCCGGACCGTGGTGGTCAAGGTGCGGGTCGCGTCGTTCACGACGATCACCCGCTCGGTGACGCTGAGCCGACCCACCTCCGACGTCACAGCGCTGCGGCAGGCTGCCCAACGGGCCCTCGCCCTCGCCGAGGTGGTCGAGCCCGTCCGGTTGCTCGGGGTGTCCTTCCACGGTCTGTCCGAGCACTCCCAGCTGATGCTCCCGCTCGGGATGGACGTCGGGGTCGACGAGGCTGGGCCCGAGGGCGACGGGCCCTTCGGCGGCAGACGCGCCGGGAGCGACCAGTCCGGGCAGCTCGCTGCCGACGACGCGGGCGCGGACGGCCACGGTCCCCAGGGCGGCGACGGTGACCAGGACAGTGTCGACGCCCGCTCCGGGCCGGTCCGGGCGACCGCCGCGGCCCTCGCCCCGGGCCTGGACGTGCAGACCTCGAGGGACGGCCGGGGCTGGGTGGTCCACCTCCGTGACGACGGGCGGGTCGCGGTGCGCTTCGAGACCGCCGCGACGGGGCCTGGATACCAGCGCTGGGTGGACCCGGAGGTCGAAGAGCTCGTGCTCGTCGACCCGCTGGGCCCCGACGGTCTCGAGCTCGGCGCCGCGGCGGAGCCGGCAGAGGCAGGGGAGCCAGCAGAGACGGCGGAGCTACAGGGGGAGTAGGTCCACCGGTGCGTCGTCGATCGCCGGCGGCGCTCGCAGCCCTGCTCTCGACCCGCGCCGTGGCGCAAGCACGCGTAGCGTGCGAAGGGTCTTCTTCCCCGAGCCCCACGGAGCGTGCCCTATGAGCAGTCGTCGACACCATGACGTGGTCATCGTGGGAGGTGGCAACGCTGGGCTGTCGCTCGCGGGCCGTCTCCGCAGGGACGGTGCGAAGGACGTCGTGGTGGTCGAGCCTGCGCGGGTGCACCACTACCGCCCGATGCTCTCCTACGTCGCCGGTGGTCAGGCGACGCTCGACCAGCTGCGCCGCCCGCAGGACCGCGTCACGCCGTCGGGGGTGCGCTGGTACGTCGACGAGGTGGTGTCGGTCGACCCCGCCACCTCGACGGTGCACCTCGCCGGTGGTGACGAGATCGAGTACGGGGACCTTGCCGTGTGCCCAGGGTCGCAGGTCGACTGGGACGCGATCCCGGGGTCCGAGGCGGCCGTCCAGACCCCGCACGCGGCGACGAGCTATCTGCCCGGCTCGGCTGTCGACACCTGGACGATGCTCTCGACGCTCACGTCGGGACGTGCGGTCTTCGTCATCTCGAACCGGCACGTGCCGTGCGCCCCGGTCGGTCTCAAGCCGATGTTCCTCGCCCTCGACCACTGGCGGCGCACGGGTGTGCGGGATGCGATCGATGTCGAGCTGCTGGTCGAGGGTGACCGACTGGTCGACCTCGACAGGGCCGACCAACGTCTGCGGGCCGAGGCGGCCGAGCAGGGGGTCTCGGTGACCTTCGGCGCCACGGTGACCTCGGTCGATGCGGCGTCCCGTCGGCTGGCCGTCGACGTGGCCGGTGCGGGGTCCGCGTCGTCGGAGCTGACGTACGACGCGCTCTATCTCGCCCCGCCGCACCGCGCGCCCGCGTGGGTCGCGGGCAGCGGCCTCGCCTCCGAGGGGGACGGCGGCTTCCTCAGGGTCGACCCGTCCACGCTGCAGCACCCGGAGCACCCTCGCGTGTGGGGTCTGGGTGACGTCGCGGACCTCGACGCGCTGCCGTCGGGCGGGGCGCTGCGCAAGCAGGTGCCTGTCGTCGCCCGCAACATCGCGGCCCGGCGGACAGGGGCGCCGATGCGCACCTACGACGGGTACTCGATCGCCCCGGTGACCACGTCGAGGCGCAGCCTGCTGCTCGCCGAGTTCGACAGGGACGGTCGCCCGGAGCCGAGCGTGCCTGTCGTGGACCTCGTCAGGCCGCGTCTGCTCACCTGGGCCTTCGACAGGTACGTCGAGCCGCAGGTGTACTTCCGTCGCCTGCTCCAGGGAAAGGTGTCCTGACCGTGTTCCGGTCGGTCGTGTCGCCCGCAGCCGTCTCGTCTCCAGGTGTCACAGCCGGGACGGCGTGCGCTGAGCGACCCTGAGCTCGGCAGGGAGTGCCTCCCCTGGGTGTGGTGAGCGGTCAACCTGGTCACGCCTGACACCAGAGTCGCGGCGTCAGGCAGGGCGTCCTGGGGCGACGCGGTGTCCACGACGAGGCGAACCACCTAACTGCATGGTGTCGTCACTCAGAGGTCCACCCACCACCGGCGCGGCGACGGCTCGGCACTCAGAGGAGCGCTGAGCTTCTGGTTCCGTGTGGCATGCCCCCCGCACCAGTACGCAGCACAGGTCGCAGGTGCGGGCCCCCAGCCGCCCAGCACCTCACGAGTCGTCAAGCCCGTGTCGAGGGCGCGCCCACGACCCGTCGAGGAGACGCGTGACCATGGATGGAACGACCGCACGCCTGATGACCACTGCTCGCCGCCGGTCGGCACCTCCCGAGGAGTCCCACCGTGCAGCGTCGGGAGGAGTCGGCAGCCGGGCTCGCTGTGCTCTCGCGGTCGTCGTCGCCGGCGGTCTGGTCTTCGCAGCCGGCGGTCCAGCGGCAGGGGTCGCGAAAGTTCTCGTGGCTCCTCGGCCCGGAGTGGTCTACATGTCCTCAGGGACGAGTCTGTCGACCCGGCTCTCTGCTGGGACACGGACCGGCTCGTCGCTCTCTTTCTCACCTGTCGGTGCCGGCACCCCTGGAGGTGCGGCTCACCATGGGCTCGCCTCCAAGGCGAGCGACGGCAGGCTCTACGCCGTCGAGATCTCCCACGGTCAGGCCGACGTCCATCTCGTCGTGCTCGACGCAGCAGGGGCGATCACGCGCCTCGGTGCGCTCGCGAGCCTGGCCGGCCAGCACGGCACCGTCACCGGCGGGACCTTCGGCGAGGGCGTGTACTCCGACACCTACCTGGCCGTGGTCGCAGACGTGCCAGACGCGGGCGGACGAGATGTCCTGCTCGCCGTCGACATCGCCGCAGACGGGACCTTCGCGGAGACCATGACTCCGCTGGACCTGCCCGATGGTGCTCGGCTCGGCGACCTCGCTCCGTCCGGCGGGTACCTCTGGGGTGTCCACGGGCAGACGATCGTCCGGGTCGACCCCGTCGACGGTTCTGCCACAGCATGGACGTTGCCGGAGGGGACTGTCGGACCGGGGACCGGCACGGTGTTCGGGGTCGCGTGGTCGACAGGCGACGGACAGCTCGCCTTCGGTTCCCACGCGCACGGCGAGATCACGGAGATCGCCGTCTCAGACCAGGCCTCGGCCACCCCCACCTTCGAGGTCGTCGCGCGACACAGCACCCCGATCGGTCCGCAGAGCGACGGGACCTTCGTGCCCTCTGAGGAACCTGCCGAGATCCCGTCGGAGGGTGCACCCACCATCGGTCCGCGACAGCCGAGCGCGCCCGAGATCGACCCGACCGACGGGAACCGGTTCACGGGGCACGGGGTCCCCGGGGACACCATCGCCGTCACGTTCCCCGACGGCTCGACCTCCCGGACGACAGTCGAGCAGGACGGGGGATGGGTCGTCCAGCCGCCAGCCATGGACTTCGTCCACGGGCACCTCGTCGAGGCCACAGCGACAGACCTCACCGGAACCACCTCCGAGACCTCCTGCACGACGGTCGACCTCTTCCGAGCCCAGGACCCCGTGGCTGACGACGTCGCAGAGCGGCACCTCACCTCGGCGAGCCAGCGCGGTGGGCACCAGTGACGACCGACGCGCACCTGGGCGGGTTCGTCAGCTCAGCCACCACCGACGAAGACCTCCTGGTCAGCGTCCGTGCCGGCGAGAGGGACGCGTACGGCGAGCTCTGGCGCAGGCACGTGCGCGTCGCGCTCGCGGTCGCGGGCCGCTACTCGACGATCGCCGACCCCGAGGACATCGTCCAAGAGGCATTCCAGGCCGTGTTCACAGCGGTCTGCGACGGTGGCGGTCCCACGCGCGGATTCCGCCCCTACCTGGCTCGGACCGTGCGCAACGTCGCGGTCAGCATCTCGCGTCGCCGTCGCGCCGAACCTGTCGGTGGCCTGACCGAGCTCGCCGACAGGCTCGACGTCTCGGTCCCCGGCCACGACGAGCAGAGTGCAGACAGGGTGGTCCTGGTGAAGGCCTTCCAGTCCTTGCCCGAGAGGTGGCGGGCGATCCTCTGGATGACAGAGGTCGAGGACATGCCTGTCCAGGATGCTGCTGACAGGCTCGGGATAGCTCCGAACGCCGGGGCTGCCCTCGTCCGACGCGCGCGGGAAGGGCTGCGCAGGTCGTGGCTCGCAGCGCACGTCGGGGGCAGCGAGCGGGGCCCGGAGTGCCGCTGGGTCGTCGAGCACCTCCCGCTCTCTGAGCGGGGCCACGCGACCCCGCGCCATCAGGACCGCATCGACGCCCACACCGCCACGTGCCAGGACTGCGCTCGCACCGCGACCGAGATCGCCGCCGTCGCTCGGCGGCTCCCCGCGGTCCTCCTGCCGGTCTTCTTCACCGGGGGAGCGGCGGCCGAGCATCTGCTCGCGGGGGTCCCGGTCGCGCTGCCTGGCGACGTGGGGTCTGTCGGCGGTGCTGTCGTCGACCATCGGCCTGTCAGCGACGTGCCCGGTCGCGCGGCTCTCGGCGAGGCTTCGTCCGGCGCCCCGTGGAGGATGACGTCACTGGCAGTGAGCCGGCGGGTCGCGGCCGCCGTGGCCGTGGTGGTGATGACAGCCGTCGCAGTCGGCGCCGGGGTCGTCCTCCTCGACCGCAGCCCGTCCTCGGCTTCGGCTGGACCAGTGACGGGATCCGCCGACCCGGCTCAGATCCTGACGGCGCCCTCGGCCTCGGACGATCCTGGTACCGAGAGCGAAACCGGGGCGCCCGCCGCCGACTCGCCTGCACCGGGCACGACCTCCGCGCCTTCCGCACCGCCCGGCACCACCACGACGTCCGAGGTGGGTGTGCCACCGCCGCCGCGCGACGCAGCGACGTCGTCTCTCGATGCAGACGTGCCCCTCGACGTGACTGGCGCGCCCGCCTCAGGCCTGCAGGAATGGGTGCCCGTGATCAGCGGGACCGGGACGTCCGGGTCGACGGTCGAGGCCGTGCTGGCCGACGGGTCGCCCGTCGGCTCGGCCCAGGTCACCGACGGGGCATGGTCGATCGAGCTCGACGCCTCCCTCGCAGCGGACGTCGAGCACGCGGTCGCCGTCCGCTACGAGGGTGACCGGCACCTGGTCGACGTCGGCAGGTACACGGTCGTCGCGCCGCTGGTGACAGGTGTCGAGGTCGTCGAGAGCCAGACCGGTGTGCACGACGTCGTCGTCCTCGTGACGGGGACCTGCGGGCAGGCGGTCGAGGCGTCGGTGGTCGGGACCGACCGCGCGGCGTCTGTGGTACTCGGGAGCTGCACGACGCGTGTCCCCCTGTCCGCTGTCCCCTCTGGGACCCACAACGTCGAGCTGCGCTACGTCGACCTGGTGCAGGGCCGCGTCGGGGCCGTGCGGAGCATCTCCGTCTCCGTCTGACGGCCAGCCCGGGCTGCGTGCCGGGGTGTGGTGACGTGCGGTGGGCTCTGGTTTGCGCCCCCGGCGCCACCCAGGGCGCGATTGTGGTGCGCATCACACGGTCAACCAGGGATCGGTGCTGATTCTCCCGTCATGCCGACGGCGGTCCAGAACGTCTTGTCACCGAGAGAACATCACCGCACCGAAGGACGGACCGATCCAGTGAGAGCACCACGCAGAGCCCGCGCGTCCAGCGGCGGCGCCCTACGCCCCACCCGAGGCAGACGCCACGCAGCGACCGCGGCATCCCTGGTGGTGCTTGCATCTCTGCTCACGGCGGGCAGCGTGCAGGCTGCCGGCGGAGAGGTCGCAGCTCAGCGTCTCGACCTCGCGCGGGACCCCGGGTGGGCATCCAGGGCTCTCAGTCCTGGTGAGCTCGGGCAGGCTGTCGTGTCCGGCTGGGCCCCGGCAGCCGACAGCAACTCCGCGTCCGCCGAGCTCCCTGGAGGCGTCGGATCGGTCCATCTCGTGGGCCCCGAGTCGGACCGGCTCACGGCTGGACGGTCTCAGCAGTTCGTCCGTGCCCCGTTGACCCCGGTTGTCTCGGCTCTCCCCGACGCTCCGACCGACCTCAACCCCGAGACTGCGAGCTGCCTCCAGGAGATTCCGTCACGTCCGCGACCGACGGTCGGCTATCAGAAGACGTGCGGACAGCGTGAAGCGACCGTGACCTTCGAGCGTCCGACTGTTGACCCCATCCTCTGGGTCGCCACGGGGCTCTTCGGGCCGGTCCCGAATGCCGACAACCTCAGGCCTCAGTGCTACCTCACCTGGCAAGACGTCGCGATCGCGGGGATCGACGGCACGGCCCCCGACGGACAGCGGCTAGAGCTTGTCAGCACGGCCGACTCCGTGAAGGCCTTCGATGGTGGCACCGTGGTCTACGACTTCGAGTCCGACCCTGCAAATTGCCGCGCCGTCCTCGACAGCCCGGCCGGCTACGCGGGCGTCCAGGTGACCGGGCTCGTCTCGAGCGTGACGCTCAGGCTCGACCACGTCGTGAAGATCACGGCGCTCGACGCCTCAGGGAATCACTCGTCCAACACGCTCGCCCAGCCCCGCTTCAGCCTGACCACCAGTGCCGACGTCGTGGACCTGGCGGTCTCGACAGCTGCTCCGGCGACGGTCTCCCCTGGAGAGACCTTCGAGTGGACGCTCGAGGCCACCAACGTCGGACCGTCCGCGTCGCACGGTCTCATCGTCGCCGACGTGGTCCCCGAGGAGGTCGCTGAGGTCGTCCTCGTCGACGCTCCCGAGGGATGCGTCCTCGACGGCCGAGACCTCTCGTGCGCGGTCGCCCCGCCGGGCTGGACCGTCAGCCAGGACGCCGCGATGGCGACGCTCGCTAACCTCTCCGGTGGGGATCCCTCGGCTGTCGGTGAGGTCCTCGGCGACGGGGAGAGCTTCGGCCCGATCACCCTGCGGGGCACGGCGCCGGTGACGCCCGGCGCCGAGATCGTCACGACGGCCTCGGTGTCCGGCGTGGACTCCGACCTCGACCTGACCAACAACACAGCCCAGACCCTCACCACCGTCAGCGCTGCAGACTGGTCGGTCGCCAAGGCTGTGACGAGCTCGGGGGACACCACCTACCCATCACCCGGTGACACCCTCACCTACACGGTCACGGCCACGAGCACGACGGGTGATGTCGCAGACGTCGTGCTGACCGACGACCTCACCGACGTGCTCGCCCACGCTGACCTCGTCCCTGGCTCGGTCCGGTACACGGTCGGGTCCGAGCCTGGAGAGCAGCTGGCGGACCCGACAGCGCAGGACCCCGTCGTGGTGGTCGGCCCGACGTCACTCAGCGCAGGGAGCACGGCGACGCTCAGCTATTCCGTCGTCGTCCACGACGACGCGTGGAGCACCGTGCTCGCCAACACCGTCACCGCCACGGGCTCGACCCCGCCGTCCACCTGCGCTGCGGGCTCCTCGTCGCTCGACCCTGCCTGCTCCACCTCGACGACGACGACAGCGCGTCTCGAGCTGCTCAAGCAGGGTGAGGTCAACGATGAGCTCGTCGCTCTTGACGGCGCAGCCTTCGAGGTGGTTGCCGACGTGGAGGGGACGCTCGGCGAGGTCGTCGACTCTCTGCCCGTGTCACCGGTCGCCGACGCCCCTGGGGCCTTCGAGATCCCGGGTATCGCACCGGGCACCTACTGGCTCCGAGAGACGGTCGCCCCGCCAGGGCACGAGCTCCTCGCGACCGCCGTGAGGTTCGACGTGGCGGCAGACGGCACCGTCACGCTGCCCGACCCGGCCTCCGCCCCTCAGGTCGCGGCCTCGGGCGGACAGCTTACGGTCACCGACGTCCCCACCTTCCACATGCCCGAGACCGGGTCGGCGGGCGCAGGTCGCCTCGTCACGGTCGGGCTCCTCCTGCTCGCAGGTGCTGTCGCAGCGACAGCCGTCCTCGGGCCCCGAAGCCACCCCCTGTCCCTCACCACCCTCCGGAAGCGGAGGCGCTGACGACCGAGACGCAGAGACGACAGACCCCGCCAGGTCTCACGACCGGGCACCAGCATCACACCGGACCCTCGTGGTCCACGAGAACTCATCAGGAGCACATCACACATGGCACTCACCTTCCGCGGATCTGCGCTCGTCGCAGCACTCGCACTGGCTGCCGTCGGCGTCGGCGGTTCCCCCGCCGTCGCGGCGACCACCATCGACCCGGAATCCGTCGCGTCGCTGTCGATCCACAAGTTCCAGCACCCCGAGACCCCGACCGGCCTGCCCTCGGACGGGACCGAGATCGACCCGTCTGCCCTCACCGGGCTCACAGCGCTCGGAGGAGTCGGCTTCACGGCCACCCAGGTACCCGGGATCGACCTGACGACGAACGCCGGCTGGTCCTCGGCCGCCGAGCTGACGGTCGACACGGCTGCCTCCGCTGTCGCCGGCCTCCCCGGTCTCAGCGGCGTGACCGCTGCCGACGGTCAGCTGACCTTCTCCGACCTTCCACTCGGTCTGTACTACGTCGAGGAGACACTCACCCCGGCCGGTGCACGGGCCGCTGCGCCGTTCCTCGTCACGCTCCCGCTCACCGACCCGGTGACCTCGGGTGAGTGGCTGTACGACGTGCACGTCTACCCGAAGAACGTCATCACCACGGCGGGCAAGACCGTCACCGACGCTGGCACGAAGGTCGGCGACGTCGTGACGTGGACCATCACCGGCGACATCCCTGTCGGCGGACGGACCGATGCCTACAGGGTCGTCGATCCTCTCGACTCTCGGCTCGAGCACGTGTCGACCACGGCGACGCTCACCAACGGCACGACGCTGACCGAGGGTGTGCACTACACCTCCGCGCTCGACGTCGCGACGAACACCGTGACTGTCGACTTCACAGCAGCAGGGCTCGACGTCCTCGCCGCCAACGAGGGCGCACAGGTCCAGGTGATCATCGAGACGACAGTCCTCGAGGCCGGCGAGATCGAGAACATCGCCTCGATCTTCCCGAACCAGCCCAGCATCGACGAGGGCAACCCCGTCGTCACCCCGCCGGCAGTCACGAAGTTCGGCGCGATGACCGCGCAGAAGGTGAACTCCGAGGGCCAGGTTCTCTCCGGCGCTCAGTTCCAGGTCTTCACGTCTCTCGAGAACGCTCGGACCCGCACCCAGCCGGTCGCCCTCGGGGGCGTCAGCACGTGGACCAGTGCTCAGGACGGCCTGCTCACGATCTCGGGGCTCGGCTACTCGAACATCGTCGACAACGTCGTGATCGACGACCCGGCGGACTGGGTCCAGTACTACCTCGTCGAGGTCGTCGCCCCGTCCGGGTACGAGCTGCTGGCCGAGCCGATCGCCTTCACGGTGACGAGCGACGACACCACCGTCGACCTCACGATCGAGAACACCGAGGCGAACGGCGGCTTCGAGCTCCCCATGACAGGTGCTCAGGGCGTCACGACCATCATCGCGGCAGGCGTCCTGCTGCTCGTCGGCGCTGCCGCGCTCAGCATCCGCTCGCGTCGTTCGTCGCGCGCGGACCGCTGATCGAGGTCGCCGTCGGCCGTCCGTAGGTGCCCTTCACGGCACCTACGGACGGCAGCTCGCAGGAGTCGCCTCCTGCCAGCAGGCGCACGACGCCACCTCCGGACGGGAGGCGACAGCAGTCGCCACCAGACGAGCGGCGCGCGACGTGCAGTGTTCACGGAGAGGGTGCGCGGGCACGAGCCCCGCACCCTCTCACCTACGACAGGACGGACGGTCTGACGTGGCCCCGCGACCACCACGTGCAGCAAGCCATCGAGCGCCCCGTCGGGCACCCCGACGCAGCGCGGGGAACGTCCAGCGCTCGCGGACGCGCGCGCCCCGAGGGACGGTCGTCCGTCGGTCGCTCGTCGCGCTCCTCGCTGTCGCCGGCGCATCGGTCCTCCTCTATCCCTCGGCAGGGAACTGGTTCTCGGACCGCGCCCACGCGGCGGAGGTGTCCGGGTACACCGAGACTGTCGACTCGCTGCCTGCGGGCGAACGGTCGGAGATCCTCGACCGGGCTCACGAGTACAACCGGTCGCTCGCGACCGACCGCATCGAAGACCCGTACGGGTTGGCCGCAGCGACAGCCGCGGCCGCAGCCCCGGCCGCCGAGTCCGAGCAGGAGTCAGGAGGACCCGAGGTGACCGAGACGACCGATGCTTCTGGCGACCCGGCAGCGACTGACCCGGCAGTGCCTGAGCAGACGGCGACTGGCCCGGCAGACTCCGCCAGCGCGTCGGACGGCCCGGGTCTCGACTATCTCGACCAGCTGCGGCTCGGGACCTCCGACACGATGGCGCGGCTCCGCATCCCGACCATCGGTGCGTCGCTCCCCGTCTTCCACGGCACGAGCGACGAGACGCTCGAACGTGGTGTCGGGCACCTTCAAGGATCAGCCCTGCCCGTCGGAGGTGCCGGCACCAACAGCGTCTTGACCGGTCACAGCGGGATCCCGCAGTCGCGGCTCTTCACAGACCTGCACGACCTGGTCGCCGGTGACGTGGTGACAGTCGAGGTGGTGGGGGAGACCCTCACCTACCAGGTGGACCGGATCGACACCGTGCTGCCCACCGAGACCGACCTGCTCCAACCTGTCCCTGGGGCTGACCTGCTGACCCTGGTCACCTGCACGCCGATCGGTGTCAACACCCACAGGTTGCTGGTGCAGGCGCACCGCGTGGACGAGGCAGACCTACCCGCAGCGGTGATCGTCGCGGGAGCCGCTGGCGCAGGGTTCCCGTGGTGGGGGCTGGTGTGGTCCGGCGCACTGACGTGGGGCCTGTGGTTCGCCGTCAGGCCTGCGGCCCTCACCCGCGCCGGAGCAGTCGGCCGTCACCGGGTGCCCGCCCGTGGTGGACGTCGAGGGGTGGCGGTGCGCTGACGCCGACCAAGCCCTGTGGGCTAGCGTCCCTCCGTGGTCGTCTGGCTCGACGGTCCCTTCGGAGCGGGCAAGACCACGGCGATCAACCTAGAGGTCGTCGCCGAGTCTGTCCTCGCTGCCCTGCCGCGTGCGCTCGTGCGCCGGTCGAGGGTGGAGTCGACCCTCGCGGCCCCGGTGTCCTACGCTCCGAGTGGCCCTCGAGGAGCTTCGACAGGACGACCAGCCGACGCCGCCCCGACTGCCACAGCCAGCGCATCCGCCGGCGGTCGGTCCAGCAGCCCGGTGAGGTCGTCGCTAGAAGTGCTCAAGAACCCGTGGCGCACGCTCGAGGCGATCGACAGGAGCATCGGCGGCTGGAACGGCAGCAGCGAGCCGTCCGCGAGGAGCCGTGCACGGTACTCACCGAGGCCGATGCTCTGGTGAGGGACCTCGAGCCGCTCCGCGACGTCACCGGCAGTGATCGGATCACCGACGAGCTCGTAGGTCGCACCTGCGTGGGCGGAGGGCTGAGCGGCGACGAGGGCTGCGACCGCTGCGAGGTCGGCTCGTACCACAGCCGACAGCGCGCCGTCGCCGAAGGGCGACTCCAGGCCGTCCGGGCCCCAGCTCAGCAGCCCCCCGAAGAGCTCCGCGTAGAGGCCGTTGCGCAGGATCGTCCAGCCGAGACCGCTGCCCCTCACCAGCTCCTCGGTGGCCCGGTGGGCGAGCGCGAAGCCGAGGTGGTCACCCGCGCCGGTCAGGCTTGTGTAGACCACATGGGTCACACCGTCGCGGGCCGCAGCGCCGAGGAGGGCTGCGTGCCGGGCGATCACCTGGTCGTCTTCGGCATAGCCGGCCGAGACGAGCACCAGCGTCGAGACGCCGGTGAGGTCGAGGCTCGCCGGGTCGTCGAAGTTCACGAGGCGCTGCCCGTCGGTGGGCCTCCTCGTGCCTCCGAGAGCCGGCACCCCGCGGCTGCTCAGCTCGTGGAGCGTGAGAGAGGCGAGCTGTCCGGTCGCTCCGGTCACCATGATCATCGTGGTCGAGTCTCCTGTCGTGGTCGTGCCCAGCGGATACGGTGATCCTCGACCGGCCGCGACCCGCCCACAAGGAGGCACTTCGATGTCACTCACGCACACAGGTGTGACTGCTGGACCCGCCGAGCTCGATCCCTGCGGGCAGCCTGAGCACCCCGACTGCGGGATCCGTGACCTCCTCGACCGCGTGGGCGACACGTGGTCGGTCTTCGTGATCGTCGAGCTCGCCAACGGCCCGCGGCGCTTCGGCGAGCTCCAGCGCGCCATCGACGGCATCTCCCAGCGGATGCTCACCCTGACCGTGCGCAGGCTGGAGCGCGACGGCCTCGTGACCCGGACGGTGTACGCGACCGTGCCCGCGCAGGTCGACTACAGGCTGACGGAGACCGGGGCGAGCCTCACCCACCTGGTCAAGGCGCTGGCCGACTGGTCGCTCGCCCACCGCGAGGTCATCGCCGACGCGCGGTCGGCCTACGACGCGCAGCACCCGGACAACGTCATGCGTCGGGGGCGGCCGTCGTCCTGACGGCCTCGTGGGCGAGGTCCAGGTCCATGAACACGTCGGCCCGCTCGTAGGGGGACGGTTCGCGCCGGTCCGCAGGGACGTGCTCGAAGCCGACAGACTCGTAGAGCCGCACCGCCGCGACGAGAGCCGTGTTGCTCTCCAGGACGAGTCGGCTGAAGCCCATCGAGCGCGCCGTCTCGATGGCTGCCGTGATGAGCGCCCGGCCCAGACCCGTCCCGCGGCGGTCCTGCGCGACGGTCATCTTCGCCAGCTCGGCGACGCCGGGACCGTGCGGGAGCAGCGCGACGCACCCGATACGCGCCTCGCCGTCGCGGGCGATCAGGACAGCACCTCCGGCGTCGACGACCGCGGCCTGCGGGTCGAGCATCACAGCGAGGTCGGTCTCCTCGAGGGCGAAGTGCTGGGTGATCCATCCGGCGTTGAGGTCGTGGAAGGCGCGCGCGTCGGCTGCGCCGGCCATCGGGGCGATGGACACGGGAGCCGGTGCCGGCGCCCGTGCTGAGTCTGGAGCTGGAGCTGGAGCTGGAGCTGGAGCTGGAGCTGGAGCCGGTGCGGGCTGCGGCGTGGAGGTCGTCGAAGTCATGACGTCAGTCTCCGACCTCCGATGGGTGCACGTCCAAGATGAGAATCGGCATATCGATAAACTCTGTGCATGGATCTCGAGCCGCGCGCCCTCCGTCCGTTCCTCGCGGTCGCCGACCTGCTGCACTTCGGCCGCGCCGCCGAGTCGCTCCACATCGCGCAACCTGCGCTGTCGCAGCAGATCAAGCGGCTCGAGCGAGACCTGGGGGTCGAGCTGTTCGTCAGGTCCTCACGCAGCGTGGCGCTGACTGCGGCCGGCCAGGTGCTGCGCGATCGCGCGCGAGCTCTCCTGGCGCAGGGCGAGAAGGACGCCGACGAGGTGGTGCGGGTCGCCAGGGGAGAGCAGGGACGGCTCGACGTCGGCTTCGTCAGCTCGGCGTTGCCGCTCGGTCCCGTGCGTCGGGTCCAGCAGTTCCGCGACGAGCACCCGCTCGTCCAGGTCCACCTCACCGAGGGCTGGACGGCGCACCTCCTCGCACGGCTCCTGCGCGGCGACCTCGACCTCGCGATCGTCCGTGACCCCGACGCCGTCGACGGCGTCGAGCTGACCCCTTTCCACACGGAGCGCTTCGTCGCCGCGGTGGCGTCGACGCACCGCCTCGCCGGGCGGTCGAGCATCCGTGGAGAGGAGATCGCAGGGGATCCCTTCGTGTTCTTCCCGCCCGGGGCCGGCGCTCTCGCGACAGCGCGCAACCTCGCCCCCGTCGTGGCTGGCGGTGCGATCCCCGAGGTCGTGCAAGAGGCGTCCAACTGGACGACGCTCCTGCACCTGGTCGCGGCAGGGGTCGGGGTGACCGTCGCGCCCGTCAGCGCGATGCTCACGGCTCCGAGCGGGGTGGTCGCCCTCGAGCTCGACGGCGAGCACGAACCGAGCACCCTCGCCTGGGCGTCGCGCGCCGACGACACGAGGCCCGTGCTCCGGCGGTTCGTCGACGCGGTGTGAGCCGTCGCGCAGCGCGAGGGCCTCGGGTTCGTGCGCTTCGGGAGGAGCGACGTCCGAAGTCCGACGTCCGACGTCCCACGTCCGACGAACGTCGGCCTGTCTGACCCGTCGTCTGGCGTCCCCGGCATAGATTGGTGCGCGCAGGACACACCTCACGATCCATCTGAAGGAGAGCGGCCGTGCGCAGCAGCAACCGGGACGACGTCGACCCGATCCTCAGCCGAGAGGTCACCGAGGCTCTCAACGCCTCGATGCCCGCGGTGGTCGCGTCAGCCGCTCGGGCGCAGCTCGCCTCGACGATGCTGCTGACGTGCTCGACCTGCGGTGTCGTCCTCGGGCTGCTCGCCGCGATCTTCGGCTCGACGGTCTCGAGCGGGCTCGCCGTCCTGGCCGGGATCCTCGTGGCCTTCGCGCTGCTCATCGCGACCATGCTCGTCGCGCTCGTCATCGGTCTCCGGGCCAAGCGGGCGAGGGCCCAGATCGCTGCAGTGGTCGAGCGGGACCACCACGGGAGGCTCGTCCGCGTGCAGGGTCGTCAGGTCTACGTCCGCTGACGGTCCAAGGGAGCAACCGAGGGGCGCGGCACAGGCGCTCGGCGGAGCGGCCTGCGTTCAGGCGATGTGACGGGACGACCCCCGTCGTCCACCCGTGGGCGCAGCGGGCCGTCCGAGGATCATGCCTCCGGTGGATCTCTTCCCTGGTCGCTCCGGCCTACGGTGTCGGACGGACAGCCCTGAGGCACTGAGCAGGTCGTCGTGCGCAGGCCGCACCGACGTGCTCTGCGTTCGCAGGTCGACGCTGTCGTCTCGACATCTGCCGCGGGGAGAATCTCACGTGTTCCGTCAGGTACCGGTAGTCCCGGTCGTCGTCCCCGTTGCTGCGGTGGTCGTCATGGTCCTGCTCTGGTCTCTTCGCAGACGTGAGCTCCTCACAGGTCGCCGGGCTGCTGTCGCACTCGCTGTCGGCGTGTACGTCGCAGGGGTCCTCGCGAACACGGTCTTCCCGATCTTCCTCGACAAGCCCTCGGCCGACCAGCCCTGGGACACGTACCTGAACCTGGTGCCGCTGGCCGGCTACGAGGTGCGCGACGCGGTGATCAACATCGTGGTCTTCGTGCCGCTGGGGATCCTCGTCCCGCTCTTCCTGCCCCGAGCGCGGTGGTGGAGCGTGCTCGGTCTCGGTGCGGGCTTCAGCCTGCTCATCGAGGTGGTGCAGTACGTCACCGCGCGCCTCCTGGGCGGCGGCCACGTGGCAGACGTGAACGACCTGCTCTTCAACGTCCTCGGTGCCGCACTGGGCCTCGCGCTGCTCGGAGCGGCGACTCGGCGACCACGCGCCAGATCGACCATCGACGAGTTTCGCTGGCGTTGAGCGCCGAGGCGCAGGGCTGCTCGGGCGTGCCGGACACATCGGACGTAGGGTCGCGGAGTGCGTGGCGGCGCGCGGGCGCCGTGGGTTCCGTGGGCGCCGCGGGCGAGAACTCTCGCCCAGGCTCGCAGGCTCACCGACCTCCTCGAGCACCTGCTGTGCGCACCGGCCCAGGGCAGTCCGGTCTCGCTCATCCTCATCGGCCCACCGCCGACCCCTGTGGGAGGACCTGCACGATCTCAGCCCCCGGAGCACCCGTGCCACCGATCCAGTACGCCCACCCTCCTCGAGGGCATCGCGCTGTGCGCACGTGGCACCTCGCCTCGACCAGAGACCTCGCGGGTCTGCGCGCGGACGTCTCGAAGATCCTCACCGGCGACCACTGGTCTGCCCCAGAGCAGTCCGTCGACGGGCTCGTGCTCATCGCGAGCGAGCTGGCGACCAATGCGTTGCGCCACGGCGGCGGGTCGGCCACGGTCCACCTGAGCACCGACGGACCGACCTGTCTGCTCGAGGTCGTCGACCGTGCTCCTGGGGCACCCCCGCAGGTGGCCGTCGACCGGGACAGCGGGGATGGTGGCTTCGGGCTCGTCCTGGCCCTCGGCGTCGCCCGGGAGATGGGCTGGTTCCGCACCGAGACGTCCAAGTGCGTTTGGACTGTCCACACGGCCCCCGTCGACGCCCCGCAATGAGGGACCTCTCGGGACAGACAGTGACCTGACCGGTCGACCCGGGTCAGACGATCGGTCCGGGCACGTCCGACCCAGGTCCGGCCTCGGGCGGGCGCGGCCGGTTCTCCGGGTAGGGACGCACCAGGACCAGCGCGACGTCGTCGGCCGCCTCCGAGGGGGCGAGCGTCGCCAGGACGTGGTCGGCGAGCTCGTCGAGGGTCTTGGTGTGGCCACCCCGCAGTGCGTCGACCAGCGCCGCGGTGCTCGTGGTCCAGGGCACCCCGCGGCGCTCGGTGAGGCCGTCCGTGTAGAGGAAGAGCGTGTCCTTGGGGTGCATGTTGACGCTGTGCTCGGTGCGGGGCGTGCCTGCCAGGACCCCCAGGAGCGGGTCGTTGCGACGGTCGAGGATCTCGATGGTCCCGTCCGCGCGGAGCAGCAGCGGGTGGGGGTGCCCGGCGTTGGTCCAGCGGACCGTGCGCACCCCGTCGAGGCGACCCACGGGGTCTTGCTCGAGTCGAGCCATGATCGCGGTGGCCGTCGCCGAGGAACCGAGGTTGAGACCCGCGATGGCTTCGTCGGTGCGTTCGAGGACCGTCGCCGGGGGATGGCCGCTGTCGTAGGCGATCGCCCGGATCAGCCCGCGCAGCTGCCCCATCGCGGCCGCGGCGTGGTAGTCGTGGCCGGTGACGTCACCGATCACGAGTGTCGTGGCACCGTCCTTGGTGAGGAACGCGTCGTACCAGTCTCCGCCGATCTCGAGGTCGCGCGCTGCCGGTTGGTACCGGACCACCAGGTGCAGGTGGTCGGGCTCGGGGGGAGCCGTGAACAGGGAGTGCTGCAGGGCGATCGAGGTCTCCCGGGCCTTGGCGTGCTCGAGCTCGAGGACCTGTGCCCTGGCGTCGAGGAAGTCGACCTCGATGCGCTGGAGCGTCGCGGCGCGCAGCGCCCCGGACAGGGCCGCGGCGATCAGCAGCGCGAAGCCGCGCAGGGCCGCGTCGAAGGGGCGTGTGGGGGCGACGTCCAGGATCAGTGCACCGTCGGCGTCGCCGTGGTCGGTCGAGGACAGCGGGGCCACGATCACGGAGCCCGCGACCGTCACAACCCGTGAGCTCAGGACCGGGTCGAGCACGTCTGCGCCTGTCTCTCGGGCCAGCGCAGGGTCTCCGGTGACGACGGTCCCCGGTGCGGCCGGGGTGCGCAGGACGATCGAGCACCGCGCGAGGTCGGGGCTCGCGGTCAGCAGGTCGATGGCGGTCTGGGCGATCGTGGCGGGGTCGCTCGGGGTGCGCTGGAGCTCGGCGTAGAGGGAGTCGACCAGGGCGAGTCGCCGCTGGGTGACGACCTGGGTGGTGGTCTCGGTCGCGATGCCCAAGATCCCCGCGACCTCACCCCAGTCGTCGAGCAGGGGGCTGTAGGAGCAGGTGAAGAAGGTCTCCTCGACGAAGCCGGACCGGTTGACCATCAGCTGTTCGTCTGCGGCCCAGGTGGGGAGACGGCTCGTCATGACCTGCTCGACGGTCGCGCCCAGGCCGTCCCAGACCTCCTCCCACACCGTCGCGAGCGGTGCGCCGAGGGCCGCCAGGCGCTTGTGGGTGCCGAGCATGTCGCGGTAGGCGTCGTTGAAGATCATCGTGAGGTCGGGGCCCCAGGCGATCATCACCGGAAACTTCGTGCTGAAGCACATCCGCGCGGTCTGGCGCAGGGACTCGCCCCACGTGGACATCGCCCCCAGAGGCGTGGACTCCCACGCGAGCTCGAGCGTGGCCGAACCCATCGAGCTGCTGCGAGCAGTCGGACCGAACCACGCTGTGTCCATGGCGTCAATGTACTGCGCACGGGCGTGCGCACGGCCACGGTCCGCGGGAGCAGATCGGCGCGGCTTTCAGGACTGCCCTCTGGCAGACCGCGCTGGGCTGCCGGGAGGCCTGTGCGGGGAGGTCAGCCCGCAGGTGTCAGCGCCGGGACCGGGCGAGGTGCAGGCCACGCGGTGCGCGCGACGGCCAGTGCTCCAGCCCCCAGGGCGGCGAGGACCACGGCGGTCCACGGCAGGCCGACGAGGGCCCCGAGCACCCCGGCGGTGGGGTAGGTGAGGATGAAGCAGGCGTGGGACAGCGAGAACTGCGCGGCGAAGACCGCGGGTCGGTCCGCCTCGTCCGACGCGCGGCGCAGGAGCCGTGAGGACGGAGTCGAGACCAGCGCGGTGGCTGCACCCAGGACGGCCCAGGCCCCGATCAGGGCGATCCACTGGGGGGTGCCCGCGTCCATGGCCGTGATGACGGCGACCGCGACCAGGCCGACGGGCAGGATCGCGGCGCCGGTGAGCATGACGGTGTGGTCGGGGGACCTGTCGAGGACCTTCGGCAGGCACAGTGCCACGAGCATCGATCCGCCGCCGTAGGCGGCGAGCAGGATCGCGACGTCGGTCTGCGGGCGCTCCAGGCGGCCCTGGACGAGCACGACGGTGTTGACGATGACCATCGCCGTCGAGGTGGCCACGACCAGGTTGAGGAAGAGCAGGCTGCGCAGCTCGCGGACGCGCCAGAAGATGCGTGCTCCCCGGGTGAGCCTGTCCAGGAACGGCGCGGCCGTGGCCGGTGCCCGGGATGGGAAGCTCGTGGCCAGGACGAGCAGCGCCGAGCCGACGAACCCGACGAAGGTCCCCACGAAGAGGTTGTGGTAGCTCATCACAGTCAGCAGCGCTGCGGCCAGGGCAGGGCTGACCAGTGCCTCGAGGTCGTAGGCCAGACGGGAGAGCGACAGTGCACGGGTGTACTGACCCTCGTCGGGGAGCACCTCGGGGATCACCGCCTGGAACGTGGGGGTGAAGGTGGCCGAGGCGGCCTGGAGGACGAAGATCAGTACGTAGATCTGCCAGATCTCGCCCACGAAGGGCAGCGAGAGGGCCACCGCGGCTCGGGCCACGTCAGCGCCGATCAGGACCTTCTTGCGCGCGATGCGCCCGGTGATCGCCGAGACGACAGGTGCCACGCCGACATAGGCGAGCATCTTGATCGTCAGCGCGGTGCCCAGGACGAGGCCGGCATCGCTGCCGGCGAGGTCGAAGGCGAGGAGCCCGAGGGCGACCGTGAGGAGCCCGGTGCCCACCAGGGCGATCACCTGGGCGCTGAAGAGCTTGCGGTAGGCGCTGTCGCGCAGCACGTCGAGCATCGTCGTCAGCGCTCCTCAGGAAGGTGCTCGTGGTGCGCCGGAGCCAGCGGCATCGCGGTCTCGTGGTGCGCCGGAGTCTCGTCGAGGGCGTGCTCGGCCTGGAACACAGCCTCACCGACCAGGTGTCGTGCGTGCTCGTCGGTCAGGCTGTAGAAGGCGCGGGTGCCGTCCTTGCGGACAGCGACCATCCGAGCCCACCGCATCTTCGCCAGGTGCTGAGAGACGATCGTCGGGGTCTTCTCGACCACCTCCGCGAGCTGGTTGACGGACAGCTCACCGCCACGCAGCGCGATCACGATGCGGATGCGGGTGGCGTCAGAGAGCAGACGGAAGACCTCGGCTGCCATCTCCACGTACTGGCTGTCCACACCAAGACTGCAGACCTTCTTATCTTCACTCATGTGCAGATAGTAGTTCCGGTGGATGGTGTGCTGCGAGCGTGGCGGAGCGGGGCTCGCGGGCGGGTCGCTGTGGACGGCGTGCCCGTCGAGGAAAACCCGGTTCCGGCGGACTGCTTCCAGCCGGTGATCTCCGTGAACCCGCGGAAGGCGGCTGTCCAAGAGGTTTGACCGGGGCTAGCGGCGGCTCTCTTCCGGGCGGAGACGCGCGTGCTCAGGGGACCCGCCTCGCCTGGGTCAGCGGATGCTGAGCAGCTCGTCGGTGGATCGGCGCCCGGTCGGTATGGCGAGACGCCCGACAGGTGACGACGGGGCCGGGTGACCGAGGGCGACGGCATGTCGGGCGCTCCAGCCAGGCTCAGCGCCAACGAGGGTCGCTGCGGTGTCGGCGTTCTCCTCGGGGTAGAGGCTGGTGACGCAGCTTCCGAGCCCTGCGGACGCGGCGGCGAGGGTCAGGGACTGGGCGATCCTCCCGGCGTCGAACTCGGTGTCGAGGTGGCGTTCGCGCGGGCTCAGCAGGACCACGACGACAGGCGCCGTGGCGAGGTGCGCGGCGTACGCGCCGAGCCCCGCCAGCCCAGCCCTGGTGGCCTGGTCGTAGACCGCCACGAACCGCCACGGCTGCCGGTTGCGCGCCGAACCTGTCCACCTCGCCTGGTCCACCAGCTGCGTGACCACGCTCACCGGGACGTCCTCGTCCAGGAACGAGCGGACGGTCCGACGAGCGATGAGCGAACGGAGCTGTTCCATCTGGCCATCCTGCCCGGTCTGCTCGTCCCAGGGACGGTCGTGCCCGGGGGAGGGGTGGCCGGTGCGGGGTCCTGGGCCCGAAGGGCTCAGAGGGGTGGACGAGGTCGAACCGACCTGGGCCGCGCCTCTCGAGAGCCTCATGAGGCCGGCGTCGGTCGGGAGGAAGCCGCAGGCGTCGAGGTAGAAGCTCCTCAGGTGCTCTTCGAAGTCGACGTGGAGCCACTCGCAGCCTGCGCGGGCGGCGTGCTCACGCGCGACCTCGATCAGGTGGACACCCACGCCCTGCCGACGGGCACCCACTGCGACAAGAGTGTCCTCGACGAAGGCGTGGGCACGTCCGTCCCAGGCGATGGCGACGAAGCCGACGAGCCCTCGATCGTCACGAGCGGTGACCCAGCCCAGGCTGTGGCTGTCGAGCTGGTGGTTCCAGCCCACCTCCTCGACCTGATGGCCGAAGCCCTCGGCGTGCAGGCTGCTGAGCTCTGGGTCGGTGAACGCTCCACGCCATGCGTAGAGGACTTGACCGCGATCGAGACTGGGCACTGCGCCTCCTGGGTCGTGGCCTTGGCTGGATGGCTTCTGGGTGAGTCAGAGCACGGCAGCACACTGCCGTCTGTCTCGAGCCCGGTCAACGGGATATCCCTGGTCCGCCCAGGACCCTAGCGCTCGGCGTGCTCGACGCGAAGATCGCCCACTACCGCGATCCGGGGACCGACCGGGTGCTCTTGGTCGTGCGCCGCGGCCGGGGTGCCGTGGTCGGTGTCGACGACGAGGCCGTCTGCAGCCCGGACCCCCTCGGCGAGCCGTCGGTGATCGCCCGCTCTCGGGCGGCGGGCGCGAGCCCTCGTCTGCTCATGGGCTCGCGCCGGCGACGAGTGGTCGCGGACCCGGAGGGTCAGTCGCTGAGAGGCCAGAGCCAGTCGGCTTCGAGGTCGCCCTCGACGAGGTCGGCGAGCTTGCCGAAATAGTCCTGCATGTGAGGCTGCTGGACGTGGCGCGCGATGTCGGCGCCCGATGACCAGCGCTCGTAGAAGGCGAACGCCCCGGGCTGCTCCTTGGTGGTGTGCACCCAGTACTGCTCATAGCCCTCTTCGGCGCGAACAGTCGGGATGATCTCCCGGATCGCGTCCTCGAGCGCCTGCTCCTGGCCGGCCTTGGCTCGGGCGAAGCCGTACACCGCCACCGGCGTGGTCGAGGCCAGGACGTCGGCGGGCATCAGGCCGTCGGGGACAGTGTCTTCGGTGGTGCTCATGTCATTTCTCTTTCCATGTGTGCTCGTCACGGTGCGTGCGCCCCGGATACCGATAACGCTAGGACCTATGAGTGGTCCTCCCAATGCCCGGAGGAGCCAAAGAGATATCCGTAGTGACCAACAGATGAGGAGTCCTGGGAGATCGGCGTAGGCTCTCATCATGGATGTCCTCTCTGAGGTGCTCGACGTCCCCGGAGTCCGGGGCAGTGCGGGAGCCCGTATAGCCGCCGCCGGGGACTGGGGCGTCGAGTGGGTCCGCGACCGGGATGCGGTCGTCTACGCGGTCACGGCAGGCATGGCTCATCTCACCGTCGACGGCGATGCTTCGATGGTTCTCATGACCGGTGACATCGTCATTCTCGCCACCGGCGCGGCCCACGCGCTCTCGAGCGCTCCCGGCGTCACCATCCATTCCTGCGACGTCGCAGCCGCCGATGAGGCACGACGCCTCGGTGACGTCCTCAGGCTCGGCGAAGGCGACGTGCAGACCCAGATCCTCGGGGCTTCCTACTCACACGACCCTGCTGGATCCACTCCCGTCTTCGCTCTCCTGCCGTCGGTGATCCACTTCCGCGCTCACGAGCTCGACGCGAACCTGAACGACATCGTCCGACTTCTGGGGAGGGAGCTGGCCCGACCCGGTCTAGCGACCCACCTGGTCCTTGACCGGCTCGTCGACGTGCTGCTCGTCGAGATCTTGCGCACCTGGCTCTCCACCACGCCTCCGACCGATGCCTCCTGGTGGGGCGTCCTCCGCGACCCGCTCCTCTTGCAGGCCGTCACTCGGATCCACGAATCACCCGGGCGAGCATGGACGACCGAAGCCCTCGCACGCGAGGTCGCGACCTCGAAACAGACTCTCACGCGACGCTTCGCGACGTTCGCGGGCACCACGCCCGGCGAGTACCTCACCCGCTGGCGCATGACACTCGCCTCACACCGGCTCCGCGATACCGACGACACCCTCGACGCGATCGCCACGGACGTCGGCTACACCTCCGTCTACGCCTTCAGTCGCGCTTTCCACCGCGAACGCTCCCTACCGCCCGGCCGGTATCGAAAAGTCTCCAGGTCAGAACAACCCATACCCACGCCTAGGTAGATCGCCGCCAAGTCCACGAGGGTGGCTGATGAACGCTTCCTGGAGCAGGTCCAGGTGCGCGATCAGATGAGCGCGGACCTTCGGAGAGGTGGCTGCTGGGGCGAGGTGGTCGAGGAGGCCGAGGGTGGCATGCATGACACCGGGGTTGGCTGGGGCGTACCAGCGCATGGCGTCGAGGACCTCGGTGATGAGGTCGCAGGGGTCTGTGCGGGGTGCGTGCACGCGCCGGGTGCCGGTGTGGTCGGCGCGGTCGGGGGAGGGAAGGTCTCGGCTGACCAGCCGGGTCAGGCCCGCGGTGAGGTCGTCGAGGGCGTTGATCGCGGTGTAGGGGTCGTTGGTACCGGGGGAGACTGCTCGCACTGCCATCTCTGTGAGCTGCTGCACGGCGAAGCTGATGTCTTGGTAGGGGGGGCGGGCATCAGAGACTCGCACCGTGGCGCGCAGCGCTGCGCTCAGTGCGGTGTCGACGCGCTGGTGGGGGTGGACGAGGAAGAGCGCGGTGCCTTCGAGGACGTAGTCGCCGGGGTGGGGTTCGAGCACGAGCAGCACATCGTGCTTGTGAGCGACGGCAAGAAGGTCCTCTTCTTGGATCGACTCATCCGGCGCTTCATGCTGCTGTTCGGCACGATCAGCTCGTTCTTCGACGCCGTGACGTTCACCCTGATGATCGTGGTGCTCCACGCAGGACAGAGCGAGTTCCAGTCCGGGTGGTTCATCGAGTCCATCGCGACGCAGACGCTCATCATCTTCGTCATCCGCACCCGCCGGACTCCCTTCTACCGGAGTCGACCGTCGCCAGCCCTGACCGCGGCCTCGCTCGCCGTCGTCGGGGTCGGTGTGTGGCTGCCGTACTCGCCGCTCTCGGGCGTGCTGGGGTTCCAGCCGCTCCCGGCGCCGTTCTTCCTCGTCCTCGTCGCGCTGGTCGTCGTGTACCTCGTGGTCGTCGAGGGTGCCAAGGTGCGGTTCTTCGCACGGGACGCACACCGTGCCGCGCTCTCGCCTCGTCAGCCCCGCATCCGGGGCCACCACCACCGGGTCGCACGACGCGCCAGCCGCTTCACGAGTCGCACCCCGTCCGGCCACGAGGCAGCCTCGAGCATGACACCAGGGGGAGAGGGACGTCGGCATCACCTGGTCCGAGCGGCCCAGACCACCAGCGGGGGTGTTTGATAGCCCCATGGCCTCGACACCGCGCCCTTCTTCGGGCGCCCACCCCGACGAGCCGCACGCCGGCGACCTCTCCGGACGGCTCAACTGGCTGCGCGCCGGCGTGCTCGGTGCCAACGACGGCATCGTGTCCGTCGCCTCGCTCGTCGTGGGGGTCGCCGGCGTCACCACGGACTCTGCGCCGCTGCTCACCGCAGGCGTGGCTGGTCTTGTCGGAGGTGCGATCTCGATGGCGCTCGGCGAGTACGTGTCGGTGAGCAGCCAGAGCGACAGCCAACGTGCTCTCATCGCGAAGGAGCGCGCCGAGCTGTCCGAGCAGCCCGCCGCCGAGCTGGACGAGCTCACCGGGCTCTACGAGGCCCGGGGCCTCACGCCGGGAACCGCACGGCAGGTCGCCGAAGAGCTCACGGCCCACGACGCCCTCGCCGCGCACCTCGAGGTCGAGCTGGGGATCACCGAGGACAGCGTCGTCAGCCCGTGGGCAGCCGCCGGGGCCTCGGCGCTCGCCTTCACCCTCGGCGCGATCCTCCCGCTGCTCGCGATGCTGTTGGCGCCGGCGCACCTGCGGGTCGCCGTGACTGCCGCGGTCGTGCTGGTCGCGCTCGCCCTCACCGGGTACACCAGCGCACGGATCGGCGGCAGCGCGACGTTGCGCCCCACGCTGCGAGTGGTGGTCGGCGGGGCGCTCGCGCTCGTCGCGACGTACACGATCGGTACCCTGCTCGGCACGAGCGGGATCGTGTGACCTGTCCGTGGTCGGCTGACGGCTGGCCTCGTCGTACCCCGGTCCTCGACGGCCCTGGAGCCCACCCGTGACCGCCCAGGACGTCCGCCTGCTGCTCGTCGAGGACGACAGGCAGCTCGTGACCATGCTCGAGGAGGTGCTCGCCGACGAGGGCTACGTCGTCGAGACCGCCAGGGACGGTCAGCGAGGGCTGCACCTCGGTCTCACCCGCTCCTACGACGTCCTCGTCCTCGACCGCGGCCTGCCCGCCATCGAGGGCCTCGACCTGCTCGGCCGGCTCCGCGACCACGGCGTGGGCACTCCTGCCCTCGTGCTCTCTGCGCTCGGGAACCCGGCCGACAGGGTCGCCGGGCTCGACGCCGGGGCTGAGGACTACATGGCCAAGCCCTTCGACCTCGACGAGCTCGCCGCCCGGCTGCGCGCCCTGCGCCGCCGCGCCTCGGGCGCCGCGGCCGGCTCGACCACCCTGCGCTTCGGCGCGCACCGCCTGGACACGAGCGCCCGGCGCGTCACGCGCGGTGACGGGACGACGGTCGACCTCTCCGAGCGCGAGTCCGCTCTCCTGGCCTTGCTCGCCGGTCACCCCCACCAGGTGTTCTCCCGGGCCGACGTGCTCCGGAGCGTCTTCGACCATGCCGAGGACGAGGGCGCCGTCGACACCTACGTGTACTACCTGCGCCGCAAGCTGGGCCGCGACGTCGTGACGACGGTCCGTGGTCTCGGGTACCGGATGGGTACGTCGTGAGGCGGCCGACCTCGCTCACCGCGGCGGAGCAGTCCCGGCTGCGTCGCACCTCCCGTGCGCTCGGGCTGCAGACCGCGCTGCTCGTGCTCGTCTGCCTCGCGGTGGTCGGTGCTGTCGTCGTGCTCGTGGTCGTCCAGGGGCAGCGGGAGTCGGGCGAGAACCGTCTCGAGGCCGCCACCCGCTCGGTCGACGACGTGCGCGACGCCCCTGCGGGCACCTGGGTCGCGATCGACGGGCAGCGCGGGCTCGAGGTGTCGGACGGGATGCCCGAGGGTCTCCCAGACCTCGACGTCATGGCCGAGGTCACCCGGTCCGGGACCGAGGTCCGCTCACGGGTCGAGGCCGCCGGAGGCACCTACAGCGTGGTCACCGCTCCCTCCCGGGGTGGCGCCGTCCAGGTGGTGCTCGACCCGCACGAGGCGCAGGAGGAGCTGCAGCGCCTCGTGGCAGCGCTCGTGGTCGCTGGCGGGACCGGTGTGCTGCTCGCCGGGCTCGGTGGGGCCTGGCTCGGCCGGCGTGCCGTCCGCCCGACCGTCGAGGCTCTCGCTCTCCAGCGCAGGTTCGTCGCCGACGCGAGCCACGAGCTGCGCACCCCGCTCACGCTGCTGTCGACGCGGGCCCAGCTGCTGCGCCGCCACGTGCACGCCGAGGACGCTGTGCCGAGCGGGTCGCCGGTGCTCTCCGACGTCGACGGTCTGCTCGAGGACACCCGCGCCCTCACCTCGATCCTCGAGGACATGCTCGTCGCGGCCGACGCCCGCTCGGTCGACCGCTCTCCAGTGGATGTCGCCGAGGTGGCTGACGCCGTGGTCGCCGCGGCCCGCGCGACCGCGGCCGACCGCGGGGTCGACCTCGCGCGGACCGGGGTGACGTCAGCCGTGGCCGAGGTCTCCGCCGTGTCGGTGCGCCGCGCGACGACGGCCCTGGTCGACAACGCCCTGGACCACGCAGCCGCCGGGGTCCGGGTCGACGTCGAGCGGACCGGCGGCATGCTCGTCCTCCGGGTCGAGGACGACGGCCCGGGTGTCCCGGACGCGCAGACCGACCTCTTCGGCCGCTTCGCCTCGCACCGTCCTGCGCCCGCGCAGGACGGGCGGACGCACTACGGGCTGGGCCTCGCCCTCGTCGCCGAGGTCGCCGCCCAGCACGGTGGGTCGGTCGAGGCGGGACCCCGGGCCGACGGGTCGCACGGGACCGTGATCACGCTGAGGGTCCCCGTCCGGGCTCCGCGGGACAGGTAGCCGACGCACCGCGAGACTGCCTCGGTCCCGGCGGAGGCTCCCCACGCGGGCGTCACCCGGGTGCCGCAGGTATCGGGCGCGACCGTCACCCGAGCGGCACCGGGACGCCCGCCACGCCCGCACGGGTGACCACCCGCCCGTCCGGCAGCACCCCGAAGGCCTCGCGCGCACCGTGCGCGAAGGCCCAGGCGACGCCCTCGACGCCGAGCACGAGGACACAGGTGGCGAGCACGTCAGCCGTCGTGAGGTCGTCGGCGACGACTGTCGCCGACAGGAGCGCTGCGCCCGTCTCGCCCGTCCGACCGTCCCAGACGTGCGCCCCACGCTCGTAGGTGCCCGAGGTCGCGACGGCCCCGTCCCGCAGCTCGACGACCGCCATCATCCTCGTCGGCTCGAAGGGGTCACGGACGCCGGCGCGCCAGGCCCGTCCGGGCTCGGGTTCCCCTGCGGTCACGACGTCTCCGCCGGCGTTGAGGCAGAAGCGCCGCGACCCGTGCTCGCGCAGCACGCCCGCCGCCCGCTCGGCCGCCCAGCCCTTGACCACACCGTTGGTGTCCAGCGAGCCGTCAGGTGCCTGGATGCTGAAGGCGCCGCTGCTCGCCGCAGACGCGTCACGGGCGACCTGGAGGATCTCCTGCAGGTCAGCCGAGGGGGCTGTCTCGCCCCGCTCGTACCGCCGCAGCTCGCTGTCCTCGCGGTAGGGGCTGAAGCGCTCGTCGGCGGACCGCAGGACGGCGAAGGCGGCGTCGACAGCCTCGGCGGCGGACCGTTCGTCGGTGAGGTCACGGACGTCGACCGACATCGGGATCCCCATGACCACCTCGGTCCGGTGCACGACTCAGCCCACCTGGTCGATCGCGGACTGCACGGACTGCCTGTACCCCTCGGAGGTGTACGTGGCGCCTGAGACCGTGTCGATCCTGGCCGATTGCGCCGCGAGCACCTCCTGGGCGAGCACCGGCGTGGATCGCTGGGCGATCTGCTGGCTCTCACGCTCTGCGCTCGGGGACTGGAGCGTCTGGACGTCGACGATCGTCGTCCCGGAGAAGGTGACAGAGACCTGGACCGGCCCGTACCTGGTCTGGGAGACTCCGCCGGCCACGGTCACCGTGCTCGACGTGGTCGACCCCGCCGCAGGCGTGGTCGTGTCGGAGGGGCTCGGGGTCGCCGTCGTGCTCGGAGCCGCAGAGGCAGAACCGGACGTCGTGCCGGAGCTGCTCCCGGTGGTCGAGCCGCCCTGCGTGGTGGTCGCCCCCTGCGAGGTCGAGGTCACCGTGGCGGCTGTCACGGGCGCCCCCTGGTCTGCGCCGAGCACAGGCCCGAAGCGGGTGACGGCCAGCGTGCCGATGGTGGCCAGGGTGCCTGTGTAGATGAGGGTCCCGCGCCAGCGCGCAGCAGTCATGACAGGCTCAGTTCTTCGTGGTGGATGGAGGCACGGGGCACGCCGAGCGCTCGGGCCGAGCGCACGACGGTCGAGACGAGACCCTCGGGGCCGCAGACGAACACGTCGCGGTGAGCGATGTCCGGCACGATCTGCTGCAGGACCGCGGGGGAGAGCGGGTCGTGGCCGAGCTCGCGCCGCCGCCCCGGGAGTGGCACGTACCGCAGACCCTGCGCACCGCCGAGCTCTCGGCTCAGGGCGAGCCCCTCGGGTGTGTGCGACCTGTGCAGCACGACCACGTCGTGCCCTCGGAGGACGAGGTCTTCCGCGAGCGCCCGGACCGGCCCGATGCCCGCGCCTCCAGCGACGAGCAGGGTCCGGTCGGAGAGGGCTTGGTCAGCGGTGAAGAGCCCGAAGGGCCCTTCGACGACCACCCGCGTCCCGGGGCGCATCGCGGCGGTGCTCGTCGAGTGGTCGCCGAGCGCGGCGACGGTGATCCGCAGGTGCTCGTCGGTGGGGACCATCGAGAGGGAGTAGGGGTGCGCGGTCCACAGGTGCCCGCGGGCGAGGAACCGGACCAGGACGAACTGCCCGCCCCGCGCTGCGAGCCTGTCGACGTGCCGGCCACGGAGCCAGACGCTCACCATGCCTGACCCTTCGGGGACGACCTGGTCGACGGTGAGCATCATGCTGCGGTGCGCGAGCAGCGGCAGGACGACACGCCAGGTGACGAGCGCCGCCGCCGTCGCGACGTACATCGCGGTCCACACGGCTCGGGCGACCGGCGACCCGACGAAGTGCGTGCCCGCCGCGACCTGGTGACCGAAGGTGAGGTAGATGCCGACGTAGACCGACAGGTGCAGCACGAACCACACCTCGTAGCTCAGCCGCTGCCGGGCCAGCCGCGCGCTCGACATGCCGACCACGAGGAAGATCGCGGTCCCGACGAGGGCGCTGAGCATCTCCGGCTGGGTCGCCAGGAGCGAGAGGACCTCGGGCCACAGCGCCTGCTGGTCGAGCATCGCGCCGCCGACGACCATGAGCGCGACGTGCGTGAGCACGAGCAGCAGGACGGTCGTGCCGAGCGAGCGGTGCCAGGCGACGAGCCGATCCATGCCGACGGCCCGCTCGAACCACGGGACGCGCCCGACGAGGAGCAGCTGGAGGCAGACGAGGTAGGCGGCGACCAGCCCGGCGAGCTCTCCGGTGCTCGTGAGCGCACCGCCGGGCGTCGCGCCGACGGCGGGTGGGGTGCCCACCCACCAGAAGACGAGGACCGCGAGGACACCCGCGACGGTCACCCCGCGGACGGCGAGGTGACCGCGGTGCGGTGACTGGCGTCGGGTCCGGCGGCGCACCGATGGCGCGACGTCCGAGGAGACCTGCCCTGCGCTGCGTTCGGTGAGGATGCTCATGACGTCATCGTGCCGAGCAGATCTCAGAAGATTCTCAGAAGAGCGCTGGCGGCTCGGGGGCGATGACGACCACAGTCAGCGGACTGTCGTCGAGCTCGCTGATGTCAGTCGGTCTGTCGAGGCGACGAGACCGCCTCTCACCTGCGAAAAATGGTGCCCCGGGTGGGATTCGAACCCACACTGGATCGGGTTTGAGCCGAACGCCTCTGCCGGTTGGGCTACCGGGGCCTGGTGCTTGCTGGCAGTGCCCGACTATGAAACCACAGACGAGGGTCGGTGCGGGCATCCGGTGGTGGGCACCTGGTGCCGGGTGCGCCCGTCCTCCCGCGCACCTCGCGAGGAGTGCGCAGCCCGGAGGGCTGCGGGGGAGCGGTGCAGGGCCCGAACCCGACCGGACGGTAGGTGTGGCACAGACGACGTGCGCAGATGCTCACCGCCCAGGTCCCGACCGACTAGGATGAACCCGTGACGGACAACGAAGAGAAGAAGAGCATGCTGCCTCTGGACCTCCCGCCTCTCCTGGAGCCGGTCGAGACCCCCGAGGAAGAGCCCGCAGCACCCCCGGCGCGCAAGGTGCGCCGTGCCGTCGTCGCCGAGGACGAGGCCCTCATCCGCATGGACGTCGTCGAGACGCTCCGCGAGGCTGGCTTCGACGTCGTCGGCGAGGCTGGCGACGGTGAGACCGCCGTCAGGCTGGCCCTCGAGCTCAAGCCCGACGTCGTCGTGATGGACGTCAAGATGCCTGAGCTCGACGGCATCTCGGCAGCCGAGCGCATCGGCAAGGCGCACGTCGCGCCCGTCGTCCTGCTCACGGCGTTCTCGCAGACCGAGCTGGTCGAGCGTGCCCGCGACGCCGGCGCGATGGCCTATGTCGTCAAGCCCTTCAGCCCCGCGGACCTGCTGCCGGCTGTCGAGATCGCGATCTCGCGCTACTCGCAGATCAGCGCCCTCGAGGCTGAGGTCGCCGACCTCGCCGAGCGCTTCGAGACCCGCAAGCGCGTCGACCGCGCCAAGGGTCTGCTCATGTCGAAGATGGGCCTGAGCGAGCCTGAGTCCTTCCGCTGGATCCAGAAGACGTCGATGGACCGTCGCCTCACCATGCGTGAGGTCGCCGACGCCGTCATCGACCAGGTCGGCGACAACTGATCTGATCTCACACTGCCCGCTGTTGACCCGCACGGGTCAGCAGGGGCACGCTAGGTCGAAGCGTCCACCCCCTCTCGAGGAGCCTTGCCCATGCGTGCACTGGTCGATGTCCGGCCCGCCGTCGCGTCGGACCTTCCGGTCCTGGCGAGGCTGAGCGTCTCCGCACGGCACGAGGCAGGCACGGGTGTCCAGCTCTGCGTCAACGACGAAGAGCGCCTGACCCGGCAGCTCGCGACCCTCACGGGTCTGCCGGGTGGTCGTATCAAGGTCGCCGTGATCGAGGGGCAGCCCGTCGGGTTCATGCTCGTGCGCATCATCGAGCCGAGCCTGTTCAGCGACGTCACATCGGTGTACATCGAGGCGCTCTACGTGTCGCAGGACTTCCGCCGTCGCGGGGTGGGGCACGCGCTGCTCACCGCGGCGGGCGACCTCGCCGCGTCGGTCGGTGCTCTCGACGTCTACTCCGTGCCGCTCCCTGGTTCCCGAGGTGTGCAGCGCTTCCTCGCCAGGCTCGGCTTCGCGCCCGCAGCATCGCACCGTGTCGTCACCACGGCCGTGCTGCAGCGCAAGCTCGCCGCCGAGAGCGCCGGCCGCCGCCACCAGGTCCGCAGCATCGAAGACCTCATCGCCCGGCGTCGCCGCGCGCGCATCGAGACGAACAGCGGTCCGCTCGACCTGCGCAGCTTCCAGGCGAGCCTGTCGCTCGACAAGGCCCCGGAAGAGCTGTCGGCGACCGACGAGGCCGCCGCAGCGGACGACCTCGTCGAGTCCTCAGACCGTCGGCACGAGCACCAGGCAGGTTAGCCGCGCCGTGCAGGTCCGCCTGCCCCGGTCGTCGGTCACGACGATCTCGTAGCTCGCTGTCGTCCGCCCCAGGTGGAGCGGCGTCGCGACCCCCGTGACGATCCCGGACCGTGCCGCCGAGTGGTGCGTCGCACCCACCTCGATCCCCACCACCGTGCGCCCCTCGCCCGCGTGCGCCTGGGCCGCTAGCGACCCGAGGGTCTCGGCGAGGACGACGCTCGCACCCCCGTGCAGCAGACCTGAGGGCTGGGTGTTGCCCTCGACGGGCATGGTGCCCACGGTGCGCTGAGCACCGATCTCCAGCAGCTCGATCCCCATCCTCTCGATGAGCGTGCCGCGGACGAGGTCGGCGATGCCGGGGGAGGCGCTCGTGGCGTCGCCCTGCGTGGTGTCGTTGTCGGTCATGGGAGATAGGTTTGCAGGTGTGACCGACACTTCGCGACCCAGACTCCTGCTGATCGATGGCCACTCGATGGCCTACAGGGCATTCTTCGCCCTGCCGGTGGACAAGTTCTCCACCACCTCTGGCCAGCACACGAATGCCGTCCACGGGTTCATCTCGATGCTCGCGACGCTGCTGCGCGTCGAAGAACCCACGCACGTGGCCGTCGCCTTCGACGCTGGCTCGACCACCTTCCGCACCGAGGCGCTGCCCAGCTACAAGGGCACCCGCGACGCGACGCCCGAGCCCTTCAAGGGGCAGGTGCCCCTCATCAAAGAGGTCCTCGAGGCGATGCACGTGCCGCACCTCGAGAAGGACAACTTCGAGGCCGACGACATCCTCGCGACCCTCTCCTCGCAGGCCGACGCTCTCGGCATGGAGGTGCTCGTCTGCTCGGGCGACCGCGACTCCCTCCAGTTCGTCAACGAGAACGTCACCGTGCTGTACCCGGTCAAGGGTGTGTCCGAGCTCGCCCGGATGACCCCGGAGGCCGTCCGCACCAAGTACGGCGTCGAGCCCCACCAGTACCCCGAGCTCGCGGCCCTCGTCGGTGAGACGAGCGACAACCTCCCGGGCGTCCCGGGCGTCGGCCCGAAGACGGCCGCGAAGTGGATCAACCAGTTCGGGAGTCTCGAGCAGATCCTCGACCGCTCCGACGAGATCAAGGGCAAGGCAGGGGAGTCGCTGCGCGAGCACCTCGACGTCGTGCGTCTCAACCGCCAGCTCAACCACCTGCTGACCGACGTCGAGCTGCCCTTCGGCCCGGACGACCTCAAGGTCCAGCCGTGGGACCGCGAGGCCATGAGCACGGTCTTCGACGCGCTCCAGTTCCGGACGCTCCGCGAGCGTCTCTTCGCGATGCACCCCGCGGCAGACGACGACGAGAACGTCGGCCCGTCGGTCGACGTCACCCTCGAAGACCTTGCTCCGGGTCTGCTCGAGGCCTGGTTCGCCGAGCACGACCAGCGTCCGCTCGGGCTCGACGTGGCCGGACGACCCGTCCCCGCAGGCGGAGACGCCTGGGCGCTGGCAGTCGCCGACGGACCCGCCTCGGCTGTCGCCCTCGACCTCACCGACCTCTCGGACGACGACGACCGTGCACTCGGCGACTGGCTCTCCGACCCGACCCGGCCCAAGGTCGTGCACGGCGGCAAGTCCGTCTGGCACGAGCTCGCCTCCCGCGGCTACTCCCTCGAGGGGGTCGTCTTCGACACCGAGCTCGCCGCCTACCTCTGCTTCCCGGACCAGCGCAGCTATGACCTCGGCGACCTCGCCGAGCGGCACCTGCACCGCGAGCTCACCCCGCTCGACACGTCGAACGGCGACCAGGGTGCGCTCGACCTCGCCGTCGGCGAAGACAGCGAGGGCGGGCGTCTCGCCGTCCGTGCTGCTGCGTTGACCGATCTCGCCGAGGTCCTGCGCGGCGAGCTCGGTGACCGCAGCGCCGAGTCCCTGCTGACCGACCTCGAGCTGCCGCTCTCGGCTGTGCTCGTGCACATGGAGCGTCACGGGATCGCGATGGATGTCGACTACCTCCGCGAGCTCGAGCAGCACTTCGGTGAGCTTGTGGCCGGGGCTGCCGGAGCGGCTTACGAGGTGATCGGGCGCGAGGTGAACCTCGGGTCGCCCAAGCAGCTCCAGGAGGTGCTCTTCGAGCAGCTCGAGATGCCCAAGACCAAGAAGATCAAGACGGGGTACACGACCGACGCGGCGGCGCTGGCCGACCTCTTCGTCAAGACCGAGCACCCCTTCCTCAAGTTCTTGCTCGAGCACCGGGACTCGACCCGGCTGCGCCAGACCGTCGAAGGACTGCTCAAGTCTGTCGCGGACGACGGCCGCATCCACACGACCTTCCAGCAGACCATCGCCGCGACGGGTCGACTCAGCTCGACCGAGCCGAACCTGCAGAACATCCCGATCCGCACCGAGGCTGGGCGCCGCATCCGTCGCGCCTTCGTGGTCGGTGACGGGTACGAGACCCTGCTGACGGCCGACTACTCGCAGATCGAGATGCGCATCATGGCGCACCTCTCGGGCGACGAGGGCCTCATCGAGGCCTTCCGGACCGGCGAAGACCTGCACAACTACGTGGGCTCGCGCGTCTTCCAGGTCGAGACCTCAGCAGTGACTCCGGCCATGCGCTCGAAGATCAAGGCGATGTCCTACGGCCTCGCCTACGGGCTCTCCTCCTTCGGTCTGTCCAACCAGCTGAACATCGACGTCAAAGAGGCGTCCAAGCTCATGGAGGACTACTTCACCCGCTTCGGCGGTGTGCGGACGTACCTCGCCGGAGTTGTCGACGAGGCGCGTGCCAACGGGTACACGGCCACGATCATGGGGCGCCGCCGCTACCTGCCTGACCTCACGAGCGACAACCGTCAGCGCCGGGAGATGGCCGAGCGCATGGCCCTCAACGCGCCGATCCAGGGCAGCGCAGCCGACATCATCAAGGTCGCGATGCTCGGGGTCGAGAAGGAGATCGCGGTCCGCGGGCTCAAGTCCCGCCTGCTGCTGCAGGTCCACGACGAGCTCATCCTCGAGGTCGGCCACGGCGAGCTCGAGGAGCTCACCGCCCTCGTCCGCGAGCAGATGGGATCGGCGGCCGACCTGCGCGTCCCCCTCGACGTGTCGGTCGGCACGGGGTCCAGCTGGCACGACGCCGGACACTGACGACAGCTGGTGCGGGCAGGATCGCACCCCGGGCCGACGTGGACGCTCAGCCTGGCGTGCGTGCGCTGAAGATCGCCGTCCCGGGGAGGAGGCGTCCGCGGGTCGGGCTCCATCCTCCCCAGGTCTGGTCGTGCCCCTCGGGCCACTCCGGCTCGACCACGTCGACGAGCTGGAGCCCCGCGGCCGTGATCTCACGGACGTGGTCACCGAGCGTCCGGTGGTACTCGGCGTAGGTGACGGTCCCGCTCTCGTCCCGCTCGGCGTACGGCCTGCGGTCGAAGTAGGACCGCTGGGCCGTGAGCCCGCGCTCGGTCGGGTCGTCGGGGAAGGCCCAGCGGACAGGGTGCGTCACGGAGAAGACCCACCGTCCGCCGGGCCGCAGCACGCGCGCGACCTCGGCGTGCACAGCCTGGGCGTCGGGGACGAAGGGGATCGCACCGTAGGCGCTGAAGACCACGTCGAAGCTCGCGTCGGCGAAGGGCAGGACCCGGGCGTCGACCTGGAGCGCGGGGACGTGCGTCCCCTGCGCGGCGTCGATCCGCAGGCTCTCACGCAGCATCCCGTGCGAGACGTCGGTCGAGACGACCAGCGCTCCCTGGCGGGTGAGCCACCTGCCGCACTGTGCCGCACCAGAGCCGATCTCGAGCACCTGGGCACCGCGCAGCGACTCGAGAGGCCCGAGCAGGTGCGCGTCTTTCTCTCGGAGTCCTTCCGGGCACCAGCAGAAGTCGTCGGCGCCGAGGAAGGCACCGTGCTCGTCGAGGTACTCCGTCGCGTTCTCGTCCCACCAGCCGCGGCTCGCAGGCCCGGCCGACTCGTCGGGCACGTCCTGGTAGCCGGCGCGCAGCGCTCTGTCGTTCGTCACGGGACCAGTCTGAGGCATCGGGTCGCTCGGCTGGCCGACCTCTCGGTGGGCGAGCGCGCCGGTCTGCCGACGAAGATGCTGGTCAACCCGCCACGCGACACGCTGCTGGGCCCGCGGCCGGCCTGCCGGGCGGTGCGCTCCTCGCGCGCGGCCTGTCCGCTGCGGGGGTGTGGTCGGCGGAGCGACACCCGTCCCTCCGGATGGGACCAATGGCGGCTCGGACCAGCGGAGCGGCTCTGTAGGGTTGAGGTCGAGGGTCCAGTTCTGGACCACGCGACGACGCTGCTCACCTGACACTTCTTGAGGGAGTTTGAATGAGAATCGGTCTGCTCACCGGCGGTGGCGACTGCCCAGGGCTCAACGCTGCGATCCGTGCGGTCGTCAAGCAGGGGCTGGGGGAGTACGGGCACACCATCATCGGCTTCCGCAACGGGTGGAAGGGTGTCGTCGACGGCGACGTCCGGACCATGTCCCGTGAGGACATCCGCAACGTCCTTCCCCAGGGCGGGACGCTGCTGGGCACCGCGCGGTACCACCCGCACTCGGCAGACGGCGGTCTCGACGGCGTGATGGCGACGCTCGAGGCCGAGCGCATCGAGGCGCTCATCTGCATCGGCGGGGACGGGACGCTCCACGCGGCCAACAAGGTCGCCGAGCAGGGCATCAAGATCGTCGCCATCCCGAAGACGATCGACAACGACGTCGCCGGGACCGACCTGTCGATCGGCTTCCACACCGCCGTCAACATCGCGACCGAGGCGATCGACCGCATCCACACGACCGCGGAGAGCCACAACCGCGTCATGGTGGTCGAGGTCATGGGACGCCACGCCGGCTGGATCGCCGTGAACGCCGGGATCGCCGGAGGCGCCGAGCTCGTGCTCGCCCCCGAAGAGCCCTTCGACATGGACCGCATCGTCAAGTTCCTCAAGCACCGTCACCGCTCCCACGCGAACTTCTCGATCGTCGTGGTCGCCGAGGGTGCGCTGCCCAAGGAGGGTAGCTCGATGCAGTACGAGGCACAGCTGGGCAAGTTCGGCGAGATCGTCGCCGGCGCCATCGGTGAGCGCGTCGCGAACGAGATCGCGACCCGGACAGGCTTCGACACACGACTGACGATCCTCGGTCACGTGCAGCGTGGTGGCACCCCGACACCGACCGACCGGATCCTCGGCAGCCGTTTCGGCGTCGCGGCAGTCGACGCCGTGAGCCGCGGCGAGACGAACGTCATGACGGCGCTGCGCAACGAAGAGGTCGTCCTCGTGCCGCTCGAGGAGATCGCCGGCAAGGTCAAGCACGTCCCCGAAGACCTGCTGCGGGTCGCCCGGGTCCTCGCCTGAGAGACCAGCACGCCCGCGCGGGCGACGACGGGTCTGCCCTGATCAGGGGCCCGTCGTCGCCCGCGCGCCCACGTTGACCCACCCACCGCCGCGCCGGTAAGGTATATGGCGGTGCAGTACGGTCGCGCCCGCTCGTCCCGGAACGGTCAAGAAGCTCTCAGAGGCTCTCGTCCGTCCCCGTGGCGAAGGGGTCGGCACGCAGGCGCTGCGCACGACACGCACCACCAGCCTGTGGCACCAGCACCACTCAGCACCATCACGTAGTACTGAGCACCATGTCCCGTGCCCTCGCGCACGAACAAGCAGCATCCCTATCCGAACTACTTCCTGTCCGCATCGGAGCACCTGACTCAATGACCATCTCTACCCCCGCGAAGTCCGCCCCGCAGGTCGCCATCAACGACATCGGCACTGCAGAAGACTTCCTTGCAGCCATCGACGCCACCATCAAGTACTTCAACGACGGTGACATTGTCGAAGGCACCATCGTCAAGGTCGACCGTGACGAGGTCCTCCTCGACATCGGTTACAAGACCGAAGGCGTCATCCCCTCCCGCGAGCTGTCCATCAAGCACGACGTGGACCCCGGAGAGGTCGTCCAGGTGGGCGACGTCGTCGAGGCGCTCGTCCTCCAGAAGGAGGACAAGGAAGGCCGTCTGATCCTGTCCAAGAAGCGCGCACAGTACGAGCGCGCCTGGGGCACGATCGAGAAGATCAAGGAAGAGGACGGCGTCGTCACCGGCACCGTCATCGAGGTCGTCAAGGGTGGCCTCATCCTCGACATCGGTCTTCGTGGCTTCCTCCCCGCCTCGCTCGTCGAGATGCGTCGCGTCCGCGACCTCCAGCCGTACGTCGGCAAGGAGATCGAGGCCAAGATCATCGAGCTCGACAAGAACCGCAACAACGTGGTCCTGTCGCGCCGTGCCTGGCTCGAGCAGACGCAGTCCGAGGTTCGTTCCACCTTCCTGCAGACGCTGCAGAAGGGCCAGGTCCGCCCCGGTGTCGTCTCCTCGATCGTCAACTTCGGTGCCTTCGTGGACCTCGGCGGGGTCGACGGTCTCGTCCACGTCTCCGAGCTGTCCTGGAAGCACATCGACCACCCGGGCGAGGTCGTCGAGGTCGGTCAGGAAGTCACCGTCGAGGTCCTCGACGTCGACTTCGACCGCGAGCGTGTCTCCCTGTCGCTCAAGGCGACGCAGGAAGACCCGTGGCAGACCTTCGCCCGTACGCACGCCATCGGTCAGGTCGTGCCGGGTAAGGTCACCAAGCTCGTCCCCTTCGGCGCGTTCGTGCGCGTCGAGGACGGCATCGAGGGCCTCGTGCACATCTCGGAGCTGGCTGTCCGCCACGTCGAGCTGCCCGAGCAGGTCGTCAACGTCGGCGACGACGTCTTCGTCAAGGTCATCGACATCGATCTCGAGCGTCGCCGCATCTCGCTGTCGCTGAAGCAGGCCAACGAGGGCGTGGACCCGGAGTCGGACGACTTCGACCCCGCTCTGTACGGCATGGCTGCCGAGTACGACGAGGCCGGGAACTACAAGTACCCGGAGGGCTTCGACCCCGAGACGAACGAGTGGCTCGAGGGCTTCGAGGCGCAGCGCGAGGTCTGGGAAGGCCAGTACGCCAAGGCGCACGAGCGCTGGGAGTCGCACCGCAAGCAGGTCGCCGAGGCCGTCAAGGCTGACCTCGAGGCCGCTGAGTCGGGCGACACCGACTCTGGCTCGAGCTCTTCCTCGGCCAGCACGTACTCGTCGGCTCCGGCTGCCGAGCCCACCTCCGGTGGCGGCACGCTCGCCTCGGACGAGGCTCTCGCCGCACTCCGCGAGAAGCTCACCGGTAACTGAACTGACCCGGGGCCTCGGCCCTGAGACGGCTCAGCACTGACAGCAGAGGCCGGTCACCTTCGGGTGGCCGGCCTTCGCTGTACCCGGAGCCACTCCTGATCTCCGATGCTGCCTGCTCGTCCGCTCGCGGTCCTCGTCGTCGTCGTCCCCCCGTGCCGACGAGGTCGTACCTGGGTCCGCGAGGTCGTACCCGTGTCGACGAGGTCGCACGGACGCGCCGAAATACCGGCATCGAGCCGTGATTCTGGCGTGTCCGTGCGACCTCGTCGTTGGGGAACGACTTCGTCATCGTCCGGACGACCTGGGTGCGCACGATCTGGGTGCAGGGCCTACGACCTCGGCGCGGAGCCTACGACCTCGTCGTGGGGCGGACGACTTGGGCACAGCGCACGACCTCGTCGTGGGGCGGACGACTTGGGCACAGCGCACGACCTCGTCGTGGGGCGGACGACTTGGGCACAGCGCACGACCTCGTCGGAGGGCGAGCGACCTGGGTTCGGGGCCGGGGACGTGAGAACGGAGACCCGGGTCGGGCCCCGGTCCGGAGAGACAGGGACCCCGCCCGGCTCGAGCCGGGGCCTCTGTCAGGCTGGGTCCGTCAGACCGCTCACGGCCTCCGCGAACTGGGTGTGGTACAGGTCGGCGTAGAGACCGCCGGCCTCGAGCAGCTCGGTGTGCGTGCCCTGGGCAACCACGCGCCCCTCGTCGAGGACGACGATCCTGTCCGCCTCACGGATGGTCGACAACCTGTGCGCGATGACCACCGAGGTCCTGCCGACCAGGGCTGCGCTCAGCGCACGCTGGACGGCTGCCTCGGACTCCGAGTCGAGGTGGGCTGTCGCCTCGTCGAGGACGACGACGTCCGGTGCCTTGAGCAGCAGCCGCGCGATCGCGAGGCGCTGCCGCTCACCGCCCGACAGCCTGTACCCGCGGTCACCCACCACGGTGTCGACACCCGAGGGCAGGGACTCCACGAGGTCCCAGATGTGCGCGGCCCGCAGCGACTCCTCGATCTCCTCGTCGCTCGCGTCCGGCCGGGCGTACCGCAGGTTGCCGGCGATCGTGTCGTGGAACATGTGCGAGTCCTGGGGGACCGTGCCGACAGTCGCACGCAAGGACTCGAGCGTCACGCCGCGCAGGTCCTGGCCAGCCACCTCGATCGTGCCCTCGGTCGGGTCGTACATGCGGGTGACCAGCTGAGACAACGTGGTCTTGCCAGCACCCGACGGGCCCACGAGCGCGACCATCTCGCCGGGCTCGACCCGGATGCTCACGTGGCTCAGCGTCGTGGACTGCGGGTCGTTGACGAGGGTCGCGACGGACTCGAGCGACGCGAGCGACACCTCGGCGGCCGTCGGGTACCGGAAGGTCACGTCGCGCAGCTCGATGCTGGCTCCGTGCTCGGCGACCGCGAGACGCAGGTCTGTCGCGTCCTGCGCGTCGGTCACGCTCGGCTGGAGGTCGAGGACCTCGAGCACGCGCTCGAAGCTGACGAGCGCTGTCATCACGTCGACCTGGACGTTGGACAGGGCGGTGAGCGGGCCGTAGAGCCGGCCGAGGTAGGCGGTGAGCGCGACGACGACCCCGACGGTCAGCCCGCCGCTGATCGCGCTGAGCCCACCGACGCCGTAGACGACCGCGACCGCGAGGGCGGCGACCGTCGTCAGGCCCACGCGGAAGTAGGTCGAGTACATGGCGAGCTTGACGCCGATGTCTCGGGCGCGCCCGGCGTCGTGGGCGAACCTGCGCGACTCGTCGGCGGGGCGACCGTAGGTCTTGGCGAGGTGCGCCCCCGCGACGTTGAAGCGTTCGTTCATCGTCTGCGACGTGTCGGCGTTGATCTCGTAGGACTCCCGCGTCAGACGAGCGAGGCGTGGCCCGATCCACCGTGCCGGCAGGATGAAGGCGGGCAGCAGCACGAGGGACAGGGCTGTGAGCTGCCAGGACATCGAGAACATCGCGGCGAGCACGAAGACGACGGTCAGGGTGTTCGAGAAGACGTTCGACAGCGTCGAGGTGAAGGCCTGCTGGGCACCCAGCACGTCACCGTTGAGGCGCTGGACGAGGGCACCGGTCCGGGTGCGGGAGAAGAAGGCGAGGGGCATCTGCTGGACGTGGTCGAAGACCGCGATCCGCAGGTCGAGGATGAGTCCTTCGCCGATCCGCGAGGACAACCAGCGCTGCGCCATCGTCAGCGCACCCGAGGCGAGAGCCAGAACGGCGACGAGTCCTGCGAGCCACAGCACGACGTCTCGCCGGCCCGGGGTGATGCCGTCGTCGATGATCGCCTTGAAGACCAGAGGCGTGGCAGCACCTATGAGGGCGTCGATCGCGATGAGCACGAGGAACACCGAGAGCTGCCGCTTGTACGGGCGGGCGAAGGCCAGCACACGTCGGACCGTGCCGTCGGCGAGGCGGTGCTGGGTGATACCGCGTTCCTGGCGGAACGAGCGGAACTGTCCGCCGCCCCCTCCACCTCCTGCGTGCATCGACACGATGTGCTCCCTTCGACGTGCTGTGTGGTCGTGCTGCTCGCCGCGACCTGTCGCGGCTCGGCGCGCCGTGCGCACGGCGGACGCGATACGTTGGGCCGACGCCCGTGCACCGGGCACCGGACGGTACGGCGCCCAGGGCGCCGTCCTCGCCGGCCGTGCGACGAGAGGGACGAGATGATCAGGATAGGTCTGACCGGCGGGATCGCCGCCGGCAAGTCGGTCGCCTCGACGCGCTTCGCGGAGCTCGGCGCAGTCGTGATCGACCACGACGTGCTCGCCCGCGAGGTCGTCGAGCCAGGGACTGTCGGGCTCGACCGGGTGGTCGAGGCCTTCGGTCCGGAGGTGCTGATCGAGGACGGCTCGCTCGACAGGCCGGCGCTCGGTCACATCGTCTTCGGCGACCGTGCGCGGCTGGACCTGCTGAGCTCGATCATCCACCCGGAGGTGGCGCGGATGTCCGCAGAGCGCGAGGCTGCCGTGGCCACCGCAGATGCCAACGCCGTGGTGGTCCACGACATTCCCCTGCTCGTCGAGACAGGGCAGCAGGAGACCTTCCACGTGGTGGTCGTGGTCGACGCCCCGGCCGACCTGAGGATCCGCAGGCTCGTCGAGAAGCGCGGTCTGGACCTGCCCGAGGCCCGTCGCCGGGTCGCGTCGCAGGCGACGGACGAGGCGCGCCTCGCAGCTGCCGACGTGGTGCTTCCCGGGGCCGGTGACGTGTCGCAGCTGCGCGCTGCCGTCGACGCCCTGTGGCGACGGCTGCAGGACGAGGTCGAGGCAGAGGTGCCCGTCCCCTGACGCTGCTGCTCGGGCGCTGTGGCCACCGGCACGCTCATCCCGGTGGGCGTTGTCGGTGGCTGGTCGTACGGTTGTTCCATGCGACCTGTGACAGATCTCCAGCGGACAGTGGCACCCTTCGAGGTGATCTCCGAGTACACCCCGTCGGGGGACCAGCCGACGGCGATCGCTGAGCTCGCAGAGCGTATCCAGGGCGGCGAGAAGGACGTGGTGCTCCTCGGTGCCACGGGTACCGGAAAGTCCGCGACGACGGCCTGGCTCATCGAGAAGCTGCAGCGTCCGACGCTCGTCATGGCGCCGAACAAGACACTCGCCGCGCAGCTCGCGACAGAGTTCCGGGAGCTCTTGCCCAACAACGCCGTCGAGTACTTCGTGTCGTACTACGACTACTACCAGCCCGAGGCGTACATCGCGCAGACGGACACCTTCATCGAGAAGGACAGCTCGATCAACGACGAGGTCGAGCGCCTGCGCCACTCGGCGACGAGCAACCTGCTGACGCGGCGCGACGTCATCGTCGTCGCGTCTGTGTCGTGCATCTACGGTCTGGGTACCCCGCAGGAGTACGTGGACCGCATGGTCCGGCTCGACGTCGGCGACCAGGTCGACCGCGACACCCTGCTGCGCAAGTTCGTCACCATGCAGTACACCCGCAACGACATGGCCTTCACCCGTGGCACCTTCCGCGTGCGCGGCGACACCGTCGAGATCATCCCGGTGTACGAGGAGCTCGCGATCCGCATCGAGTTCTTCGGCGACGAGATCGAGGCGATCCAGACGCTGCACCCGCTGACGGGTGACGTCGTGCGCAACGAGACCTCCATCCACCTCTTCCCGGCCACGCACTACGTCGCCGGTCCGGAGCGCATGGAGAAGGCCATCGCGTCGATCGAGACCGAGCTCGAAGAGCGTCTCGCGACGATGGAGGCCCAGAACAAGCTCCTCGAGGCGCAGCGCCTGCGGATGCGCACCACCTACGACATCGAGATGATGCGCGAGATCGGCAGCTGCTCAGGCATCGAGAACTACTCGCGGCACATCGACGGTCGTGGTCCGGGTACGGCCCCGCACACGCTGCTCGACTACTTCCCCGAAGACTTCTTGCTCGTCATCGACGAGTCGCACGTGACGGTCCCGCAGATCGGTGCGATGTACGAGGGTGACATGTCGCGCAAGCGAAACCTCGTCGACCACGGTTTCCGGTTGCCGAGCGCGATGGACAACCGCCCGCTGCGCTGGGAAGAGTTCGTCGACCGCATCGGGCAGACCGTCTACCTCTCGGCGACGCCCGGAAAGTACGAGCTGTCGATGGCCGACGGTTTTGTCGAGCAGATCATCCGTCCGACGGGACTCATCGACCCCCAGGTGATCGTCAAGCCGACCAAGGGGCAGATCGACGACCTGCTCGAGGAGATCCGCGTGCGCGCGGAGAAGGACGAGCGCGTCCTGGTCACCACGCTGACGAAGAAGATGGCCGAAGACCTCACCGACTACTTCCTCGACAAGGGCGTGCGGGTCAGGTACCTGCACTCCGAGGTCGACACGCTGCGACGCGTCGAGCTGCTGCGTGAGCTCCGGATGGGGGAGTACGACGTCCTGGTCGGCATCAACCTGCTCCGTGAGGGCCTCGACCTGCCCGAGGTGTCGCTCGTGGCGATCCTCGACGCCGACAAAGAGGGCTTCCTGCGGTCCGCGACCTCGCTCATCCAGACGATCGGTCGTGCGGCTCGTAACGTCTCGGGCCAGGTGCACATGTACGCGGACACCGTCACGCCGTCGATGGCCATGGCTCTCGAGGAGACGGACCGCCGCCGCGAGAAGCAGGTCGCGTACAACCTGGAGCACGGGATCGACCCGACTCCGCTGCGCAAGAAGATCAGCGACGTCACGGACATGCTCGCCCGCGAGGACATCGACACCCGCGAGCTGCTCGAGGGCGGCTACCGCAAGCCCGCCAAGGGTTCGGCGCCTGTCCCGGGTGGTCCGAAGGAGGGCGCGTCCGGCAACAGGCTCGCTGTCGCCGCTGCCGGTGATCTTGTCGGCCTCATCCAGGAGCTCGACGAGCAGATGCACGCTGCTGCGGCCGAGCTGCAGTTCGAGCTCGCGGCCCGCCTCCGCGACGAGGTCTCGGGCCTGAAGAAGGAGCTCCGGCAGATGCAGGCCGCCACGGCCTGACCTCTCGGCGCGTGACAGAGGTGGGCGGGCACGCCCACGACAGACGACGACGCGGCCACCCCCGACGGGGTGGCCGCGTCGTCGTGCGTCTGCGGGGGAGTGCCCGCCGGGAGAACCGGGGGCCGAGGAGCGCCAGGCCACGTTCGAGCGCCATCGACGCTGCGTCGGACTTGTGGGCCGAGAGGCCGAGGGAAGGTCAGTCCGCCCAGGGCCCGTAGACCACTGTCCACTCGGTGACCGCACGAGCCGCGACGAGCTGCTGCTGGTGGAAGGGGTCAGCATCGAGGATCGAGCTGACGGCCTCGGCCGAGTCGCCCTTGAGGATGAGCAGCGCACCCTGCATGTCGTCGTCGGAGACCGGGCCCGACGCGAGCAAGATCCCCGCGGCGTACAGACCGCCGAGGAAGGCCCGGTGAGCCGGGCGGTGCGTGTCGCGGGCAGCAGAGTCGTCGGTGTAGACGTAGGTCACGGCGTAGGTGGTCATGCCCGCCATTCAAGCACCTTCACCAGCCGCGAGACCGCCATTCGTCGAGGTGCGGACGCTCAGCGCCGAGGGTGGTCGGGGCTCCGTGTCCGGGGTGGACCACGGTGTCGTCCCGGAACCGGCCGAAGATCTTCTCCTCGACGTCACCGAGGAGCTGCGCGAACCGCTCCGGGTCGTGGTTGGTGTTGCCGACCCCGCCGGGGAACAGAGAGTCACCGGAGAAGATGTGGGTGCGACCGGCGACGGCGTCGGGCTCAGACGCCTCGTCCGGCTCGACGAGCACGAGGGCGACCGAGCCGGGGGTGTGGCCGCGGAGCGGGACGACCTCGAGGTCGATCGTCCCGGCGACGAGGTGCTCGCCCGCGTGCAGGCGCTGCCGCGTGGGCACGCTGATGGCCTCGGCGTCCTCGGCACCGGCTGCCGTGGTCGCACCGGTGACCCCGACCATGTCTTCGAGCGCCCCGACGTGGTCGTGGTGGCTGTGCGTGGTGACGATGAGGTCGAGGCGCGCAGACCCCGATCCCTCGCGCACGAGCGCGAGCAGCCGGTCCGAGTCGGCAGCGGCGTCGACGAGCACCTGTGCGCCGGTGGTCCGGCAGGTCAGCAGGTACGCGTTGTTGTCCATGGGACCGACCGCGACCGACCTGAGGTCGACGTGGTCGAGCCGGGTCAGCCGGGTCGGTGAGGCCGGTGCGGTGCTCTGGTCGTCGGTCATGGTGCGTCCTCCCTCGTCCTCGGGGCGCCGCTCGGCGCCTCCGCCTTGCCGGTGGTCGTCGTGCCTGTGCTGGTCGTCCCGGTGCTCGTCGTGCCGGGGGCGTGGTGCCCCGCGGAGTGCAGACCGCCACGGTCGCTCGTGGCTCGGTCGAGGCTGTGGACTGCGCGCACGAGCCCGAGGTGGGAGAAGGCCTGCGGGAAGTTCCCGGCCATCCGTGCGCGTTCGTCGTCGTACTGCTCAGCCATGAGCCCGAGGTCGTTGGCCGAGCCCACGAGGGTGTCGAGCAGCTGCTGCGCCTCGTCGGTCTCGCCGGTGCGGGCGAGGGCGTCGACGAGCCAGAAGGAGCACACGAGGAACGGTGCCTCGTCGCCCTCCAGCCCGTCACCTGTCTGCTCGGTCTCGTAGCGCCTGACGAAGCCGTCCTTGGTGGCGAGGGTCCGCTGGATCTCCCGGACCGTCCCGACGAACCTCTCGTCGGTCGGCTCGATGAACCCCACCTGGGCCATCTGCAGCAGAGACGCGTCCGTGTGCTCGGCTCCGTAGTACTGGACGAAGGCACCGAGCCCCGAGTCGAAGCCGTGCTCCATCACCTGGGCGTGGATCTCGTCACGGGCAGCCTTCCAGTGCTCGACGGGACCGTCGAGACCGTGCACCTCGACACCCCTGACGGCCCGGTCGATCGCCGCCCAGCTCATCACCCGCGAGTGCACGAAGTCCCGCTCGGGTCCTCGGACCTCCCAGATCCCGCGGTCCGGGCGGTCCCAGTGCTCGACGAGCGCGTCGACCAGGTGCCTCTGCAGCGACCAGCTGTCAGCCGTCTCCGTGAGCCCTGCGTCCCGCGCCATGTCGAGGGCGCACATGACCTCGCCGAGCACGTCGTTCTGCACCTGGTCCACGGCCGCGTTCCCCACCCGCACGGGCCTGGAGCCCGCGTACCCGGGCAGGTGGTCGAGCTCGCGCTCGGGGAGGTCGCGGCGCCCGTCGACGCCGTACATGATCTGCAGGTCTTCAGGGTCACCGGCGACCGCGCGCAGCAACCAGTCGCGCCATCCGACGATCTCGTCGTGGTAGCCGGACTCGACGAGCGCCTCGAGGGTCATGGCGGCGTCGCGCAACCAGCAGTATCTGTAGTCCCAGTTGCGCTCTCCGCCGAAGTCTTCAGGCAGGGAGGTGGTCGCCGCCGCGACGATCCCGCCGGTCGTGCTGCTCGTCAGGAGCCGCAGGACGAGCAAGGACCTGACGAGGGGTTCGCGGTAGGGGCCGGAGTAGGGCGTCTGGCGGGCCCAGTCGTGCCAGCTGTCGGTCGCCGTGGCGATCACGTGCGCGACGGACAGGGGTGGGGGAGTCGCACCCCAGGACGGTGTCCAGGTCGAGGAGAAGGTGAAACGTTCGCCCTCGCTCGCCTCGAAGACGTCTCGGTGACGGTGGTCTTCGGCCCGCGGGAGCCGGGTGCCGCGCAGCAGCAGCGAGTCCGGGCCGGCGACGGCGCGGATCGCGTGCCGCCCGGTCCGGTGGTCGTCGTCGACCCGGCTCACCCAGGGTTCGTAGGCCCCGTAGCCGAAACGCACCACCCATTCGTGCTCGATCGTCACGTGGCCGTCGAGCACCTCGAGCTCGCGGACCAGGTCCGCCCGTCCGTCGCCGGGTGGCATGGCGTCGACGACGCGTGCTGTGCCTGTCGCTGTCGTGTAGGTGGTCTCCAGGACGAAGGAGTCGCCCAGGTACCGCCGCGTCACCGACACGGGGTCGCGGACCGTCAGCAGCCACCGTCCGTTCTCGGGGGTGCCCAGCAGCGCGGCGAAGCACGCCGGGGAGTCGAAGTCGGGCAGGCACAGCCAGTCGACCGACCCCGTCCGGCTGACGAGGGCGCAGGACCGCCCGTCGCCCAGGACCGCGTAGTCCGCGATCGGTGTCGAGCAGGGGGTGGTATCGAGCGCAGGGCTGTCAGGCATCTCCCGATTGTGGTCTCTCGGCGGTCGTCGAGCACGTCGGGGGAGGTCGGAGCGGTGCGGGAGGCATCTGGGGCCTCGTCGAGGGCTCAGGAGGCTACCGTCACGTGGCGGGGCTCGGAGCCGTGAGGGCGGGTGCAGCCGGGCTTGGCGACGGCACGTGAGACGCGCGACCCGGTCACAGTTCTTCGAACAGGTGTGCGCGTGTCGGTGGTCGACCGTACGATGTCGGGGTGAGTGATCGCCTCGTCGTCCAAGGTGCCCGTGAGCACAACCTCCGCAACGTCGACCTGGATCTTCCCCGTGACGCCCTGATCGTCTTCACCGGTCTGTCAGGCTCTGGGAAGTCCTCGTTGGCCTTCGACACCATCTTCGCCGAAGGGCAGAGACGGTACGTCGAGTCGCTGTCCGCGTACGCGCGCCAGTTCCTCGGCCAGATGGACAAACCCGACGTCGACTTCATCGAGGGCCTCTCGCCCGCGGTGTCGATCGACCAGAAGTCGACCAACCGGAACCCTCGGTCGACCGTCGGCACCATCACCGAGGTCTACGACTACCTCCGTCTGCTCTTCGCGCGCGCCGGCACGCAGTACTGCCCGGTGTGCGGCGAGCGTGTCACCGCCCAGACCCCGCAGCAGATCGTCGACAGGCTGCTCGAGCTCCCCGAGGGCACGCGGTACCAGGTGCTCGCACCTGTCGTCCGCGGGCGCAAGGGTGAGTACGCGGACCTGTTCAAGGAGCTGCAGTCGAAGGGCTTCGCCCGTGCCCGGGTCGACGGCGAGGTCGTCCAGCTCACCGAGCCCCCGACTCTCGAGAAGAAGCTCAAGCACACCATCGAGGTGGTCGTCGACCGTCTCGTCTCGCGCGAGGGCGTCCAGCGTCGTCTGACCGACTCTGTCGAGACCGCCCTCGGCCTCGCGGGTGGTCTCCTGGTCGTCGAGATGGTCGACGCGGAGGAGGGCGACCCGGACCGGGAGCGTCGGTTCTCCGAGCACCGCGCGTGCCCGAACGACCACGTGCTCACCCTCGACGAGATCGAGCCGCGGACCTTCTCCTTCAACGCGCCCTACGGTGCGTGCCCCGAGTGCACGGGCATCGGCATGCGCCTCGAGATCGACCCTGAGCTCGTCATCCCCGACGAAGACAGGTCGCTCGCCGACGGCGCCGTCGCCCCGTGGTCGCAGACCTCCTCCGAGTACTACCAGCGGGTCCTCGGCGCTCTCGCCAAAGACCTCGGCTTCTCGATGGACGTCCCCTGGCGAGCGCTGCCCGAGCGCGCCCGCAACGCTGTGCTGCACGGCCAGAACCACGAGGTGCAGGTCAAGTACCGCAACCGCTGGGGCCGTGAGCGCCAGTACTCGACGGGCTTCGAGGGGGTCATCTCCTTCCTCGAGCGCCGTCACTCCGAGACCGACTCCGAGTGGTCGAAGGAGAAGTACGAGGCCTACATGCGCGAGGTCCCGTGCCCAGTCTGCGACGGCACGCGCCTCAAGCCCGAGGTGCTCGCGGTGCGCGTCGACGGCAAGTCGATCGCCGAGGTCTGCGCCCTCCCGCTGCGCGAGGCCCGCGACTTCCTCGACAACCTGCAGCTCGGTGTGCGCGAGCGTGCGATCGCGACGCAGGTGCTCAAGGAGATCCAGGACCGTCTCGGGTTCCTGCTCGACGTCGGGCTCGACTACCTCTCGCTCATGCGTCCCGCTGGCACCCTGTCCGGTGGAGAGGCTCAGCGCATCCGCCTCGCGACCCAGATCGGATCAGGCCTCGTCGGCGTGCTCTACGTCCTCGACGAGCCGAGCATCGGTCTGCACCAGCGAGACAACCGCCGCCTCATCGACACGCTGACCCGCCTGCGCGACCTCGGCAACACGCTGATCGTCGTCGAGCACGACGAAGACACGATCCGCACCGCGGACTGGGTCGTCGACATCGGCCCGGGTGCTGGTGAGCACGGCGGACGTGTGGTGCACTCCGGCGACTACGCAGGTCTGCTCGAGGCTCCCGAGTCCGTCACCGGCGCGTACCTCGCCGGCCGTCGGTCCATCCCGATGCCGACGCTGCGCCGTCCCGTCGACCCCAAGCGCCAGCTGACCGTGGTCGGTGCGCGCGAGCACAACCTCACCGGGATCGACGTGAGCTTCCCGCTCGGGGTGCTCACGGCCGTCACGGGTGTGTCGGGCTCGGGCAAGTCGACGCTGGTCAACTCGATCCTCTACACGGTGCTCGCCAACGAGCTCAACGGCGCCCGCCAGGTCGCCGGCCGCCACAAGCGGGTCACCGGGCTCGAGCACCTCGACAAGGTGGTCCACGTCGACCAGGGGCCGATCGGTCGCACACCGCGCTCGAACCCCGCCACCTACACGGGTGTGTGGGACCACGTCCGACGCCTCTTCGCCGACACGAGCGAGGCGAAGGTCCGCGGCTACACGCCCGGACGCTTCTCCTTCAACGTCAAGGGCGGCCGCTGCGAGGCGTGCTCCGGAGACGGCACGCTCAAGATCGAGATGAACTTCCTCCCGGACGTCTACGTCCCCTGCGAGGTGTGCCACGGGGCGCGGTACAACCGCGAGACCCTCGAGGTGCACTTCAAGGGCAAGACCGTCGCCGACGTGCTCGACATGCCGATCGAAGAGGCCAACGAGTTCTTCGCCGCGGTGCCGGCGATCTCACGTCACCTCAAGACGCTCGTCGACGTGGGTCTGGGCTACGTGCGTCTCGGGCAGTCCGCCCCGACGCTCTCGGGTGGTGAGGCGCAGCGCGTCAAGCTCGCGAGCGAGCTGCAGAAGCGCTCGACGGGCCGGACGATCTACGTGCTCGACGAGCCGACCACGGGTCTGCACTTCGAAGACATCCGCAAGCTGCTCGCGGTGCTCCAGTCCCTCGTGGACAAGGGGAACTCGGTCCTCGTGATCGAGCACAACCTGGACGTCATCAAGAATGCCGACTGGGTCATCGACATGGGTCCCGAGGGCGGGTCCGGTGGTGGCCTCGTGGTCGCCGAGGGAACACCCGAGCTGGTCGCGTCGGTCGAGGCCAGTCACACAGGCAGGTTCCTCGCCGAGGTGCTCCAGAACCACGAGCCCGCGGGTGTCGCGCCGCTGCCGAAGAAGACCGCAGCAGCTGCCGTCACGAAGAAGCCAGCCAAGAAGCCCGCGAGCCGGGCGAAGGCCAAGCTCAAGGAGTGACGTGCTGCGCCATGCGCGTCTGAGCACGTGCCGCCTCCGACGACAGTCGGTAGGGCTGTGACGAGAGGCGGTACCCGCAGGGGTGCCGCCTCTCGTGCTGCTGCCCCTCGTGCGGTGGTCCCCACCGAGGCCCGGTGCCACACTCGGGAAGATGAGCGACACGCCTTCGAGCCGCCGCCCGACGAGCGGCACCCACAACCCCGTCGACGACCGTGACGAGAGCGTCTCCGAGCGGGCCGACCGCAACTGGGCGGAGCTCTTGCAAGAGCTCAGGGTCACGCAGACCGGCAGCCAGATCCTCACGGGCTTCCTCGTCACGCTGCCGTTCCAGCAGGCCTTCGCGGAGCTCGACAGCCTCCAGCGGGGCACCTACGTCACGCTGCTGCTGCTGTCCGTGCTCGCGACGGTCCTGCTCGTGGCGCCTGTCGCGGCTCACAGGGTCCTGTTCCGTCGCCATCTGCGGCTCCTGCTCGTCCGAGAGGCGGACGCGTGCGCCCGCACCGGGCTGGTGGTCCTCGGTCTGGTCCTCACCGGCGTGACGTTCTTCCTCGTCGACGTGATCTTCACCCGGCCTGCTGCCCTCCTGACCGGGGCTGTGGTGCTGCTCGTCGTCCTCGCCCTGTGGCTCGTCGGACCTGTCGTCATGCTGCGACGGGCACAGTCGGCAGAGCACGACCAGAGGTAGTCCTGCAGGGTCGATGGTCCAGAGACGATCTCGAGGCGTTCCGGGTACGGTCCACAGCGTTCGCCGTGCGTGCTCTCGTCCGTGTGCCTACCATCCACTGACTGCGCGGCACCGGGCTGGCGTGACCCAGCGTGGCTGGCGGAGGAGAGACGAGGTAGGCGTGCAGCGATCGACGACCACGCTCGAGGGTGGCGTGCACCGTGCAGACCTGACGAGCGGCCGGCCGACCCGCCGGTCGACCGCGATCGACGCCCTGCTCGCCGAGGTCCCAGACCTGGGGACCGACGTGCCGGCCTCCGTCGACTGGGCTGTCCGGATCGGTGACCTCGTCCCGGGGCCCGGGCTCGGACGCACCCTCGAGCTCTGGGAGACCCTCGCTTCGACGGCGGCGCTCGACGTCGGTGTGGCCCGCGTCCTCGAGCCGCACCTCGACGCGCTCTCGATCCTCGACCAGGCACCCGAGGGCACGGACCTCGCCGAGCTGGGAGACGCCCCGAGCAGCTGGGGCGTGTTCGCCGCCGAAGGACCGGGAATGCGTCTCGAGGCGCGCCCGGTCGGCGGCGGCTGGCAGCTCGACGGGGTGAAGCCGTGGTGCTCGCTCGCCGCCGACCTGAGCCACGCCCTGGTGACCGCCTGGACCCCCACCGGTAGGCGGCTCTTCGCCGTGTCCCTGCGAGACGACGGCGTGACTCCCGAGACCGGGCCGTGGGTCTCCCGCGGCCTGCGTCAGGTCGTCTCTGCCCCGGTGACCTTCCGCTCCGTCCGGGCGATCCCGGTCGGCGACGACGAGTGGTACCTCACGCGTCCCGGCTTCGCCTGGGGAGGCATCGGCGTCGCGGCAGCCTGGTGGGGCGGGGCTGTCGGTGTGGCCCGCGACCTCTTCGACGCTCTCGGTGAGCGCGAACCCGACCAGATCGCGCTCGCACAGCTCGGGGCTGTCGACACGAGCCTGCGAGCGTCGCGAGCCGCGCTCCTCGACGCAGCGACCGTCGTCGATGCGCCGCTGTCAGCGTCCGACAGAGCAGCAGGTGGCCACGGCGACTCGCTCCTCGGCATCTCGCCAGGCTCGGCTGGTGCTCAGACTCCTTCCGTCCTCGCTCGCCGCACTCGCGGGACAGTCGCCCGCACCGTCGAGGAGGTCCTCACTCGGTCCGCGCACACCCGAGGCCCAGGTCCGCTGACCGCCGACGAGCGGCACGCCCGCAGGGTGGCCGACCTCGCCGTCTACGTCCGTCAGCACCACGCCGAGCGCGACGACGCATCCCTCGGCAAGGCCCTGCTCGCGGGCGGGGTCCGACCATGGTGAGCTTCGACCACCGCGACGTCGGGACGCTCGAGGCCGACTGGGAGCGGTCAGGACGGCTCGGCACGCTCGAGCCTCTCGACGTGTCCGGGCTCGAGTCCCTCGCCGCCCGGTCCGCGCTGCGCGTCGTCGTGCTGGCGGCCCACCCGGACGACGAGACGCTCGGGGCTGCCGGGCTCGTCGCCCGTCTCGCCCGGGCGGGCGCGCGCGTCTCCTACGTCATCGCCTCGGACGGCGAGGCCTCCCACCCCGACTCCCCGACGACGAGCGTCGATGCTCTCGTCCGTGCCCGCCGGCAGGAGCTGCTCTCGGCTGTCCAGCACGTCGCCCCTCAGGCGGCGGTCCACCTCCTCGGGTTGCCTGACGGCGGACTGCGCGAGCACCGGGCCGAGCTCAGGGCATCGGTCGAGTCTGTGGTCACGGCTGACGGTCCGCACGGCCGCGACGGAACGACGCTGGTCGTCGCGCCGTGGGCCGGCGACGGCCACCGAGACCACCGCATCGTCGGCGAGGTCGCGCGGGAGGTCGTGCAGGGTGCGGCTGATGAGCGTGAGCTGCGCCTGGTCGAGTACCCCGTGTGGTTCTGGCACTGGGGTTCCCCGGACGACCCCGCGCATCCATGGTCGTCGATGCGTCGGCTCGACCTGACCGTCGACGAGCTGGACTGTCGGCGTCGTTCTCTCGCGGAGCACCGGAGCCAGGTCTCCCCGCTGTCGGACCAGCCAGGCGACGAGGCGCTGCTCGGCCCGGAGATGCTCCGTCACTTCGACAGGCCCTACGAGGTCTTTGTCGTCGAGGAGAGGACGGAGGCGGACACCGCCCAGCCCGACGATGCGTCGGAGCGGCTCACCATGACCGGCAGCCTCGGTGAGGAGTTCTTCGACAGCTTCTACGAGGGCCGCTCAGACCCCTGGGGTTTCGAGTCGCGCTGGTACGAAGAGCGCAAGCGCGCGATCACTCTCGCGAGCCTCCCGCGCCAGACCTTCCGCGCCGGGCTGGAGATCGGCTGCTCGACGGGTGTGCTGACCGAGGCGCTCAGCCACCGGTGCGGCACGATCCTCGGGGTCGACATCGCCGCCGCCCCGCTCGAGGTCGCGCGTCGACGCCTGGGGGACGGTGCACGCTTCGAGCAGCTGACGACACCGCACGAATGGCCCGCTGGGGACTTCGACCTGATCGTGCTCTCCGAGGTCGGCTACTACTACGGCCCGGAGGACCTCGTGGCGATGCTCGACCGCGCGGTCGCCTCGCTCACGCCGGACGGTGTGCTGGTGCTCTGCCACTGGCGCCACGAGGTCGAGGAGTACCCGCTCAGCGGCGACGAGGTCCACGCGGCGGCTGCTGAGCGGACCGACCTGGCCCGGCTCCTCCGGCACGAGGAGGATGACTTCCTGCTGGACGTCCTGGTGCGCCCGCCGGCACGTTCCGTCGCACGAGAGACGGGCCTGCTGTGACGGGCGCCGCGGCCTACGGCGCACGCTCCGTCGAGGGCCACGAGCCCGGGACGCAGATCCGCGCCGTCTGCGTGGTCGTCCCCGTGCACGACGAAGAGGCGCTGCTCGGCAGGTGCATCGCCGGGCTCCGCCACGCCGTCCACCACGAGCAGGCGCGGGTGGGAGGGGTGCCGGTCGAGGTCGTGCTCGTCCTCGACGGCTGCACGGACGCCTCCGCGAGCATCGCTCGACTGTCGCCGTTCCGTGTGATCGAGGTGGCCGAGCGACGGGTCGGCGCGGCCCGGGCCACAGGCGTCGAGGCAGGCCTCGACGCCCTCCGGGAGACCTGCGGCCCGCTGCCCGACCAGGAGATCTGGATCGCGTCGACCGACGCCGACTCGCTCGTCCCCGCGCACTGGGTGTCGTCGCAGACCGGTCTGGCGGACCACGGGGCTGACGTCGTCGTCGGCACGGTCCGTCCCGACCCTGCCGACCTCACGCACCGACAGCGTGCGGCGTGGCAGGCGACCCATGTGACGGGCCGGGCGAACGGTCACGTGCATGGCGCGAACCTCGGGATGCGCGCAGACGTGTACGTGGCTGCCGGTGGCTATCCGCCTGTCGACGAGCACGAAGACGTCGCGCTCGTCGCCCGGGCGCGGGCCACGGGAGCCAGGGTGGTCGCGAGCGACGAGGCCTGGGTGCTGACCTCCGGTCGCCAGCAGGGGCGCACTCCCGGTGGGTACGCGCGCTACCTGCGGGAAGACCTGGTCGACGAGGCCTCGGCCTGAGCCTGTGGCGCTCTGCTCAGCCGGCCGCGTGGACCACCGGCCGCACGTGCACGGGGAAGTTGACCGAGCGGGAGATGAAGCAGTGCGCATGAGCCTTCTCGTGCAGCTCGGCCAGGAGGTCGTCGGACGCCTCGGAGGACACGGTCACCTTCGGGCGCAGCTCGATCTCGGTGAACTGCCCGGCACCAGCAGCCTCGACGCGCATCGTCCCGACGGGGGAGTCGGTGTACGCCGTGACGATCACGTCCGACTGCGCCGCGACGTGCAGGAACCACAGCATGTGGCACTCGGAGAGCGAGGCGACGAACAGCTCTTCGGGGTTGTGGCGGGCGCTGTCGCCGCGGAACGCCGGGTCAGAGCTCGCCAGGATGTCCGGCTTCCCCTCGACGGCGACCACGTGGTCGCGCGAGTAGGCGGTGTAGCTGGAGGTCCCGGTCTCGCCGGCTCCGGTCCAGGTGATCGTGGCGGTGTACGCGTGGAAGGCTCCCATCGGCCCACCGTATCCGGAGTTCACTAGATGTGACACCGGTCACGTCGGAGGAGGGCGTGACCCACGCCGCCCTCTCCGGCGCGGTCCGTGTCAGCCGCCCCGACTAGGCTCGTCCTATGGCCGATCCAGCAACATACCGACCCGCGCCGGGCGAGATCCCGACGACGCCAGGGGTCTACCGCTTCCGCGACGAGCACGGACGCGTGATCTACGTCGGCAAGGCCAAGAACCTCCGCGCGCGGCTCTCCAGCTATTTCCAGGATCTCTCCGCGCTGCACCCGCGCACCCAGACGATGGTCACGACGGCGTGCTCGGTCGAGTGGACCGTCGTCGGGACCGAGGTCGAGGCCCTCGCCCTCGAGTACTCGTGGATCAAGGAGTTCGACCCGCGCTTCAACGTCAAGTACCGCGACGACAAGTCGTACCCGTACCTGGCCGTGACGATGGGGGAGTCGGTCCCGCGCGCCCAGGTGATGCGTGGCTCCAAGCGTGCCGGCACCCGGTACTTCGGTCCCTTCGCCCATGCCTGGGCGATCCGCGAGACCCTCGACCTCCTGCTGCGGGTCTTCCCGATCCGTACCTGCTCGGCGGGCGTCTACAAGCGCGCCCAGCAGTCGGGTCGCCCGTGCCTGCTCGGGTACATCGACAAGTGCGCAGCGCCGTGCGTCGAGCGCATCTCCAAGGACGCCCACCGCGCCCTGGCCGAAGACTTCTGCGCCTTCATGGCCGGCGACACCGCGAAGTTCATGCGTCGCCTGCGCGACGAGATGGCCATGGCCGCCCAGAACCTCGACTACGAGCGTGCTGCCCGGCTGCGCGACGACATCGGCGCTCTCGAGCGTGCGATGGAGAAGAACGCCGTCGTCCTGCAGGACGGGACCGACGCCGACATCTTCGCGCTCACCGGTGACGAGCTCGAGGCTGCCGTCCAGGTGTTCCACGTCCGGGGTGGCCGCATCCGCGGTCAGCGCGGCTGGGTCGTCGAGAAGGTCGAAGACCTCACCGACGCGGACCTCGTCGAGCACCTGCTCCAGCAGGTCTACGGCACCGCCGACGAGGCAGCCGGCGGCGACGTGAAGGCCGCCCGCGACAGCGGGCTGGTCCCGCGCGAGGTCCTCGTCCCCGTCCTCCCGGCGCACCTCGACGAGATGACCACCTGGCTCTCCGGCCTGCGGGGTGCGCGCGTAGACATCCGCGTCCCGCAGCGCGGTGACAAGCGTGAGCTCGCCGCGACGGTCCTCAAGAACGCCGAGCACGCGCTCGCCCTGCACCGCACCCGTCGTGCGGGCGACCTCACCAACCGGAGCCTCGCGCTCCGCGAGATCCAGGAGGCGCTCGACCTCGACAGCGCGCCGCTGCGCATCGAGTGCTACGACATCTCGACGACCATGGGTACCCACCAGGCCGCGTCGATGGTCGTCTTCGAAGACGGGCTCGCCCGCAAGAGCGAGTACAGGACCTTCGGTGTCAAGGGGCCCGACGGCGAGGGCGCTCGCGACGACACCGCCGCGATGTACGAGGTCATCACCCGCCGCTTCCGCCGCTACCTCGCGGAGCGCTCGGACTCGGCCGATCTCGAGATCGAGACCTTCGGCGGCGAGGTCGACGCCGAGACCCCCGCGACCGACCGCAAGCGCTTCGCCTATCCGCCGAACCTGGTGGTCGTCGACGGTGGTCCGCCCCAGGTCGCCGCTGCGGCCAAGGCTCTCGCCGACCTCGGGATCGACGACGTCGCCCTGTGCGGTCTCGCCAAGCGTCTCGAAGAGGTGTGGGTGCCGGGGGAGGAGTACCCCGTGATCCTCCAGAGGTCCTCCGAAGGCCTGTACCTGCTGCAGCGTGTCCGTGACGAGGCGCACCGCTTCGCGATCACCGCGCACCGCAAGAAGCGCGGGAAGGGCATGACGGTCTCCGAGCTCGACTCGGTGCCCGGCCTGGGCCCGGCCCGCAAGGGCGCGCTGCTCCGGCACTTCGGCTCGCTCAAGCGCCTGCGCGCGGCGTCGGCCGAGGAGATCGCCACGGTCCAGGGCATGGGCCAGCGCACGGCCGAGGCCGTGGTCGCGGCACTGCACCCTGCGGGGTCACCGGCAGAGGACGGCTCGGCCACGACCACCGTGGAGTCGGCGGCGGTCCCGTCACCCGAGCAGCCGGAGCTCGGGCGGCCGGCAGCGGCGGACGCTCCCGAGGGTGGAGCGTCCGCGGCAGCGAGCTCTCCGGCGCCGAGCCCGGAGGCGCCCAGCCCCGCGCCGGTCGAGACCTCCGACGCGCGGGCCTGACCTGCGGGTGAGTCGGCGACGGAACACTGGCATGCTTGAGGCATGACTGACGACGTCGCTCCGAAGACCGTCCCCGTAGGGATCCCGCAGGTCGAGGCCGTCACGCACCCTCCTGAGCCAGAGGCGAGCGAGGTGCTCATCATCACGGGCATGTCGGGCGCCGGCCGGTCGAGGGCTGCCATGGTGCTCGAAGACCTCGACTGGTACGTGGTCGACAACCTCCCGCCCCGGATGCTCGTCCCGCTCGTCGACATGATGACGCGCGCGGGTTCGTCGATCACCCGCGTGGGTGCTGTCGTCGACGTCCGTGGCCGTGAGTTCTTCAACGACCTGACCGAGGTGCTCGCACGGTTCCGCAAGCGTGGCATCCCGTACAGGATCCTCTTCGTCGACTCCTCTGACGAGGTGCTCGTCCGTCGCTTCGAGCAGGTCCGCCGGCCGCACCCGCTCCAGGGCGAGGGTCGCATCCTCGACGGGATCGCCGTCGAGCGTCAGCTGCTCTCGGCCATGCGTGACCGCGCCGACGTGCTCATCGACACCTCAGAGCTCAATGTCCACGACCTCGCCCGCGAGGTCCGCCGCAGCGTCGCCGAGACCGGCCAGAGCCCCGAGACTCTGCGCATCAACGTGGTGTCCTTCGGATTCAAGTACGGCATCCCGCTCGACGCCGACCACGTCGTCGACATGCGCTTCCTGTCCAACCCGTACTGGATCACCGAGCTGCGCCACCTCACAGGCCGCGACGCGCCTGTCCGCGACTTCGTGCTCGCACGCCCCGGTGCCGTCGAGTTCATCGACCGCTACGTCGACGCTCTCGAGCCCGTGCTGTCGGGGTACCTCAACGAGGAGAAGCGGTACGTGACGATCGCGATCGGCTGCACGGGCGGCAAGCACCGCTCGGTCGCCGTGAGCGAAGAGATCGCGCAGCGGCTGCGTGACCGCGGCCACCGTGTCGCCGTCACCGCCCGCGACCTCGGGAAGGAATGACCGTGGGGTCTGGCGACGCCCCCGCTGTCGTCGCGCTCGGAGGGGGGCACGGTCTCTCCGCGAGCCTCTCCGCGCTGCGTCTGATGTCGGACAGGCTGACCGCGATCGTCACCGTAGCGGACGACGGCGGTTCGTCGGGTCGGCTGCGTGAAGAGCTCGGTGTGCTGCCTCCAGGGGACCTGCGCATGGCGCTGGCCGCGCTCTGCGACGACTCCGAGTGGGGTCGGACGTGGCGCGACCTGCTCCAGCACAGGTTCACCTCCACGGGTGACCTCGACCAGCACGCTGTGGGCAACCTGCTCATCGTCGCGCTGTGGGAGCTCCTCGACGACCCCGTCGAAGGGCTCGACTGGGTCGGACGGCTGCTCGGTGCCCGCGGAAGGGTGCTCCCGATGGCGTCGGTCCCGCTGTCGATCGAGGCCGACGTCGTCAGGGACGGCGAGCTGACGACCATCGTCGGGCAGTCCGCCGTCGGGTCGACCGCCAGCCGCGTCGAGAGCATCCGGCTCATCCCGTCG
>NZ_JACBYE010000089.1 GCF_013415325.1 Sanguibacter inulinus | reverse complement strand
CGAAGTCCCAGAGGCAGTGGGCGGCTGTCGCGACGACGTCCTGCGAGGCGGCGTTGACGACGGTGGCGGAGCAGACGTAGTCGTCGCTGCCGATCGTCACGTAGAGGCGGCCCTGGGTCGATGCGGCAAGACCTGTCGCGTCGAAAGGGTCTCCGGCTGTCGCGGGCGCGACGGGGGTCGGGTCGGTCACGGGGCCTGTCGAGGGGTCGACCACCACACCTGTCGCGGCGTCCGGCCGGGTGCCGCCGTCGGTGTCAGGGCTCTCGGGGTCGTCGTCCGGGGTGACGATCTTGGTGTCGGCGTCGCGGCGACGGTCTTCGGTCCAGTAGTCGTTGACCTCTTGCGGGCTGTCCTCGTAGTCGTGCCGCAGCGAGACCGTGTCGGTCTTGAGGGGCGGGCCGATCTGCGGTGACAGGGACCCGGCGACGGCTTCTCCGGGGACCTGCGTCGCGCAGCCTGCCAGCGCAGCGGCGAGGACGACGAGGGCTGTGGTCCGCAGCACCGGTCGACGGGCAGTGGCGTTGCGCGGCGCGGGCGCGGTCGGTGCGGGTGCGGGTGCGGGCGGGACCGCGCGTCTGGCGGAGGGCCTGACCGTGCGCCCGGCAGCCGGCCTGACCGTGCGCCCGGCAGGCGGCCTGACCGTGCGCCCGACGGCGGACGCAGGGGTGGGCTCGGTCGGGCCAGCGGGTCCGGTTGCGGCGGCGGGCCCGGTGGCGTGCGGTTCACCGCCGGTGAGTGGCGGCCTGCGGAGCGACATGCCTCGACTATCCCACTCACCACGCTGTCACGAGCGGAGAGCGAGGGGGAGTGGTGCCCACCCGGACGGGCGACTCCTTCCTGGCCGCAGGATCGTGCGGATCGAGGGCGCCGTAAGGGCGTGGGGACCAGTCCCCATCTACGAGCGGCTGGGGTCGCGGCTGGCGCTGCCGGGGGCGGGCTCGCCGTGCCGTGCACGTGGGCAGCCGACCGCTCCCGGTCTGGTGCGGGAGCGGTCGCCTGCCCGGGCGGCCCTAGCCGATGATCCCGAGGGCAACTCCTTGGACGGTGAGCAGCACGGCGCTGAGGGTCACGACAGCGCCAGCCCACATCCAGAAGCTCTTGAGGCGCCGCGCCTTCGTCGCTGTGCGATCGAGGGTGTCGAAGCGGCGGAGCTGCTCGGCCGTCAGGAGCGGAGCTGGTGAACCCCAGGTCGTCTCGGCCACTGCCGCGGCGTGGACCGCTCTGAGGTCTTCTCCGGCGAGCGTGACGGGTAGACGCCTGAGCCTGCGTCGGAGGAAGAGGTCGGCGAACACCCGCGTCCGCTCCGGCTTCTCGCGCACGACGAGCCGCTTCGGGTCGACGAAGACGAGCACGGGGGTGACGGGCACGTCGACCGTCGACGCCGCTCGCAGCATCCGCCCGGCGGCGTCGGCGGAGCTCTCGGCCCGCGCCATGAGGTCGGTCTTCTCCCGGTCGACGAAGACCTCGTGCCCGGCGACGAAGACGTTCTTCACACGGTGGTGCTCGCTCGTCACGACGAGCACCCCGGGCGGGCCGACAACGACGTGGTCGGCGTCCGGTGAGCGACCGTCGAGGGGGACCGCGTGCGCCACGACCCAGTCGGGCCCCAACCCGTCGAGGACGCGAGCTACCCGCCGGGCGCCGGTCGCCCGGTCGAAGGCTGCGCGTGCGGCCGGGGCGATCGGGTTCGTGCCGAAGACGCGCCCGAAGGATCCCCGTGCGTCGTCGGCGGGCTGGCGCTCGAGCGTCAGCGCGATATCGCTCCGCCCCGGGACGCCGGTGGGCGTGAGCGTGCTCGGGGAGTCCTCAGAGGCTGGCCCCTGTGCAGGATCAGCGCTCATCGGCCCTCCGTCACCACGACTGCTCGCCTGCCGGTCACAGGTACTCGGCGACCAGCCGCTCGGCGAGACCGACGTACGACCCCGGGGTCATCGCGGCGAGGCGTGCCGCGACGTCGTCGGGGAGGCCGAGGCCTGCGACGAAGGTCCGCATGTCCTCTCCGGTGATGCGGTGCCCGCGGGTCAGCTCCTTGAGCCGCTCGTACGGGTTCTCCATCCCCTCGACCCCGGCGACCGACGCGGCGCGCATGGCGGACTGGACGGCCTCGCCGAGGACCTCCCAGTTGCCGTCGAGGTCGTCGGCGAGCAGGTCGCCGTTGACAGCCAGAGCCTTGAGCCCTCGGCGCACGTTGTCGATCGCGAGCAACGAGTGACCGAAGGCCGGTCCGATGTTGCGCTGGGTCGTCGAGTCCGTGAGGTCCCGCTGGAGGCGGCTGGTCACGAGCGTCGCGGAGAGGGTGTCGAGGAGGGCGCACGAGATCTCGAGGTTCGCCTCGGCATTCTCGAAGCGGATCGGGTTGACCTTGTGCGGCATGGTGGACGACCCGGTGGCGCCGGGGACGGGGATCTGCTTGAAGAACCCGAGCGAGATGTACGTCCAGACGTCCGTCGCGAGGTTGTGCAGGATGCGGTTGAAGCGGGCGATGTCCGCGTAGAGCTCCGACTGCCAGTCGTGGCTCTCGATCTGCGTGGTGAGCGGGTTCCAGGTGAGGCCGAGCCCCTCGACGAAGGCCTTCGAGACGGTGGGCCAGTCGGTTCCCGGGACCGCGACGACATGGGCGCCGTAGGTGCCCGTCGCCCCGTTGAGCTTGCCGAGGTACTCAGCGCTCTCGACCCTGCGGACCTGGCGGCGGAGACGGTGGGCGAGGACAGCGAGCTCCTTGCCGACGGTCGTCGGGGTCGCAGGCTGACCGTGCGTCCTGCTGAGCATGGGGACGCTCGCGTGCTCGCGGGCCATCTCGGCGATCTGCTCGACGAGGGCCGTTGCGGCGGGGAGCCAGACCTGCTGGACCGCCCCACGCACCATGAGCGCGTACGACAGGTTGTTGACGTCTTCGCTCGTGCACGCGAAGTGGACGAGCTCACCGACGCCGGGCAGGACCGTCGCGTCGCCGAGAGCGGCCGGCGCTGCCGCCAGGCGACGCTTGAGGAAGTACTCGACGGCCTTGACGTCGTGCACGGTCTCGCGCTCGATCTCCGCCATCTCGGCGATGCCGTCGCCCGAGAAGGTCGTGACGACATCGCGGAGGTAGGCCTTCTCGGCGTCGCTCAGGCGCGGCGCGCCCGGGACCACAGGGCCGTCAGCGGTGCCGTCGGTGAGGGCCACGAGCCACTCGACCTCGACGTGGAGGCGCTCGCGGTTGAGGGCAGCCTCGGACAGGTGGTCGACGAGCGGGGCGACCGTCGAGCGGTACCGGCCGTCGAGCGGTCCGAGGGCGATCGCCGGGGTGACGTCCGCGAGGCTCGCGCGGGTGGGCTCTGAGGAGAGGTCGCTGGTGGGCATGGCGCCATTCTTCCATCTGCGGTCAGGTCGTGGACATGGTGCCCACGGTCCTGTGGACGACGGAGCGGTCCCGGCGGCCTGTGGACTGCTTGGATCACTCCCAGTGAGGACTCCGTCGCAGTGCCGGTCCGACCAGGGAAGGTTGCACACAGGGCGAAGTGGACCCTTCCGACTGTCGGCGCCAACCAGTACTATTCGAACATGCGTTCGACGAACAGTCCTGGTGCCGATGGCCAGGCTCACCCAGACGGATACTCCGGCACAGCCGGCGGCTCCAGCGTGCTCGTGGGTCCTTCCGACCCCGGCCGTGGTGTGGCCGGGGGAGACGATCGCGCTGCGAAGACGGCGTCGTCGAGCTCTGCTCTTCTCCCTTCAGCTGCACGGCTGGAGGTACGGCCCCGTCGCGTGCAGCGCTCGTCGCTGGCCGCAGGAACGTCCGGGACGGGGTCTGCGCGCGGCTCAGGTCCCTCTGGACGCCGGACGCAGCCGGATCGTCGGACGCAGCCGGATCTTCGAGCGCGGCCCGATCGTCGTGCGCAGCCGGAGCCTCGTGTGCAGCCTGACCCTCGGGAACAGTCAGACGCACGACCCTCTCCGCGGATGGTGGCCGGCGAGCGACCTCATCGCCCGTCTCCGACAGGTGAGCGACCTCATCACCCGTCCCCTGCAGGCGGCAGTCTCCTGGTCGCACCGAGCGCACCGGTCGTCGCCCGTGCTGCCTCTGGGCTCTCCTGGCGTGAGGCGCGTCGACAGGTCCTCGACGCGCTGGTCGACGAGGTCGAGGCCGCTGATCGGGCGATAGCGAGCGCCCAGGCGCGCCGGATCAGGGCGATCGAGGCCGTGCGGGTGGAGGCTGTGGGGGCTGTGGCTGCTCTCGACCCCGTGCTGGGGCCCGTGGATCCTGCTGACGCAGTCCGCGTCTCTGCCATCCGCGCGCAGCAGAGGTTCGCCCACCAGTCTGTGGTACTCGAGGTCTCGTGTGCCCTCAGGGCTCCTGAGGTCAGCACTGCGTCGTTGGTGCACGACGCACAGGTGCTGGTCGACCACCACCCGGCGACGCTCACCGCGCTGACAGACGGGAGCATCTCGTACGCCCATGTGGGTGTGGTGCTGGAGAACACCACTCTCCTGGAGCCGGACGACTGCCGCGCCCTCGAGGTCACGCTCGTCGACAGAGCCAAGGACACGACTGTCGCTGCGCTGCGGAAGTTCTCCCGACGAGAGCGCGAGAGGACCCATCCGCGGCCCCTGATCGAGCGTCACCGTGAGCGCCTTGCGGAGAGGCACGTAGAGATCGAGCCTGCACGCGACGGGATGATGTGGCTCCACCAGTACCTTCCGGCGGTCCAGGCTGCGGCGATCTACAACCGCGTGACAGACATCGCGGCGAGCTTCCAGGGCCCGGACGAAGAACGCACCCTCGCTCAGCTCCGCGCAGATGTCCTGAGCGCGCTGCTCCTCGATGACAGCACGTCACGTTCTGCGTGGGAGTCGGCGAGGTCGCTGGGATGCGCGGACAGCACGATCGCTGGTGCTGGTGCTGGTGCTGGTGCTGGTGCTGGTGCTGGTGTGGATGCGGGCGCTGGTGCAGGCGCGGCTGCCGACGATCCCGCGGACCTGCACGCCCGCACGAACGGGCCCCGGCACGGGCCCTGGCCCCGGCCCCGGCCCCGGCCCCGGCCCGAGGGACCGTCTCTGCGTGGGATCCGCGCGACCGTAGCGGTCACCGTCCCTGTCATGACACTTCTGGGCACCTCGGAGGAGGACGGGCACCTCGCGGGCTACGGGCCGATCGATGCAGAGACGGCCCGGGAACTGGCAGCGCGTGCGCCCTCCTTCAGACGGCTGCTCACCCACCCGGAGAGCGGGGTGGTCCTCTCCGTCGGACGAGAGAGCTACAGAGTCCCCGCGGACCTCAGGGCTTGGCTCCGGATTCGAGACGAGACCTGCCGCTTCCCGGGGTGCAACCGGCGGTCCGAAGGCTGCGATGTCGACCATATCGCCCCATGGCAGACGGGTGGGGAGACCGATCACCGGAACCTCATCCACCTGTGCCGTCATCATCATCGGATCAAGCACGAGACTGCGTGGTCTGTCTCGGCGAGCGACTCGGGCTCGGCAGTTGCTTTCGCGAGCCCTGGCGATGTCATCTGGACGTCACCATCGGGTCGGACCTACGTCGATCACCCAGCGGTCCCGCGACCGGCTCGTCTCTCCGTCGAGCCGCGCCCGCGGCTGGACCTGGGCGCAGGATCGGGCCCAGCCGAGGGGGGACCCGAGCCCAGCTTCCCCGACCTTCCCCCGTTCTGACGGAAGGTGCGAGCTCTGACAGACGGAGCCGGTGACGGGCGAGGTGCACCTCGCCCGTCACCGCTCACGACCGCTCACGACCGCTCACGACCGCTCACGACCGCTCACGACCGCTCACGTCTAGCGGCGCGACTCGTCCTTCGTCGGCACGACGACGGAGATGATCATCGAGAAGAGGGAGATGAGGAACGCAGCCAGCACGGCCCACCAGAAGCCGTCGACGCGCAGACCCCAGTCGGCCTGGTCGGTGATCCATCCCGTGAGCAGCACCATGAGCGCGTTCACGACGAGTGTGAAGAGGCCCAGCGTGAGGATGTACAGCGGGAACGTGAAGAGCTGCACGATGGGCTTGATGATCGCGTTGATGACTCCGAAGATCAGCGCGACGACGAGGAACACGACCACCCGGCCGCCAGTTCCGTCACCGCCGACGATCTCGAAGTGGGACCCCATGAGCAGGGTCGTCAGCCAGATCGCGACAGCATTGACGAGGACTCTCACTAAGAAGCTCATGTCCAGATCCTCCCACCAACGGCACGTATCGCGCAGGACGAGTGGTGCGAGCTCGGCGCGAACCTAGGGTCCGGGAGGAGCGAAGGTGCGATGCCAGCACCAGGGCTGACCCCGGACCACGGAACCCAGACCCCGGACCACGGACCCCAGACCCCGGACCTCGGACCTCGGACCCCGGACCACGGACCCCGGACCACGGACCCCAGACCCCGGTCCCCGGACCTCGGACCTCGGACC
>NZ_JACBYE010000088.1 GCF_013415325.1 Sanguibacter inulinus | reverse complement strand
CGCCCCGCCCGTCCCTGCCTCTGCCTCTGCCGCAGCCCGACAGACGCCGTCGAGCGCTCCTGCGAACCACGGCGTCCCGCGCACGCCGAAGGCCTCGTCAGGCGACGAGCCCTTCGTCTCCCCGCCGCTCACGCTCTGGGGCAAGACCTGGCGGATGCTGCTCGCCTTCACCGTCGGGTTCGTCGCCTTCGGAGCCGTGCTCTCCGAGTCCGCCCCCTCCGACGCCGCCGCAGCCCTCGACCTCCTGGCCGGGCTCGTCGCGCTCGGCCTGCTGCCGTTCCGGCGCCGCGCACCGCTGCTCGTCGCCTGCCTCATCACCGTCCTCGCCTCGGTGTCGTCCTTCAGCATCGGTGCTCTCGTCATCGCGACGGTGTCGCTCGCCACCCGGCGGCGGTGGCGTGAGGTGCTGCCCGTGGCGGTGCTGTGGTTCCTCTCGACCATGGTCTTCGAGGTCGTCACCGAGCCTGCGGACCCTCTCGAGCTCTGGGTCGTCGCGCTGATCACCCTCGCGGTCCTCGTGCCGACGGTCCTCGCGGGGTTCTCCATCGGCGGTCGGCGCGAGCTCTTCGCCGTCCTGCAGGCCAGGGCCGAGACCGCCGAGCGTGAGCAGTCGGCGCGCGTCGCCCAGGCGCGGACCGCCGAGCGGGCGGCCATCGCCCGCGAGATGCACGACGTCCTCGCCCACCGCATCTCCCTCGTCGCCATGCACTCCGGCGCCCTGGCGTACAGGAACGACCTCACCGCCGACGAGACCACCGAGGTCGCCACAGTCATCCGCGACAACGCGCACCTCGCGCTCACCGAGCTCCGCGAGGTCCTCGGGGTGCTGCGCGCACCCGAGGTCCGCTGGTCCACGGCGACAGGTCCTGCCGCACCGCCCGAACGACCTCAGCCGACCCTCGCGACCCTCGACGAGCTGCTCGACGAGACCCGGGCTGCCGGCACCCCCGTCACGCTCCGCGTCCCCGTCGAGCCAGCCGTCCTCGCGACGCTCGCCCCGAGCACCGGACGGACCGCGTTCCGCGTGGTCCAGGAGGCTCTGACCAACGCCCGCAAGCACGCCCCGGGTCGCCCGGTGACCCTCTCGGTCGACGGCGCACCCGGGTCGAGACTGACGATCGTCGCGAGCAACGCGACCGACGGCCCACCGCGCGGTCTCGGTGAGCCTGCGCTGCCGTCCTCGGGTCTAGGTCTCACAGGTCTGGCCGAACGTGTGAACCTCGCGGGCGGTCACCTCGAGCACGGGGTCGACGACCACGGCACCTTCACCGTGAGAGCCTGGGTCCCGTGGACCTCATGACCAGCACGCCGTCGCAGCCGGTCTCCGTGCTGCTCGTCGACGACGACGCCCTCGTCCGCTCGGCCCTGCGCCTGATCCTCGGCGGCGACCCGGCGATCACCGTCGTCGGCGAGGCCTCCGACGGCCTCGAGGGTGTCGCCCTCGTCGAGTCGCTACGACCCGACGTGGTCCTCATGGACATCCGCATGCCGAGGCTCGACGGCCTCGCCGCGACCGAGCGGGCGCTCGCCCTCCAGCCCGACCTCGTCGTGGTCGTGCTCACCACCTTCGACACCGACGACATGGTCCTGAGTGCCTTGCGGCTCGGTGCGCGCGGGTTCCTGCTCAAGGACACCCCGCCCGCCGATCTCGTCGCGGCCGTGCGGGCCGCGGCTGCCGGGCAGCCGATGCTCTCGCCGAGCGTCACCGGGCAGCTCATCGCCGCCGTCGCCGCGCCAGGGCCCCGCCAGGACGCCGAGGCGCGGGCCCGGCTCGCGACCCTCACCGAGCGCGAGCACGAGGTCGCGCTCGCCGTCGCGCGCGGGCAGTCGAACGCCGAGATCGCCGCGAGCCTGTTCATGAGCGTCGCGACGGTGAAGTCCCACGTCGGGCGGCTCTTCGGCAAGCTCGGGGTCGAGAACCGCGTCCAGGTCGCGATCTGCGTCCACGAGGCAGGTCTCTGAGCCGCAGGTGCTGCCCCTCAGCGCTGCCCGTCCGCCTGACGCCCGAGCTCGGCCAGACGCGCGTTGTACGCCTCGAGCTCGGCGTCGCCGTCCCGCTCGGCCTGCCGGTCGTAGCGCTTGGCGTCCCGCGCGTCCGAGCGCGTCCACTGGAACACGACGATGAGCGCCGCGAAGACGACAGGCAGCTCACCGGCGCCCCACGCGATCCCGCCCCCGGTCTGCTGGTCGACGAGCAGTGCCGCCTGGTCGTCGCCGCCCATCGCCCGCCACCAGTCTGGGGCGAGCAGCGTGGTGGACTCCATGACCGCGACCCCGAAGAACGCGTGGAAGGCCATCGTCACGAGCAGCACCACGAGGCGGATCGGCGGGCTTGCCTTGGGCGGGCCCGGGTCGACGCCCACGAGCATCCAGAAGAACAGGTACCCGCTCGCCAGGAAGTGCACCTGCATGAGCACGTGCCCCTGGTGCTTGAACAGCGCGAAGTCGAACCACCCCGTGTAGTAGAACGCGACGAGGCTCCCGGCGAAGATCACCCCGGCGACGGGCGGCTTGGACAGCACCTGCATGTAGCGAGAGTGGACCAGCACGAGGATCCACTCGCGTGGCCCGCGGCTCGCGTCCGTGCGGTGCGGGAGCACCCGCAGCAAGAGCAGGACCGGCCCGCCGAGGACGAGCGGGAGCGGGGCGAACATCATCAGCCCCATGTGCTGGATCATGTGCGTGCTGAAGTGCACGGAGCCGTAGACGGCCGGACCGCCGCTCGTGACGAAGGCGAGCACCAGGCAGCCGACGAGCCACGAGACCGTGCGCCCGAGCGGCCACGCGTCTCCCCTGCGCCGCAGCCGCACCACGCAGGCCACGTACCCGCCAGCGAGCAGGCACACGAGGGCGAGCCACGCCCAGTCGACGTGCACCTGCGTGAGCATGTTCCGCACCGAGACGGGCTCCGGGTACGGGAAGCCGAGGAGCGCGTGCCGCGGGTCACCGACCACAGGGTTCTGCGGGACGGGCGGCGCAGAGCGGGACAGCGCGACCGACGCACCCATCGTCACCGCCATGACGACCACCTCGGTGACCGCGAGCCTGACGAAGGCCCGCGAGCTGAGCGCCGGGTCCTCCAGCTGCGGGAGGATGCGACGACGCTGCGCCCAACCGGCCGCGCCCAGCAGGCACAGCGCGAGGGTCTTGCCCACGAGCAGCAGCCCGTAGGGCGTCGCGAGGTCGTCCAGACCGTCGAGCCGCAACGACGCGTTGACGACTCCCGAGAAGGCGACCGCGACGAAGGCCCAGCCGGCGAGCGTCGAGTACCGGGCGACGACAGCTGCCAGGTGCGGGCCGACCCGTCGGCGCAGCAGCACCAGCCCGACGAGCCCGCCAACCCACGCGGTCACGCCGACGAGGTGGATCGCGAGAGAGTTGACGGCGTTCGCGTGCTCGTCGGCGCCCGCGGCGTGGCCGCTGAGCGAGAGCGGCAGGAGCGACAGGACGCTCAGCGCCGTGGCGACGGCCACCCACGACACCTTGCGGCTGGCGAGCAGCACGACGAGCGCGAGCGCGACGCAGCCGGCTGAGACGACCATGGTCTGCCCCAGCTCGATCCCTGTCGCGAAGTACCGCAGCTGGCCTGCGAAGCCGGGCGACGAGACCGGCGCACCGATCGCGTCGGCCGTGGTGAGCACGAGGACGGCGATCGCCGCAGCGAGCCACCCGGCCGCAGCCCGCGCGGCCCACCGCGCAGCAGTCCACTGCGAATAGCTGACGATGCCGGGCAGCTCGCGCTGGCCTGGCAGGACGAAGGTCGCGAGGATCAGCAGCCCGATGGTCACGGCCGCGAGCGCGTCGTGCAGGGCACGCGCAGCGGGCAGACCGTAGGTGACCAGGTCACCCGGACCGCCGAAGACGCTCGGCGCGAACTCCCCCGTGAGCAGCAGCCCGGCGAGGGCGACCACCACGGTCAGGGGCAGGCAGAGCAGCAGCACGACCTCGTCGGTGCGCAGCGTCGGGAAGCGGAAGGGTTCAGGGGTCGGGTCGGCGGTCTCGTCCTGCCCGGTCGGTGGGCTCGGCGCGGGCAGCGTGCTCGAGGTGACCGGGGCGCTGGGAGCGCTCGCGGTCGGCGCGCGGTCAGGCTGGGGTCTGCTGGTGCTCATGGGGGTCCTGTCCTGGGCACGGCGAGCGTGCGCACGCCGAGAGCGCGCGCGAGCGCCGTCGGGCGGTTCGTGCTGAGTGGTCGCGTCAGGTGCTGCGCGGCACCGGAGGACCACGGCGAGCAAGGCTCTCGGCCAGCACCTCGAGGGACCGGACGACCACGGGCACGGTGCCGACTGGACCATGCTGGCGCTTCAGGATGGGCACACCCGCTGCGGACCGTCGGGGCAGAGCCCAGCCGAGCACCGCCGTCGCGAGCCGGCGCAGCTGCGCGAGGAGCCTCTCGCCTCGGTGCAGGGTGAAGACGGTGAGGGCAGCAGCACCGGCGTGCGCCAACCACATCCCGACAGTGGTGTGGGCTGCGTGACCGGGGCCCCCGCTGCCGCCGACCACCGAGACGAGGACCGTGCCCTCGTGCGCGGCGTGCGAGTCGTGCCCTGCCCGCACGACGGCCGAGGCCCCCGCAGGGACGGTGCCGAGCACGAAGAGCGTGTGGAACAGCACCTGGCTGACAGCGACCGAGACGCTGAGCCGCAAGGCCGAGAGCCGGACCCCGGCGAGCACCGTGCACACCGAGACCGCGAAGACCAGCGGTACGAGGACCCCGAGGACCCCGGGGACCTCAGCCCCGGCGAGCAGGTGCGAGCCGAGCGCGACCGCTGTCGACAGGACGGCCGCAGCCGCTCCGCGGACGACACGCGACGAGCGCCCCGACGGGAGACCACCGACAGCCGGCACGCCACCTGTGCTGAGCGCAGGTGGATGGGCAGCGGGCATGCTGTCGAGCCTAACCGAGGAGGACCGAGCACCTGGCGGCCCGCCGCGCAGACGTCCAGAGCAGCCACCAGCACCCATCGTGTCAAGCACTCCGGTCTCGGGTGCGTGCCGTCGTCTCGCGCTCGACCTCGCTCGTCCTGATCCCGTGCCGCACATCACGCAAGCATGCGGTCCCCAGCGCGAGACGACCCTCCACCATCGCGTCAACCCCCCTTGACTTGATCCAGTCAAGGGGGGTTGACTAATCTGATGAGACGACGGGAGCTCGAGAAGCGGATCGCGCAGATCGCCAAGGTCCGAGGCGTGCGCCCCGAGTACCTCGAGGGCGGGTCTCACACCAAGGTACGAGTCGGCGAACGACAGACTGTCATCCCTCGCCACACCGAGATCAACGAGATCACCGCCCGCGCGATCCTCAAGCACCTGGAAGGCTGACCATGACGACCACTCTCACCGCGCGATCCACCCGCTCTGGCGGCTGGTGGGCTGTCGAGGTCCCCGAGGTCCAGGGCCTCTTCACGCAGGCTCGCCGCCTCGACCAGGTCACCGCCGCCGTCCTAGACGCCGCTGCTCTGCTCACTGGACGCCCCGAGTCTGACTTCGACGTCGTCGTCGTGCCGGTCCTCGACGCGGACGACCTCTCTGTGGTCCGTGACGCCCGCGAGCGCCGCGCGGAGCTCGCCGAGGCTGAGCAGGCGGCAGCCAGGGCTTCTCGAGCCGCAGTCGCCCGACTCCGCGCCGAGGGCCTGACCGTCCGCGACGTCGCCGAGATCATGGGCATGTCTCCTCAGCGCGTCTCCCAGCTCGTCGCCTCCTGAGCCAGGTCCCTGGACACCTGGCGGCCGACGCTCCCGTCTTCGGCTGACAGTGCTCCTGAGCAGGAGTTACGCCCCGGAAACACCGGCGAAACCGTGCGCGGCACACGGCCCGGTTAGCGTGACGCCACCTGCACCACCTCCGAGCGGTCTGCTCGACCCGGGCTGGGCGACGACGCTCTGACATCAGCCGAGGCGTCCCCCTGGACGTCTCCTCGGCGTGCGCTGAATCCCTCCCTCCGGTCGACGGACACCGTCTCCCGATCGCGAAGGTTGGCCCGACATCCCCATGCTCGAACACCCCCTGAAGGCGCGCTCCAGGCGCCGCACCCCGATCCTGGTCGCCTGCGGCCTCAGCCTGGGGCTCACCGTCCTGGCAGCCTCCCCAGCCTCGGCCGAGCCGACCGTCACGTCGACGACCCTCACGGCCACGCCCTCCGTCACCGTCGGTGACGCCGTCACGGTCGACCTCGGCCTCGCCGGCACCACCGGTGTCTACGCCTACGAGGTGACGCTCACCTTCGACCCCGAGCTGCTCACCTACGCCCCCGGCACAGAGACCGGTCCCGCAGGAGGCTTCGACACGATCGAGACCGGGGACGGCACCCTCACGCTGGTGCACAGCCGCCTCGGCACCTCGCCGAGCCTGACCGGCGACCTCACCGCCGCGGTCGGCCTCACCGCCGTAGACGACGGAGACGCGACAGTCTCGGCAGCCGTGACCCTCGTCGACTCGGACGGCACGAGCATCCAGACGAGCCCCGCACCCGCAGCCGTCGAGATCGCGGCCGTGGCGGTCGAACCCACCCCGGGACCGAC
>NZ_JACBYE010000087.1 GCF_013415325.1 Sanguibacter inulinus | reverse complement strand
GGGCAGGGGAGGCAAGGTCGCGACGGGCTCGGGTGCCGGGTCAGGCTGAGCCGGCTCGGGCAGGTCGTCCCACTCGATCACCGGTGGCTCTGCGGACGGGGGCAGGTCGACCGTCGGTGCGTCCTCAGGGTCGCCCACAGGCGCGTCACCGTCGGGTGCGTCGACCGGCGCCGTCGTCGACGCGACGCCCGGGAGCGCGGACGTCGGTGCGGCAGTCACGACCCCCGCAGGGCTCCCGGCCGTGGGTGGAGGTGAACCCGCCCCGATCGCGATCCCCGTCGAGACCACGGCGAGCCCGGCGACCGCTGCGACGACGAGGCCGACAGGACGGGCGACGACGCTCGTCCTCGCTGCACCGGCACCCCAGCGCCCGCCTCGGCCGGTGCGCGGGCTCGCGTCGTCGACCGGCGTGCCGTGGCGCGGTCCCTGCGCGGATCTCTCCGCCGGTCCCTGCGCCGGCTCGGGCGTCGGTCTCTGTGCCGCTGTGTGCGTCGAGCTGTCCGTCGATCTGTGCGTCGAACCCTGAGGGTCGGTGCTCACGTCGTCTCTTCTCTGCGTCTGATGCCGCATCCTGCCTACCACAGAGCGGGTGAGAGGCACAGGCCCTCGCCTGTGAACAAGGCGTGGAGGAGCCCTTCCGCTGTGCTGAGTCCCACACTCTGGACGCCCTCGCGGCGCGGTCCGGAGCGGCAGAATGGTGGGATGACGACGAGCACCAGCCCCGCGCCGGGCGACGCGGGCAGCACCGCGACGCCGAGCCCCCGCGATCTCTGGGTCGCGTGGCGCGCCGAGCGCGACGCCGGCCTGGCCGAGCACCACGGCTGGTTGACGCTCACCGCACTCCACCAGCTCACCGACGTCCCGACGGCCTACGAGCAGCTCCCGGGGCGCTGGTGGGCGGACCGCCACGGCATCCACGTCGAGGTCACGGCCGCCGACGGTCTGCGCGCGGGCGACACGAGCGCCGGGCGCGCCGTCGAGGACGAGCCCTTCGAGGGTGTCCACTCCGTCGACGTGTCCACGGCCGGCTCGACCATCGCCGCGATCGTCCCCGGCGACGTCGCCGTCGAGGCGGGCATCCGCAGCGGTCGACCGATCTTGCGGGTCCGCGACCCCCGTGCGCCCATGGCCACAGGCTTCACAGGCGTGCCGACCTTCGACTACGACCCGTCCTGGGTGCTCGAGGCCCCGGTCCGCTGGTACGCGCAGCCCGAGCCCGCCGTCGTCGGCGCAGCCCAGCCCGGCTTCAGCCACGAGGTCACCGTCACCGGCGAGGTCGACCTCGCCCGCGACGGCCAGAGCGTGACCCTGCGCCTCGTCGGCGACGCACCCGGCAGCGCCTCGCTGCTGTTCACCGACACGTCGGAGGAGACCCCGGCCTGGCGCTCGCTGACCGTCGACACCGCAGGCGAGACGGAGGGCACCGTCGTGCTCGACCTCAACCGTGCCTACGACATGCCGTGCGCCTTCAGCGACTTCGGCACCTGCCCGCAGCCCGTCGAGGGCAACGACGTGCCCTTCGCCGTCACCGCCGGGGAGTGTCGCGTCCGATGAGCACCGACAGCGTGATCGCCGGCGGCCGCCTGGACGGCCCGCACCACGGGTTCGAGGTCCGCTCGGTCCACATGAGCGACGCCCTGGTCCAGCCCCTCCTCGACGACCTCGAGCGCACCTACCTGCGCCTCTACGCGTCGCTCCTCGGCGAAGAGGTCCTGCGCGAGGAGATGGCCCACTACAGCCCCGAAGAGTTCGTGGCCCCCGACGGCGACTTCGTCCTGGTCCTCGACGACGGTGCCCCCGTCGCGGGCGGCGCGTTCCGCCTCTCGGTCGAGCCCGAGCTCGGTGACCCGAGGTTCTCCCTGTACCCGGAGGCCGAGCGCGGCACCGACGGGCGCACGGTCGCACCGACGGCCGAGCTCAAGCGCATCTGGACCCACGACCAGCACCGTCGCCGCGGCCTGGCCCGCATCGTGCTCACCGAGCTCGAGGACCGTGCCGCCGCTGCGGGGTACAGCCGCATCTACCTCACGACAGGGTCACGCCAGCCCGAGGCCGTCGGGCTCTACCTGCGGACCGGGTACACCGCGCTCTTCGACACCCACGTGGTGCGCACAGACGCAGACGGCCCGCTCGCCTTCGAGAAGTGGATGCTCCCACCGGTCTGACCGGGCTCGGCGCAGGTCGTCGACCGAGACGCTCGCGGACGAGGCGCCTGCCGACCGGCTCAGGCCCCCCACGGACTGCCCGCCTGCTCCGGGGTCCGTCGGTCTGCCCGCGGAGCACCGGTCCCCACACGGGCGCGCTCGTGCGGTGGATCTCAGCCGACGGTCTTGCGGAGGATCTCCATGCGCAGGTCGTCGCGCTGGGGCAGCCCGAAGCGCTCGTCGCCGTAGGGGAAGGCCTTGTGCTCGCCGGTGCGGGTGTACCCGCGGCGCTCGTAGAAGGCGAGCAGCTCGGTACGCGCGTCGAGCACAGTCATCTCGACCGTGGTGACGCCCCACTCGGCGGCCATGAACCTCTCCGCCTCCGCGATGATCTCCTTGCCGAGGCCCTGACCCTGGCCGCTCGGGCGCACGCAGAACATGCCGAGATACCCGGTCGTCGGACCTGTGCGGCGCACGTGCACGCATCCGTCGACAGCGTGGTCCGAGCCGTCGAGGTGAGCGGCCAGCACGACGCTGTCGGGGGCGCGCAGGTCGGCGAGCAGCAGCACGGCGTCGATCCGCTGCCCCTCGAGCAGGTCCGCCTCGGTGGTCCAGCCCTGGCGGCTCGAGTCCCCCCGATAGGCGGAGGTGACGAGGTCGACGAGGTCTGCGACGTCGTCTTCGGTCGCGCGGCGGAAGGTCAGCGTGGGCACCCGACCGACCTTACCCGCGAGGTCGGGCCGTAGGCAGACGCATGGGAAGACGCGTGGGCCGGCGCGTGGGCAGGGCCGTCCGCACGTGCTCGAGCGGGCCTCTCCGAGGTGTCTGTCCACCGGCCGAAAGGCCCCCCTGAGCACTCCCGCGCCGGGGGTACTCTGGCGACGCCAACTGGCACCCGCGTCCCAGATCCGCCGTCCGCGGCGCTCGACGAAGGAGAACCACCTGATGGAAGGCCAGCTCGCGCCCGTGTTCGACGAGGTCCTGCGACGCAACCCCGGCGAGGTCGAGTTCCACCAGGCGGTCCGTGAGGTCTTCGACTCTCTCGCCCCGGTCCTCGCGAAGAACCCGCAGTACGCCGACGCCGCCGTGCTCGAGCGGATCTGCGAGCCCGAGCGCCAGATCATCTTCCGGGTGCCGTGGGTCGACGACTCGAACCGCGTGCAGATCAACCGCGGCTTCCGCGTCGAGTTCAACTCGGCCCTCGGCCCGTTCAAGGGCGGTCTGCGCTTCCACCCGTCGGTCTACCTGGGCATCGTGAAGTTCCTGGGTTTCGAGCAGGTGTTCAAGAACTCCCTCACCGGCATGCCGATCGGCGGAGGCAAGGGCGGCTCCGACTTCGACCCGCGCGGGCGTTCCGACGGCGAGGTCATGCGGTTCTGCCAGTCCTTCATGACCGAGCTGTACAGGCACATCGGGGAGTACACCGACGTGCCTGCCGGTGACATCGGTGTCGGCGGCCGCGAGATCGGCTACCTCTTCGGCCAGTACAAGCGGATCACCAACCGCTACGAGTCCGGTGTCCTCACCGGCAAGGGAATCAGCTGGGGCGGGTCTCTCGTCCGCACCGAGGCCACGGGCTACGGCACCGTGATGTTCGCCCGCGAGATGCTCAAGACCAGGGGCCTCGAGCTCGAGGGCCAGCGCGTCGTCGTCTCCGGCTCTGGCAACGTCGCGATCTACGCGATCCAGAAGGCCCAGCAGCTCGGGGCGAAGGTCGTCGCCTTCTCGGACTCGACCGGCTACGTGCTCGACGAGGCCGGGGTCGACCTCGACCTGCTCCGCCAGATCAAGGAGGTCGAGCGCGGACGCGTCGACCTCTACGTCGAGCGCCGCGGCTCTGCGAAGCTCGTGACCGGCGGCAGCATCTGGGACGTCCCGGCGACCGTCGCCCTGCCGTGCGCCACGCAGAACGAGCTCGACGGCGACGCCGCGCGCACCCTGCTGGCCAACGGTGTCCTCGCCGTGGCCGAGGGTGCCAACATGCCCGCGACCCCCGACGCCGTCGCGGCCTTCCAGGACGCAGGCGTGCTCTTCGCACCCGGCAAGGCTGCCAACGCCGGCGGCGTGGCGACCTCGGCCCTCGAGATGCAGCAGAACGCCAGCCGAGACTCCTGGACCTTCGAGCACACCGAAGACCGCCTCGAGGCCATCATGACCGGGATCCACGACCGCTGCGCCGCGACGGCCGACACCTACGACCGTCCGGGCAACTACGTCGCGGGCGCGAACATCGCCGGCTTCACCAAGGTCGCCGACGCGATGATCGCCCTCGGCGTGGTCTGAGGCGACCGGCAGACCTTTCGAGAGGTCCGCCTCTCGACCCCCGGTCGGCCTCGTCGGCTACCAGATGCCCGCAGCTGGGGAGCGCACGCTCTCCAGCTGCGGGCATCGTGCGTCGGCGCCGAGAGACTGTCGAGGTCGCGAGCCTGTCCGGCGAGACAGGGATGCTCGGCCGTGCCTCCCTGTCTCCACCGGGTGCATCCTGCGCAGGTCGTCGTACAGTCGGTGGGTGCCGTCACGTCATCTCCGGCTGGACCTCCCGGCGTCGACCGTCCCCGAGCGGGTGCGGGTCGCCTTCGCGCGGCTGCGCTCTGAGCTCTCGATCCCCGAGGGCTTCCCGCCCGAGGTGCTCGACGAGGCGCGAGCCAGCGCCCTCCGCGACGACTACGCGGCCGAGCGCCTCGACCTGCGGGACCTCCCCTTCGTGACGATCGACCCGCCAGGCTCCAAGGACCTCGACCAGGCCGTGCACCTGAGCCGCTCCGGCGCGGGCGGGTACGTGGTCGACTACGCGATCGCCGACGTCGGCCGCATCGTCCAGGCCGGCGGTGCCGTCGACACCGAGGCCCAGCTGCGCGGCGTGACCTTCTACGCTCCCGACGGCCGCACCCCGCTGCACCCTCCCGTCCTCTCCGAGGACTCCGCGAGCCTGCTGCCCGGCGTCGACAGGGCCGCCGCAGCCTGGCGGATCGAGCTCGACGAGCGCGGAGAGATCCTCGACGTCACCGTCAGGCGGGCGCTGGTCCGGTCCCGTGCGCAGCTGACCTACACCGAGGTGCAGGACGCCCTCGACGCCGGGACGGCCGACGAGGTCCTCGTCCTGCTGCGCGAGGTCGGCGCGCTCCGCGAGGCTCGCGAGCGTGACCGCGGCGGTGTGTCGATCGACGTCCCCGAGCAGAACGTGACGCTCCACGACGACGGCACCTACAGCATCGAGCTGCGCTCGGTCCTGCCCGCGGAGGGCTGGAACGCCCAGATCTCGCTCCTCACCGGGATCGCGGCGGCCTCGCTCATGCGTGCTGGCGAGATCGGCATCTTGCGCACCCTCCCCGCGAGCGACCCGCGTGACGTCGAGAGGTTGCGTCGCACGGCGCTGGCCATCGGCATCGACTGGCCCGCCGAGGTCCCCTATGCGGAGCTGCTCGGCACCCTCGACTCCCGCATCCCGCAGGACGCGGCCTTCCTCAACGAGGCGACGTCGCTGTTCCGCGGCGCAGGCTATCTCGCCTTCCAGGGCCCGGTCCCCGAAGGCTCCGAGCACGCCGCGATCGCGGCTGAGTACAGCCACGTCACAGCCCCGCTGCGCCGGCTCGTCGACAGGTACACGACCGAGATCTGCCTCGCGCTGTCCTCGGGCGGCGGGGCGGCGGCCGTGCCGTCGTGGGTCGTCGAGGCGTTCGACGACCTCCCCAAGACCATGTCCCGCTCGGGCCAGCGCGCCTCGTCCTTCGAGCGGGCGAGCATCGACATCGTCGAGGCCGCGCTGCTGACAGGGGCGGTCGGGCAGAGCTTCCGCGGGGTCGTGGTCGACGTCGACGCCAAGGACCCGCGCAAGGGTCTCGTCGTCGTCGACGACCCGGCGGTCCGGGGTACTGTCACGAGCGGCTCGCGCGACCTCCCCCTCGGGGAGTCTGTCGAGGTCGAGCTGACCGAGGTCTCGATCGAGGACCGCAAGATCAGGTTCTCCTACGAAGGGTGACGCATGGCAGTCCGACGCCGCACCGACCCCGCGGTGGGCCGCACCGCCGTGGCGTCGTGGCGATCAGGTGACGCAGCACGGGCGACCGTGACCACAGCTGTGAGGTTCACCCTCGAGGAGATCGCCGACGTGGCTCCCGGTCACGCCGTCGAGGTCCGGGTCCCGCCGTGGGGCGCCGTCCAGTGCGTCGAGGGGCCGCGCCACACCCGCGGCACACCGCCGAACGTCGTCGAGACCGACCCGGAGACGTGGCTCGGTCTTGCGTGCGGTCTCGTCTCGTGGCACGACGCCGTGACCGACGGCCGGGTGAGCGCCTCGGGCGACCGCGCCGACATCTCGCACCTGCTCCCGCTCCAGGCGGTCCGTGACAGGTCGTAGTCCCCAGCTGCCCGGGGTGGCGAGGACGTCGACGCGACGAAGGTCTGCGGCGAGCAGGTCCCTCCCGGATCACCGCTGCCGTGCCCGGCTCCCAGGTGCTCCGTCCCACAGCGTGCGGCTCGAGCGGCGGTCAGGGCATCATGGCCTGGTCACCACACCGGACGGGGAGAACATGAGACTGGCACGCGGCGCGAACACCACCCTGGGCTCGACGGACCTCAGCATCGCGGTCTCGGGTGCCCAGACCGGGACCGTCGACCTCATGGCCTTCCAGCTGACCGACGCCGGGCGGGTCCGTGGTGACCACGACCTCGTGTTCTTCAACCAGCCCGCCTCGGTCGAGGGTGCCCTGCGCCTGGTCGCGGGGGACCGGCTGACCCTGTCGCTCGCAGGTGTCCCGCAGGACGTCGCGACCGTCGCCGTCGCCGTGGCGCTCGACGAGGGGACCTCAGGGTCGCTCGCCGCGATCGACGGGCTCGGTGTCAGCGTCCAGGCCGGCGCCGAGACTCTCGAGTGCCCCGTCGAGGGGCTGACGACCGAGCGTGCCGTCGTGCTGCTCGAGGTCTACAGGCGCCAGGGTGCGTGGAAGCTGCGCAACGTGAGTGCCGGCTGGGACGGCGGGCTGGCCGATCTCGTCCGTGAGCACGGGGTGAGCGTCGACGACGAGGTGCCCGAGGCTGTCGCCCCGCAGGTGCCGGTGGCTGACACCCCGCAGGTGCCCGTGGCGACGAGCGCCGCCGCGGGCCCAGCGCCCTCGCAGCCCGTCGCACCGCCACCCGCCCAGGTCCACCCGCCCGTGACGACGTCCCCCACGTCGCC
>NZ_JACBYE010000086.1 GCF_013415325.1 Sanguibacter inulinus | reverse complement strand
CGCTTCAGCGGGGGCTTCCTCAGCCGGGGGCTCGGCCGCGGGGTCGGCGTCCGCAGGGGCCTCCTCGGTCGGGGTCTGGCTCGCCTCGACCACGGCGGGCTCGAAGCCGGAGAACAGCGTGTTCTTCGCGACGACGCCGGCACCCACGACGAGCACGAGCATGAGGGCGAGCACGTAAGGAGTCGGGTTCAGGCGCAATCGTCTGCCGCTTTTCGTCGTCTGAGGGCGCGCGCCGTCGTCTGCGGGGCGCGCCGTGGTCGTTCCTGGGCTGTCCGGGCCACGGCCGGAAGGGCCAGGATCGGACAGCATCGCGGCAGGTGCCGCTGCAGGCTGGGTGGTCACAGGCTGGGTGGTGTTCGGTACGCCCGCGGGAGCCGCTGGCGCCTGCTCGGTCGTCGTCGGGCCCGCAGTGCTTGCCGTCGCGGCCGGAGCCGCCGGTGCTGCTGCGTGCTTGAGGGTCAGTGACGTCGCACCGGCAGCTGCCGCCGCAGGGGCGACCCTGGGGATGCGTCCGGTCGAGGGCCGGCGGACCGGGCCCGCGGGCGGCGGGGTGCCAGGCCTGGCAGCCCCGCGCGAGGCCCCACCCGCCGCGAGGGTACGGACAGACTGCCGGGTGACCTCGCGGGTCACCGGAGGTTCGATCGGCTGCACGGCGACGGGGACCTCGCCGGTCACCGGGACGTGCTCCGAGTCCCAGGGTGCGAGCTCGGAGACGAGCTGCCCAGGAGTGACCGGTCCGTCGTCGTGGTCGCCGAGCGTGACCGAGCACAGGGTGTCGAGGTCACGCGGGACAGCCTGGTCGACGTCGCGGGGCGGGACCAGAGGAGCCCCCGGGACCTGCAGGCGGGCCGGGCCGACGACCCCGGGGTCGAGCGCCTCGACGTCGTGCGCGACGCGGGGCAGGTCGCCCGTCAGGGCGTAGTGCAGGAGTGCGACGAGCGCCACGGTGTCGGCGCGCGAGGCAGCGTCGCCGTCGAGCCGCGCCTCCCCGTGCACGAGGTCGCCGTCGATCCCGAGGCCGGTGACCCGGACCCTGCCCTGGTGCACGCGGATCGCCGAGGGACGGAGCGCACCGTGGTGGACGCCTCGGCGGCGCGCAGCCTCGAGGGCTGTCGCTGCGGCACCGATGACGGCTCGCGCGGCGTGCGGGGACAGCGGCTGGGCCTCGACGAGGTCGGCGAGGGTCGAGCCCACGTAGGGCTCGGTGACGACGATGCTGCGGGCCGCGTCGTGGAGGACGTCGATCACGCGGGTCACGTGCTCGTCGGAGACGAGGGCTGCACGGCGGGCCGCGTCGAGCGTGAGGGGAGCGTCGGGGGAGGTGATGATGCTCAGGCGGACGGGACGGTCGAGGATCTGGTCCGTCGCCTCCCAGGCCTCGATGCCGACGAGGTCGCTCGGGGCACGTGCGTCGAGCCGGTAGCGGGCGACGACGAGCTCGCCACCTTGCAGGTCAGCCACCCCACGGACTCCCGTCAGTCGTCATCTGCGCGCGCCGAGACCGACGCCTGCCGCGCACCATCGTACGTGGCTCATGTGGAGAATCGGCGGGGGACGAAGCGGCGGAACGGTGCAGCCAGGCTCTTCAGCTCCGAGACCCCCATGATGCGCAGGGCGAGGACGTACACCGACGTCATGGTGGTCAGGACGAGGACCGTCACGCCCACCGCGCGGAGCCACGAGTCGCCCGGGGCGAAGCCCCACACGTGCAGGACGAGCCAGCCGAGCAGAGCCGCGATCAGGGCAGACACGACGAGCTGCACGTGCAGGCGCACGATGCGTGCGAGGTCGAGTCCCTCGAGCCTGTCGCGCATCCCTCGGACCCGCAGCAGCACGGCGCAGAGGTTGGACGCCGACATCGCGAGCGCGGCACCGACGGCCCACCACTGCCCCGGCGCGAAGAGCCAGACCGCGCCAGCACCGACGACCAGCACGATGGTCACCGGGATCTGGATGAGGAAGACCGTACGTCCGTCCTCGAAGGCGAAGTAGACCCACTTCATGAGGACCATCGCGCCGAGCGGCGCGAGACCGAGGGACATCGCCGCGAGGACGTTCCCGACAGCGGACAGCGAGTCGGCGTTGAGGGTCGGCACGATGATCTTGACGATCGGCCGTGACAGCACGAGGAACACTGCCGTCGCGAAGACCGTGAACACGCCGATGACCCGCATGCCCCGGGAGACGATCTCGCGCACCTTCGCGACGTCGCCCCCGGCGGCCGCCGCGCTCATGCCCGTGAACAGCGCCGTGGCGATCGACACGGTGATGAGGGAGTGCGGCAGCAGGTAGATCATCAGCGCCTGCGAGTACGCGCCCGGGCCGGCCACCGCGGCGTCGGCGATGCCCGCAGATGCTGCCTGCGGCGCCCCCGAGGTGATGTTCGCGGTGACGAGCACGGCGACCTGGTCGAGCAGGACCGCCGCGAAGGTCCACAGGCCGACGCGGCCGACCGAGCCCAGCCCGGCGCCCCGGAACCCGAAGCGCGGACGGTACCTGAAGCCGGATCGCCAGAGCGGCACGACGAGGATGAGCGCCTGCCCGACGACACCGAGGGTGGTGACAGCACCGAGGACGGTGACCTGCGCCGTGGACCAGGACGCGACGACCACGTCGGTCGGCAGGTGGGTCCCGGTGCTGGGGTCCACGAGCAGCACCCGGCCGAAGACGAGCAGGAAGATCGACAGCCCGACGATCGAGATGATGTTGTTGACGACAGGGGCCCACATGAACGGGCCGAACTGCCCGCGCGCGTTGAGCACCTGGCCGAGCAGCGTGTACATGCCGTAGAAGAACAGCTGGGGGATGCACCAGAAGGCGAAGGACACGGCCAGCGCCACCTGCGCGGGTGTCCAGCTGGAGTCCGTGTAGAGCGCGACCGCGACACTCGCACCGAGCGTGCAGACGACAGTGATGACCAGCAGCACCGACCCGGCGAGCGTGAGCAGCTTGTCGAGGTACTCCTGGCCGTCGGGCGACCTGTAGGCCCGGACCACCTGCGGCACGATCACCGCGTTGAGCATGCCTCCGGCGATGACCGCGAAGAGGATGTTCGGGATCTTGTTGGCGATGTCGAAGGCGTCGGCAATCGGGCCCGTGGCACCGCCGACGACGGCCACCAGGAGGATGTTGCGGACGAGCCCGAGACCGCGCGAGACGGCCGTGCCCGACGCCATGACGATCGAGCTACGGCCCACCGACGAGGTCGAGGTGGCAGGCAGGGTCATCGGTCGTGTCCTTCGGCGTGCTGTGCGTCGTCTGCGGGCTCGACGAGCCCGACGGCGTCCGCGGAGACCCGGCGGTCCGAGCGTCCACGATGGACGGTACGCCAGATGCCACCGCCGAGCAGCAGCACGAGGAGACCGGCGACGACGGCCGTGCCCATGTTCTCCCAGTCGGCGCGGACCCTGACCTCGAAGGGCTCGGCGCTGCCGAGCACGGTCCCGTCGAGCGCGAGTACCTGGGCCGTCACGCGGACGTCGCCGCTGCCGACAGCACGCACCGGGACCTGCTCGCGGACCTCTTGGCCTGGTCCGATCGTCACTGGATCTGTCGTCTCGGCGACGAGCCGAGGGTCGTCAGGGTCGAGCGAGACCCGCAGCGTCACCGGCTGGTCGAGGTCGTTGACCACCTGGACGGGGATCTGGCTCCCCGTGCTGATGATGTTGAAGTTCTTGGCCGTCACGACCGAGACGGACGCCTTGATCCTGTCGACCTCTGCCACCGTCCCGGCGACGGCTGTGCTGCGACCGGCCGGGTCGGCGCGCCAGGAGACCGAGGTCACCGCTCGCGCGGCCTCCTCCACGGGGCCGACGAGGCTGGCCGGGTCGGGGACGACCTGGGCGAAGGTCCGCAGGTCGGCGACGGCGCTGTCGACCGTCGAGAGCTGGTCTCGGGTGATCGCACCCTCCGGGGCGGCGGACTCGGCCGGAGCCGTCCGCGCCACGTCGGTGTCCTCGGCGCCGATGAGCGTCGACACCGGACGCAGCCGGGTCCAGGGTGTCGACCCGAGAGACTCGAGCTGGGCACGCGCGACAGACGCGTCGGGCGCCCAGTCACGAGGGGCTGTCAGCAGGAGGTGGCGGCCCTCGGCGGGCCGCTCTCGGGAGACGATCGCGAGCTCGGCGAGCATCCGTTGACGGGCTGAGACGGCGGTCCCGGTCTGGGCCGAGGTCAGCTGGGCGCTGAGCGGGCCGTCGGGTACGAGCGCGGTGATCTCGCCGGACGACGTCGGGACCGAGGCGCGGCTGCTCGGGGTGTAGCTGAGCGTCGCCGACGGGGGCAACGAGCCGGGCGCTGCGACCACGGTGCTGGCCCCGGCGGCGGCGACGGCCGAGAGCGTCCGTGCGTCAGGTGCGTCCTCCGCGGGCCACGACAGGTCCGTGCGCCAGGTGGCAGAGTCGCCCGAGAGGGGCGGTGACGACGGGACCGGCAGGCCGGCGGCGGCGAGGGCCACGACGTCCTGGTCGTCCGCAGGCAGAGCGAAGACCTCGCGGTCTGCAGCCCCGTCGACGATCCTGCCGGAGGGCCCGGGGGAGGAGGTGTCCGTCGTGGCGGAGGCGTCGCCCCCTCCTGCTGGAGTCTGCTCCCGGACCAGGGACGGGTCGACGGCCCAGCCGACGTCGGCGAGGTCCTCGGTGCTCGCGAGCACCTTCGACAGCCGCCCGTCTGTCGAGGCCGCAGCGGTCAGGGAAGCCTCTGCCGCCGCAGGGTCGAGAGGGTCGACAGCCGGCCCGACGACGGGGACCAGGACGCTCACGTCGACGGGGGTCACCTCGGTGTCCTCGACCGGGAACCACAGGACGAAGGTGCGCAGCGCACCGACGGGGTCGAGGGAGGCCGGGGTCGTGCCGTCGCCGGCGAGCGTCACGGCCATGCCGCGCGGACCCCAGCCGTCGAGGCTGGTGAGCAGCCCCATCGAGTCGGCCTCGACCGAGAAGTCGACCATCGCCGAGTCTCCCGGAGCGAGGTCGGCCGGGACCTCGACAGACTCCAGGACAGTCCCGAAGGCGTCCGAGAGCGTGAGATCGGTCCAGGCGGTCAGGCGCTCGCGGGTGATGAAGCGGTACTTCGACACGCTCAGGGTCGCCACAGGCTGGGCGAGGGTCTCGGTCGTGGTGTTCGTGACCTCGGCGCGGACTGTGAGCGTGTCACCCGGGCGGACGACCTCGGGGTTCATCGAGACGAGCCGGACCGAGGTGGGGGTGGACGTGTCTGGCGTCGCCGCGGCGGCGAGAGACGTGGCCCAGGAGGGCGAGGCGAGACCGGCGACCAGGCACACGAGCAGGAGCGCGGCGAGGAGGAGTCCGGCGGCTCGCGCCGTGCGCGTCTGCGTGCCCCGCGCCCTGACGTCTAGGGCTGCCATGTCGGGGCGTCGGGCGGTGCGGTCCAGCTGCGCTGAGGGTCCTGCAGGATCTCGAAGGCTGCGGCGGCGAGCCGGCGCTCGTTGGGATAGCTGAGGGTCGCCGAGAGCTCTGTGAACGCCACCCAGGCGACGTCTTCTGCCTCGGAGTCCGGGTCGCCCTCGACCGTCAGGTACCCGCCGACGGCCTCGAGCAGGAAGTGGTGGACCACCTTGTGCACCCGGCGGTCGTCACCGGTGAACCAGTAGTCGATCACACCGAGCCGGCGGTGGATCGTCCCGACGATCCCGGTCTCCTCGGTGATCTCGCGGATCGCGGCCTCTTCGGCCGTCTCGACCCCCTCGAGGTGGCCCTTGGGCAGGCACCACTCCAGGCGGCCGGCGCGGTTGCGGCGCGCGATGACCGCAGCGTGCAGGTGACCGTCGATCTCGGCGACCACGAGGCCGCCTGCTGAGGTCTCCTCGACGACCGGGAGGTCGGAGGAACCATAGGACGAGGGCGCGCCAGATGACCCCGCTCGCCTGGCTGCCTGCGGGTCGATCCGCAGAGGATGGCCTCCCGGCGGCGCGGGGACCGGAGAGCGGCCCTCGGAGTGCGCTGCGCTGGACATGTCGGCCACTTTATCTTTGTCTGGCAGGCTTTGATGTTGTGTCGAAGTCCACGAGGTCTGCCAGCGGGTCCACCAGCCCTGAGAATCCGGCCCTAGCGAGCGGTCGGGAGATCGATGTGCCCGCGAATGTCGCCCTGCTCAGACGGCGTCTGTCGACCGTTCTGTCCCAGATGGCCCCCGAGGCCGTCGAGCTCGGTGAGATCTTCGCCGCAGCAGGTCACGAGCTCGCGCTCGTCGGGGGCCCCGTCCGGGACGCCTTCCTCGGGCGGTCGAGCGCCGACCTCGACTTCGCGACCTCTGCCCGGCCCGACGACACCCAGCGCCTGCTCGCCGCCTGGGGAGATGCGCACTGGGACATCGGCAAGGAGTTCGGCACGATCGGCGCCAAGAAGTTCTCCCGCGGGGGTGCGCCCGAGGTGGTCGTCGAGGTCACCACGTACCGCACCGACGAGTACGACCCCGCCTCGCGCAAGCCTCTCGTCGTGTTCGGCGACACCCTCGACGGTGACCTGTCCAGGCGTGACTTCACGGTCAACGCGATGGCGGTCCGGCTGCCGGACCTCACCTTCGTCGACCCGCACGACGGTCTGACCGACCTGGCCCGCGAGGTGCTGCGCACCCCGATCGAGGCTGTCCGGTCCTTCGACGACGACCCGCTGCGCATGATGCGCGCCGCTCGCTTCGCCGCGCAGCTGGGCTTCTCGGTCGACCCCTCGGCCGACTCCGCCGTCCGTGACATGGCCGAGCGCATCACGATCGTCTCGGCCGAGCGGGTGCGTGACGAGCTGTCGAAGCTGCTCGTGTCGAGGTTCCCGCGGCAGGGGCTGCACGTGCTCGTCGAGTCGGGGCTGGCGGACCACGTGCTGCCCGAGCTCGTCGGTATGAAGGAGGCCGTCGACGAGCACAACCGGCACAAGGACGTGTACGAGCACTCGCTGACGGTCCTCGACCAGGCGATCGACCTCGAGACCGGTCCTGACGGTCCGGTTCCCGGCCCGGACCTCGTGCTGCGGCTCGCCGCCCTGCTCCACGACATCGGCAAGCCGGCGACCCGCAAGTTCGAGAGCAACGGGACGGTGAGCTTCCACCACCACGAGATCGTCGGTGCCAAGCTCACCGCGAAGCGGCTGCGCGCGCTGCGCTTCGACAAGGAGACCGTCAACCAGGTGTCCAGGCTCGTCGAGCTGCACCTGCGGTTCCACGGCTACGGTGACGGCGCATGGACGGACTCAGCGGTCCGCCGGTACGTGACCGACGCGGGTCCGCTGCTCGAGCGCCTGCACAGGCTCACCCGGGCCGACTGCACCACGCGCAACAAGCGCAAGGCACAGCGTCTCTCGAGCGCCTACGACGACCTCGAGACTCGCATCGAGGTGCTGCGCGGTGAAGAAGAGCTCGCGTCGATCCGCCCGGACCTCGACGGTCAGCAGATCATGGAGGCTCTCTCGCTCAAGCCTGGGCCAGAGGTGGGACAGGCGTACAAGTTCCTCATGGAGCTGCGCCTGGACCGCGGCCCGATCGGCCCGGAGGCCGCCCGCGAGGAGCTCGTCCGCTGGTGGGCCGCGCGGAGCCCAGAGCAGGCCTGACTGCTCTGGGGCACCTGTCCCATCTCTCGCTGCCCAATCTCTAGCCGACCCCCCCGCGCCCTCCTCCCTGCCCCCTCCTCCCGTCACGCCCGATCGAGATCGTGACTTCGGAGCGAGATCGACCCTTGGGAGTCACGATCTCGCTCCGAAGTCACGATCTCGCGGATCGGATCGGATCGGATCGGATCGGATCGGATCGGATCGGATCGGATCGGTGGGGAGCTGCCGTCTCTTATACA
>NZ_JACBYE010000085.1 GCF_013415325.1 Sanguibacter inulinus | reverse complement strand
CCCAGGTCCCGTCCCCGGGCCCTCCCCTGGCTGACCGGCGCCACCACTGTGCTCGTGGCGACCGTGCTCCTCGCCGTGACGATCGGCTCGGCCGATCTCGGCGTCGGCGAGGTGTGGCGATCCGTCGCCTGGCACCTGACCCGCGGGCTCGGCCTCGACCACCTGGCCGGCGTCGAGCCGCTGAGCGTCCTGCGGGACGGGATCGTGTGGCAGCTACGGCTCCCCAGGGTGCTCACGGCCGCGGCCGTCGGCGCAGGCCTCGCGCTCTGCGGTGTCGTCATGCAGTCCCTCACCCGCAACCCGCTCGCCGACCCCTATCTGCTCGGGCTGTCCTCGGGCGCGTCCCTCGGCGCGGTCTTGGTCCTCGTGCTCGGTCTGGGCCTGCTGCTGCCTGTCGCGGCCTTCGCGGGGGCTGTGCTCGCGCTCGCCGCAGCCCTCGGGCTCGCCGGGGCGCTCGGCGCGATCACGCCGACGCGGACCGTCTTGTCGGGCCTCGCAGTCAGCCAGCTCTGCGCGGCGGCGACGTCCTTCGTCATCTTCTGGTCCGCGACGGGCGACTCCTACCGGGAGATCTTGTCGTGGCTCATGGGCTCGGTCGCCGGCGCCACGTGGGGATCGGTCGCGATCGCGGGGATCGCCGTGCTCGTCCTCGGGTCGCTCTTGGCGCTGTCGGGGTCGGTCCTGGACGCCTTCACCTTCGGCGACTCCTCGGCGGCGGCGCTCGGGATCTCGGTCGAGCGGACCAGGTGGCTGCTGCTCGTCGGCGTCGCGCTGCTCACGGGGGCGCTCGTGTCGGTCTCGGGGGCTGTCGGCTTCGTCGGGCTGATCCTGCCGCACGCCGTGCGCTTGCTCACCGGGGCGCGGCACAGGCTGCTGCTGCCGCTCTCCGCGCTGACGGGAGCGTCGTTCCTCGTGTGGGCCGACACGCTCGCGCGGACGGTCTTCGCCCCGCGGGAGGTGCCTGTCGGGATCATCACGGCGGCTGTCGGCGCCCCGGTGTTCGCCGCGCTGCTGTGGCGTGGGCGGAGGCTCGCGTGACACGGGCGCCGGTGCGGGGTCCTGGAGCCGGGAGGCGCGGTCCTGGAGCCGCGAGGGGCGGGCCTGATGCCGCGAGGGGCGGGCCTGGTGCAGCGGGGCGCGAGCCTCGTGGCATGGGGCTCGAGTCTGGTACCGCAGTCCGCGAGTCTGGTACCGCAGTCCGCGAGCCTCGGGGGCTCAGCGCCTCGAGGATGACGTGGTCCGTCGACGGCCGGACGATCGTCGACGGCGTCGACTGCACGGCTCCCGTCGGGGCGCTGACCGGTCTGGTGGGTCCGAACGGGTCCGGCAAGTCGACCCTCCTGCGCCTGCTGACCGGTGTGCTCGGAGCCGATGCTGGCGAGGTCGGCTTCGGTGGCGTAGACCTCCTGGGCCTCAGGCGTCGGGAGCGCGCGCGGCAGCTGGCCGTGGTCGAGCAGGACGCCTCGGCCGAGCTCCCGCTCACCGTGCTCGATGCTGTGCTGCTGGGTCGGATCCCGCACCGTTCGCTGCTGGCAGGTGACAGCGCCACCGACCACGCCATCGCCGACGACGCTCTGGCGCGCACCAGGATGACGGCCTTCGCGGACCGGGCCCTCGCCTCCTTGTCCGGGGGCGAGCGACAGCGTGTGCACATGGCCCGGGCACTCGCTCAGCAGCCTCGTCTCCTCCTGCTCGACGAGCCCACCAACCATCTCGACATCAGCGCGCAGCTCGAGACGGTCGCGCTGCTCCGCGAGCTTGCCGACGAAGGCGTCACCGTGCTCGCGGCACTGCACGACCTGACGCTCGCGGCGAGCGTCTGCGACCACGTGGTGGTCCTCGCCGGAGGTCGGGTCGTGGCTGCTGGGCCTGTCGAGGAGGTGCTCGTGCCTGAGGTGCTCGACGAGGTGTACGGCGTCCGGTGCACGGTGCTGACCCACCCGGAGACGGGGAGACCTGTGCTGTCCTTCGCACTGGTCTGAGGGACGGCGGGTCGGGAGAGCATCGTCGGCGCGTGTCAGTGGTGATCCGTAGAATTGCGACATGTCGACGGAACTGCTGATACCTCACGAAGCGCACGGTGCTGTTCGCGCCATGCCGTCAGGTCTCGCATCGCTGGCGTCTTCTCCCTTGCTCCCATCACCTACCTCGCCAGCATCTCTAGTGCCTCCTTCCGCGCCCGACGCGTCCCTTGTGTCGCTCGAGTCGCTCGAGTCGCTCGAGTCGCTCGAGTCGCTCGAGCCCGACGATACGGGGGCTGAGGACATCGACTCGATGACCCTCGCTCAGGTAAACGATCGCCAGAGCGAGCTGGTCGACGCGGTCGTGGCGGGGTTCGCCGAGGTTGCCGCTGCACAGGCTCGGTGCGCTGAGCGGGTCGAGGCGCTGCGCCGCTGGTCTCGCGACGCTGCCGACGCAGCCGCCCGGCGCCGGGGCCTGGAGCACGCCAGCGGCCTGGACCGCGGTCTGGCCGAGCGGTCGGTGACCGCCGAGCTCGCCTGCGCGCTGCGCCTGCCCGAGAGGTCGGCGTCCGCGCTGCTCGTCGAGTCGCAGTCCCTGGTCCACGAGCACCCCGCGACGATGACCGCCCTGCGTTCGGGCGAGGTCTCCTACAGGCACGCCCTCGCAGTGCTCGACGCGACCACAGGTCTGGACGAGACATCGGTCCTCGAGCTGGACGCGATCTTGGCAGACAGGGCTCGCAGCACCACGGTCTCCCGGCTCAAGCGCGTCGCCCGGCGCGAGCATGAGCACCGCGACCCCCGCCCGATGTCGGTTCGCCACCGGCTCGCCGCCCAGGACCGCCACGTCGAGCTGCAACCGTGCGAGGACGGCATGGCGTGGTTGCACCACCTGCTGCCCGCAGTCCAGGCCACGGCGATCTTCCACCGCCTCACCGACATCGCCGCCGCGGTCCAAGGCCACGACGATCCTCGCACCCTGGCGCAGCTGCGCGCCGACGCCAGCATCGACCTGCTGCTCGACGACGACGCCCGCGCGGTGCTCGCGGCCTCGACCGCCGACGCCGAGCTGCCCGCACCGCACATCCCCTCGGCGGGCCCTTCAAGCCCCGAGGGAGGCGGCAGGTCCGGGGCGACCGACCGTCAACCTCTCCGCCTCAGCGCTACCCGCACCCACTCCCGCAGGACGAGTGGGCCCGGGAACGAGGCTGCGAGCGGGCACAGGAACGGGACGGCGAGCGAGGACGGGAACGACGCCGAGGATGCGGGCGCAGCTGTCCTGACCACCACCACAGGCGACGACGGACCCGCTCACTCGATCGCGGGCGTCGCCGACCGCGTCTCCCTCGGGGACATCAAGCCCCAGGTCGCCGTCACCGTCCCCGTCATGACTCTCCTCGGCCACTCCGACGAGCCTGGCGACCTCGCCGGCCACGGACCTATCGACGCCGACACCGCCCGCCGTCTGGCAGCCCAGGCGCCTAGCTTCCTGAGGATCCTCACCCACCCCGAGACAGGCACCGTCTTGTCCGTGGGGCGCGACCGCTACGCCGTACCGGCAGACCTCAGGTCCTGGCTCCGGCTCCGCGACGAGACCTGCCGATTCCCCGGATGCTCACGCCGAGCTCAACGCTGCGACATCGACCATGTGACGGACTGGGCCCACGGAGGAGCTACCGACCACCACAACCTCATCCACCTGTGCCGGAAGCACCACCGGTTGAAGCACACCACCGGCTGGACCGTCAGCACCGAGTCCCCCGGCAGGGTCGGTCACGGGGACGAGTGCGCCCGCCCTCAGCCCGAGCGTCCCCTCGCCCTCGCCATGGACCGACGTGCCTCCAGCTCTCAGTACCGGACCGACGCTGAGAGCATCACCAGCCCTGAGGTCGGCGGCGAGTCCACACGTCACGCAGCATCGCGGACCAGCGCTGACGTCGTGTACTGGACCACGCCGTCAGGACGCACGTATCTCGACCGCGCCGCCGGAGAGATCTCACGCGTTCACGGCCGGAGGCGCGACGAACGTGGCGTCGCGACCGCTGATCACGGCCCGGCCCCCTAGTCCGACGAGCCGCCGTTCTGACCCGGAGCGCTCGAGAGGACCACTGCGCCGGGCATGCTGGTCGCAGTCACGACGACCCCCGGGTGTCGCGACCATCGCGCCCGGCACTCCAGGTCCGACGTGCAGCCGACCAGCCCCGCAGGGGACGCAGAGGACTCAGCCGCGCCTCGCCGCGCCTCCGCAGTGTTCAGCCGCGCACCGCCCGGCAGTCTCCAGCCGCGCACCGCCCCGCAGACTTGAGCCGCGCACCGCCCCCAGCGATATTCAGCCGCGCATCGCCTCCGCGGAGTGCTGAGGGTCGACCTCCTCGCCGGGACGGACCGGGCCGGGCGCGGTGCCGTCGCCGAAGGGGCGACCGCCGAGCGCGGCACGGTCGTGCGGCGCGAGCCACCCGCTGAGGTCCGGCCCCTTGGGCACGATGCTCGTCGGGTTGATGTCGGTGTGCACCACGTAGTAGTGCTGCTTGATGTGCTCGAAGTCGATCGTGTCGCCGAAGCCTGGCGTCTGGAAGAGGTCGCGGGCGTAGTCCCACAGCACAGGCATCTCGGTGAGCTTCGAGCGGTTGCACTTGAAGTGCCCGTGGTAGACGGCGTCGAAGCGGACCAGCGTGGTGAAGAGCCGCACGTCGGCTTCGGTGATCGTGTCGCCGACGAGGTAACGCTGCGTCGACAGGCGCTCCGACAGCCAGTCGAGGCGGTCGAAGAGCCTGTCGTAGGCCTTGTCGTACGCCTCCTGCGATCCCGCGAAACCGCACCTGTACACACCGTTGTTGACGTCCTTGAAAACCGCGAGCGCGACCTCGTCGATCTCGGCCCGCAGCGCCTCGGGGTAGAGGTCCGGCGCGCCCTCGCGGTGGTGCGCGGTCCACTCGGTCGACATGTCGAGGGTCATCTGCGCGTAGTCGTTCGTCACCACCTGGCCAGTCGTCTCGTCGACGAAGGCCGGGACCGTGATGCCGCGCTCGTAGTCGGGGAACCGTGCGAAGAACGCGTCCTGCAGGCGCGGGATCCCCAGGACCGGGTCGACGCCGCCCGGGTCGAGGTCGAAGGTCCAGGAGCGGGCGTCGTGCGTGGGGCCTGCGACGCCCATGGAGATGGCGTCTTCGAGCCCCAGGAGCCTGCGGACGATGATCGCGCGGTTGGCCCACGGGCACGCCCTCGACACGACGAGCCTGTAGCGGCCGGCCTCGACCGGGTAGCCGTCGCGGCCGTCGGCGGTGATCCGGGTCGCGATGTAGCGCGCGTCGCGGGTGAACTCGGTGCCGGGGGTCACGTAGGAGCCCGCCGTGCTCTGGTCGTCTGCGGTCGTGGGGTTCGCATCGTCAGCCATAGTGCAATCTTGCATTACTTTGCGGTGCGTGGCAGGACAGCGCAGACAGCGGCCATGCCTGAGACGCCGGCACCGGGCCTCGCGGCACCTCCGGTGCCATGATGGGCAGATGACTCGAGACCTGTGGCTCACCGGTGACCCTGAGGCCGACGCGCTCCTCTCCAGCGACCCATTCGCGCTGCTCGTCGGGATGCTGCTCGACCAGCAGGTCACGATGGAGTCGGCCTTCGCCGGGCCGCAGAAGATCGCCGAGCGGATGGGCGGCCTGAATGTGCGGAAGATCGCCGAGGCCGACCCCGAGGAGTTCTCCGAGCTCTGCGCCACGAAGCCCGCGGTCCACAGGTACCCCGGGTCCATGGCGGGGCGCATCCAGGCTGTCGCCCAGGAGGTCCAGGCGACGTACGGCGGCGACGTGACGCGCCTCTGGACGGACGACGACCCCGACGGCCCGACGGTCTTGCGGCGCCTCAAGTCCCTCCCGGGCTTCGGTGCGCAGAAGGCGTCGATCTTCCTCGCGCTGCTCGGCAAGCAGTACGACGTCGAGCCCGAGGGCTGGCGCGAGGCTGCGGGAGCCTACGGGGACGCCGACGCGCGACGGTCGATCGCCGACGTGACCGACGAGACGAGCCTCGACGAGGTCCGTACGACGAAGAAGGCGATGAAGGCAGCTGCGAAGAAGAAGGACTGACGACGGTTCGCAGCGTGCAGAGCGGTACGCGAAGCGGATGAAAGTCACTGCGAAGATGAGATTCTGGCGACGGCTCGCAGCCGCCGGAGCCCTCCGTGGAGCTGCCGTCGGTACGCGGGACCGGCACCTGTGCCGACGGGACCGGTGAGGAGTACGCGCCGCCCAGCGCCCGCGTGACGTGACTGTACGGCGCCCGTCCTTGACTAGGCTCGTCACCATGAAGATCACTCTCCTCGCCGGCGGCGTCGGTGGCGCCCGCTTCACCCGTGGCCTGCTGCACCTGCTCGCCGAGCGCTACCCAGACGGCGAGGGCGGCACCACGGCCGAGGTGACCGTGGTCGCGAACACGGGTGACGACATGTGGCTGCACGGGGTTCGCGTCTGCCCTGACCTCGACACCGTGATGTACACCCTCGGCGGTGCGATCCACGAAGGCCAGGGCTGGGGTCGTCAGGACGAGTCGAGCCGCGTGTCGGCCGACCTCGCCGCCTACGACCTCGGCTGGGAGTGGTTCACCCTCGGTGACCTCGACCTCGCCACCCACCTGGCACGCACCGAGCTGCTGCGCGCCGGGAAGACCCTCACCGAGGTGACAGCCCACCTGTGCCGCCGCTGGAACCCGGGCGTGACCCTGCTGCCGATGAGCGACCAGCCTGTCGAGACGCACGTCGTGGTCGGCGAGGGCACGCCGGAAGACCCGGAACGGCTCATCCACTTCGAGGAGTGGTGGGTGCGGCACCGTGCCGGGATCCCCGCCCGACGCTTCGAGCAGGTCGGGGTCGACTCCGCGTCGGCGACACCCGAGGTCCTCGACGCGATCATGACGGCCGACCTCGTGCTGCTCCCGCCGTCGAACCCTGTCGTCTCGGTCGGGACGATCTTGGGTGTGCCGCGGATCCGGGAGGCGCTGAACGCCACGCCTGCCCCTGTCGTCGGCATCTCGCCGATCGTCGGCGGCGCCGCGGTCCGCGGGATGGCGGACGCGTGCCTGGCCACCATCGGCGTCGAGACGAGCGCACTGGCTGTCGGACTGCACTACGGCGCGCGTGAAGGCCTCGACAGCGACGACCTCATCGAGGGCGACGGCCAGGCCGAGGCTGCGGCGGGACGAATCGGGGTCATCGACGGGTGGCTCGTCGACGACAGCGACCACGAGGCCGTCTCGGGGCTCGAGGCTGGGGGGATCCGCTCGCGTGCCGTGCCGCTGCTCATGACGGACGACGCGGCGACTGCGCAGATCGCTGCGGCCGCCCTCGACCTCGCCGGGTTCCGCTGAGGCGCGGTCGTCGTGGGGCTGTCAGCCGGTGACCCGTTCTCGTCGATGTCAGCTGCGCTGATCGCCGAGACTGTGGATCGACCGAAGCTCACGCCCGGCCGCCAGCATCAGCGCCCGGCCGCTAGACAGCCCGCAAGCATCAGCGTCCCGCAGCTAGACAGCCCGCAAGCGTCAGCGCCCGGCCGCGGTCACCGCGCCGAGGTACATCGCGATCGCGTCACGGTTCTTCGTGAGGCACTCGATCCGGCTGTCCATCCGGGCGAGCTCTTCCTCGAGGAGGGCCACGGTCTCCGGAGCCACGTCGTCGACGAAGATGCTGTCGGGCCGGTTGAGGCACGGCAGGATCAGATGGATGAGCCGGGTCGACATCCCCGCGCCCAGCAGACCGCGGATGTGCTCGACGCGTGCGACCAGACGCTCGTCGTAGTCGCGGTAACCGTTCGGCTCCCTGCTGGGAGTGATGAGGCCCTGCTCCTCGTAGTAGCGCAGCAGCCGCGGGGTCGTCCCGGTCCGGCAGGCCAGCTCACCGATGCGCACGGTCACCACTCTGCGCTCGGTCACTCCTGTGCGCACCGTCATCCCTGTGCGCACGGTCATCCCTGCGGTCGAGAGGTCGTCGGAGGTCGAGAGGTCGTCGGAGGGCCTCGGTCCCGGGGCGAGAGGAGATCTCCGCGTCAGGCAGTGGTCCTCGGAAGGTCTGAGGTCGTCGCACGATCACGGGGTGCACAACGTCACAGCCAGCAGAGATAGTCCCGGCTTGACCCTGACACTGGTGAGAAGGTCCGACGATCTCTCCTGTGACCACCGAACCGCACGACACCACAGCCCTCGCCCGTCAGACGCGCCCGTCCGACGCTGAGACCCCCGCGATCCGACCCGACCCGACAC
>NZ_JACBYE010000084.1 GCF_013415325.1 Sanguibacter inulinus | reverse complement strand
TCCTAGGCCGGGGTCTTCGTGGCACCGGTGGGGGAGACGACCGGCTCGGGGGAGGCGTCGGCGGGGAGGGCTGTCATGTGGGCGGCCGTCGGCGCGGCGGCGAGGGTCTGAGCGGCGCTGGAGATCGCGACACCCACCGGGCTGATGCTGACAGCGCCTCTCTCGGCGACGGGCGCTGGGGCCGCCAGGGCGCTCGGGGCGCCCGCGACCAGCAGGACGCCGAGGGCGACCGTCACGAAGAGCGGGCGGGAGGTGCGTCGTCGGCCTGGCATCGCGCCAGCCTATCTGCCGTGCGTGACGAGCCTGCTCCACGCCCGTCCGTCCACGCCGGGGGGCTCGGCCCTGGTCTGCCGCACCCGGCCTCGTTCCTCCGCGGGTCTTGCTGCCTGCGCGCCGCCGTGCCACACTGACAAAGTACTTTGCACCGCAAACCTCATTGACGGAGTCACCATGACCGACGACGGCACGTCTCGACCCTCGGGCGCTCCCGCAGAGTCCCCGCTCGACGCGGCCGAGAGCCTGCGGATCATCGCCGCGCAGACCGCGAAGGTGCGGTCCAGGGAGCCCGACTCCCGGCTGATCTTCGCCGCGTGGGGCGCGGCCTGGCTCCTGGGGTACCTCGCGCTCTACCTCACGGCCACGGGCCGCGTCGGGCAGCCGCAGGTCACCGAGGGCTTCTCCCTGCCTGCGGGGTGGGCCTTCGCGGTCTTCGGCCTCGCGATCATCGCGGCGATGGTCTTCACCGTCGTCCACAGCACCCGGGCCAACGCGGGGATCAAGGGAGTCTCGGCGTCCTTCGGGGCCATGTACGGATGGACGTGGTGCCTCGGCTTCGTCGCCATGTCCGTCATGCTCGGCGGGCTCGCGCGTGCCGGTGCCGGGCCCGAGGTCATGGCGGTCGCCTCGAACGCCTGCTCGTGCCTGCTCGTCGGCGTGCTTTACATGGCGGGCGGGGCGTTCTGGCAGGACCGCCAGCAGTACGCGATCGGCGTGTGGATCATCCTCGTCGCCACGGTGGCGGTCTTCGCAGGCCTGCCGCAGACCTATCTCGTCATGGCCGTGCTCGGGGGCGGCGGGTTCTTCGTCGGGATGGTGCTCGAGCACCTGCGCCGCCGTCGCGACCCCTCTGCCGGTGCTGGCTTCGCGGTGGCCGGGCGACCGGTCGGCGCATGAGCGAGACCGGCCTCGACCCCGTCATCCACGCGCAGGCCCGCCTGCGCGTGGTCGCGACCCTCGCGGCGCTCAGCCCGGGGGACCGCATCTCCTTCCCGCGGCTGCAGGACCTGCTCGACATGACCGCCGGGAACCTCTCGACCCACCTGCGCAAGCTCGAGGACGCGGAGTACGTGACGATCCTCAAGACCCACGAGGGCCGCAAGCCCGCCAGCTACGTCGAGCTCACGCCGCTCGGCCGACGCGCCTTCGAGTCCTACACGGCGTCTCTGACCGCACTCCTGAGAGGGACCGCACCATGAGCCAGCCAGCCCAGCCTGCACCCCACGGCCAGTCGGGGCAGCCTGTCCACCCACGCCAGCCAGCCCAGCCGGGTGCGCCAACCCAGCCAGCACGCTCCGCGCCGTCGATCATCGAGGTCACCGGTGTCACCCGCCGCTTCGGCCCCGTGGTCGCCCTCGACGACGTGTCCCTGCAGATCGCCCCCGGCGAGCTCGTGGGCATCCTCGGCCCGAACGGCGCCGGGAAGTCCACCCTGCTCTCCCTCGTCTCGGGCCAGCGCAAGCCCGACTCGGGAACCGTGCGGCTCTGCGGTCTCGACCCGCGTGACGCGGCCGCCCGCACCTCCCTCGGCCTCACACCCCAGGAGACCGGCCTCCCCGCGACCCTCAAGGTCCGCGAGGTCGTCGACTACATCGGCGGGCACTACCCGGACCCCGTCCCGACGGCCGAGCTGCTCGAGCAGTTCGGGCTGGGCGAGCTCGCCGGCCGCCAGACCGGTGGCATGTCCGGCGGGCAGAAGCGTCGCCTCGCCGTGGCCCTCGCCCTCGTCGGACGCCCGTCGGTGATCCTCCTCGACGAACCCACGACGGGTCTCGACGTCAACGCCCGCCAGGTCCTCTGGCAGGCGATCCGGGACTACCACGCGAGCGGCGGGACGGTGCTGCTCACGAGCCACTACCTCGAAGAGGTCCAGGCCCTCGCCGAGCGAGTGGTCGTCGTCGACCAGGGCGTGGTCCGGGCCGACGACACCATGGACGCGATCCTCGAGCAGGTGGGGGTCCGGCGCGTGGTGCTGCACAGCGCTGGTCTCGCGGTGCCGGGTGCCGCTGAGGCGCGCTTCCCGCAGGTCACCCGCGTGCAGGTGTCCGGCGACAGGGTCGAGCTGTTCACGCCCGACGCCGACGGCTTCGTCCGCGAGCTCGTCGTGAGCGGGATCGACTTCCACGGCCTCGAGGTGCGCGGGGCGACCCTCGAAGAGGCTTTCGAGCAGATGGTGGCCGCCCCGGCCAGCACGCCCGCGGGAATGCCCACCTCCAGACCCACCAGAGCTCCCGCCGTCAGACCTGCATCCGCACCCGTCCGAGGAGAGCAGCGATGACCACCACCCAGCCCCGGACCCTGTCGACAGCGCACCTCACCCGGCTGCACCTCAAGTACCAGTTCCTCGAGACCGTGCGCGTGCCGATGGCCGTCTTCGGCAACCTGCTGTTCCCGGCGCTGTCGATGTTCTTCTTCGTGGTGCCCCAGCCCTACGTGGCCGACGACCCTGTGGCGTCGACGATGGCCGTCGCGTCGCTCGGGCTCTTCGCCATCTGCTCGGCGAGCCTGTTCACCTACGGCCTGGGTGTCGCGGAGGACCGCGCGCTGCCCTTCGACCCGTTCTTGCGCTCGATGCCGGCGGGTCCCGCGCCGCGGATGCTCGCCCGGGTGCTCAACGGCGGCATCTTCTCGCTGTTCGGGATCGTCCCGCTCGTGCTCATCGGGTGGCTCTTCACCGCGGCGACGGTCACGTGGGCCCAGCTCGCGCTCGGGGTCGTGGTGCTGCTCGTGGTCTCGGTGCCCTTCGTCCTGCTCGGCATGGGGATCGGCTACTCGCTGCCGGCCAAGGCGGCGCTGCCCGTCGTGCAGCTCGTGCTGTTCCCGCTGGCCTTCGCCGGCGGGCTCTTCATGCCACCGCAGTTCTTCCCCGACTGGTTGTCCGTCGTCTCCCAGGCGACCCCCACCCGCGCAGGCCGCGACCTGCTGGTCGGCGCCCTCACCGGATCCGACGTCTACGCCGGCGCCTGGCCCGTGCTCCTCGGGTGGACGGCGCTCTTCGCAGCCCTCACGGTCTGGGCCTACCGCCGCGACGAGGGTCGCCGCTTCCGCTGAGGAACGTCAGCGCACACGCCCGAAGTCCCGGCTCCCCGCTCAGCCGGCGCGGCGCAGCCGCAGGGAGTTGCCGACGACGATCACCGAGCTCGCGGCCATCGCGGCGCCGGCGATCATCGGGTTGAGCAGCCCGAGGGCCGCGAGCGGGATCGCCGCGACGTTGTACGCGAAGGCCCAGAAAAGGTTCTGCCGGATGATCCGCAGGGTCTGGCGGGACAGCCGGATCGCTGTCGCGGCGCTGCGGAGGTCGCCGCGGACGAGGGTGATGTCGCTGGCCTCGATCGCGACGTCGGTCCCGGTGCCCATCGCGAGCCCGAGGTCCGCCCCGGCGAGGGCGGCGGCGTCGTTGACACCGTCGCCGACCATCGCGACGACCCGGCCCTCGGCCCGCAGCCGGGCGACGACCTCGGCCTTCTCCGACGGGACCACCTGCGCGACGACGTCGTCGGCGGCGATCCCCACCTGCTCGGCGGCGACGCGCGCCGCACCGGGGTTGTCGCCGGTCAGCAAGATCGGGCGGAGCCCGAGGTCCTTGAGCTCCGCGACGGCCTGGGCCGAGGACTCCTTGACGGGGTCTCGGAGCACGACGACCCCGCGGGCCGCTCCGTCCCACGCCGCGACGACTGCCGTCGCCCCGCTGCTCTCGGCCGCCGCGACGGCGTCACGCAGCGGACGCTGGTCGTCGCCGTCGACCGTCATGCCCTGCTCGGCGAGCCACGAGAGCCGCCCGACGAGCACGCGCGGCGACAGGTCGAGCCCGGAGTGCGCGACCCTGACGACACCCGACACCCCGCCGCCCGCGGCGCTCACGAAGTCGAGCACCTGCTCGGACCCGACGACGAGGCCGTCACCGCCGACGGCCTCGGCGTCCGGACTCAGCCCGGCCTTCTCCTGCTGCGCCGCAGCGGCGATCGCCTGCGCGATCGGGTGCTCGCTCAGTGCCTCGACAGCCCCGGCGAGGCGGAGCGTGCTGTCGTCGCCGACGACCTGCTCGACGACCATGCGTCCCTGGGTGACGGTCCCGGTCTTGTCGAGGACGACCGTGTCGACGCGGCGGGTCGACTCGAGGATCTCCGGGCCCTTGATGAGCACCCCGAGCTGCGCGCCGCGCCCCGTGCCGACGAGCAGGGCCGTCGGGGTGGCCAGACCGAGGGCACAGGGGCACGCGATGATGAGGACCGCGACAGCGGCTGTGAAGGCCGCCTGGGTGGAGTCACCCCAGACCATCCAGGCTGCGAAGGTCACCAGGGCGACGACGAAGACGACAGGGACGAAGACCGCCGAGATCCTGTCGGCGAGGCGCTGCACGGGGGCCTTGCCGGTCTGCGCGGCCGAGACGAGCCGGCCGATCTGCGCGAGGGTGGTCTCCTCGCCCACGCGCGTCGCGCGGACGACGAGGTGGCCGGAGGTGCTGATCGTCGCCCCGGTGACGGGGTCGCCCGGGCCGACGTCGACGGGTACGGGCTCACCGGTGAGCAGCGACGCGTCGATCGCGCTCGTGCCCTCGACGACGACCCCGTCGGTCGCGACCTTCTCGCCTGGCCGCACGACGAAGAGGTCGTCGGTGCGCAGCGACTCGACAGGGACGCGCTGCTCGACGCGGCGACCTGAGTCGTCTGTCGTGAGGACCACGACCTCCTTGACGCCGAGGGCGAGCAAGGACCGGAGGGCGTCGCCGGCGCGGCGCCGCGACCTGTGCTCGGCGTAGCGGCCGGCCAGCAAGAAGGTGGTGACGACAGCCGCGACCTCGAAGTACAGCTCGGGGCCCGTCATGGCCGCGTGGTCGGCGGCCGGGAAGAGGCTCGGCGTCATGCGCATGCCGATCTCACCGGCCCCGCCGAAGAGCAGCGCCCAGAGGGACCAGGCCGTCGCCGCGACGACGCCGACCGAGACGAGGGTGTCCATGGTCGACGCACCGTGCCGTGCCGCGCGGAAGGCCGCCCTGTGGAAGGGCCAGGCCGACCAGGTGACGACGGGCAGCGCGAGCACGGCGACGACCCACTGCCACCCGTCGACCTGGAGCGCGGGGATCATCGAGAGCAGGACGACGGGGACCGACAGGACCGTCGAGACGACCAGCCTGCGCCGCAGGTCTGCGCCACGGTCGGGGGTCGGTGCCGAGGTGTCTTCACCCTCGACCATCACGTGCCCCTCGGCCATCGAGTGGCCCGACAGCGCCATCTCCGCGGAGGAGTGGTCGTGCGCGGCCTCGGGTGCGTGCGCTGCGTGGGGCGAGTGCGACGTGCTGGGAGGGTGCGGCGTGCCGGGTGAGTGGGGCGCATCCACAGCATGCGCCGCGCCGGCGGCCCCCGATGCGTCGGGGGCGTGGTCCTCCGACGCGTCCCCACCAAGCCTGCGCCGCCCGGTGACGCGCGCGTCGTAGCCCGCCTTGGCGACGGCCGCGACGAGCTCTGCCTCGTCGACGTCCTCGTCGAGCACGACGTGCGCGGACTCGAGCGGCAGGTTGACCGTCGCCACGACCCCGGGAAGCCTGTTGAGCCGCTTCTCGACGCGAGCCACGCACGAGGCGCAGGTCATGCCGCTGACGGCGAGGTCGATCTCCGCGACGGGCTCGCGGTGGTCCTGGGTCGGGTGGTCGGTCGTCGGGCCGGACATGTCAGCTCCTCGGTGGTGCAGGGTGCGTCTCTCCCTCCACCATACCCCTAGGGGGTACTATGTCCAGGTGTGCTGGGTCACGCGAGGGACCACAGAGGATCGCCCCTCGAGACCTCAGCACGTGCCGAGGGTCAGCGACCCGCAGCCCCCCGCCGCCGGACAGCCAGCGTCCCGACGCCCACGACGAGCAGGAGAGCCGCGACGGCGAGCGGCGCCGCCGGGTCAGACCCTGTCGTCGGGAGCCTGCCGCCGTCCCCGCCGGTCCCGGTCCCGCCGGGCGGCAAGGCGCCCGGCGCCGTCGTCGGTGCCCCGGTCCCAGGGTCACCCGGCCCGCCGGACGGCTCGGTCGTCGGCCCGGCCGTCGGAGGTGCTGTGGGCTCTGTGGTCGTCGGCTCGGGGGTCGGCACCGCAGCGAGCACGAAGCTCTGGTCGGCGTAGACCTCGCCGGCGGCCGTCACGGTCACGGTCACGCTCTCCGGACCGGCGACCGTGTACCCCTCAGGCGGGACCACGCTGACGGTGTACGTCCCCGGTGCCAGCTCGTCGAGGGCGTAGGCGCCCGACGCGTCGGTCGTGAGCGTCCCAGGGCCCTCGGGTCCGTCGACCCGGAGGTCGACGCCGGCGAGCGGCGTCCCGGCCTCGTCGGTCACCTGTCCGCTGACGGCGCCGAGGGCGGCGAGCGCGAAGTCGACGTCGGTCACGTCGGTGCCCCCGACGGTCTCCTCGCGGGTGCCGGCCCCGAGGACGACGTACCCCGCGGGCGGGTCGACGGTCACCGACCACGCACCCGGGGCGAGGTCGCCGAAGCTGTAGCCGCCGTCGAGGGCGGTGAGGGTCTGGAGCGTCGCGCCGCCGGGGCCCGTCGCGGTCACGAGGGCGCCGGGGACGGCCGTGCCGGAGGCTGTCACCGCTCCGGAGAGCGAGACCTCCGGGGCGGCCTGCAGCACGAAGTCCTGGTCGGTCACGGGGGTCTGGGAGTCGGGCGGGACCGTGAAGGTCAGGGGCGGGGTCAGTGCTGTGTACCCGTCGGGGGCGGTGACGGTGACGACGTGGTCGCCCACGGGCACCGAGTCGACGAGATAGCTGCCGTCCGACAGGGTGACGACGGTCTGCGGTCCTCCGGGGCCGTCGACCGTCACGGTGACACCGCCGAGAGGAAGCCCGTCGGAGTCTCGGACGGTCCCGCTGACGGCGGCCGGGATGATGTCGCGGACCGTGAAGTCGACTGCGCTCGCGTCGGTCGTGGAGAGGTCGGCCGGGAGGCGGACAGGGCTCGTGGCGATGCTGCCGTCGGGCGCGTCCAGCTCGACCTGGTAGCCGTCGGTCGCCGTGAAGCCCTCGAAGGAATAGCTGCCGTCGGGGCCCGAGAAGCTCGTCGCGAGCGTCTCGCCCGCGGGTCCGAGCAGGGTCAGCGTCGCGCCCTTGAGCGGGCCTTCGGCGCCAGGGGTGACGTCGCTGACGACGCCGCTGACGTCTCGGGCGAGTGCCGCGAACCACGTCTGGTAGACGGGGAACCCGGCGCGCCGGGTGAAGGTGAGCGTCAGCGTCGAGACGGGTGCCGACGGCTCGAACCATCCTGCCGAGCCCGAGGTGTCGATCGCGGCGGCGTTGCCGGTGAGCGTGCGGGTGGTCGAGTCCCAGGAGGGGACGTCGGTCGTCACGCCTGTGCACGAGGGCTTGCCCGCGAGGCCGGGGGCGCAGTAGTTGAACCCGCCCTGGTACCCGAGCTCGGTCGCTGTCAGCAGCCGGCCGTCGGCTCCTGTCGCGGAGACCTGGACCTGGTCGGCGTCGATGTCGCCGAGCACGAAGGTCCAGCCGCTCGCCGGGGTCGGCCTGTCGAAGGTGTAGGTGGTCGTCGAGGCTCCGGTCGACGAGTCGACCCGGGGCCGGAGGTTGAGGTACTGCTCGTCGCGGCTGCTGCCGTAGCGCTGCCCGACCGGCGTCCCGGCGCTCAGCCAGGTCGTCGCGCCCGAGATGACCGCGACACCTCCGCCGCGGGAGTCCGAGCTCATCTGGGACCCGGGGAACCCGCCGGCGAGCGGTGCGACGGAGGTCGACCAGCTGCCGGGACCGCCGTCGAGCGGTTCCCAGTCGGCCCATCCCGTGGTGGTCGCGGCAGATGCCGGTGCCAGCACCCCGCCGGCGACGAGCCCGCCCGAGAGCGCGACGGCTGCCGCGGACAGGACGGCCACGAGCCGGGGGCTGCGGCGTCGCGCGCGGGGAGCGGGCTGTCGGGCGGGCTGGTGGCGCGGTGCCATGTGCGGTCCTCCGGAGGCGTCGTCGCCGTCCGGCTGCGCGGGCGCGCTCCCCCTGGCGATCAGTAGTCAGGAGGAGATCCGCTCGGCCAGGCCAGCAGGCGGAGTCTTCACCAGCCCACCATCGTCGACGACTGTGACGCGGATCGCATCTGGAGGCCTGGTACGGTCCGGTCAGGCCGTGCCCAGCGGGTGGCCGTGGTCTGGCTCCACGCGACGAGGCCCGAGGTCTGCGGGCAGACACGACGGGTCTGCTCCCGCCAGCAGCAGGGGGAGCAGACCCGTCGACGCCGCCCGTCGTGCACGACCGGGCGGGTGGTCACGCGACCACGTGGGACGTCGGCGTCAGGCCGGGTCGCCCTCGTAGAACTCTTCGCGCTGCTGGTGCTGCTCCTTGCTCTGGGCGGCGAGGCCGTCCACCTCGACGTCGACCGAGGCGGTCTCGTACCCGGCCTCGGTGACGGCCGCGCGCAGCGCGCTCTCGTCGAGGGGCTCGTGGGACAAGATCGTCACCTCGGAGACGGCGTCCTTGCGCAGCTCGACGCTGATGCGCTCGACTCCGTCGACGCCTTCGAGCTCTTCGGTGACCGACGAGACGCAGTGGGCGCAGGTCATCCCCGGCACTCCGAGGGTGGTGATGGTCGGCATGGTGGCTCCTTGTTCGGTGGCGGGCTGGGCGTGGGTCGGGAC
>NZ_JACBYE010000083.1 GCF_013415325.1 Sanguibacter inulinus | reverse complement strand
CCACCCCTGCGCTGCGAGCCCTCGTCGCCGAGACCCGCCTGCACCCCCGCGACCTCGTGCTGCCGCTCTTCGTCAAGGAGGGCATCACCGCCCCCGTCGAGATCACGTCGATGCCGGGCGTGCTGCACCACAGCGAAGAGTCCCTCGCCCAGGCCGTGCGCGAGGCCGCCGACGCCGGGATCGGCGGGGTCATGCTCTTCGGCGTCCCCGAGCACCGCGACGCGACAGGCTCCGGCGCGGACGACCCCGAGGGGATCCTCAACCGCGGCATCCGGATCGCGGTCGAGGCGGCTGCCGGACGGCTCGTCGTCATGGCCGACCTCTGCCTCGACGAGTTCACCGACCACGGACACTGCGGCGTGCTCGACGCGCACGGCGGGGTCGACAACGACGCGACGCTCGAGCGCTACGTCTCCATGGCGATCGCCCAGGCGCAGGCCGGGGCCACCGTGCTCGGGCTCTCCGGGATGATGGACGGCCAGGTCTTCGCCGTGCGCTCCGGGCTCGACCAGTCGACCGCGAACGGCGGCGCCGGGTTCCCCGACACCGCGATCCTCGCGTACTCGGCCAAGTACGCCTCGGCCTTCTACGGACCGTTCCGCGACGCCGTCGAGTCGACGCTCGTCGGAGACCGCCGCACCTACCAGATGGACGCCGCGAACCGTCGCGAGGGTGGGCGCGAGACCGCGCTCGACCTGCTCGAGGGCGCAGACATCGTCATGGTCAAGCCGGCGATGAGCTACCTCGACGTGCTCGCCGACGTCGCCGAGCAGTCCGACGTGCCCGTCGCCGCGTACCAGGTGTCCGGTGAGTACGCGATGATCGAGGCCGCGGCCGCCAACGGCTGGATCGACCGTCGCGGGGCGATCCTCGAGTCTGTCCTCGGCATCAAGCGTGCCGGCGCGGACATCGTCCTCACCTACTGGGCCACCGAGATCGCCGGGTGGCTCGGGGAGTAGTCACCATCGCCCCCACGGCCACGGCCTGCGAGCATGTCGACCATCAGTCGACAGCGGGGGCGTCGCAGGTGACGCCCCCGGAGACGACGGGGCGGGGGCGACCGCGGTCCGACGTCCATGCAGCCGGGGGGCAGCAGTGGGGGCACAGCACGACGTCGTGACCGCGGACATGGTCCCGCGGCTCGACCTGCAGACAGACGAGCTGCGGCAGGTGGCCGCAGAGATGCGGGCGACGGCTGTGACCGCGCGCGACGCGTCGTCACGGGTCCTCAAGGGCTGGAAGCTGCTCGACTCGAGCTACCAGGCGCCTGAGTCACCTGCCGTGCTCGCCGTGATGGACGAGGCCGCCGACGGTGCCGTGGCCTACGCGAGCATCCTCGACATCGTCTCGGGAGCGCTCGTCGCCTTCGCCGACGACATCGACGTCGCGAAGGCCCAGCTCAAGACGATCGCGGCCGACGTCGCCGACCTGGGCACCGCAGCCCGAGACGTCGACGACTGGCAGGACTCGAGCCGGCTGGTCGCGACCAACGACGGCATCATCAGCCGGATCGCGCAGCTGCAGACCGCGGTCACCGAGGCAGAGGCGCTGTGCACGGCGGCGATCCGCGGTGCGGCGGAGGCACCTCGGACAGACCCGACGACGCAGGCCCGAGACATGATCGCCGACCTCTTCGGCTTCTCGTCCGACCGGCACGTCGACAGGATCGAAGAGCTGCTCGCCGGGGCGGCCGACCCCTACAGCACCGCGATGTACGGCCACCTCGAGCTGCTCCGAGACGGGATGGTCTCCGGGACGTACGACGGCGACGCCGTGTTCGAGGCGTTCCAGCGGCTCACACCGGAGCAGGTGGCGAATCTCGAGCAGTACCTCGGCTCCGTGCACGCCATGGGGCACAGCGACCTCGTCGCCACGTTCTCCAGCCAGCTGCTCGCCGGGCTCGAGACGGAGAGCCAGGTCAGGACGATGATCGACAGCCTCCCGTCGCTCGAGCCGAAGGTCTCGGACGAGGTGACGGGGTGGGTAGCGGCGGACCGGGAGAAGATCATGAAGGGGCTCGAGAACGCCCAGTACGAGGACGTGAACCAGGGGGCTGGCCAGGACTGCTGGTTGCTCGCCGGTCTCGGCGCCGCGCTGGTGAGCAGACCACAGCAGATCAAGGACAACATCACCGCGAACGCCAACGGGACGTATACCGTGACCCTCTACCCGGACGGGAAGGCGACGGAGGTGACGGTGAGCGGGGACGTTGCTGTGGACGGCGAAGGAGATGCCTTCTACGCCGGGGGACCTCTCGAAGACCAAGCCCCCAACTGGGTCTCCATCTACGAGAAGGCGAGCGCCCAGCTGATCGGCGACGGGAGCTTCGCGGGCCTCCGGGCAGGACACCCAGCGACGGGCATCGAAGTCACCACAGGCAGGGAGACAGAGACCTACGGCCCTGGTTCTTGGGGCTCGGGCCATGTCTCTGTACAACAGGTCCAGCAGCTGCTCGATGAGGGACATCCGATGACATGCTTGACCCAGCACCGATGGTCTGACACCACCATCGCCTCCTGGCACGTCTACTTCGTCGCCGAGGTCGACTCTGATGGACTCATCGTCGTGCGCAATCCATGGGGACACGGCAACCGCTCCGGTGTCCAGGAGGAGCTGAGGCTCACGGAAGAAGAGTTCAACGAGACCTTCGCGCTCGAGAGCAGCGGCTCGTGACGAGCAAGTCTCCTCGGTCGCACCGACCACCTGGCTCGAAGATCATGCGGTGGGGGGTGGGGGTGATCATCGGCATGGCTGGGCTTTCGAGCGTCTATCTCTGGAACTACACCCCTCCTGCACCGGATGATCCCGACGTCGTCCAGCTCACAGGCGCGTGCTGCCTCGGTCCAGGTGTGCCCTGGTTGAACGTCCGCACCGAGCGAGGCGCTGGCCCCGCCGCGCAAGTTGTGCTGTACGAGCTCGGTGGACCCAACCGGATCAGCGGTGGCGCTGTCGACCTCTCTTACGACTTGTTCGTCTGGCCGGAGGACGAAGCCGGGCAGCACACGGAGACGGCCCTCACGGACAGTGATCTCGCGGTTGGCGACACCGTCTCTCACGGACCGGCAACTATCGAGGTCGTCAAGATCCATGACGCGATCTGGGACCGGTATGACGCGGTCGACCTCCGCGTCACCTTCGACCTCGACCGCATCGACGAGGTGCCGTGAGCGCCTGACGTAGCGCTCGCGCAGGGTGAGCGCATCGACACTGTCCACAGCCACAGTCCGATGAGACGTTCTCCACAGGCACCGTCCCGCCCGCCCCGGGATCCGGCGACTCCCGTAGCCTGGAGGTCACGCACACCATCCCCTCCTGGACGGACCTCACGATGCACGACGACGCAGCGAACCACCTGGCCTTCGAGCGCGCACGGCTCGTGCTGCCGGGCGGTGTGAACTCCCCCGTCCGCGCCTACGGCTCGGTCGGCGGGGACCCCCGGTTCGTGTCGTCGGCCTCCGGCCCGTACATCCGCGACGTCACCGGGACCGAGTACGTCGACCTCGTCTGCTCGTGGGGCCCGGCGCTCCTCGGGCACGCCCACCCCGCTGTCGTGGAGGCTGTGCAGGAGGCCGCCGCCCGCGGCCTCTCCTTCGGTGCACCGACGCTCGGCGAGGTCGAGCTCGCCGAGGAGATCCGCCGCCGCGTCCCCGCCGCCGAGCACGTGCGTCTCGTGTCGACGGGCACCGAGGCGACCATGACCGCTGTGCGCCTCGCCCGCGGCGCGACAGGACGCCCGCTCATCGTGAAGTTCGCCGGCTGCTACCACGGGCACGTCGACTCGCTCCTGGCCGAGGCCGGGTCCGGTGTCGCCAACCAGGCCCTCCCCGGGTCGGCAGGTGTCACCGAGGCGACGGCGTCGGAGACCCTCGTCCTCCCCTACAACGACCTCGAGGCCGTCGAGCAGGCCTTCGCCGAGCGCGGCTCCGAGATCGCCGCCGTCATCACTGAGGCCGCACCGGCCAACATGGGGATCGTCCCGCCGCTCCCCGGATTCAACGAGGGCCTGCGCCGCATCACCACGGCGCACGGCGCGCTGCTGATCTTCGACGAGGTGCTCACAGGCTTCCGGGTCAGCGCGAGCGGCTGGTGGGGCTACGAGACATCGACCCTCGGCGCGAGCTACACCCCGGACCTCTTCACCTTCGGCAAGGTCGTCGGCGGCGGCATGCCCGTCGCCGCGATCGGCGGACCGTCGGTCCTCATGGACCTGCTCGCCCCCCTCGGGCCGGTGTACCAGGCGGGCACCCTCTCCGGGAACCCCGTCGCGGTCGCCGCCGGCCGGGCGACCCTCGCCGCGGCCGACGCCTCCGTCTACGCGCGCGTCGACGAGGTCTCCACGACCATCGCCGACGCGACCAGCGCCGCCCTGTCCGCCGAGGGCGTCGCGCACCGGGTGCAGCGCTCCGGCAACCTGTTCTCGGTGATGTTCGGCGACCTCGCCCAGGAGGTCGGCACCCGCAGCTACGCGCAGGTCCAAGCCTCCGACACCTTCCGCTACCCGCCGTTCTTCCACGCCATGCTCGACGCGGGCGTCAACCTGCCGCCGTCGGTGTACGAGGCGTGGTTCGTCTCGGCGGCACACGACGACACCGCCGTCGGACGGGTCCTCGACGCGCTGCCTGGCGCAGCGAAGGCGGCGGCAGCGGCGCGACGCTGACGCGAGCGGACCCGTGGAGGGGCAGAGGTCAGCGGTGCGCCGGTCAGGTGCCCACGCCCCGCTGGCCTGCGACGACATCCCGCTTCCACCCGCACGCCCGGGTGAGTCGCCGCGGCCGGACCGCTAGGTTGGTCGCATGACCTCGCCGACCGAGCCTCAGGACCCGATCGCCGTACCCTCCGTGGCAGACGATGCCTCAGCCCCACCGCTCGCGTACGGCCCGCCCGCCGTGTCGCTGCGCGGGCTCGTCAAGACCTTCGGTCAGAAGGTCGCCGTCGCGGGGATCTCGCTCGACATCCCCGCAGGGTCCTTCTACGGGCTGGTCGGACCCAACGGTGCCGGCAAGACCACGCTGCTCTCGATGGCCACGGGGCTGCTGCGTCCTGACGCCGGGACCGCGACGGTCTGCGGCGTCGACATGTGGACCGACCCCGTCCAGGCGAAACGACTGCTCGGCGTGCTGCCCGACGGCATGGCGATCTTCGACAGGCTCACCGGCTCCCAGCTCGTCACCTACGCCGGACTGCTGCGCGGCATGGACCGCGAGACCGTCGCGAGCCGCACCGCGGACCTCATGGGCGTCCTGGACCTGCGCGAGGCCGCCGACACCCTGGTCGTCGACTACTCGGCCGGCATGACCAAGAAGGTCACGCTCGCCGCCGCGCTCATCCACGCACCGCGCGTCCTCGTCCTCGACGAGCCCTTCGAGGCCGTCGACCCCGTCTCGGCCAGCCACATCCGCGCGATCCTCTCCGACTACGTCGCCAGCGGTGGGACCGTCATCGTGTCCTCGCACGTCATGGACCTCGTCCAGCGGATGTGCGACCACGTCGCCGTGGTCGTCGACGGCCAGGTACGCGCCGCGGGGACCGTCGACGAGGTCCGTGCAGGACGCAGCCTCGAAGAACGCTTCGTCGAGCTCGCCGGCGGACAGCTCAGCGGAGAGGGCCTCTCGTGGTTGCGCAGCTCGTAAGGCTCCGCCTCACCCTCCTCGGCAACCTCCTCAAGCGCTCCGCCTGGCAGATCGTCGGCTTCGCCTTCGCCGCGCTCTACGGTGCCACGGTCCTGCTGACGCTCGTCGCCGGTCTCTTCGCGCTGAGCATCGACGACCCCACGACGGCCCAGACCGTCGTCGTCGCCGGGGGTTCGGTCGCCGTGGTCGGGTGGTGGCTGCTGCCGCTCGTGACCTTCGGCGTCGACTCGACCCTCGATCCTCGCAAGCTCGCGCTGCTCCCGATCTCGCGGCGCGACCTGCTGCTCGGGCTGGCCGCAGCCGGTGTGGTCGGGGTCCCCGGGATCGTCACGCTCCTGGCGTCCGCCGGCAGCCTCGTGGTCTGGCGCGGGTCGGTCGCGGCGCTGCTCGCGGCGGTCCTCGGCGTCGCCCTCGCCGTCGCGACCTGCGTCGTCGGCTCCAGGTCCCTGACCTCGGCGGTCGCGCCGCTGCGCGCCACCCGACGGTTCCGCGAGGTCGCGAGCACCCTGCTCGTCGTGCTCGTGGTCCTCCTGGTCGTCTTCGGCGGCAGGCTGCTCGGCTCCGTCAGCCGCGGCTCGCTCGACTCCGTCGCCGACGTGCTCGCCTGGACCCCGGTCGGTGCCGCGTGGGGCGTGCCCTACGCCATCGCCGGCGGTCAGCCCCTCGTCGCGGTCGCCCGGCTCGTCGTCGCCCTCGTGACCCTCGCGGCGCTCGTGGCCCTCTGGCGGTGGGCCCTCGACAGGACGCTCACCGGCGGCGGGACCACCACGACCACCCGCCGGATGTCAGGCCTCGGGCTGTTCGGGCGCTTCGGCTGGACACCCACGGGTGCCGTCGCCGCACGGTGCCTCACGTACTGGCGCCGCGACCCGCGATACATCGGGTCGCTCGTCGTGCTGCCGCTGTTCCCGGTGTTCCTCGGCCTCGGGACGACAGTCGCCGACCAGACGTGGTGGACGCTCCTCCTGCTCGGCCCGCTCACGGCCTTCTCGATGGGCTGGGCGATCTCCGCAGACGTCTCCTACGACAGCACGGCCTTCTGGCTGCACGTGGTCACCGGTGTGCCCGGCCGCGCAGACCGGCTCGGCCGGGTCGTCGCCGTCTCCGTGATCGCCGTGCCGCTGATGCTCGTGTACCTCGTCGGCTCCGTCTGGTACCTCGACCGCTGGGACACCCTGCCCGCCGCCGCCGGCGTCACGGTCGGCACCTACCTCACGGCTCTCGGCGTCTCGAGCGTGGCCTCCGCACGGTTCGTCTACCCGGTGCCCAAGCACGGCGAGAGCGCCTTCGCGACGCCCCAGGGCGCGACGACGGCCACGTTGCTCGTGCAGACCGCCGGCGCCGCGGTGCTCGCCGCCCTGACGCTCCCGCACGTCGGCCTCGGGATCGCGTCGCTGGTCACGGGGAACGTGGCCCTCGGGTGGGCCACGCTCGTGGTCGGGGTGGCGCTCGGGACCGTGCTGCTCGTCGTCGGTGTGCGGATCGGTTCGCGTGTGTACGACGCCCGGAGCACCGACCTCATGGAGCAGGTCACGGCGCTGGCGTGAGAGGTACGGAGTCTGAGAGACGCGTGGACTGAGAGACAGGGGCGGCTGAGAGGCAGGGCGGCTGGGCGTGGGCTGAGAAGCGGGGAGGGTGCGGCGCGTGGGCTGAGAGGCCGCGCGGGTTGAGAGACCGAGCGGGCTGAGAGGCAGAGCCGGCTGACGAGCGACGCACTCGGCTCAGCGGTCGGCCTCGGCCGACGGGCCCTGCGACGGCTGGTCCGCGGGGTCCGCGAGGTGGCTCGCGACGTGTGACGCCTCGCTCGCTGGAGCCGTCTCGACGGGCGCGCCCGGTGCGCGGTGGGCCCCTGCCGGAGCCCCGGCCCGCTCCTCGGACCTCGCAGTCTCCTCGGACCGCGCGGTCTCCTCGGACCTCGCCGTCTCCTCGGACCTCGCCGTCGGGCTCGTCTGCGTCCGGGAGTCGACCTCGCGGGCGAGCCTGCGGACCTGGAGGCCGAAGCCGATGAGCAGCACCCCGAGCATGAGCGCGTAGACGCCGAGCACCCAGATGATCGACACGAGCCCGGCCGAGGGGCGGGCAACGACGATCACGCCGAAGATCACCGAGACCAGGCCGGAGACCACGCCCCAGCCCCAGCCGCTCCGCACGACCTTGCGCAAGGACAGCGCGACGACCAGCTGGATCACACCGACGACGACAGCCCAGATCCCGACGGTCCAGACGATCGCGAGGGCCGTGATGGACGGCCACACGACGAGCACCACACCGAAGGCGAGGGTCAGGACCCCCTGGAGGATCCGCAGACCCGCTCCACCTGTCGAGCGGTGCCGGATGCCGTCGACGATCTCGAAGAGCCCGTCGACGATCGCGAAGACCGCGACGACCACGGCGAGCGACACGGCTGTCGAGATGGGCGCGACGAGGGCGACGACGCCGAAGATGACCGCCAAGACCCCTCGGATCACCGTCCAGTACCAGACCTGGCGGGCGACAGAAGCGAAGGTGGGGATGATCGTCTCGGACATGGTCAGCTCCTCGTTCTGAGGGACGAGCACCTGGCGACGGTGCCCTGCTGCTCATCGTGGAGCAGACGGGCCTCGCGCGCCAGTCCCCCGAGGGATGGCGTCTGCGCTGGTCGTGGGGAGACCGGGCCGCTCGCTGCGGCTCAGCGACCGCCGCGGCGCCGCTGACGCTGCTTCTCGGCGTTGGACGCCGCCCAGCGGAACAGCACGAGCATGACGACGAACCACAGCACGAGGCGGACGACCGGGCTCGCCCCCGGGATGACGAAGCGCAGCCCGATGCTCACGAGCATCGAGAGCGCGAGCGAGACGCCGATCGACGTGCCAGGGCCGACCCGGGTCCCGTCGTCGGTCAGGCCGAAGTACGCCTTGAGGGTCTTCACGCGAGGAAGGCTACTCTGCTGAGACGACGGCCCGGTGCCGGGCGACGCGCGGGCCCCATGGTCATCCCATACCCTGTGGGGGTATCGTGGTAGCTACGGTCCCCTGGGCACCTCAGCCACGGCGACCGTCATGTCGACGCACGAAGGAGCACCCATGGCCGGATACAGCGGCACCACCGAGGACTACCTCAAGCGACTGCGCCGCATCGAGGGCCAGGTCCGCGGCATCGCGCGGATGGTCGAGGAAGACACCTACTGCATCGACGTGCTGACACAGGTCTCCGCCGTGACCAAGGCCCTCCAGGCCGTGAGCCTCGGGCTCGTCGAAGACCACCTCGGCCACTGCGTCGTGCAGGCCGCACAGTCCTCCGACGAGGAAGGCCAGGCGAAGGTCCGCGAGGCCGCCGACGCGATCGCGCGGCTCGTCCGCAGCTGACAGAGGACCTCCCCGACCGCCAGCGGGACGATCCCCTCACCGCGACGGCCCACCCCACCTCCCGGGACCGCACCACAGC
>NZ_JACBYE010000082.1 GCF_013415325.1 Sanguibacter inulinus | reverse complement strand
GGACCGGGTGGGCGACCAACGTGTTCTTCGTCCCCGCCGACGAGGACAACGGCGCCGTCGCGCCATACGGGTACTGGGCCGCAGAGTCCGCCTACGGTCCTCAGGAGTTCGCCGACAACGCCTCGACCAACTCCCTCGGCATGGTGATCGGCAGCGGCTGGACGCACGACTTCGCCTTCCTCACCATGGCGCCCGACGACGACGGTCGACGCATCCAAGAGGTGACCGGCGGCCAGGGCATCGCCTTCGGCGGGACCGTCGACGACCTGCTCGTCACGGGCTACCCGGCAGCCGCTCCCTTCGACGGCCTGGACCAGCGGTACTGCGCGAGCGACGACTGGTTCGTGCTCCAGCGCGGCGCCTTCGGCATCGAGTGCGCCATGACCCAGGGCGCCTCGGGCGGCGGGTGGCTGTCCGACTACGACACCGTGACAGGAGCCGGCTACCTGGTGGCCACCACCTCGTTCAGGTCGCCCACCGAGCTCGGCGCCATGCCGCTCGGCGAAGACGCGCTCGCGCTGTTCACCGAGGCAGGTGGCCTGTGACTGTCGACCGCGCACGCACCGGAGCCGGGGCCGAGAGCGCCGCCGGCACGAGCGAGAGCACGAGCACGAGCACAAGCACCGGCTCCGGCTCCGGAACAAGAACCAGCCCCGGCACCGGAACCGGAACCGGAACAACCATCAGCCCGAGCCCGAACCCCAGCACCGGGACAACTAACAGCCCCAGCACCAACCCCAGCGTCCGCGTCCGCGTCCGCGACACAGCCAACACTCCGTCCGCTCGTCCGGGCAGGGCCTCGCGCTCACGCCGACCGCTCGCCGCCGTCGCAGCCGTGGGCGTGCTGCTCGGCCTCGGCGCGTGCTCACCCGAGCCCGTGCGCGGCGAGGCGTTCCCCGACTGGGACGCCGTCGACGTCGCAGCCACCGAGCGCTTCACGGCCCAGATGGACCTGCTCGACTCGCACATCCTCGAGTCCTCCCCCTTCACGACCGGCGAGACGACCGACATCACCGGCGTCACGTACACCCATGCGACCTTCGGCGAGGACACCTCGGCCGGGCAGTCCGTCGTCGCGGTCAGCGGCAACCCCGCGTCGCTCTTCACGCAGCAGAACGACCCGGGGACCGGCCGGACCATCGACATGCTGCACGTCGGCGGTGACTCGTGGGACTACCTCCTCCTCGGCGACGGGCTCGACACCGACATCGACACCCCGTGGGTCAGGTTCCCGACCCTCTACGGGAGCCTCGGCATCCTCGGCGACAACGCCATGTGCTACGTCCTCGGCTTCTCGACGGTCTGCGACGTGCGCGACGCGATCAACGCCACCGAGGCCTCGGACGCCGGACCGAGCATGCGCCGTACGGTCACGAGCTCACGTGACGGAGAGGTCCTCAGCCAGACCGAGGTGACCCTCCAGTCGATCCTCGACGCCGAGATGCTCTCGATGCCGGAGTCGCTCACCGCGATGCTCACCGACACCATGCTCAGCACGCTCGTCCCCGTGAACCTCTGGCAGGACGCCGACGGCGCGCTGCTCAAGATCGAGATGAACGGTGTGGTCCCGGGCGAGGGTGACGTGCCCGACCTCGTGCTCCAGCTCGGTTTTGAGATCACCGGGACCGCGGCCCGCGACGACGTCCCGCCAGCCCCGGAGCTGGACGACGTCACGACGCTCTCGGAGACCGAGCGCGACGACTTCATCAACTCGCTCGGAGATGCCTGATGACAGACCAGCCAACACCTCCCGGCAGCGCCGGATACGGCGGAGCAGAGCGCGGAGCAGGCGGTGGCAGCGCAGGCATCGGAGCAGGCGGCGGCGGCGCAGGCATCGGAGCAGGCGGCGGCGGCGCAGGCATCGGAGCAGGCGGCGGCGGCGCAGGCATCGGAGCCGGCAGCGGAGCTGTGCCGCCGCGGGTCCCGCGCCGGCTGCAGGCACCGTCGGCGGCGACTGCACCCGGGGCAGCGGCGACGCCATCCGGCGGAGCACCCGGGACAGCAGCACCCCAGGCAGCAGCACCCTGGACAGCAGCGCCCGGGACGACGACGGCACCTCAGCCCGCAGCGGTCGCGCGCCCGGCCGCACCCGACTACGCCCCCGCGCCGACGGTCCGGAGCGGACTCGGAGGGGCGGGCGGGACGGCGAGCACCTTCGCGACGCCGGCCCTCCGCCCGACTCCGGCCCTCCGTCCGACGCAGCCGCTCGGTCCGGCCCCCTCCCCGGCGTCGGGCGCCGCGCAGGGCTACCCGGCGCAGGGCTACGGGACACCGCGCGGCAGCAGCCCCTCGTCGGGCTACGGCACACCGTCCGCCAGCAACGCCTCGTCGGGTTTCGGCACACCATCCGGCAGCACCCCCTCGTCGGGGTACGGCACACCATCCGCCAGCACCCCCTCGTCGGGGTACGGCACCCCCACCTCGTCGGGCTACGGCACACCGCCCGGCACCCCCACCTCAGGGGGCTACAGGACCGCACCCGGGCACGCGCCGTCACCGGGCTACGGCCGCCCGTCGCCCTACGACCAGCCTCCCGTCGGACCGACGTCCGCGCCTACGCCGACATCCACGCCCACGCCCACGCCCACGTCCACGACGAGCACCGCGACCGCACGGCCGACCCGGCGCCGCACCCTCGGGACGGTCCTGCTCACCGCCGTGCTGACCGCGCTCGTCAGCGTCGGTGCCACGCTGGCCGTGACAGGTGCGTTCGAGCAGACCGCCACCTTCGACGCGTCGGTCGTCTCGCAGGACGTCGCGAAGATCCTCTCCACGCGCTTCGGGCTGAGCGACGTGGACGCCGTCACCTGTCCTGGGTCTGTCGACGTCCGCGAAGGGGTCGAGTTCGAGTGCACCTTCGTCTCGGGCGGCGCCCCGGCCTCGGTCCCCGTGCTCGTGCTCAACGACTCGGGCCAGTACAGGGTCGGAGGACCTGTCGACGGCTGAGGATCGCGCCCGGTGCGGTCCCGGCGAAGACCCGGGAGACGGCGAGACCGGGCGGCTACGAGGCTCAGGAGGCGGCCAGGCCCGGTCGATCCCGAGACCACGCCCACGACGAGACCCACGCGGCCGCGAGACCCGGAGGACGTCGACCGAACCCCCGCTCAGCCTGCGGCGAGCCCGTCTCGCGGGCTGTGCCTCGGCTCGGCGACGGGTGTGGCGGGACCGGCACCAGGCACGGCCCGACGGCCGTTCCAGCGCATCGTCAGGACCGTCGCCGTGTCCTCCGCGAACTCTTCGAGGGGCTCTCCGGCCCGTGCGGCGTCCCGGATGCGGGTGATGCCGCGGTGCAGGAGCGTCGCGGCGAACCGGCGCAAGGACTTCTCGTGGGCCGCCCTGTCGGCGTCAGTCGTGAACGACCCGGCCGATCGGGCCAGCTCGGCCTCGACCTCGGCGGTGATCCTGTCCCGGAGCCCGACGACCACAGAGTCCGCCGCACGCAGCGTCTCGCCGACGGTGAACTCGGTGACGGCCGCAGCGACGATCTCGCGTGCCGCGCGCACGGGCAGCGACGACGTCGACGGCGCGTGGCTGCGGATCGTCCCGAGGTCCATGAGCAGCACCTGGTCGATGTCGCCGACACCGGGGTCGACGTCGTGGTGCAGCGCGAGGTCGAGCACGACGAGAGGGCGGGCCGTCCCGTCGTCGCCGGCGCGGACGGCCGCGTCGTCGCGGGCCGCCACGACAGCAGCGGTCTCGAGGATGTATCGCAGGTCAGAGGGGTCGTCGGTCCGCAGGCCCGACCCTGGGGCGGCTGCCTCGCCGGGCCCAGCAGAAGGTCGCGCCAGACGGTTGCCACGCCCGGCACCGCTGCACGAGACGACGAGGTCGGCCTCGCCGAGCGCCGTCACGAGGTCCGTCACGGCGTCGACGCCCCGGGCCGTCGCGAACTGTTCGGCGCGGCCTGACGCGGAGTACACGGCGATGTCGACGCACCCGCGGGCGCGCAGCGCAGCGACAGTCGCCCCGGCGTAGGCACCGGTCCCGACGATCACCGCGGAGGTCTGGCGCCACGGGGGGATGCTCGCCTCGGCGAGGTCGAGCCCGACCGAGACGACCGAGCGGCCGTCGGCCCCGAGGTGGGTGGTGTGCGCGACGCGCTTGGAGGCGCGCGACGCGGACTGGAAGAGGCGCTCGAGCCGCGGGCTCGTCGTCGACTCGGCGTGCGAGGCGTCGAGGGCCCTGCGGACCTGCCCGGCGATCTCCCGCTCGCCGACGACCATCGAGTCGAGACCCGAGGCGACCGTGAAGAGGTGCTGGGTGACACCCTCACCGCTGCGGACCGTGAAGGCGGACCGCGCGGCCTCCTGGCTGACCCCGGACTCCACGGCGATGAGCCGGGCGACCTCGTCGGCAGCGTGGGCAAGATCACGCTCGCTGAGGGTCCCCGGGCTGCCCGGAGCAGCCGCACCGTCGACGAGGTCGAGGTACAGCTCGAACCGGTTGCAGGTCGCGAGCACGACGGCACCGGTGATCATCTCGCAGGTCCGCACGGCCGACGTGCCCATCGAATGCGCGCCTGTTGACAGCTGCTCGAGCGCTTCGAGGTCAAGCTCGTGGTGACTTGCGGTCATCGACATGAGAACCACAGCGATTCGATTTAAACATTTGTCGGTCGGAAAGGCAGAATCGAGGTGTGAATCTCTCCTCAGCGCACCCTCTCGTCGACGGCCGGACGACCAGCTCCCCACTCGTCCGCGCGCTGCGCGGCGACCGACCCGAGACCACCCCCGTGTGGTTCATGCGGCAGGCCGGTCGCTCCCTCCCCGAGTACCTGGCCGCCCGCGAGGGTGTCGCGATGCTCGACTCCTGCCTGGACCCGGCGCTCGCGAGCGAGATCACGCTCCAGCCGGTGCGCCGCCACAAGGTCGACGCAGGCATCTTCTTCTCGGACATCGTCGTGCCGCTGCGCCTCGCGGAGGTCGACGTCGACATCGCGCCGGGCGTCGGACCGGTCCTCGGCGAGCCCGTGCGCACCCCGGCCGACGTCGACAGGCTCCTCGAGAAGACCCTCACGGACGAGGCCCTCCAGCCGATCCGCGACGCCGTCGGCCTCACCGTCGCCGAGCTCGGCAGCACACCGCTCATCGGCTTCGCCGGAGCGCCCTTCACGCTCGCCGCGTACATGGTCGAGGGGCGCCCGTCGCGCGACCACCTCGGCGCACGCCGCATGATGCACACGGACCCCGAGTCGTGGGCCCGCCTCACCACGTGGGCGGCCGACGTGACAGGCACGTTCCTGCGCGCGCAGGTCCTCGCGGGGACCAGCGCCGCCCAGCTCTTCGACTCCTGGGCGGGCAGCCTGAGCCTCGCGGACTACGTCGCGCACGTCGCGCCGTCGTCGGCCCGAGCGCTCTCGCACGTCAAGGACCTGCCCGTCCCGGTGATCCACTTCGGCACCGGCACGGGCCACCTGCTGCCCGCCATGCGCGACGTGGGCGCGGACGTCGTGGGGGTCGACTACAGGACGCCCCTCGACGAGGCCAACGCCATGCTCGGCGGCACGACGCCGCTCCAGGGCAACATCGACCCCGCGCTGCTCGGCGCGCCGTGGCAGGTCCTCGAGGCGCACGTCCGCGACGTCGTCGAGCGCGGCCGCACGGCTCCTGCGCACGTGGTGAACCTCGGCCACGGGGTCCCGCCCGACACCGACCCGACGGTCCTCACGCGGGTCGTCGAGCTCGTGCACTCCCTCTGAAGCCTGACGACACCTGACGACCATGACCACGAGCCCCTCGCACGACGGCACGCCCGCCCCGGTCTTCGACGCAGTCGTCGTCGGGGGCGGGATCGCAGGGCTCGTGGCGGCCCGCACCCTCGTGGGCGACGGGTTCGCGCCCGTCGTCGTCGAGGCCTCGGAGGTCTGCGGCGGGTACCTCGCACGGGCTGACGTGGGGCCCGCTGGCGTGCCGGTCGTGGTCGACTCCGGCGCCGAGTCCTACGCCTCGCGCAGCCAGGCGATCGCCGCGCTCGTCGCCGAGCTCGGGCTCGAGGCGGTCGAGCCGAGCGGTCTGTCGGCCTGGGGCTACGTGCCGGAGGGCACCGGCCCGAGGGCAGCCGGGCGCCGTCCGCGCGGGCGCGCCTTCCCGCTGCCGAAGGCTGGCGTCCTCGGGATCCCTGGTCACGTGTGGGCCTCGGACACGCGCCGTGCGATCGGCGTCGTCGGGGCGCTCCGCGCCAGCCTGGACCGTGTGCTGCCCGCATCACGCGTCGACGCGTCGACGCTCGCCTCGCTCGTGGAGAGCCGTCTCGGCCGGCGCGTGCTCGACAGGCTCGTGACGCCCGTGGCCGGCGGTGTGCACTCGACGGACCCCGCGCTGCTGTCGGTCGACGCTGTCGCCCCGGGGCTCCTGACCGCCTACGAGCGCACAGGGTCGCTGGCGGCAGCGGTCCGGTCGCTGCGCGCGCAGGCGCCAGCAGGCTCGGCCGTGCGCGGCCTGGTCGGCGGCATGAACCAGCTCGTCGCCGCGCTCGAGACTGCCGTGGAGGCAGGTGGGTCGATCCGCCGCGGCACAGGGGCCCGGCAGCTGCGGAGGACCGGCGACGTGTGGGAGGTCCAGCTCACGACGGGCGAGACGCTGCGCACCGCGCGGGTCGTCCTCGCCGTCGGCGGGCACGCCGCCGTCGCACTGCTCGGAGACCTCGTCGACACCGCCGGGGCCGCACCGGTCCGCGGGACCGACATCCGGCTCGTCACGCTCGTCCTGCGTGCTCCCGCCCTCGGGGACGCGCCCCGCGGCACCGGCGTCCTGGTCGCACCGGGCTCTGACGTCGTCGCCAAGGGCTCGACCCACGCCTCGGCCAAGTGGCCGTGGCTGCGCCAGAGGCTCGACGCCACGCTCGGGCCGGACGCGCACGTCGTACGGCTCAGCTACGGGCGGGGCGGAGCCGGCCCGACAGGGTCGGACCTCGACTCGGCGGCCCCGGACGAGACCTTCGTGGCGCAGGCCGTGCTCGACGTCCAGGCGCTCTACGGGGTCCCCCTGGCGTCCGGCGACGTGCTCTCCTCGGCCGTGACGCGCTGGGACGACGCGCTCTCGCCGCCCACCCCGGCGCACCGCGCACGCACGTCTCGACTGGTCAGCGACGTGGCGGCGCTCCGTGCGGACGGGGCACCCGGGCTCTCAGTCACCGGGGCATGGGTGGCGGGCACCGGGCTCGCCGCGGTCGTCCCGCACGCGCAGGCCGCGGCGCGCTCGCTCGACCTTTCCTGAATCGGTCGTGGAATTACTTAGGGTGACCTTTCCTGCACATTGTTAGGCAACCCTCTGTGATGCAGAACTGACAGGCTGTCAGAACTATTTTCGAGCACCCGAACAATTCCTCTGTGACCTCTCTCATTTCGACTCGGCGAGCGAAGGGGAGCACACTGGACGGGTGACAGGACACCCCGCCCTCCGCATCGGCACCCGCAGCAGCCTCCTCGCGCTGACCCAGACCGGGACAGTCGCCGACGACCTGCGCCGGCTGACCGGCCGACCTGTCGAGATCGTGCCGATCACGACGGACGGCGACGTCCTCACAGGCTCGCTCTCCCAGATGGGCGGCACCGGGGTCTTCGTCACCGCGCTGCGCGCAGCGCTCCTCGACGACCGCTGCGACGTGGCCGTCCACTCCCTCAAGGACCTGCCCACGACAGGGGTCCTCGGGCTGCAGCACGTGACGCCCGTCCGCCAGGACCCGCGCGACGCCCTGTGCTCGCGCGCCGGCCACAGGCTCGCCGACCTCCCTCACGGCGCCCGCGTCGGGACCGGCTCCCCGCGCCGCGCCGCGCAGCTGCGCCTCGTCCGCCCCGACCTCGACGTCGTCGACATCCGCGGCAACATCGACACCCGCCTCGGCCGGGTGCACCCGGAGACCGGAGACCTCGACGCCGTCGTGCTCGCCGCAGCCGGTCTCAACCGCATCGGCCGTGAGCACGCGATCACCGAGCTCATCTCCGTCGTGGACATGGCACCGGCACCCGGTCAGGGCGCCCTCGCCGTCGAGACCCGGACCACGCTCCTCGAGAGCGACGCCGTGGTCCGCCGCGCCTTCAGCGACCTCGAGGACCCCGCGACCTCGCTGTCGGTCCTCGCCGAGCGCGCGCTGCTCTCGCGCCTCGAGGCCGGGTGCGCGGCCCCCGTGGGGACCCACGCGACGGTCTCCGACGGGCTGCTCTCGCTGCACGCCGTGGTCGCCCGTCCCGACGGCAGCGAGCAGCTGCGTCACCAGCAGTCCGTCGAGGTGGCCGACACGTCGACCGCCGAGGCGATCGCCCTCGGCGAGGCCGTCGCCGACCACTTCCTGTCGCTCGGCGCAGCGTCGTTCATCTGATGAGGTTCATCTGATGAGCGCTGCCGAGGCGAGGGCCGGTCGCGAGGTGACCGGTCTCCAGGAGGCAGCGGCTGCGGGGCGCGACAGCCACGACGACGAGCTCCAGCCCGCCGGCACCCCGACCTCACCCGCGCTCCCGCTCGACGGGTGGAGGGTTCTCATCCCCCGTGCTCCCGGGCGCGGCGCCGGGCTCGCTCGTCTCGTCGAGCAGGCCGGCGGATCGGCCGTCGTCGCGCCGCTCGTCTCGCGCGCTGACATCGGCGACGACGACAGGGCTGTGCTCGACACGGCCGTCGCCGGCCTCCGCGACGGGGACGTCGCCTGGGTCGCTGTGACGAGCGTCAACGCCGTCGACGAGCTCGTCGCGTCTGCGGCGAGGGTCGACGCAGGACCCGGCCGAGAGCCGCTCGCCCGGATCGCGCGCGGCACCCGGTGGGCTGCCGTCGGGCCGGCGACAGCCCGCGCCCTCGCTGCCGTCGGCATCACGGTCGACCTCGTGGCGACCGAGAACTCCGCCGTCGGGCTGCTCGCGGAGTGGCCGGAGGTCGAGCGCGTGACCGACACAGCTCCCGCCCCGCGTGTCCTGCTCCCGCTCGGCGACCTCGCCCGACCCACCCTCGAGACGGGGCTGCGCGAGCGCGGCTTCGCGCCCGTGCGCGTCACCACCTACAGGACCGTCTCGCACCCGGCCCCACCCGAGGTCGTCTCCGCCTGGCGGGACGGCCGGTTCGACGCCGTCGTCCTCACGTCGGGGAGCGTGGCCCGCGAGGTCGCCGGGCAGCTCGGACCGCGAGAGGACGTGAGCGTCGTCGCGATCGGCGAGCCGACCCGGCGCGCGGCTTCCGAGACCGGGCAGGAGGTCGCCGCGGTCGCCCGGACCGCCGACGACGACGGGCTGCTCGCAGCCCTCGTCGAGGCCAGAGGTACCGACAGGACCGACAGCTCGCGCCGCTCCTCGCACGACCTCGGCGGCGCGCCCGCCCACCCCTAGAC
>NZ_JACBYE010000081.1 GCF_013415325.1 Sanguibacter inulinus | reverse complement strand
CGGCAGGTACCTTTCCCCAGAAATCTCTGTCCGGCTGCAGCAGCGTCCAGACCAGGCACGTGACGGCCGGGACCGCGGCAGCGAAGAACACCGCGTGCAGGCCCCAGCGGTCCAGGACGAGCCCGCCGACGACGGGGCCCATCGCGCCGCCGGCGAGCTGGACCGCCTGGGCTGTGGCCAGCACGGTCCCGCGGGCGTCGGCGGGGGCCCGGGCCGTGACGACGGCGAGGCCGATGGTCACGACCGACCCGCCGAGCACGCCCGCGAGGAAGCGGGCCACCAGCAGCACCGCCAGCGTGGGTGCGAAGGCCGTGAGGACGGTGACGACCACGAGCCCGACGAGCGCCCCGAGCAGCAGCCGCCGCGGTCCGAACCTGTCGGCCAGCAGCCCGGCCGGGATGTTGACCAGCAGCCTCCCGACACCGAAGGCCGCGACGATCGCGCCGAGCAGGAAGGACGACACCGAGAACATGTCGCCGTAGCGGGGGAGGGCGGGGACGATCGCGCCCCAGGTGATCTGGGCGCTCGCGACGAGGCAGCAGGCGATGACGATCTGCCGGCGCAGCCGGGGCGGGAGCGGTCGCCGAGCAGGTCGCGCCTCCTCGGCGACCGCTGCCAGACCCCGGACGGTGCTCACGCGAGCAGGTTCTCGCGCAGCGTCGTGCCCGCGTACGCGTCGCTGACCAGCCCGCGGCGGCGGAGCTCGGGGACGAGCAGGTCGGTGACCTCGTAGAGCGAAGACGGCATGGACTGCGGGTTGCAGATCATGAACCCGCCGTTGGATCCCGTCGCGAGGAACTGCTCCTCGAGCTCGTCGGCCACCTGCTCGGCCGTGCCCGCGATGGTCTGCTCGTAGCCTGTCGCGTACTTCCAGCCCTCCTCGAAGAACTCGGTGCGGGTGAGCACCCCGTCGTCGCCGCGCCGCGCGATGAGGCGCTGCACGAACCCGGACTGGGTGCCCTGTGCGGCGGCGATCTGCGCGGCGACCTCCGCGAGCGTGAACTTCTCGGGCAGCACGGAGAAGTCGAAGCCCGAGTTGTAGGACAGGTACGCCCCGACGGCGTCGTCGTCCATGAGCATCGTCGCCATCTCCTCCTTGCGGGCCGCGGCCTCGGCTGCGGTCCGCCCGAGGACCACCTGGGTGGCCCAGAGGATGCCGACGTCCTCCGGACGACGTCCCGCCTCGACGAGCGCGGCGTCCAGGGCTGCGCGGTGCTTGACCTGCGAGGGCAGGTGCCCGCCGAGACCGAAGACGACGTCGGCGAAGGAGGCGCTCGCGGCGATGCCGCGCGGCGACGCCCCGGCCTGCACGAGGACCGGGTGGCCCTGCGGGCTGGGCACCGACGGCAGCGGCCCTGCCACGTCGAAGTGCTCGCCGTGGTGGTCCACCCTGTGCACCTTGGACGGGTCGGCGAACTGCCCGGTGCTGCGGTCGCGCAGGATCGCGTCGGGCTCGACCGAGTCCCACAGCGCCTTGCAGACGGAGACGAACTCTTCCATCCGCTCGTAGCGCTGGTCGTGGTCCATGAGCCCGTCGAAGCCGTAGTTGGCGGCGTCGGCCAGACGCCCCGACGCGACGACGTTGAAGGCCAGCCGGCCCTTGGTCACGTGGTCGAGGGAGTTGAGCAGGCGCGCCGTGTAGAAGGGGTGCATGTAGGTCGAGGAGTACGTCAGGCCGAAGCCGATGCGCGTCGTGGCCTGCGCCATCGCCGCGATGAAGGGGCTCATGTCCTGCCGCGGCCACTGGATGCCGTAGCGGATCGCAGCGTCCATCGACTGCTCCCAGGTGTCGGGGATGCCCGTGCCGTCACCGAAGAACAGCATGTCGATGCCGCCGCGCTCAGCCGCGACGGCCAGCTCGGTGAACATCCCGACGTCGGGGTAGTCCGCGCCCACCCAGGACCCGGGCGCGGCCCACTTGCCCTCGGTGTGCGTGAAGGAGATGTCGAAGGCGAGCTTCATGGTGGTCATCAGGGCCTCCCGGCGGGGATCGGCTCGGCGACGGCCACTGTCGAGGGCGACGGTGCTGTGGCGGACGGCGGTGCGGTGGGCTGTGCGGTGGACGGTGCGACAGGTGCTGCCGACGGTGGTGCGGACGGCGTCAGGGCGGATGTCGGCAGGGTGGACGGCGTCGCGGCATCCGCAGCGGATGCCGCCGCGTGCGTCCACGCGGCGGCGACGCTCGCCGACGTCGCGACGACAGCGGCGTTCTGGGCGAGGACCGACAACGCGTGGGTGTGCGTCTCGGCGTCGTAGGCGGCCGTCGCGTCGGAGGTCATGACGGCGCGGAAGCCGAGCTGGAAGGCGTCACGGACGGTCCCGTCGACGCAGCACTCGCTCGTCAGCCCGGCGGCGACGACCCAGGTCACCCCGGTCTCCCGGAGGTGGGTCTCGAGCGTGGTCCCGAGGAACCCGGAGTAGCGGCGCTTGGGCACGACGGTCTCGCCCGGGAGCGGTCCGACGCGGAACCACTCGGCCCCCGGGGTGCCGAGGACGCACGGCTCGTCGGGGACGGGCCACGTGCCCTCCTCGAGGCCGCGCAGCCACAGCGACGTGCGCCAGGGTGAGTCGGGCAGCTGCTCGAGCGCGACCCAGACGACCGGGACCCCGGAGGCCCGGGCCTGGTCCACGAGCCACGCCGTGCGCGTCACGGCGGCGTCGAGCGCGGCGAGCCCGGCCTCGTCGAGCCACGGCAGGTAGGCCGGGTCGGCGAAGGACCGCTGGACGTCGACCACGAGCAGTGCGCCCTCGTGGAGCGGCCCGGGCAGTGGGTGGACGGTGCCGTCGACGTCGACGAGCGTGGTCCCCTCTGCCCGCGTCGTCCCGTCGAGCAGACCTGACTCGCCCGTGGCTGCAGCGCTGGGCAGGGCCGCGGTCTCGCCCAGGGGCCCGGCATCGCTCGGGGCCGCGGCCTCACCCGGTGCGGCGGCCGCGCGCAGAGCCGCGGCGTCCTGCTGCGCCTGGGGCGCGTGCTGCTTGGCGCTCACGCGACACCCTCCAGCACCGATGCCGGCCGCAGCAGCGGCAGGACGGTCTCGCCGAAGACGGGGAGGTCGGCGTGGTAGTCGGGGAAGATCATCATGAGCCCGTCGATGCCGGTCTCCTCGACGAGCTCGGCGATGCGCTCCGACACCGTCTCGGGCGAGCCGTGCACCACCGCGGTCTGGAAGGCCTCGTCCTCGGGGGCGGCGGCCGTCATGGACATCGCCTTGTCGAGGGGCAGACCCCACGAGGTCTTCATGTTGACGATGGCCTCGATGTCGGCCCCGCGCCCGTACTCGCGGCGCTTGGCCTCGGCCTCGGCGTCGGTCTCGCCGAGCACGACCGTGCACATCGAGTACGTCTTGATCGAGCGGCCGTTCTCGGCCGCCGCAGCCTTGACCTGGTCGGAGACCTTCCGCAGCCCGGGCAGGTCGTCGGCGGTGAGGAACGACCCGTCGCAGTGCCGCGCCTGGAAGTCGACACCGGCCGGGGAGCGGCCCGCGCTGATGAGTGTCGGGCGCACCTCGGGGTGCGGGCGGGACTGGCAGTCGTCGAGGTCGAAGAACTCGCCGTGGTGGGTCACCGAGTCTTCGGACCACAGGCGCTCCAGGACGCTCGTCCATTCCTCGGTGTACCTGTACCGGGCAGCGTGGTCGAGGTCCTCGTCCCACAGACCCATCTGCGAGAACTCCTGCGCGTACGCCCCGACGACGATGTTCATGCCGGCGCGACCGCCGCTGATCTGCTGCATGGTCGTGTACATCTTCGCGGCGATCGCCGGGTGGAACAGGTTGGTGTGGATGGTCGCCCAGATCTTCACGCGGCTCGTGGCCTCGGCCAGCCCGGACATCATCGACACGGACTCGAGGGTGCGACCCCAGTGGTCGGTCGTGCCGCCGTAGCCGCGCCACTTGCCCATCGACATGATGAAGTCGAGCCCGGCCTCCTCCGCGAGGACGGCGGCCTTCCGGTTGTAGTCGTAGGTGGCCTGCGGGTGGGGCGCGGTCTCGGACATGATCCAGCCGCCGTTGCCGATCGGCAGGAAGATGCCGAGCTCGGGGCCTGTGGTCGGGGTGCTGGTGGTGGCGTCTGTCGTCGTCATGGTGGTCCTTCGTCGTGCGGTGTGGTCGAGCGGGGTGCCGGGCCGTGGGTCCGGTCAGGGAGCGGGTTCCGTCAGGGAGCGGGCCAGACCAGCTCCGTGCCGTCGTAGATCGCGGTGAGGAAGGCCGGGTCGAAGACGTCGTTCACCGTCGGCAGCTCGTCGAGCTCGCCCGAGGCGATGAGCGCCTCGCCCTCGGAGGTGGTGAGCGCGTCGTCGTGGAAGCCGAGCGGGCTGCCCTCGGGGGTCGACTCCGTGACGAGGGCCGACTCGGTCTCCCAGATCTTGAGGTTGTGCTCTTCGTCGTAGCCGGACTCGGCGACGTCAGCCGCGAAGCCGACGCACTCGGCGCCGTTGGTCTCGCAGTACTCGAAGGCCTTGGACGTCGCGCGCAGGTAGTCCTCGACAGCGGTCGGGTGCTCGTCCGCGAAGGCGGGGTTGGCGACGATCGTGCCGAAGGACCCGGAGATGCCGTAGTCCTCGGGGTTCCACTCGGTGACCTCTTCGCCCATGGCGGCGAGCAGCAGCGGCTCGTTCGACTTGTAGCCGGTGAGCGACTGCACCTGGCCGCGGGGCAGGACGGTCGGGTCGTAGCCGACCTCGACCTGCTCGATCGCGTCGAGGTCCACGCCCTCCTCGACGAGCATCGCGCGCAGCGGGGCGGGCAGGGATCCCTTGTGGCCGAGGATGGTGCCCTCGAGCTGCGTGAGCTCGGTGATGTCCGTCCCGGTCATGAGCGTCGCGATCGGCACGTGGCCCCAGGTCGCGATGCCCGTGACGTCGATGCCTCCATCGACGGCCTTGAGGGCCTCCGCGTCGTTGCCGAGCGAGGTGACCTGCGCTGTGCCGGCCGCGACGAGCTGCGCGTTCGCCGCGGTGTCGCCCGTCCCCGGCTGGATCTCGACGTCGAGGCACAGGGCGTCGAAGTAGCCGAGGGAGTCGGCGGCGAGGGCCTCGAGGATGCCCGCGGAGGATTGGTACTGGTACCCGGTGATGTAGGTGATCGTGCCCGCGGCCTCGTTCTGCGCGCAGCGCTCGGCGGAGATCGCGCTGCCCTCGGCGGCTGCCGAGCCTGAAGGGGCGGAGTCGTCGGAACCTTCCGCGTCGCCCGAGCAGGCGGCGAGGGACAGCAGCAGGGCTGCGCCGACGGTCGCGGCGAGGACGGGCCGGGACGAGCTGGAGGCGCTGAGCTGACGGCGGTATCGGGGAGTCATGGTGGTGCCTTTCGCAGAAGAGCCGGGGAGTGGGGGGTGCACGTACTGCGGGGACTTCGGACGCGGGACTACGGTCTCGGGGTCGGTGACGGGCCGGACGCTCAGCTGGTCGCGCCCTGCTGGGACTCGTGCCAGAACAGCAGGCGCTTCTCGATCACGGTGATGAGCAGGAGCATCACGACGCCCATCGCGGCCAGCCAGGCGATCGCCGCGTAGAGCTGGGCGAGCTGGGAGTTCGCGGCCGAGGTCTTGATCATCGTGCCGAGGCCAGATGACGAGCCCGGGGCGACGAACTCGGCGACCACGGCGCCGACGATCGACAGCGGGAGCACGACGCGCAGGGCGGCGAGCGTGAAGGGCAGGGCGCTCGGCATCCGCAGGCGCAGCAGCACCTCGAGGCGCGAGGCGTGCAGCGTCGAGAAGACGTGCAGCACGGGGACCGGGACAGACCGCAAGCCTGTCGTGACGTTGATGAGCACCGGGAAGAACGTGATGATCGCGGTGACGATCACCTTGGGCGTCATGCCGAATCCGAAGGCCACGACGAGCGCCGGGGCCAGCGCGACCACGGGCGTCACATTGAGGACGATCGCGAGCGGCATGATCGCCCGGCGCAGCACCCCGATCTCGCTCATCACGACGGCGAGGACGAAAGCCGCACCAAAACCGATGCCCAGACCCACGACCGCGATCTGCAGCGTCGCCCACGCGTTCGAGGCGAAGAGCGCCGAGTCCTCGACGAGCAGGTCGCCGACAGCCGACAGCGGCGGCAGCAGGTACTTGTTCTCCGACGCGACCCACGACCACGCGAGGGCCACCACGACGACCGAGACCGTCGTCGGCAACCAGGTCGAGGGGCGCAGGCTGCGGGGGAACCGCGACCGACCGCGGCTCGTCGCCGAGACGCGACCCGCTGGAGAGGTGGTCTGCGCCGCCAGGGCAGGACCGGGCTGCTCGGCGGGGGCCGGGACCACCGGGGTGCCGCCGGCGGGCGTCGAGTCCGTCACCGCGGTCACGGCGAGGCCGTGCGCTGCGCTCGCGGTGTAGACGTGCGGCGCCGCCGCGGACGTGCCGTCCTGCGCTGTCGAGGTGCCGTGAGCGGTCATCGTGGGCCTCCTTCTCGGGCTGGTCGGGCGGGTCGGGGTCGTGGTCATGAGGGTCCTCACCCGGCCACGAGGTCGACCGGGGCTGCCCCGGCCTCCCACGCGCCCTGGAGGCTCGCGCGGACGCGGTCTTCGATGGTGTGCAGCTGCGGGCTGAGCAGGACGTCGGCGCCGCGCGGCCGGGGCAGGTCGACGTCGATCACCTCGTGGACCTGGCCGGGCCTGGCCGACATCACGACGACCTGGTCGGAGAGCGTCACGGCCTCGCGGACGGAGTGCGTCACGAACAGGACCGTCGTGCGCATCCGCTGCCACAGGGTGAGCAGCTGGAGCCGCAGGGCCTCGCGGGTGAACTCGTCGAGGGCCGAGAACGGCTCGTCCATGAGCAGGATCTCCGGGCGCAGGCCGAAGGCCCGGGCGATCGCGACCCGCTGCTGCATGCCGCCCGACAGCGCGCCCGGGTGCTTGTCGGCCGCGTCGGTGAGGTTGACCATGTCGAGCAGCGAGTCGACGTCCGCGAAGGCGTCGAGACCGGGCGACGACGGGACGGGGTGCTTGCGCTCGCGCTCCGCCCGGCGACGGTCCGCACGACGGTTGACCTTGTGGGGCAGCTCGACGTTCTGCCGGACGGTGAGCCACGGCAGCAGGGCGGGGGCCTGCGGCACGAGCCCGACAGACTTGGCCGTGCAGGCCTCCTCAGGGGTGGCGCCGAAGATCGTGATCGACCCGTCGTCGAATCCCTCGAGACCGGCGACGGCCCGCAGCAGCGTCGACTTGCCGCAGCCGCTCGGTCCGATGAGGCTCACGAAGGTGCCGCGCGGCACGACCAGCTCGACGTCCGAGAGCGCGGCGACGCTCGTCCCCGGGTAGGTCTTGTGCAGCCCGCGGACGACGATGTGGTCCGGGTCCGCGACGACGTGCGGGGCGAGGGCCCCGGCTGCGCCAGGCGCCGGAGCGACGGCCTCGGCGCTCACGACGCCACCTGGGCGAGCTCGCGGAACATCCGGCCCTGGTAGGTGAGCGGCTCGCGCTCGCCGAGGTGCACGTGCTGCACCTCGAGCAGGATCACCGTGTGGTCGCCCGCCGTGTACCGCTCGTGCACGCGGCCCTCGAGGGCGACCGTCGCACCCGAGAGCACCGGGGCGCCTGTCGGACCGGCTGGGAAGTCGGCCGCGGCGAACTTGTCGGCGCCCCGCGTCGCGAAGACCTTCGACAGGTGCGCCTGGTCGGCCGCGAGGATGTTGATCGAGGCGGTCTCGGCCACGAGGAAGGCGTCGTGGCACTCGGCGGTGTCCGCGAGGCAGACGAGCACGAGGGCCGGGCTCATCGACACCGAGGTGACCGAGTTCGCCGTGAAGCCGTACCGGGCGCCGTCGACCTCGGCGGTCACGACGCTCACCGAGGTGACCATCTGCGCGAGACCCTCGCGGAAGGCCGCCGGGTTCGCGGCGATGTCGGTCACGGGCTGGGGAGCCGTGGCTGTGCTCGTGCTGGTGTCGACGGAGGTGAGGGTGACGGGTGAGGTGGTCATGCGCGGAGCTCCTTCGATGAGCGGTGCGTGCGGGGACGACGAGGGGAGCGCCGTCGCGGAGGTCGACGCGTCGTGCCTCGAGCTGCCCGGGAGACGGGCGGCTGCGAGGACTGCGCGGTCGAGGAGGGCGACGGTGCTCTGGTGCGGACGGCCGGGCCGTCAGGGGGAGGCCGCTCAGGCCGGGCAGTCCGCCCCGGCGTTCCGGGGAGGTCCGCGGAGGCTGCGGCCTGGAGGGTGCGCTCAGGCGGCGACGGGCGAGCCGGCGAGCGCCGACCGCACGAGCCACGCGTGCTGCGCGCACCAGGTGGCTATGGGGTCCCGGACCGAGGGGTCCTCGGTCGCGGCCGAGCCGACGTGCACGAGGGTCTGCTCCTGCAGGTACACCGCGGGGGTCGGGCACGTCGCGCCGAGCTCGAGGAGCACCGGGCGCAGGTACGCCTCGGCGGAGACCGCGTGACCCGGGGAGGCCCCGACCATGACCGGGACGGCGACGACGCCGGTGAGCCCGCCGGGCGGGAAGCGGTCGAGGAAGGCCTTGAGCAGGCCCGTGTAGCTGCCCTTGTAGACGGGGCTCGCGACGACCAGCAGGCGGGCCGCGCCGATCGCGGTCACGGCCTCAGACGCCGGGACCGACCCGGGGTCGAGGACTGCCGGGCCGAGGTCAGCGAGGTCCACGACGGCCTGGTCGAGGTCCGCCGCGAGGGCGGAGAGGAAGGTGGTGGCGGCGCTCGCTGTGCGCGAGCCCTGCCGGGGGTTCCCTACGAGTGCGTAGGCAGAAGACTGGCCCATGGGCCCTCCTTGTCGGTACCTCGCCCCGAGGGGTGAGGTGCGTCGGAGAGCGGGCGGAAGCGTGATGGTCGACGGCCCGCGGGGATCGTTGACAGGCGTCACGCTACGGGCCGTGTGTTTCCAGATCAGACGCCCAGTGTTACGAGCGTGCGACGAAGTGTGGCGACCTCAGGCGAGCATCCGGGCGACCTCGGGCCTCGCACCCCCGCGCACGAGCGCGACCTCGACGCCCTGCTGCGTCAGGGCGGCGGGCAACCACGCACCGGTGACGAAGAGCCTCTCGAAGGGCTCGTTCACGACGATCACCGTCCGGGCGGTGGGGACCTGCGAGCGCAGCCACGCGAGCTTGAAGGCGTCGGCGAGGACCTTGTTGCGCTGCGCGGACTTGACCGGGCCTGCGGCGTAGGTCACCTGGACGAGCACGGCACCGGCGACGCCGAGGCTGTCGGGGTCACCGACCCCCGCGCCGTCGACCCCGACGCGCACCCCGCCGGGGAGCGTGAAGTCGCGCGGTGCGAGACGTACCCCGAGGTGGGTGGCCAGCGCGTCGAGGAGCGCGGCGTCGTTCGGGGGCAGGGCTGTGGTCGCCATGCCCGGGAGCCTACGGCCGCAGTGTTCCGTCCGCGTTACGCGACCGGCTGACCGGCCGACCGGCGGCCGACCGTCAGGCGCGAGATCGTGACCTCGGAGCGAGATCGACCCTCCGGAGTCACGATCTCGCTCGAAAGTCACGATCTCGTTCCCGAAGGGTGGGAGGGGAGCGGGCGGAGTGCGGCGC
>NZ_JACBYE010000080.1 GCF_013415325.1 Sanguibacter inulinus | reverse complement strand
CCGCCCAAGCCCCCCGCACGACTCCCCCCGGATCGGGACGGCACGAGGTCTCACCGTCCGGCACGAGGTCGTACCCCGAGGCACGAGGTCGTACGGACACGCCAGATCTCAGCTCTCGACCCGGTCTTCTGGCGTGTCCGTACGACCTCGCGGCCAGGCGGGCGACCTCGCGGTCGGGCGAGCGGACCCGCCGTCACGTCACCAGTCGTGGACGGTCCCGTCGGCGAGGCGGTTCACCGGGAGGTACGCCGGGGCGTAGGGGTGGCCCGCGGCCATCTCCTCGTCGAGCTCGACGCCGATGCCGGCCGTCTCGCCCGGGTGCAGGTGACCGTCGGTGAAGGTGAAGGCGTGCTGGAACACCTCGTGCGTCCGGTCGGTGTACCCCGAGTACTCCTGGATGCCGAAGTTGTGGATCGCGAGGTCGAGGTGGATCGCCGCGGCCATGCCCACGGGCGAGATGTCCTCGGGTCCGTGGATCGCACTCTTGATGTTGTGCTGCGCGGCGTAGTCGAAGAGCTTGCGCAGCGGCGACACCCCGCCGAAGTGCGTCACGGCCGAGCGCACGTAGTCGATGAGCTGCTCGCCCACGAGGGTCTGGTAGTCGAAGACCGTGTTGAACACCTCGCCGATCGCGAGCGGGGTGGTCGTGTGCTCGCGGACGAGGCGCAGCGCGTCCTGGTTCTCGGCGGGCGTGCAGTCTTCGAGCCAGAAGAGGTCGTAGGGCTCGAGGGACTTGCCCAGGCGCGCCGCCTCGATCGGCGTGAGGCGGTGGTGGGCGTCGTGCAGCAGCGGGATCTCGGGACCGAACTCGTTGCGGACGGCCTCGAAGACCGTCGGGATGTGCCGCAGGTAGGCGCGGGTGTCCCAGTCCTCGACGACGGGTCGAGCCGTCTGGTCGAGGCGCGGGGCACCCGCGACCCCGTCGGCCTCGGCGATCGCGGTGCCCTGGTGCACGCCGTAGACGGTCTTGAGCCCGGGGACGCCCGTCTGGATGCGGACGGCCGTGTAGCCCTCGGCGAGACGCGCGCGGACCGAGTCGAAGAGCTCGGGCAGGTCGGCGCCGTTGGCGTGGCCGTAGGTGCGGACGCGGTCACGGCTCGCGCCGCCGAGCAGCTGGTAGAGCGGCAGGCCCGCGACCTTGGCCTTGATGTCCCACAGCGCGACGTCGACCGCGGCGATGGCGGCCATCGTCACCGGGCCGCGACGCCAGTACGCACCGCGGTAGAGGAGCTGCCAGGTGTCTTCGATGCGGTGTGGGTCTGTGCCGATGAGCAACGGTGCCACGTGGTCCCGCAGGTACGACACGACAGACAGCTCGCGGCCGTTGAGCGTCGCGTCCCCGAGCCCTGTGTACCCGGTGTCGGTGGTGATCTTCAGGGTGACGAAGTTGCGTCCGGGGTTGGTGACGATGACCTGGGCGTCGACGATCTTCATGAGGTTCTGCGCTCTTCCTGTGGTGTGTGGCGAGTGGTGCGGTGCTGCGTGGTCGAGCCGGGCTCAGCCCTTCGTCGCTCCGGCGGTGAGCCCGGCGACGAGGTACTTCTGCCCGAAGACCGCGGCGAGGACCACCGGCACGGTCATCAGGGCTGCTGCGGCCATCAGACCACCCCAGTCGGTGCTCGCGTACGAGATGAAGCTGAACAGCGTCACGGGCATGGTCTTGGTGTTCTCGTCGGCGAGGATCAGCGCGAACATGAAGTTGTTCCAGCTGAAGATGAAGGCGAGGACCGAGGCCGTCGCCGTGCCCGGGGCCGCGAGCGGCAGGGCGATCCGCCAGAAGGCCCCGAAGGCCGTGAGGCCGTCGGTCCGGGCAGCCTCTTCGAGCTCGACCGGGAGCCCCTCGAAGAACCCGATCATGATCCACAAGATCAGCGGCACCGAGACGAACATGTGGCTGAGGATCAGCACCGTGTAGGTGCCGACGAGGCCCACCTGCGCGAAGAGGTAGTACCAGGGCACGAGCAGCGAGACGGCCGGCACGATGCGCGCGACGAGCACGACCGACCCGGTCCGCTGCATCGAGAAGCGTCCGACGGCCCAGGCTGCCGGTACCGCGATGACCACGGAGAGCGCTGTCGACGCGACGCCGACGATGAGCGAGTTGCCCATCGACCGCAGGATCTCGCCGTCGGCGAGGATGCTGCGGAAGTTCTCGAGCGTCGGGGAGAAGATCAGGCCGACGCTCGGGTCTGTCACCTGGACGTTCGTCTTGAGGGCCGCGGCGATCATCCACACGACGGGCATCGCGAAGATCAGCGAGACGACGGTGATCGCGAGCGCCCGGAGCCACCCCCACGGGGAACGGCGCGGTGGGCGCAGGACGACGGGCGGGCGGGTGGTGGCCGCAGGCCCGGGTGACCCGGCAGCTCGCGTGGCGACGGTGCTCATGCGGACTTCCTTCCGGAGCGGAGCCGCAGCAGGACGACGACACCGATGATGAACAGGGTGAACAGGACGAGGACCGCCGAGGCGAGGCCGTACTCCTGGTAGTCGAAGGTCAGGCCGTAGGCGTAGACGTTGAGGGTCTCGACCTCGAAGCTCGAGCCACCCCCGGCGCCCTTGGTGGCGTAGAGGATGTCGAAGGTCTTGAGGGCGTCGACCGCGCGCAGCACGAGCGCCGTGAGCAGCGTGGTCCACAGCATCGGCAGGATGATGTGCCGGAACCGCTGCCAGGCTGTCGCCCCGTCGACGCGGGCGGCCTCTTCAGGCTCTTCGGGCAGGGTGGTGAGCCCGGCGAGCAGCAGCAGGGTCATCATGGGCGTCCACTGCCACACGTCGATGAGCATGAGGGTGGGCAGCGACTGGCTGACCGAGCCGAGGAACTCCTGCGGCGGGATGCCGACGAAGCCCAGCAGGTGGTTCGCGATCCCGTTGGTCGGGTCGAGGATCAGCAGCCAGAGGATGCCGATCGCCACAGGCGTCGCGAGCAGCGGGATCATGAGGACCGTGCGGACCACGCGCATGCCGCGGAAGGCCTTGCGCATGAGCATCGCGAGGGCGAGCCCGAGGACCACCTCGAGGGTCACCGCCACGACGGTGAAGATCACGGTGCGCCAGGCTGCGGGCCAGAACCGCCGGGCGTCGGTCAGCGCGTCGGCGTAGTTCTGCAGGCCGATGTACCGGTTGTCGGCGTTCACGGCACCGAAGGCGTCGGTGAAGCTGAGGTTCACGGTGAAGATCAGCGGGAACACGATCATCAGGCCGACGAAGGCGAGCGCCGGGGAGAGCATGAGCCACTTGAGCCGGCGGTTCGCCTGCTCGAAGGTGCGCGGGGCCTTGGGCCCCCGCGGGCTGCGCCCGGTGCTCGCGATCGGGGCAGGGGTGGTGTCGGGGATCGACGGGGCGTCCGTCGTGCTGCGGCTCATCAGAACTCCTGCTGACGGTTGTCACGGTCGAGGAAGTCGCGGAACTCCGCGTCGGCGTCGGCCGCGACGGGCCCGACGTCCTCGCCGAGGATCCCGGCGACGAGCGGACGGCCGACGATGTCGCGGGCGCGCCCGACCTGGATGACCTCGGGGCGGTCGTGGCCGATGCCGTTCTCGGCGTTGATCCGCATGGTCTCGGCGAGCTCGGGCGGGAAGGAAGCGAGGGTCTCGGGGTCCGACCACGCCGACTGGCGTGCGCCGGGGATGCCCTCGGCCTGGAGCCGGGCGACCATCTCCGGGCTCGAGGCCCACTGCACGAAGGCCCACGCGTCGTCCTGCATCCGCGAGAACGCGTTGACGCCGATGCTCCACGACGGGATGTTGTGCGGCCTCGAGCCTGCCGGGCCGGCCGGGAAGGGCGCGAAGCCGACGGTCTCCTGGACCGTGGAGATCGACGGGTCGAGGAAGTTCGAGTAGATCGCGTCGGCGTCGACGTAGAAGGCGGCCTTGCCCTGCGCGAAGATCGGCATGGCCTGCTCGAGGCTCATGTTGGTGGCTCCGGGCGGACCGGCCTCGTGCAGCAGCCGGCCGTAGTACTCGTAGGCCGCGACGGCCTCGGGCGTGCCGATGCCTGACGCCCCGTCGTCGAGGGTGAAGTCGCCGCCGAAGGAGTAGAGGAAGCTCGACCACTGGCTCACCGCACCCGCGCGCTGCCCGCGACCGACGAAGCCGAACTGGCCGTTGTCGCGGTCGGCGAGCTCGAGGGACATGGCGAGCAGGTCGTCGAGGGTCTGCGGCGCCCCGCCGAGGCCCTCGACGAGGTCCTTGCGGTAGTAGAGCGCAGGACGCTCGGTGACGACCGGGACGCTGAGGACGTTCCCGCGGGTGATCGAGCGGTCGCGCGGCGCCTGCTGGAAGTCGTCCCAGGCGAAGGCGGTGTCGGCGACCCGGTCGGTGAGGTCGGCCATCCAGCCGTTCCGGGCGAAGAGCAGCTGCTCTTGGAGCGCGCGGACCATCATCACGTCGATGTCCGTCGCCGAGGCGTTGAGCTTGACGTTGTAGGAGTTGGACAGCTGGTCGGCGGTGAGCATCTGCATGGAGACGCGGCGGCCGATCATGTCCTCGAACTCGGGGAAGTACGCCGAGATCGCCTGCGACCAGACGTGGTTGATGGCCATGACGCGCAGGGGTGCGTCAGGGCTCGGGGTGCCGCTGCGGGGTGAGCAGGCTGTGAGCGCGGCAGTGCCGGCGGCAGCCACGAGCAGCTTGCCGAAAGACCTGCGGGACAGCGGGGCGCTCGTGAGCGCGGGGCCTGTGAGCGGCTCGCTCGGGCGCCCGCCGCTCACGCTGCGCGGACCGCCGGTCGTGCCGGTGGCGGGGCGGATCAGGGACATCGTCATCCTCGTCGCTCTCTGGCCCGCAGCGTCGCGGGGCCTCGTGCTCTGGTGGTGGCGTTCTGGGGTGGAGCTCTGGGGTGCTGCCCCGGCGGTCGTGGTGTCGGTCGTCTGACGTGGTGCTGCGGACCTCGCTGCCCGACGAGACCACTGGTCCAACTGGTAGGACCAGTTGGACCGTATCAAAGTCCACAGGGTGACACCAGTCCCGTGGAACCTGCAGACCGCGAGCGCCCGTGCCGATAGACGGGTAGCAGCGGACGTCTCCGCAGCCTCGGCCCATGTCCCAGGAGGACAGCCATGCGCACTCGTCGCACCCAGGCGACCCACCCGTCCCGTCGGCGAACCGAGGGCCTGCGCCGTCTCGCGGCCGCCGCCCTCGCCCTCCCTCTCGCGCTCGGGACGCTCGCCGCCACGGCGCTGCCCGCCTCAGCAGGTGAGCCGCTGATCCACATCGTGCACAGCCTGGACGCCTACGCCGGGGTCCCCGGACCAGCGACCTTCACGTGCGAGGACTCCCCCGAACGGCCCCTGGTAGAGGCTCGCTGGGACGCGTCAGGGCAGAGCAGCGGCTCGGCCGAGCCCGCCTCGCCGGGCAGCGGCACCTTCTCCTTCACCGCTGACGTGGTGTTCCAGGTACCTGACGTCCGGTGGACGCTCGGGCTGACCTGCGACTACTCCTCCGATCAGACCGACATCGAGACCTACGCCATGCTCGTCGACGTCACGAGGCAGAAGCAGGCCACGTCGACCGTCATGACCCTCGACCCCGCACGGGTCAACCCTGGCTCCGCGGTCTACGCCACGGTGACCGTCACCACGGTCGACGGCCCCGCGACCGAGGGGACCGTGCAGTTCTCCGTCGACGGCAACCAGCTCGCGGGCACCTCCGAGCTCGACGGTGCCGGCACGACGATGGCTGTGATCCCTGGCCTGGGCACCGGCTCGCACGAGATCTTGGCCGAGTACTCCGGCTCCGGCACCCTGGCCTCCTCGTCCTCAGTGGAGACCGCCTGGGTCAAGGCTGTCCCGGGCGTCGACCTCAGCGTCCCCGCCTCCGCCGCCTCCGCCGACGTCGTGCTCTCCGCCACCGCGACGGCATCCTCAGGCTTCGGCACCCCGACCGGGTCGGTGACGTTCTTCACCGACCAGGAGGTCTCCCTCGGCCAGGCGGTCCTCGTCGACGGGCACGCGACCCTCTCGATCCCTGGGCTGCTCCTCCCCCGCGACTACGAGATCTTCGCCGTGTACTCAGGAGACGACGACTACACGAGCAAGGCATCCACGGTCCGGGGCCTCACCGTCGTCCAGCCGCCTGTCGCGCAGCAGACCACGACCACGCTGAAGTTCTCGCCCACGCCGGTCTACTCCGGGGACCCCATCATGGCGACCGCAACTGTCACCACGACAGATGGCGCTCCAGTGACCATCGGGACCGTCCAGTTCTCGTTCGAGGGCCAGGACGTCGGCAGCCCCGTCGGCCTCGGCACGGACGGGACCGCGAGCCTGCCCTTCCCGTGGCAGGCAGCAGGCGAGTACAAGGTCGCGGCCACCTACGCCGGCGTCGGGACGTTCGCCGGGTCGAGCACCGAGGGCCAGAAGCTCACGGTCATCCAGCGCCCCCAGGAGACCTTCAAGGCGACCCCGACCGTGACGCTCACCGTCCCGGCGAAGATCTCGACGCCGAAGGTCGAGGTGTCGGTCGCCGTCACCGGTGAGGTCATCTGGACCCTCGCCGACGTGACGGCCGCGAGCCCGGTCCCGTCGACCCCGACAGGCACTGTCACCGTGAGGTTCGTCAAGGGAGGGACGCCGTACACGGCGACGCTCGTCGACGGCGTCGCGACCTTCACCGTGGACGCGCCGGCTCCTGGCACCTACGAGGCCGAGGCGTCCTACTCGGGCGACGACTTCTACTGGGCGGCCTCCGACGTCACCCCCACAGTCGTCGAGGCTCCGGTCGTCACACCCCCGGTCACTCCGACGCCGGACCTGACCGGGTCGACCACGACGCTCGCGCCTGGCGAGAAGATCACGCTCGTCGCGCGCGGGTTCCTGCCCGGCGAGACCGTCGAGTTCGTCCTGCACTCTGACCCGGTCGTCCTCGGCACCGCCGAGGCCGACGCCGACGGCGTCGCGACGCTGGTCGTCGCCCTGCCCGCCGGGGTCCCGGCCGGTGAGCACCACGTCGAGGCCACCGGGATGACCTCCCTGCGGACGGCCCAGATCCCGGTGACGGTCATCGCGGACGTCACGGTCGTCACCCCGCCGGTCGTCACGGCACCTGTCGTGACGGTGCCCGTCGCCGCAGCCCCGGTCGTGGCCGTGGTCGTGCCTGCGGCTCCGCTCGCGTCGACCGGCGCCGAGCTCGGGTCGACCGCGCTGCTCGTCAGCGTGCTGCTCGGGTCGGGCGTGCTCCTGGTCGTCGGGCGACGCAGGTTCGGTGCGCTCGCGGGCTGAACCCTCCCGCTCCATCTCCAGAGCCCTCGACCGTCCGACGGTCGGGGGCTCTGGCGTCTCCGGATATGAGATTCCACCGCCGGCACCTCTCACGGGTGCAGCGGTCCTGCCGATAGACCGTCAGCAGCGGACGTCTCCGCCGCTTCGGCCCTTGTCCCAGGAGGACAGCCATGCGCACACGTCGCACCCCGGCTCCCCACACGTCCCGGCCCCGTGCCACCCGACTCCGCGGCCTCGTCGCCGCGCTCCTCGCCGCGCCGCTCGCCCTCGGCACGCTCGCCGCCACGGCGCTGCCGGCCGCGGCCGAGCCATGGGGCGGACAGGTCGCCTACGACAGTCCTGTCGTCGTCGGCAAGGACCTCCCCATCCTCATCACGTGCCCGGACGACGAGATGCTCCCGTCGGTCGGCGCGATCTGGGAGATCACCGGTGGACGTCACGGCGAGGCGGTCTTCGCCCGGAGCAACGACGGCACCAAGAACTACTCCGCGACGGTGGTCTTCGACGCGGTCGGAGACCAGGAGCTCATGGTCACCTGCGAGCTCGCTGAGGGCGGCTCGATCCAGTTCCCGACGTACGTCGACGTCGAGCCGGCACCCCTCGTCGTCGAGGACACCACGACCGCGATCCGCTTCTTCCCGGCCGCCGTCGAACCTCGCAACCCGATCAGCGTCGAGGCCAAGGTCGTCGGCACAGCGGGCATCGCGCAGGGCGGGTCTGTCCAGTTCTCACTGCGCGGGCAGGCCGTCGGCTCCCCGGTCCCGCTCCAGAGCAATGGCTACGCGGTCACGGACATCCCCAACCCGGGGCCCGGCAGCTGGGCCGTGACCGCCACGTACTCCGGCACCGAGCTCTACAAGTCCTCGACCGAGACCAAGAACGTCTGGGTCAAGACGACGTCGATCGTCACCGCCGCGATCCCCGACCGCGTCCGCGCACCGCAGACCACGCTGCACGCAGCCGTCGTGCAGGCACCCGACTTCCCGGCCCCGACCGGGACGATCACCTTCAGGTACAGCGAGGGTGCGATCTTGGGCAAGGTCCAGCTCGTCAACAGCACAGCCGTCCTCCAGCTCCCCGACCTCGCCCCCGGCGTCTACGAGGACGTCATCGCGATCTACTCGGGCGACGAGAACTACGGTGACGGCGGCAGCGCGTACCGCGACATGATCGTCGACCCGCCGATCCCCACCACACCGGTCAAGAACGCATCCGCCGTCACGGTCGGCGTCCCCCTCGCGATCACCGGCACGCAGGTCCCGGTCACGGTGAAGGTCGAGCCCGGCATGCACGAGACCTCCATGGGCGCCACGAGTGTCGCGACCCCGTCCGGCACCGTCGCCATCACGCTCGGCAAGGGTGGACCGCGTCAGAAGGTGACCCTCGTCGACGGGACCGCGAGCGTCGTCTTCGACGGCGTGGCACCGGGCACCTACGAGGTCGAGGCCTCCTACGCCGGTGACCAGTACTTCGAGGTGGGCTACGGCTACGCGCCGACCACGGTCACCGCGCCGGTCGTCACCCCGCCCGTCGTCACACCGCCGGCAGCGCCCGCGCCGGACCTGTCCGGCTCGACCTCGACCCTGCCCGTGGGCGGGACCATCACCCTGGTCGCCCGTGACTTCCTCCCCGGGGAGACGGTCAGCTTCTACCTGCACTCCGACCCGATCTTCCTCGGGACCGCTTTCGCCGACGCGAACGGTGTCGCGACCCTCGTCGTCGCGATCCCGGCGGGTGCTCCCGCCGGCGAGCACCACGTCCGCGCGACAGGCGCCACCTCGCTGCGCACCGCGGAGATCCCGGTCACCGTCACCGCGGCTCCGGTCGTGACGGCCCCGATCGTCACCGTCCCGGTCGCCGTGCCGGTCGTGACGCCCGTCGCGGCGGCACCCGTCGCAGCAGCAGTCCCGGCTGTCGCTGCTCCGCTCGCCTCGACAGGTGCCGAGCTCGGCTCGACCGTGCTGCTCGTCAGCGTGCTGCTCGGCTCGGGTGCGCTCCTGCTCGCCGGTCGCCGACGTTTCGCCTCCCTCGCGGGCTGAGTCCTCCAGCTCCATCTCCAGAGCCCTCGACCGTCCGACGGTCGGGGGCTCTGGTGTCTGCGCTGCCGCGCAACCCCGCTGCGCCTGCCCGGTCGCGCAGGCCGCACCAGCTGCGCAGCCGGTAGCTGCACAGCCGGCCCAGCGGCGACGAGGCGAGTCTCTCGACGTGATTTCCACCGCCTGCACCTCTCACGGGCGCTGCGGTCCTGCCGATAGACCGTCTGCAGCGGACATCTCCGCAGTCTCGACCCTTTGCCCAGGAGGACAGCCATGCGCACTCGTCGCACCCCGGCTCCCCACCCGTCC
>NZ_JACBYE010000007.1 GCF_013415325.1 Sanguibacter inulinus | reverse complement strand
CGCCCACCCCGAGGGCCCCGCCGACGGCGGGGCCCTCTCGTCTGCACAGCCTGCGCACAGCCCACGCTGACGGTCCGCGAAGGCGCAGGCGGTGAGGTGGTGCCCTTCCCAGACCGCTCCGCAGAAGGGCACCAGATGTCGACCGACCTGTCACGCACGTCCACCCGCACCCGCAGCCGCACTGTTCGCCGCTTCACGTCGCTCGCCGTGGGGTCCGTCCTGGCCTTCGGGTCTCTCTCCGCGTGCAGCAGCGACGACTCCGCGAGCGCTACCTCGGGCACGGGGACCGAGTCCACGGGGACGTGGGGCGACTCCTCCGTGCGCACGGCGAGCGACGTGGAGGGCACGGTCTGGGACTCGACGTCTGTGCACACCATCTCGGTCGAGGTCGACGAGGAGGAGCTCGCGGCGATGATCGCGACCTACTCCGCCGAGGACAGCAAAGAGTGGTTGACCGCCACGGTGACCATCGACGGCGAGACCTTCGAGGACGTCGGCCTGCGCCTCAAGGGCAACTCGTCTCTGCGTGCGGTCAGCACAGACACCCCTGCCCAGGACGTCCCGTGGCTCATCCGGCTCGACAAGTTCGTCGACGGGCAGGACCTCGACGGGACGACAGACTTCGTCGTGAGGTCCAGCACGTCCGAGACGTCGCTCAACGAGGCCGTGGCCCTCGAGATGCTCGGCGCTGCGGGGCTCGCGACCGAGGAGGCCATCGCGACGCGCTTCTCGGTGAACGGCTCCGACGAGACCCTGCGCCTGGTGGTCGAAGACCCGGACGACGCGTGGGACGCGGCGTCTTTCGACACCAACGGCATCCTCTACAAGGCGCAGTCTGGCGGGGACTACAGCTATCGCGGCGACGACCCTGAGTCCTACGCGGACGTGTTCAGCCAGAAGAGCCCCTCGGGCGAGGACGACCTCACGCCGCTGATCGACTTCCTCCAGTTCCTCGACGAGTCGGACGACGAGACCTTCGCGGCAGAGCTCAGCGACCACCTGGACGTCGACGCCTTCGCGACGTACCTCGCGATGCAGGACATCGTCGGGAACGTCGACGACATCGACGGTCCGGGCAACAACTCCTTCCTGCGGTACGACTCCGAGACGGGTGCGTTCACCGTGGTGAGCTGGGACCTCAACCTGGCTTTCGGGCAGATGAACGGGGTGGGCGGCGCTCAGCCCGGCGCAGAGATGCCTGAGGGCTTCACACCTCCCGACGGTGCCGAGCTGCCCGAGGGCTTCACACCTCCCGACGGCGCGGAGCTGCCTGGAGGCGTGACGCCGCCGGACGGCGCCGCCGGCGGGCAGCGCCCCGACGGCGGGCAGCGCCCCGACGGCGGGATGGGTGGCGGGATGGGAGGTGACAATGTCCTCGTGACCCGCTTCCTCGCGGACGAGGACTTCGCAGCGCTCGTCGACCAGGCGACGGCTGACCTCACGTCGTCCCTGGTCACGGACGGGACGGCCCAGGAGATCCTCGACCGGTGGACCACGCTGCTCACCGACGAGGCCAGCGACCTGGTCGACCAGGCCACCATCACGTCGGAGTCGGAGAGCATCACGAAGGCCCTGACGTCATAGGACTTCCGACCCTTGATCACGGCCCTCGGAGCATCTTGCGAGGGCCGTGATCTTCATCACTCGACCCCTGCTCTCAGCGCGCAGAGTCTTAGCATCGAAGCCGTGGCAGACAGCACAGCAACCCCCAGCACCCCGGTCGACGTCGTCCTCGTGGGTGGCGGAATCATGAGCGCGACGCTCGGTTCCATCATCCGGCTGGTCGAGCCCACCTGGTCCATCCGCATCTACGAACGCCTCGACGCCGTGGCGCAAGAGAGCTCCAACGCGTGGAACAACGCCGGCACCGGGCACGCCGCCCTCTGCGAGCTGAACTACACGCCCGAGAAGGCCGACGGCTCGATCGACATCACCAAGGCCGTCGCGATCAACGAGCAGTTCCAGACCTCGCGTGAGTTCTGGCAGCACCTGGTCTCCGCCGACCTGCTGCCCGAGCCCGAGGGCTTCATCGCCTCGACGCCGCACATGACCTTCGTCCGCGGCGCGGCGAACGTCGACTACCTGCGACGCCGGCACGCTGCGCTCGTGGTGCACCCGCTGTTCAGCGACCTCGAGTTCACCGACGACCCGGCTGTCGTCGGCGAGTGGGCGCCGCTGCTCGTCGCCGAGCGGTCGGCCGACGAGCCGATCGCCGCGACCCGCTCGACCTCGGGCACCGACGTCAACTTCGGGGCGCTCACCCGCAAGCTCACCGACTACCTCGAGTCGACGGGTGCAGAGCTGCACCTCCAGCACGAGATCACGTCGCTGCGCCAGCGCAAGGACGGCACCTGGCGCCTCAAGGTCGCCGACCGCACCTGGAACGCGGCCGAGCGCCGCAGCACCGTCGACGCGAAGTTCGTGTTCATCGGCGCCGGCGGAGGCGCGCTGCCGCTGCTGCAGAAGGCCGGGATCCCCGAGGCCAAGGGCTACGGCGGCTTCCCGATCAGCGGGCTCTTCCTGCGCACGACCAACCCCGAGCTCGTGGCCCAGCACCAGGCCAAGGTCTACGGCAAGGCCGATGTCGGCTCCCCGCCCATGTCGGTGCCGCACCTGGACACGCGCGTCGTCGACGGCGAGACCTCGCTGCTCTTCGGCCCGTACGCGGGCTTCAGCACGAAGTTCCTCAAGAAGGGCTCGCTGCTCGACCTCTTCATGTCGATCCGTCCGAGCAACATCGTCACGATGCTCGCGGTCGCCAAGGACAACATGGACCTCACGAAGTACCTCATCAGCGAGGTGACGAAGTCCCGCTGGAACAAGTTCAAGACGCTGCGCGACTTCATGCCGACGGCCGACCCGAAGGACTGGGAGTTCATCACCGCCGGGCAGCGCGTCCAGGTGATGAAGAGCCACCCCGAGAAGCACGGTGTGCTCGAGTTCGGCACCGAGCTCATCACCGCAGCCGACGGGACCATCGCCGGTCTGCTCGGTGCCTCGCCGGGCGCGTCGACGGCTGTCCCGGCGATGGTCGACCTCCTCGAGCGCTGCTTCCCGCAGCAGTTCCCGGCCTGGCACCGCGAGCTCGCCACCATGATGCCGAGCCTGGCACCCCAGGAGTGGAGCTCCGAAGAGGCCTTCGCCGAGCTCGAGGCCGACGACGCGGACTTCCAGAAGACAGCCTGAGCACCACCTGACCAGGGGGACCGCTGCGCACGAGCAGCGGTCCCTCTGCGCGTGATGCACCGCTGCCGGCCGCACGGTGACAGGTCTCACCCTGCGCCCGCGGGACCTGCGCTGCTATGATGTTCTGCGGTGCGAACGGTCCTGCGTGGGCCGCACCAGAGCCGTCACAGGCTCGAGACGTACCGATGTGCAACTACCTGCTGACAGAGCAAGGCGGCACCCAGCTGCCGCGGAGGCTCTCTTGGCACAGCAGACATCACCCCTCACCCTGATCCAGCACACCGGCCGGTGGTACTTCCCGCTCGCCTTCGTCGCCAGGCTCCCCTTCGCCATGATGGTCGTCGGAGTCCTCACGCTCGTCACCGAGGTGCACGGATCAGTCGCCCTGGGTGGTCTCGCCTCGGCTGCCGTGGGCATCGGCGTGGTGATCGCCGGTCCCTTCATCGGCGACGCGGTCGACAAGTTCGGGCAGCGCACAGTCCTCGTCCCCGTCGGGCTGGTCAACGGCCTGCTGCTCGCAGCCTTCCCGCTGGTCGTCTTCGCCGGCGCCTCGACGGGCATCGTGCTCGGCCTCGCCGCACTCATCGGGCTGAGCGCCCCGCAGGCCGCCGCGATGAGCCGCAGCCGCGTCATCGCGATCATCCGCGACCGCCTGCTCCCCCAGCAGCGCCAGCGCACCTACTCCCGCGCGATGTCCTACGAGTCGGCAGCCGACGAGACGGCCTTCGTCATCGGGCCGTTCCTCGTCGGGATCTTCGCGTCCTTCCTCGCCCCCTGGGCACCTGTCGCGATCGCCGCCGCCCTGAGCCTCGTCTTCGTCACCGCCTTCGCCCTCCACCCGACGGCGCGTGCCACCAGCTCGGAGGCCGAGGAGGCCGTCGAGCGCGCCCCCTTCACCGCCGTGCTGCGCTCCCGGGTGATGGTCCTGGTCGGCGGGACCTTCGCGATCGGGTTCTTCTTCGGCGCGGTCCTCACCTCGCTCACCGCCGACATGGAGGCGCAGGGCGAGGGCTCGCAGGCAGGCCTGCTCTACGGGATGCTCGGCATCGGCTCCGCAGCCCTCGCCCTGGCCGCTGCCGCCCTGCCGGAGCGCTTCTCGCAGCGGTGGCGCTGGCTCGTCTTCGCCGCGGTGATGACCGCCGGCTCGGTCGCCTACGCGACCGCCGACAGCCGCTCCGCGACCGTCGTCGCGCTGCTCGTCATGGGGCTGGGCGTCGGTCCTGCGCTCGTCACGATCTTCTCCCTCGCCGGGCACCGCAGCCCTGCCGGCCGCTCGACGACCACCATGACGATGCTCGCCTCCGGGCTGACCCTCGCCCAGGCTCTCGCCTCGGCGATCACCGGCGCCGTCGCCGAGCGTGTCTCGGTCGACGTCGCGCTCGTGCTCCCCGTCGCAGCCGCTGTGCTGCTCGTCGTGCTGGGTGGGCTGAACGTCGCGATCGAGCGACGTGAGCGCAGCTCCGGCGCGGCCTCGGCTGCTGGCACGGGTCTCGGGCCGGTGCCTGTGACCGACGACCGGGAGCCTGTCCTGGCCGGGGCCTCGGTCCCGGGCGCGACGGCTGCCTCCGACGCCCTCACCGACGGTGCTGGACGCTCCTGAAGCTCCTCAGCCGATCCGCCGGTGCATGGAGATCGACCCGTTGGTCGGCCTCTTGAAGCCCAGCTGCTCGTAGAGGCGCTGGCCCGGTAGGTCGGCCATGAGGGTCACGTAGGCGCCTGCCGGGGCACGGTCGCTGATCTCGTCGAGCAGGGCACTGAGGACTGCCCGCCCGAGGCCCTTCTTCTGGTGCTCGGGCAGCGTGGCCATGTCGGCGACGAGGAAGTACCAGCCGCCGTCGCCGACGACCCGCCCCATCGCGACGGTCTGCCCCGACTGCGTCTGCACGGTCCGCCAGGCCCAGCTGTTCGCCAGGGCCGGTCCGGCCTGCTCCGCGCGCTTGGGGGTCAGCCCGGACAGCTGCCGCAGGGCGAGATACTCCTCGAGCGGGGGCGGGGCTGTCGTGAGCGTGTAGGTCGAAGCATCCATCCCTGAATTCTGGCAGGAGCCGTCGACCCCTTGGTCCACCATGTCGAAGGGTCCTGCGCGGGGGCAGCACGCGCTGACGGGACAGCCCCCGTTCCTTGTCTAATTCACTAGTGGATTTCTCGACTAGTCCGTGTCACGATGAGCACATGGACGACATCGACCTCACCGGTGAGTGGCTGCGCGGGCTGCTCGGCACCTGCGCCCTCGCCGCCCTGTCGCGTGGGAGCGCCCACGGCTACGCCGTCGTGCAGCAGCTGCAGGCAGCGGGCCTCGGCCCGATCAAGGGCGGCGCGCTGTACCCGGTCCTCAACCGGCTCGAGCGCGACGGGGCCGTGACCGCCCAGTGGCGCGAGGGCGAGGGTGGACCTGGGCGGAAGGTCTTCACGCTGACCGACGCCGGGCGCCAGCACCTCGCCTCTCTCCGCGGCGCCTGGGCACCGTTCGCCGAGACCGTCGGGCTCCTGCTCGAGGAGCCTGAAGCACCTGGCGCACCTGGCACAGCCAGCGCACCTACGCCGAGGAGCGCGGCGGCCGTCGCCCCTGCGCCGACGAGCGCCGCGACCGTCGTCCCCTCGCCGACCACGACCACCTCAGGAGATCGCTCATGACCTCGACGAGCACCCGTTGGCCCACCGACGACGACCAGGCGTGGGGCGACAGGCTCCTGCTGCGCCTCGGCCTGGACAGCACCGTCCCCGCAGGCGTGGCCGACGAGGCCGTCGCCGATGCGCGAGACGCCTGCCACGAGTCCGGGCGCCCGGCCGCCGAGCTCTTCGGCGACGCCGACGCCTATGCCCGCGAGGTAGCACGCGAGCGCGTGCCGGTCGACGAGCGGGCGAGCGTCGACCTCGACGGCGGGACACCCCGCAGCCGGATGACGCACCTGCTCCTGACGGTCGGTCTGGCCGGCACCTTCCTCTGCCTCACCCTGCTGGTCACCTCCGGGTGGACGGCCGGTGTCAGTCCCGCGCACGTCGTGCTGTTCGCCGGCGTCCTGCTGTCCTGGGTCGCGGTGCTGTGGGGGTTGCTGGACCGCCGGGCCGGCCTCGTGCGCAGCGGTTGGGCCTGGTGGGCCGGGGCCGCCGTCGGGATCGCCGGATCGGCAGCCGCAGCAGTCTCGCTCAAGGACCACGAGCGGTTGTTCGAGATGCCCCTGCTGGTCCCGCTCGCCGCGTCCGTCGCACTCGTGGTCGCGGCCGTGAACCGGACCCCGCCTCCTCCACCGGCGGACGCCTCGTCGGCACTGACGGCCGACGCGTGGTTCGACCGCCTGGCCGGACTCCTCCGGGGTCGCTACTACCTCCCTCGGGCGGCTGTGCGCCAGCACGTGGCCGACGCACGCGCCCACTGGCAGGACAGCGGGGCGTCGCACCCGCGGGACGAGTTCGGCGCCCCCGAGGTGTACGCCCTCGAGCTGCTCGACGGCTCCCCCGAGCCGCGACGCAACCGCCGGCTCGCGTCGGCCTGGGGCTGCACAGCCTTCGCAGGGTTCTGGACCTACAACCTCGTCATGGCGGTGGTCGACGGAGACGGCACGTGGGGAGTCGTGTGGCGGACCGCAGCCCTGCTCCTGACCGCCGGGCTGGCGGCCCAGACCTGGCGGCAGCACCTGGCGGACCGGCCAGACCCAGACCACGGCTGACGCAGAAGACGCGGCACCGGCAGGCCACCACAGGGCTCGTCACCCCGGCCGGCGCGCCTCTGCGGACCCCACCGGGCTGCGGCACCGGGCCGGGGCGCCGCGCAGCCCCTAGGCTGGGGCGATGGACACCCGATCAGCCTCACGCCTCCCGTTCCCCGTCAGCCCCGTCGGCCTCGGCTGCTGGCAGCTCGGGGGTGACTGGGGCGAGGTGACCGAAGGGTCGGCGCACGGTGTCCTGGGCGCCGCTGCCCACGCCGGTGTGACGTTCTTCGACACCGCAGACGTCTACGGCGACGGCCGCAGCGAACGGCTCGTCGGGTCCTTCCTCGACGCCCGCGGGGTCGACGACGTCCGCGTCGCGACCAAGATGGGACGCCGTGCCGACCCGCACGACGCCTCCGCCTACACCCTCGACGCCTTCCGCGACTGGACCGACCGGAGCCGCCGCAACCTGGGCGTCGACACCCTCGACCTCGTCCAGCTGCACTGCCCGCCGACGGAGGTGTTCTCCTCCGACGCCGTCTACGACGCGCTCGACACCCTCGTCTCCGACGGTGCCATCCGTGCCTACGGCGTCTCGGTCGAGACCTGCGCCGAGGCCCTCACAGCGATCGCCCACCCCAACGTCGCGAGCGTGCAGATCATCCTCAACGCCTTCCGCCGCAAGCCTCTCGAAGAGGTCCTGCCTGCCGCGCGCGAGGCTGGCGTCGCGATCATCGCCCGCGTCCCGCTCGCGAGCGGCCTGCTGTCGGGCAAGTACGACGAGTCCACCACCTTCGCGGCCGACGACCACCGCACCTTCAACCGCTCGGGCGCAGCCTTCGACGTCGGCGAGACCTTCGCCGGGGTGCCCTTCGAGGTCGGTGTCGCAGCCGCTCGCGAGGTTGCGGCGCTGCTGCTCGAGGGTTCGACGGCCAGCACGTCACAGCTCGCTCTCCGGTGGATCCTGGACCAGCCCGGCGTGACGACGGTGATCCCGGGCGCGCGCAACGCCGCACAGGCGGAGTCCAACGCGGCTGCCGCCGACCTCCCGCCGCTGACCGACGAACAGCTCGCACGCTTCGAGGAGATCTACGACGCGTCGATCCGCGCGCACGTGCACGAGCGCTGGTGATGCTCGTCAGGTGACGCCCGACCGGGTGAAGGTGCAGGCCACACCGGTCCGGCACTGCCCTGGCGCGCGCCAGACCTGCACACTGGGAAGATGGCCGACGCCGAGGGTTTCGAGTACACCGTGCGGGGTGATGCGCTCGTCGTCATCACCCACCACGGACGCGCTGCGGCGCGCCTTCGCGGCGACGCCGCCCGCGCGTTCCTGAGCGAGCTCGAGACGTCTGACCCTCAGCTGCTCATGGCCAGGGCGACCGGCAGCTACAAGCGGGGCAACGAGCGCGCCGCGAAGATGCACCCGCGCAACCTCCGCAGGTTCATCTGACCTGACCTGTCGCAGGAACGTGGTCGCCGACCCGAGCAGCCTCAGGGCGCGACAGGGCTCCGGTGCTCGTGCTCGTGCTCGTGCTCGTGCTCGTGGAGATGGTCGAGCCGTGCGCGGACCTCGGGTCTGCGCAGGGGCGGGACTGTCGTCGGCGGCTGTCGGCGGGCAGGCAGCTCGTCGAGCAGACGCGCGACGATCGCCGCGATCTCGTCGACCGCCCGGTCGAGAGGTTCCGCGGTCGCCGTGCTCGGCGACTGGACCCCCGTGACCTTGCGGACGAACTGGCGGGCGGCGGCCGCGATCTCCTCGTCGGTCGCCGGTGGCTCGAGACCGCGAAGGGTCGTGATGTTCCGGCACATGGACCCACGGTAAGACTGTGACGCGGGTCACGCCAAGGTCTGTCGTCGGTCTGCTGGTCAGCGCGTCGGCGCCCCCTCAGGCCACCGGGCAGCGGCAGCACCGCTGCAGGCTGCAGGGCCGCAGACCCCTCACCCCTCGCCCGCTCCGCTCAGCGCGTGAGGTGACCGCCGCTCTCACGGAGATAGCAGGCCGCGCACAGCGACTCGTAGGCGACCTCGACCCCGTCGATGGCGACCTGCGCACCGTCGAAGATGAAGACCCCGTCGACCGAGCGCGCGTTGAAGATCGCCTTGCGACCGCAGCGGCAGATCGTCTTGAGCTCTTCGAGGCTGTGCGCGATCTCGAGGAGGCGGCGGCTGCCGGGGAAGGCAGCCGTCTGGAAGTCTGTGCGGATTCCGTAGCAGATCACCGGGATCGCATCGAGGGTCGCGATGCGCAACAGGTCGTTGACCTGCCCGGCCGAGAGGAACTGCGACTCGTCGACGAGCAGGCAGCTGACGTCACGCCCCGACTCGGTCTGCACGTGCGCGCGGTGCTGCTGGAACAGCGCGTAGGCGTCCTGCCCCTCCCCCACCATGAAGTCGACGTCCCTGTCGAAGCCGAGCCGCGACTGGATCGCCCGGCCCGCCTTGGTGTCGATACCAGGCTTCGCGAGGAGGACCTGGTGGCCACGCTCCTCGTAGTTGTACGCAGCCTGCAGCAGAGCCGTGCTCTTGCCGCTGTTCATCGCCCCGTACCTGAAGTACAGCTTTGCCATCGGGTCCCTCTCGTGAAGCGGTCGACGGACATCCCATCACATCGCGCGCCCGGGCGTCGGCGCGGCGGCCGATCGTGGGCGCGCTCCCGCCCGCGACGGGCTCTCTCGCAGGTCCCGCGCGACACGACCTGGAGACTTCGGTAACGTCGACGGCTCACGACCACTCGGGTGTGAGGACCGCTGCACCCGTCGCCTCTGACATCGCAGCGCACACGGATCCACGGGGGACCACGTCCATGAGAGCCACGGCGGCACCAAGAGCACGCTACGCTCGGCTCTCACCGCGAGCACGGCTGCAGGTCGGTGCCTCGCTGCTCACCACGGGCGTCGTTCTCGCTGCCCTGCACCTGGTCGTGGACGGACCGTTCGTCGTCGCCGTGCTGGGGCTGCTCTGCATCGCGTCCGGGGGCTCGATGATCGGGACGCAGCTCCAGCGCCGCAGCGTGGAGCGGGACCGCCTGGCACGAGAACGGCGGATCGCGGTGCAGCGCCGCCCGTGGCCCGGCACCGACGGAGGATCGGGCGAGGACCCAGGACCGCGCGACGACCAGGGCTGAGCCCTCAGGCCGCGATCCCTGGCAGCACAGCCACCCCGGCCGAGGCGACGAGCGCGAAGGCCGCGAGCACGATGGTGCGGAACCCCTCCCCCTCGACGTCGAGCCGCTCACGGTCAGGGCTCTGCTGGTCGAAGTCGGCGCGACCCGCGCGCGACATGAGCCGCACCCCCTTGATCGAGAGCACGACGGCCACAGCGAGCAGCACGGCGGCACCGATCCAGCGGAAGGCCTCGGCGAGCTCCACGGGTCTCCATCCGTCGGGTGGGGCGGTGCGGGTCCGTCCAGGATGGCCCGAGGTCCGTCAGGGTGCAACAGCCGTCCCCCGGACACCCTCGGTCACTGCGACAGGTACAGCCTCCGCACCACGTCCTCGATGTCCGGCTCCTCGATCGCGACGTCGCGCACGGTCGCCCGCGCCGCGACTGCCGCGATGACCTCGGCGGCCGTCGTCAGCCCTGGCGTGAAGGCGAGCCGCTGACGCAGGCCAGCCGCCTCGACCGCCACGAGCTCGGTCCCTGGGATCCCGTGCAAGTCAGGCACCCCGGCAGCTCGGGCTCCAGCCTGCCCCGCACCGCCGGCACCACCACCGACCTCGGCTCCTGCTCCATGAGCACCACCGAGCAGGTCCACCACCACGACCCGCTGCGCACCGACCCTGTCCACGAGACCGGCGAGCGTCCCGTCGAAAGCCATCTGCCCGTGGTCCACGACGAGGATCCGCTCGGTGAGTCGCTGCACGTCGTCCATGTCGTGGGTGGTGAGCAGCAGCGACGTGCCGTGCGCGGCACGCTCGTCGACGAGGAACCCGCGCAGGCGCTCCTTGGACAGCACGTCGAGACCGATCGTCGGCTCGTCGAGGACCAGCAGCCGCGGCGAGTGCAGGAGCGCGGCCGCGATCTCTCCGCGGATACGTTGCCCGAGCGAGAGCTGACGGACGGGAGTGTCGAGGAACTCACCGAGGTCGAGCCTGTCGACGAGCTCGACCTGCCGCTGCGCCGCGCGGTCTGACGGCAGCCTGTGGATGGCGGCCAGCGCGCGGAAGGACTCGTGCAGGGGCAGGTCCCACCACAGCTGGGTGCGCTGACCGAAGACGACGCCGATCTCGCGGGCGAGCTCACGGCGCTGCCGGTGCGGTTCCTTGCCGCAGGTCCGCGCGGTTCCCGCCGTCGGCACGAGGATGCCTGTGAGCATCTTGATGGTCGTCGACTTGCCTGCCCCGTTCGCGCCGATGTACCCGACGGCTGCGCCCTCGGGGACGGAGAACGTGAGGTCGCGCACGGCATGGACCGTGCGGGACGTCCGGCGCAGCCGACCGGCCGGGGCGCGCACCGTGAAGTCCCTCGAGAGCCCGGCGACGTCGATGATCGGCTCGGTCATGATCCTGTCCCTGTGTAGTGGCGGAGCCCGGCCTTCCAGCCGGTGAGAGCGACGACCCAGGCGACGACAGCGGCGACCGGCGCGAACCAGCCGAGCCAGGCGGGTGTCCACGCAGGTCCTGGCTCGCCGAGCAGCAGCAGGGTCGGCAGGTATGCGGTGAAGGCGGCCGGCAGCACGAAGGTCACGGCAGCGCGCAACGGCGTGGTGAACACCGATGTGGGGTACGAGGCAGCGTTCGACCCGCCGTAGACGAAGGCGTTGGTGAACTCGGCGCCGTCGACGAGCCAGAACTGGGCCGCCGCGGCCGCGACGAAGACCGCCGCGAAGATCACCGCCCCGACCAGCGGGATCGCGACCACGAGCAGGGCAGCACCCCACCCCCAGTCGATGCTTGCCTGCGGCAGCGCGACCGCGAGGATCGCGACACCCACAGCGCAGCGCCCGAGCCTGCGCAGCTGCACGTCGCTCGTGACGAGCTGCCCGAGGACCGACAACGGTCTCAGCAAGAAGGCGTCGAGCGTCCCTGACCGCAGATAGGTGGGCAGGGCGTCGACGTGCCCGACCACGATGTCGGCGAGCGAGAAGCCTAGGTTGGCGAAAGCGAAGACGAGCGCGACACCGGCGAAGTCGAGGCCGCCGAGCTGCGTGACGTTCGTGAAGATCACGTACACCGAGAGGAACTCGAGGAGACCGACGCCCGCCGAGCCTGCGACGTCGAGCGCGAAGGACCGCCTGTAGGCGAGCTGTGACCGGATGCGCGAGGACAGGACAGCGCGGTACGGAGCGAGGTCAACCACCCTGGACCACCAGCCTGCGGACGCCACGGGCGAGCACGACACGCCCGAGCAGCAAGACCCCGAGGAACCACGCCACCTGCACCCCGATGACTCCGAGGGCCTCGACTCCCTGCACCCGTCCGGCGAGCAGGTCGACAGGCGCCTGGACCATCGAGGGGAAGGGCGAGGCCGCGGCGATCCGCGCGAGCCAGTCGGGGAACCAGTGCACTGGCACCGTGAGCCCACTGAGCGCACCGACGGCGACCATGTGCAGCGTGAGCACCCCGCGCAGCTCGACCAGCCAGAACGCCGCGAGGTTCACGAGCCAGCGGCAGGCGAAGGACACGCAGACCCCGAGCGCCAGGGCGATCAGGCCCAGGACGTAGGGCAGGACTGTCGTGGGCAGAGCCAGCCCCGTCACCAGCGCCCCGACGAGCAGCGGCGGGAGCCCGCGCGGGAGCACCTGGAAGGCAGCGCGCCCGAGGTCACCCGCGAGGTAGGTCATCTGCAGGTCGACAGGCCGCGCGAGGTCGACGGCGATGTCCCCGCTGCGGATGCGCAGCGCCAGCTCGTTCCAGGTCCACACGTTGACGGGCGTGAGGACCGCCTGGGTCAGCCAGGCGTACGTGGCCCCCTCGAGAGCCCCGTACCCGGCGAGCTCACCGCCCGCGGCTCCGATGACCGCCATCGTGATCGGCGCCCGCAGCAGCCCGAAGACCGAGTTGGTGAAGGCCCCCGCCGCGGTCGCCAGACGGTACGCCGAATAGCGCCGGAAACCGAGCGCGGCGAAGACGACGTACGTGCGGAGTGGGTTCATGAGGACCGGTCACATTACCGCACGCCGCCTGCGACGTGACGGCGCACGCTTCAGTCGCGGCTCTTCATGTCCCGGGGGCGGGGTGCGTGGAGGTCGTAGCGGACCCCGAGGAGCCGGACCGCGAAGCACACGGCGGCGGCGACCACGGTCCACGGCAGCAACGGCAGACCGCCTGCGTCGAAGGCGGCGGTCAGGCCCGCGGCGATCAGCGCGGGGACCGCGTACAAGCCCGAGTGCAGGACCGCAGGCACCTGCCGCACCATGACGTCGCGCAGCGTGCCGCCGCCCACGGCGGTCACGCCGCCGAGGATGATCGCCTGCGTAGCGCCGAGTCCCCACTCGAGCCCTTTGAGGGTGCCAGTCACCGCGAAGAGGCTGAGCCCGGCGGCGTCGAGCACGTTGATGGGTGTCGCGAGCTTCTCGAGCCGCTGCCCGAGCACGAAGGCGATGAGGCCACCGAGCGCGGCGACCGCGAGATACCGGCCGTCGAGGAAGGTGGTGGGCGGCAGGTCGTCGAGCAAGATGTCACGGATGAACCCACCACCCAGGGCGGTCATCATGCCCAGGGTCACGATGCCGACGATGTCGAGCCGCGCCGTGCGGACCGCGGTCATCGCCCCGTTGATCGCGAAGGCCAGGGTCCCCAGGAGGTCGAGGGAGACCAGGGCGGTCGAGGCTGAAGGCATGGGGGCAGGTCTACCGGAGCGCGATCCAGATGAGCAACTGCGTGACGAGGAAGCCCGAGACCATGTTGAGCCAGAGGAACCTGCGCCAGCCGGCGTTCGCCCGCTCGCAGTCTGCGTCGGCCAGACGCCGGAACGGGGCGATGTTCACGAGGTAGATCACCGGCACGACGGCCGCGAGGACGCCGGGCCACCCGGCACCGATCATCAGCAGCGCCGACGCCGCGTACGCGGCCATCGCGAAGAGCACCGTGCGCGAGGCACCGAAGACTGTCCCGATCGACGCGATGTCGGCCTCGCGGTCTGCCTCGATGTCCTGCACGGCGCCGAAGGCCTGCGAGGCGACGCCCCACAGGAAGAAAGCCGCGAGGGTGAAGACCACAGGCGTCGAGAAGGACGAGCCTGCGTACACGAGCCCCACGACGGCAGGGCTGACGAAGTGGGTGCTCGACGTGAGCGAGTCGAGGACCGGCCGCTCCTTGAACCGCAGACCCGGGGCCGAGTACGCGACGACGGCGAAGACGCTCACCGCGAGAGTCACCAGGCATGCGGCCGGGCTGATCCCCTCAGGCCCGCCGAAGGTCGGCCAGGCGAAGGCCGCGGCGACGAAGAACACGAGGAAGGGCAGGTTGCTCAGCACCGCGGACCACAGCGTCACCCTGTGCATGCGGCGGTCGAGCACGATGCCCTCGACACCGCCCTTGCGGGGGTTGCGCAGGTCCGACTCGTAGTCGAACACGTCGTTGATCCCGTACATCAGCAGGTTGTACGGGATGAGGAAGTACAGCGTCCCCACGACGAAGGTCGCCGAGATGCCGCCGCCGCTCATGAGGTACGCAGCCGCGAAGGGGTAGGCCGTGTTGACCCAGCTGATAGGGCGCGAGGACCCGATCACCGAGGCGACGACAGAACCGCCCGAGCTCTGCGGGGTGTGTGCGGTGCTGCTCGTGGGGGTGCTCACCGTTCGTCCTTCCGTCCCAGCCAGGTCCACAGTGCCGGCAGCAGGAGCCCTGCGGCGATCGGCCACGCGAGATCTTCGACAGGTGTCAGCCACAGGTCGAGGCCGATCATGAGGTCCTCGTCGTAGCGGAACAGGTCCGCCATGATCATGAGCGAGTCGAAGACGACCGTCAGCACGGCGAGGACGACGACCACGAGGGCGACCGCCTGCCACCACCGGGGTCCGGCCCCGGCGCGGCGCGCGAGGACCACGGCGACGACACCGGCCACCGCGAGGAACACGAGGTTCAGCTGTGCGTAGCTCATCCGCGCACCTCCGCCCGCGGCCGGACGACGAAGCGCCGCACGATGCCGAACAGCACCATCGTGCAGTAGCAGAGGAAGGTGATGAAGACGAGCTCTTCGGGCGGGAAGTCCGGCGCGATCTCGAGGCCTGTCATCCCCGGGCTGTCACCCCTGTAGAACACCCCCGACAGGATGCCCGAGACGTCCCACAGCAGGAACATGACGATGCCCGCGCCGAGCACGATCGAGGCGCGCCGCGCGTCTGCCCAGAAGAACAGCTTCCAGCGGTAGTCCATGAGCACCATCGCACCGAGCGACAGGAGCAGCGCGCCGAGATACTCCCAGCCCGTCACAGAGGTTCCGCCAGCGGTCCCGTCGACGTGTCCCCGCGCAGGCGCTTGAGCGCGATCTCCGCGGAGATGAGGCACATCGGCAGCCCGATGCCGGGGATGGTCGTCCCGCCGGCGTAGAGCAGCCCGTCGACGAGGGCGGAGGCGTTGCTCCCGCGCAGGAAGGCGCTCTGCTTCCAGGTGTGCGCGGGGCCGAGGGCGCCGCCGGACCAGGAGTTGTAGTCCGCCACGAAGTCGGCCGGCCCGACGGTGCGCCGGACGGTCACCCGCGAGGCGAGGTCGGGGATGCCCGCCCACTCGGCGAGCTGGGCGATGGCGGCGTCTGCGGCCTTCTCGACGAGCGGGTCACCCGAGCCGTCGTCGCCGCCCCGGCCGATCGTGGGGTCCGGCGGGACAGGCACGAGGAAGAAGAGGTTCTCGGAGCCTGCGGGCGCGACGGTCGTGTCGGTCGCCGACGGGCGGCACACGTAGATCGACGCAGGGTCGGGGACGGCTGTGTGCTCGCCGAAGATGTCGTCGAAGTTCTTCTGCCAGTCGGCCGTGAAGAACAGCGAGTGGTGCGCGAGCTGAGGCAGCTCGCCCTCGACGCCGAGGTAGACCAGCACGGCACCCGGGCCGGACTCGCGCGAGTCCCACCACCGCTGCGGGTAGGTCTGCAGGTCGGGCGGAAGGAGCGTGGTCTCGGTGTGGTGCACGTCAGCACCGCTCACCACGACGTCGGCGTCGATCGTCTCGACCGACCCGTCGGCGAGGGTGTACCGGACCCCGGTCACGGCAGCACGCCGACGCCACCCAGCCGTGCGGCGACGCCCCGAGACCGCGGTCCCGAGCGGCCCCGTGACGATCTCGGTGACCCGTGCACCGGTCCGCACCTCGACCCCCTCGGCCCGGGCGAGGCGCTCGATCGCCGTGATGATCGTGGTGAAGCCGCCCTGCGGGTACTGCACGCCGTCGGCGAGGTCCAGGTGGCTCATCAGGTGGTACATGCTCGGTGCGCGGTCGGGTGAGGACCCGAGGAACACTGCCGGGTAGCCGAGGATCTGGCGCAGCGTGCGGTGCCTGAACGACTTGGCGACGAAGCCCTCGAGCGGGCGCAGCAGCAACGAGACGAGCTGTCCGGCTCGCGCGACGACGTCACGCCGGGCGAGCACGAGCTTCGACTGGAAGGACGTGTAGAGGAAGGTCTCGACGGCGATGTCGTAGGTCCGGCGCGCCGACGCGAGGTACCGGCGCAGCTGTTCCCCGGCCCCGGGCTCGATCGACTCGAAGGTCGCGACGTTCGTCTCTAGGTCAGGGCTGACGTCGACAGGCGCGTCGGCACCCTCGGCGAACACCCTGTACCCGGGGTCGAGCACCGTGAGGTCGAGCTGCTCAGCGGCGCTCGTCCCGAGCAGCCTGAAGTAGTGGTCGAAGACCTCGGGCATGAGGTACCAGGACGGTCCGGTGTCGAACCTGAAGCCGTCTTTCTCCCACGACCCCGTCCGGCCGCCGACGACGTCGTTCTTCTCGAGGACTGTCACGTCGTGCCCGTCCCGCGCGAAGAGACCGGCGGTCGCCAGCCCCGCGATCCCAGCGCCGATGACGACGACCTTGCTCATGCGATCGATCCTCTTCTCAGTGCGGCCGCGAGGATGCGGGCCTTGGTCGGCGCCGGGACGCGGACGCGTGTGCGCAGCAGCTCCGCGGCAGGGACTGCCGCGACGCGACGGTTGAGCTCGGAGAACAGGCCGTGGGCCGCGGAGACCGCGGTCCGGCTGTTCGACGGGAGCCGTGGGATCACCGTAGCGGCTCGGTCGAGGTCGGCCTGCACGTCAGCGACGAGCACGTCACGGTCCGCGTCCGAGAAGGCCGTGAGGTCGAGCCCGGGGAAGTACGTACGACCGAGGTCGTCGTGGTCGGCCGCGAGGTCCCGCAAGAAGTTGATCTTCTGGAAGGCCGCGCCGAGGCTCCGGGCACCCGGGGTGAGATCGGCGACGTCGGTCCGCCCCTCAGCCCCGAGGAACACGTCGAGGCACATGAGGCCGACCACCTCGGCCGAGCCGTAGATGTACTCGTCGAGAGACTCCGGCGTGTGGACCGAGCGGGTCAGGTCTGTGCGCATCGAGGCGAAGAAGGCCCGCACGTGGTCGCGGTCCAGACCGAAGCGCCGCGCGGTGATCGCGAAGGCGTGCACGACGAGGTTGGTGCTGTACCCCGTCTCCATCGCCTCGTAGGTCTCGCGCTCGAGGTCGTCGAGCTGCCGGGTGCTGCGGGCAGGGTCGAGGGCCGCGAGCGGGCCGTCGACGATCTCGTCGGCGAGGCGCACGAGCGCGTAGATGTTGCGGACGTGACCGCGCACAGGACGGTGCAGGAGGCGGCTCGCCCACCCGAAGGAGGTCGAGTAGCCCTCGATGACCACGGCGGCGCTCGCCTGCGCGACGGCGTCGTAGCGCGGGTCGCGGATCTCCTGCGGTTCGTCGCCGCGGCGACCTGAGGGCTGGTGCTCCCCTGTCACGGGCCGGTCCCCCGTCACGCTGCTCGGCGCGCGAGGTCGCGCGTGACGGACTCGAACCAGCCTGTGAAACCGTCGGGCAGGGAGATCTCGTCGGCGAGCCGGCGCGCCGAGGCGAGGTGCTCGGCGGCGAAGTCTTCGATGAAGGTCTTCGAGCCGGCTGCCTCGAGGGCCTCGCGGACGGCGTCGACCCCGTCGTGGGTGAGGTCGGCGTCGCCGACAAAACGGCTGATGGTCGGCCACGCGTCGGTCTGGCGGGCGTGGGCCATGAGCGGCGTGAGCTTGCCCTCGCGCAGGTCGGTCAGCGCGCTCTTGCCCGTTGTCTGCTCGTCGCCGAACACGCCGTCGAGGTCGTCGAGCAGCTGGAAGGCCGTGCCGAGCAGCCGCCCGACGTGGCTGAGCCAGTCGATCGTGCGTAGGTCGGCACCCGCGAGGACGGCGCCGGCCTGGAGCGGCAGCTCGAAGGAGTACACGGCGGTCTTGTGGGCAGCCATCGCGACGATGTCGGCGAGCCCGACAGGTGCCAGGTCGAGGCTGTAGCGGACGTCCGAGAGCTCTCCGGCGGCCGTCACGTACACGGCGTGGTCGAAGAGCCTGACGAGGTCGCGGCGGGTGCCCGACGGCGCCGCGCTGAAGGCGACGAGCCTGTGCGCGCCGGTGAGCGCGAGGTCTCCGGCGAGGATGCCTGCGGCGGCGCCGAGGTTCTCGGCGCGCGCCTCGTCGGCGCCCTCGGTGCGGGCACGCTGGGCGAAGGTCCCTGACACGTTGAGCCGCCCGCGACGGACCACGTCATGGTCGATCACGTCGTCGTGCACGACGAAGGCGGTGTGCAGCAGCTCGACCGCGGCACCGATGGTCGCAGCCAGAGCCGGGTCAGATCCTCCGAGCTGGTCGTACACGCCGGTGAGCAGCAGCGGGCGCAGGCGCTTGCCGCCCTCGGAGGCGGAGCGCAGGCTGTGCCACAGCGCCGTGTAGTCAGGGCCGTAGGCGTCGGCGTGGCTGATCGCGTCGTCGAAGAACTCGTCGAGCACGCTGTCGACGGTGACGCTCTGGGGCGCAGCGCCCTGCCCGTCCTGCGCCGTCGCGGCGTCAGGCCGCGAGGTCGGGGCAGGTCCGGCCGCCAGGGTGTCCCCCGCCGGGTGCGGACCACCCGGGTGCGGGTGGTCCGTCGTGCTGGTCATCGACGCTCCGCCCCGAGGTCGATCTCGCCGAGCTGGTTGAGCTGGCTGACCATCCACGGGCTGAAGGCCCACGGGGTCGCGGTGATGGCCGTCCCGAGGTCCTGCATGCTCGTCCACGCGAGGTCCATGACCTCGTCGGGGTTCGGCTCGCAGTCCTGCGTGGTCGTGGCGAAGAAGACCGGGCAGATCTCGTTCTCGACGACGCCCGACGCGTCGACCGCGCGGTAGCGGAAGTCGGGGAGCACCATCTCGATGCCGGACACCTCGAGGCCGAGCTCGTGCGCTGCGTGACGGCGGATCGCGTCGGTCATCTCCTCGCCGAACCGCGGGTGCCCGCAGAAGGAGTTGGTCCACACCCCTGGCCACGTGCGCTTGGCGAGCGCGCGGCGGGTGAGCAGGACCTGACCGTCCTCACGCAGCAGGTAGCACGAGAAGGCGAGGTGCAAGGGGGTGTCGAGACCGTGGACCGTGGCGCGGGGCGTGTGCCCGATGCGGCTGCCGTCCTCGGCGAGGAGGATCACGTGGTCGTCGACGGGGGCGGCGTCGGTGGCCTGGGCTGGGGCTGAACCCTGGTCGGACGTGGCTGTCGTCACGGGTGACCTCCTGGTGTCTGCGAGGACCTGTTCGGTCGGTCGGTCAAGCGTTCGCTAGCCAAACTACTTACTTCTCAAGGTAACATAATGGTGTGACCCCATCGGAGCAAACCGACGACGGCCCCGGGTACTGGTACGACAACAGTGACTCTGTGGTCGAGATCCTGCACGCGCTGAGGCGTTTCCGCCAGAGCGACCAGGGCATGCGCCGCCGGATGAGTGCCGACATGGGCATGAACGAGACCGACATGCAGGCCCTCCAGTTCGTCGTGATCTCGACCAGCAACGGAGAGCACGCGACCCCGCGCGCCCTGTCCAAGTTCCTGGGGATCTCGAGCGCGTCGACCACCAAGCTGCTCGACAGGCTGTCCGCCTCGGACTTCCTCGAGCGCCACCCCCACCCGACAGACCGCCGCGGGCTGGTGATCACCGCGACCCAGCACGCGCACGACGAGCTGCACGCCCGCATGACAGGCATGCACCGAGCGCTGCGCGAGCTCGCCGAGAAGGTACCCCCGGCCTCGCGCCGAGCCGTGGTCGACTTCCTCCTCTCGGTCTCCAGCCACCTCGAGACCGAGGGCGGGGTCAAGGCCGAACCTGGAACGGCAGGTCCGACGAGCGTCGAGGCCGTCGCGGCCCTCGGCTCGGTCGACTGACGTCGGGGCCGCTGGGGTTCTCCTCCACAGCGCCCGGACGGCTCGCGAGAGCCACCGAGACCGCAGATAGGCTGGCGGGATGACACTGAGCCTCGAGGCGTCCGCCGCCGTCTGGTCACCGTCCGCACCTGCCCGGGACGACGCTCCCCTCCTGGTCCTGCTGCACGGCTACGGCTCGCACGAGCACGATCTCGTGGGCCTCGTGCCGCACCTGCCGCGGTCTCTGCGGTCGGTCGCGGTCCGGGCGCCGCTGACCGCCGGACCTGGGTACGCCTGGGTGCCGATCGTCGACCCCGGCCGTCCCGACCCTGCTGCCACGCAGGACGCGGCAGAGGCTGTGCTGACCTGGCTCGACGAGCACGTCCCGGCCAGCACGCCAGTCGCGCTGCTCGGGTTCTCCCAGGGTGGGCTCATGGTGACGCACCTGCTGCGGAACCGTCCGGAGAGGTTCTTCGCCGGTGTCGTGCTGTCAGGGTTCACCGCTGACGTCAAGCTGCCGGGCGACGCTGCCCTCGCCGAGACCGCTCCCCCGGTGTTCTTCGGCCGCGGGGATGTCGACCCCGTCATCACGCCCGAGGCCTTCGCCCGGACGAGCGCGTGGCTGCCCGAGCACACGACGCTCACCGAGGTCGTCTACCCGGGGCTCGCGCACGGGATCTCCCAGCAGGAGCTCGCCGACGTCGCCAGGTTCCTCACCGGGGTCCTGCCAGGCTGAGCACCCGACCGACGTCAGGCCTCGCTGGTCCAATCGGCGTCAGGCCTCGCAGGTCCATCGACGTCAGGACTCGCTGGCCCGGCCGACGTCAGGCCTCGCAGGTCTTGTCGACGTAGTCGTAGACGGCGGTGCGAGCGGCCATGAACTCGTCAGCGAGCAACGCCTCGGTCGCGTCGCTGACCTTCTGCTGGTCAGTCCCGCTGGTGAAGTACTCGCCGACCTGGACGACTGTCGCCGTCATCGTGTCCCACGCGTCGGCGATCTCCTCGGGGGCGTCGACAGACTCCATCTGCTCGCCGGCACCGGTCCAGGAGGCGGCAGCCTCCTCCATCGTCTGGTCGCCGGTCTTGGAGATGTCGGTCTTGGCGTCGGTCGCGACGGTGCAGAAGTCGTCCCCGCCTGAGCATGCCGCGGGGACGAGGAGGGCTGCGCACCCGAGGAGGGCGGCTGCGGTGCGCTGCGGGAGGTTCATGGGCTCATCGTCGCCCGCCGCGACGCCATCGCGCCACGGGGAGAGGTCTCCATGCGACCCGTCAGGCGTCCGACTCCAGGGTGTTGTGCCCAAAACCCTGGAGGAACTTCGGCCCGTCGGTCGCAAGCTCGCGCTCGAAGGCGTCGGCCCACCCGCCGAAGGGCGTGTGCGACAGGGACTCGTTCGAGAACCGGCGGTCGTCGGTGACCTCCGTGACGCAGAACGACGGGATGCTGAGGTCCGTCACGGGACCTCCGCGCTCGCACTCCGCGACGATCAGCGGCCGGTTCGCGCCGCCGAACACGTCGACCACCCACCCGTCACCGCCGAGCCACAGGGCGTAGCGGTTCTTGATGATGCGCTTGCCACCCAGCCGGATCATGTCGAGGCCGACGTTGACGTCGATCTCACGCTCGGCCTCGTAACGGGTGCCGCCGTTCATCGGTCCTTTGACGGTGATGGCGCAGAACTCGAACTCGCTCGCGAAGTCGCCGAGCACCTGGAGCTCGTCCTCGGTGCCGTCGAGCGGCAGCAGGACCGTGCTCGACTGCACGCGCATCCGCATCGCGTAGCCCTCGGCCGCGAGGTAGTAGCTCTGCACGATGAGCTCCGGGTCGGGCTCGGTGAGCACAGCCGGTGGGAGCCCGTCGACGAAGAACCGCCGCTCGAACTCGAAGTCACCAAAACCGCAGTCGCTCATCGTCTCCCTCCCTCTCCGTCGTCCGTCTCTGTCATCAGTCTCGTGCGTGCAGACCGGCAGTGCGTGCAGACCCGCCGCCGGGGCTGAAGGGCGCCCGACCGGCCCGGACACGCCGGAAGCACCAGTCTGCCCCTCCCCGCCTCAGGGCACCAGGGGCTGTGGACGGCGCTCCGGGGTGCGTGGCGCCCGGGGTGCGCCCGGGGGCAAGACGCACGAGACTGGGCCGATGATCTCCACCGACCTCGCCCGCGACCTCGCACTGGCCGGTCTGCGCTGGCACCCCGCCCCCGGCGACAGGTTCACCCTCGAGGCCGAAGACCTCGACGAGGTGGTCTACACAGTCAGCGAGCTGACCATCGAGGTGCACGAGTACCCGACCGGGACGATCCTCGGCTTCAACGGCACGACCGAGTGGGCCCTCGACTCCGTCGACATGGACCAGACGCTCTGGCTGCCCTCCGAGGAACAGCTCCGGGCGCTGCTCGGCGCGACCTTCAGGTCGCTCGCCCGGACCGATTCCGACGACTACATCGTCACGATCACCCTGCACGGGGAGCCCGCCGAGTTCCGCGCCGACGCGGCACCCGACGCCTACGGGCAGGCCCTGCACTCGCTCATCTCGGCCGCCTCAGCCGTCGACGCCTGACCGGCCCGTCAGACTGCGGCGAGCGGGGGCAGCGCGACGAGCACAGGCGCGAACCAGTCTGGCGCGACGTCGACGGAGACGTCGCGGACGAGCGACACGGGGCGCTCGGGCACGAGCACGGGCCTCGACGCAGCCCCGACCACCTGGGTCACGGGGACCAGCTGCCCGGGCGCGTCGGCCCTGGAGGCGAGCACCGACACCAGCAGCCAGAAGGCTCCCGGTGGGACGTCCATGAGGATGAAATAGCCCTCGGGCCCCATGAGCGTCCCCGCCACGGGCACACCGTGCGCTGCACGCCGCCGGAACAGACCGACGTACACCGCAGGGCTGGGCCCCACGCTCGTGCGTGCGGCCGGGCTCAGGTGGACCGCTCCTGTGATCACCGTGCCGTCGGTCTGCGGGCCGCGGACGCTCACCGGGCGCGGCTGGTGGTCGGCGAGGGTGTGAGGCAGCCGACGGAAGTCCGTCGGGCTCAGGCCGACCACCTTGACGAACCGCGTGGTGAAGGTGCCGACCGAGCTGAAGCCCACGGCGTTGCAGATGTCGATCACCTTGTCCTCGCCCGCGAGCAGCATCTGCTTGGCGCGCTGGAACCTGTGGGCCGCGAGGAACTGACCGGGCGGCATGCCGACGTACCTCTCGAAGGACCTCGCGACGTGGAACGGGCTGTAGCCGACGTGGTCGGCGAGGTCGTGCAGGGTCACCGGCTCGTCGGAGTGCTCGACCAGGAAGCGTGCGGCACTGACGATCGTCAGGTACATCCGCCCACCCCGCCGAGCCGCCGGATCTGCCGTGGTGTCATGATCCCGATCATGCCCAGGTGTGCCATGGATCACAAGACCTCCATGTCCGGCCGGTACTGTGCCTTGACGCGCGCGACGCGCGTCACCCTGCTGGGGTCTCCCCCGGCAGGGCAGGGGGCGACACCGAGGAGATCGACCTGTGCCTGAGCAGCTCATGTGGGAACCCGACGTCTCGCGGGGCGAGTGGTTGCGCCCGATGGAGTCCGAGCCCTTCGCCTCGATCCTCTCGGTCGTGCCACGAGGCTTCGAGGCCTACGCACGGATCTTCCACGCGGTCGAGCGAGACCGGCCCCGCGCGACCGGGACGTGGCACGGGGTCGAGGAAGAGTCGCTCTTCGCGGGGGCCACCGACATCGAGGCTGCGCTCGAGACCGGACGCACCACGTGGGCCGAGGTCGCCGCGGCCTTCGGCACGACCATGCACAGCGAGGCGCAGTTCGCGCGGCTCGTCGGGCTCGGGAGGTGGGAGGAGTCCCAGACTGTGGCCCCCGACGGCTGGCGCTACGACATGCCCCCGGAGGGCAGCTGCGACCCTGGCTCCTTCACCGGTGCAGCACGTGTCCTCGAACGTCACACCACCACGCCGTCCGCTGGCGTCGCCGCGGTCTGGGAGGGCTGGGGTGGACTCATGAGCTCTGCGGGCTACGCCACGTACACCGCCGAGATGCCGGACCCGAGCACCGACGACCGTGGTCTCCGGTCGGCGGTCCGGTCTGCAGGCACACGACTGCGCACCACGCTGCGCCGGGCACTCACCCGGGTGAGGTGGGCGACGACGGAACGGATCGCTCTCTTCCACCGAGCCCCCGAGCCTGGCACCGGCCTGCTGTCCCGCGAGATCGCGAGCGGACCGACCTTCGCCCTGCACGGCGGCACCGGGCGCACCTACGTGCTCTTCCAGGCCGGCGCAGACGACTTCACCGAACCGGCGTGGGGCGACCGGGCTCCCTGGGTCCGCCCGGGCTGGTCGCCCCAGACGCCCAGCATGGTCTGGCCCGACGACCACGCATGGTTCCTCGCGACCGAGATCGACTGGGACTCGACCCTCGTGGCCGGCTCGGCCGGGCTGGTCCGAGAGCTGGTCGAGACACCGGGCCTCGAGGTGCTGGCCATCGACCCCGACGCCCGCCTGACCAGCGACGGCGACACGATCAACCCGGCCCCTGAGACGGAGACAGCATGAGTGCCGATGACTACGACAGGTTCGCTGACGACTACGAGGCGGAGAACGCGACGAGCCTGCTGAACGCCTACTACGAGCGCCCCGCTGTGCTGGACCTGGTGGGCGACGTGCAGGGCAAGCGCATCCTCGATGCCGGGTGCGGGTCCGGCCCGCTGGCCGCCGAGCTCGTCGCCCGTGGCGCGGACGTCACCGGCTTCGACGGGAGCCCGGCGATGATCGACCTGGCTCGCCGCAGGCTGGGTGGCACGGTCCCGCTGACCGTGCACGACCTGGCGGAGCCGTTGCCCTTCGAGGACGAGTCCTACGACGTGGTCGTCGCCTCCCTCGTGCTGCACTACCTCGAGGACTGGGGCGGGCCGCTCGCCGAGCTCCGCCGCGTCCTGCGGCCGGGCGGCCGGCTCGTCGCCTCTGTCAACCACCCGTTCGCCCAGGTGCTCAACGCCCCCGAGGACGACTACTTCAAGACCAGGCTCTACTCCGAGGACGTCGAGCTCAACGGCCAGACGACCGAGCTGACCTTCTGGCACCGCCCGCTCCGGGAGGTCGTCCGGGCAGTGACCGACGCGGGTCTCGACCTGCGCGTCCTCGACGAGCCAGGACCGTCGAAGGACACCCCGCCCGAGCTCATGCCCCCACGGATCGCGAGCGGGGAGCGGAGCGCGTTCTTCTGCTTCTTGTTCGTCGTCGCCGAGCGCCCCGGTGTGGTCCACTAGGGCATGCTCTCTCAGGTCGCCCTCGCCCGGGCCTTCGCCTCTCTCCACGTCTCCGGCTCGCCGCTCGTGCTCCCCAACGCCTGGGACGTCGCCTCGGCGCGGGTCGTCGCGGCGGCCGGAGCGGCCGCTGTCGCGACGACGAGCGCTGGGGTGGCGTGGGCGCACGGGTCGGCCGACGGCAACCGGTTGGCCAGGACGGACGCCGTCGCAGCGGTCGCCGCGATCGTCCGGGCCGTCGAGGCGCCGGTCTCGGCCGACATCGAGAACGGTCTCGGCGGTCCTGCCGAGGAGGTTGCGCAGACTGTCACCGCGGTCCTCGAGGCGGGCGCGGTGGGCGTCAACATCGAAGACTCGATGCGTCCGGTCGCCGAGCAGGTGACCCGGCTGGCTGCGGCCCGTGCGGCCGCCGAGGACGCGGGTAACCCGCTGTTCGTCAACGCCCGGATCGACACGCACCGGCTCGGCGGCGTGGGCAGTCTCGCCTGGTTCGACGAGACGCTCGACAGGGCGCTCGCCTACGCCGAGGCAGGAGCGAGCGGCATCTTCGTGCTCGGCGCGCTCCAGCCCGACGTGGTCCGGGCCCTCGTCGCCGCGTCACCGGTCCCGGTCAACGTCGCGTTCGGCCCCGGCACGCTCTCCGTCGGGGAGCTCGCTGCGGCCGGCGCGCACAGGATCAGCGCCGGGTCGTCGATCGCCGAGGCCGCGTACAGCCTGGTCGGCGAGATGGCCGCGACCATGCTGGGAGACGCCTCGGCGGCTCCCGGGCCTGCCCCGACGCTGGGGTGGTCGGCGCTCAACGCGCTCGCCGAGTAGCCCAAGGTCGGCCCCGCCAGCCGTGCTCGGCAGGCCGCCGAGGGCAGCTCAGCCGAGGAGGAGCGCCAGGACGATCGCGATGAGCGGGAAGAAGCCCTGGACGGACCCGGCGCGGAGCTTGGTGCTGTCGCTCGTGACGAGCACGAGGGCTGCGGCGACCATCGACCCTGTCGCGAAGAGCAGGATCGACGAGCCTGCCACGGCGGCGGAGCCGTCGGCTCCGAGCGCGAGAACCGCCCCGCCGATCGCCCCGACAGCCAGGAACAGGTTGTACCAGCCCTGGTTGTACGCCATGGAGCGGGTCGCGAGCGCCTCGTCCTCAGAGGTGCCGAAGGTGCGCCGGGTAGCGGGCGCGGTCCAGCGCAGGCTCTCGAGCACGAAGATGTAGACGTGCACGAGCCCAGCCAGGACGGCGAAGGCTGCGGCGGCGACAGGAAGGTTCTCGAGCACTGTGGTTCTCTCGTCTGGAGGGTGGCCCGCCCCGGAGAGGCGGACGGCTCGCGTGGGTCACGGCCGTGCGGCGGCGCCGCTGCGCCCAGGGTACGCCGGGTCCACGCTGCCGCGCGGACTCCCCCGCACCCTCGTGGCGACGACGGTCAGGCCGCGCACCTCCCCTCGCGAGACCTTCCCTCGGCTGGACTGCGGTCGCTAGATTGCGTGAGTACGCGGCCGCCGTCCGACGGCTGCCCCCGGCGTCGGACGCACCGGCGGTCGAGACCTCGTCCCAGCCGAGGCCGACGACTGGTACGGACGGCCACGGCGGGGCGACGTCACCACCGAGGAGGCACCATGCGCTATCTGCTGCTGATCTGCGACGACCCGACCGGTGAGCCCTACGACGCCGCCCACGACGACGCCGGAGCGTGGGTGGGCCACCTGCAGGCCACAGGGTCTTACGTGCTCGGCGACCGCGTCCGCCCTGAGGACGACGCCGTGTCCGTGCGGGTCCGGGGTGGCCAGAGCACCACGACGGCCGGACCTGTCACCCGGGGCAGCGAACGGCTCGCCGGGTTCGACGTCATCGACGCGGCGGACCTGGACTCCGCGGTCGCGGCGGCGGCAGCCCACCCGATGGCCCGGTTCGGGGCCGTAGAGGTGCGTCCGGTGTGGCCGATGGGGTGAGAGCCCGGCTCTCAGCCTCTGAGCAGCACCACCCTGATCGAGATTCTTCGATCCATGGGACGATGGGGCGATGAGCACCACGACTCCCACCACGACAGCCTGCTGCATCGCCGCAGTGCGGGACTCTCTCGACCCGGCCGCCGCGGACGAGATCGCACGCGGGTACAAGGCCCTCGGCGATGCGACCCGCTTGCGTCTGCTCGCCCTCGTCGCGGGTGGCGACGGGGGCGAGGCGTGCGTGTGCGACCTCACCGGACCTGTCGGCCTGAGTCAGGCGACCGTAAGCCACCACCTCAAGATCCTCGTCGAGGCGGGCCTGCTCAGCCGAGAGCGGCGCGGGACCTGGTCCTACTACGCGGTCCAGCAGGACAGGCTCGACGACCTCGGCCGCATGCTCCTCGTGAGCTCGAACGGCGCCTGAGTCACCGACGGGAGGAGCGACCGGTGCTCAGAGCTTCCCCTGCGATGTCGACAATCACCTCCTCTTGCCCTTCACTTCGATCCACGTCAATATAGGCGAGGATCAATACAGGGGAGAGAAGTCTCCTGCCCTCGACAGGACGGCACCCAGTGACTGACGCACGTACGACGACGGACGGGCCGCTCACGACGGCGGGTCCGCCCCGCCTCTCCACGCTCGACCGCTGGCTCCCGGCCTGGATCGGCATCGCGATGGTTCTCGGGCTCTTGCTCGGCACCCTCGTCCCCGGGCTCTCGGACCTTCTCTCGCACCTCGAGGTCGGCGGCATCTCGGTGCCGATCGGCATCGGCCTGCTCGTGATGATGTACCCGGTCCTCGCGAAGGTCCGCTACGACAAGGTCGCCGCCGTGACCGGGGACAAGAAGCTGCTCATCAGCTCCCTCGCTCTCAACTGGGTCGTCGGGCCGGGCGTGATGTTCGCGCTCGCGTGGATCTTCCTGCCCGACCTCCCGGAGTACCGGACGGGCCTGATCATCGTCGGCCTCGCGCGCTGCATCGCGATGGTCGTCATCTGGAACGACCTGGCCTGCGGCGACCGCGAGGCCGCCGCCGTGCTCATCGCGATCAACTCGGTGTTCCAGGTCGTCGCCTTCTCGCTGCTCGGATACTTCTACCTCACGGTGCTGCCCGGCTGGCTCGGCCTCGACACTGCAGGCCTCGACTTCTCCATGGGACAGATCGCACTCAACGTGCTGGTCTTCCTCGGCATCCCTCTGGTCGCCGGTTTCGCCTCCCGCGCGGTCGGCGAGCGGAGCAAGGGCCGCGAGTGGTACGAGGAGAAGTACCTGCCCGTCATCGGACCGTGGGCCCTCTACGGTCTTCTCTTCACCATCGTCCTGCTCTTCGCCCTCCAGGGCGAGGCCGTGACCTCTCAGCCTCTCGACGTGGCTCGGATCGCGCTGCCACTGCTCGCCTACTTCGCGCTCATGTGGGGTGTGGGCATCGTCACCGGCAAGGCCCTCGGCCTCGGCTACGCCAAGTCCACCACGCTCGCCTTCACTGCCGCCGGGAACAACTTCGAGCTGGCGATCGCCGTCGCCATCGGCACCTTCGGCGCCACGTCCGGGCAGGCCCTCGCCGGGGTCGTCGGACCACTCATCGAGGTGCCCGTCCTCGTGGCCCTCGTCTACGTGACGCTGTGGGTCGGCCGACGCTGGTTCCGCACCGACCCGTACCAGACCGTCTCCGAGAGGCAGGGAACGCCATGACCACCGTCGCCCCCAGCACGAGCACCACAGAGTCCGCGTGCGAGCAGGGCTCGCCCGCGGCGAGCAGCATGAGCCTCGACTCCGCCGTGCAGGTCGCGACCGTGCTCAAGGCCCTGGCCGAGCCGCTGCGCATCCGCATGCTCTCGTTCATCACGTCGAGCCCGACAGGCGAGGCCTGCGTCTGCGACATCGCGACGGTCGCCGACGTGGCACAGCCCACGGTCTCCCACCACCTCAAGGTGCTCAAGGACGTCGGTGTCCTCACCTCCGAGAGGCGCGGCACCTGGGTCTACTACCGCGTGGCACCCGCGCTGCGCGGCGCCGTGGGCGTCCTGCTCGACGCCTTCGCACCGGCGACCCTGGAGGCCGCCGAGCGCGCGTCCGCTGCCGCGGGGCTCGACGACGTCGACCACGTCCTCACCCGTGTCGCCGAGACGCTCGCGGAGACGTTCCCCAGCCTGACCCCTGAGACCGTCACCACGACGGTCCGCGAGTCCTACACAGCCCTGGCCCGCACCGCGGGCGTGCGGTCCCACCTCGTGGTGACAGCCGAACGCTTCGCACGCCAGCGCCTCCAGGACATCTCCACCGCAGGCGACACGACCACGGTTCCCCAGGTGCTCTTCGTCTGCGTCGCCAACGCCGGGCGCTCCCAGCTGGCCGCCGGGCTGGTCCGCAGGTACGCCGGCGACCGCCTCGTCGTCCGGTCCGCCGGGTCGGCTCCGGCCGGAGACGTCCACCCGCAGGTGCGGACCGTGCTCGCCGACCTCGGCGCGTCACCCGGCGAGGCCTACCCCAAGCCGATCACCGACGACGCCGTCCGCGCGGCCGACGTCGTGGTGACGATGGGCTGCGGCGACACCTGCCCGATCTTGCCGGGCACCCGCTACGAAGACTGGGTCGTAGGAGACCCGGCCCTCGCCTCGCACGAGGGTGTCCTGGCCATCACCGACCAGATCGACGCCCACGTGCGCGAGCTCCTCGCGTCGCTGCTGCCCGACCTCGAGATCCCTGCCACCCGGTGAGGACCTCCACCCTCCTGACCGTCGCGAGACGACCGACCGCACGACACCTCTCCCTTCGCACCCTGGAGCGCCCCATGACTGAGCCCACCACCCCGACCACGCCGTCGGTCCTGTTCGTCTGCGTCCACAACGCGGGCCGCTCCCAGATGGCAGCGGGCTTCCTCGCCGCCCTCGGCGCGGGCCAGGTGGAGGTCCGCTCTGCGGGCTCCGAGCCCGCAGACCAGATCAACCCCACAGCGGTCGAGGCCATGCTCGAGATGGGCATCGACATCCGCTCCTCGAGCCCCAAGGTGCTGACCGCCGACGCCGTGAAGGCCTCCGACGTCGTCATCACGATGGGCTGCGGCGACGTCTGCCCGATCTTCCCGGGCAAGCGCTACGAAGACTGGACGCTCGACGACCCCGCAGGCCAGGGCATCGACGCCGTCCGCCCCATCCGCGACGACATCCACGCCCGGGTCCTCGCTCTGCTCGCCGAGCTGGGTGTGACCCCCGCGCCGCTCGCACCGGTGGCCTGATCATGACGTCCTGCGGTCGGGCGATCACCGCCGCCGGGTCCGGCTACGCCGCGGTCCTGGGCACCAGCTGACCGAGCGACCTGCCGCACGACTAGGCCCTCTCGTCCACTGTCGGACGAGAGGGCTCCCGTCGGCGTACCCCGTGGTCAGACCGGGTCAGCAGACCGTCCGTGAGCCAGGCCGGTGGCGAAGCCTGTCGTGGGCTGTGCGCCGATCGTCAGCAGCTGCGGGGTCTCGCTCGTCCCGCAGCACGAGGTCTCCTCGCCGTCGGCCGCGACGTCGGTCGAGCACACCCCGGTCGAGGGCAGGTTCAGCTCGACTGCTGACGCGGCTGCGGTGTCTCCGGCGAGAGCGGCGGCGATGGACCGGACCTGCTCGTAGCCGGTGGCCAGCAGGAAGGTCGGTGCTCGCCCATAACTCTTCATCCCGGCGATGTAGAACCCGGCATCGGGGTGGCGCAGCAGCTGCTCGCCATGAGCGGGGACCGTGCCGCAGGAGTGGTAGTTCGGGTCGATGAGCTCAGCGAGCCCGGCCGGGCACTCCATGGCGCTGTCGAGGTCCAGGCGCACCTCGCGCACGATGTCGAGGTCGGGGCGGAATCCGGTGGCGTTGACGATCTGGTCGACCGTCACCTCCCAGGCTTCCTCGCGCGCGCGACCCGTCACACGCACACGCTGGCCTTCACCGGTGATCTGCTCGATCGAGGCGCACTTGACGAGGGTGATGCGGCCCGACTCGGTGGCCTCCTTCAGCCGCGTGCCCAGCAGCCCGCGCGCGGGCAGCTCGTCGTCGGTCCCACCCCCGAAGAGCCGGCGGGCCGACCCGCCGCGGATCGCCCAGGTGATCGTCGTGCCGGGAACGGCCTCGGCGAGCTCGACCAGCGCCAGCAGGGTGTTCGCCGCCGAGTGCCCCATCCCGACGACCAGGGTGTGGGTCCCTGCGAACCGTTCGCGGTCGCGCCCCAGGACATCGGGCAGGGGGCCGGTGAGGTAGGCGGTGTGCTCACCCTCGCCGAGGGCCGGCAGACCGCCGGTGCCGATCGGGTTGGTCGTGTCCCACGTCCCGGAGGTGTCGATGACGGCTCGTGCCAGCACGTCCTGGACCTGCCCACCGGCGACGATCCGCACGCGATAGGGCTGACGGTCGCGGCCCAGGGAGCGCGTCTTGTCCGCTCCGTCGCGCGTGACACCGGTGACTTCCGCCCCCAGGCGCAGGCGTCCGGCGATCTGCGGGAGGGCGGCGAGCGGAGCGAGGTACTCGGAGACGAGCTCCGCCCCGGTCGGCAGAGAGTCGGGGTCAGGTGAGCGCCACCCCGTCGGGTCCAAGAGCCGGACCGCGGCCGCGTCGACGTCGTAGCGCCACGGAGAGAAGAGCCGCACGTGCCCCCACGCCGCGACCGCCGCACCTGCACGATCCCCCTGCTCGACGACCAGCGGCTCCAGTCCGCGCTCGAGCAGGTGCGCTGCGGCGGCGAGCCCCACGGGTCCGGCGCCGATGACGACGACGGGCAGGTGATCGGTGGTCGAGCTCATGCGGACTCCCGGGCCTCGAGGTTGGATCGATGAAAGACGATCCAGTCGATTGTTGCACGAGACGGCGCCACGAGACGAGCCCTCAGTGCGTGGGTACAGACCAGCACTGCGAGGACGGTCAGGCCAGCGTGAGGAACATCTTCTCCAGCTCGTCGACCGTGAGCCTCGTGGGCCCTGACGTCGAGCCCTCGCTGTCAGGCTCGTCCCCCTCGACGAGGCACTGCCGCATCGCCGTCGAGATGATCGCGAAGCCAGCACGGTCCAGCGCGCTCGACACGGCCGCGAGCTGCGTGACGACCTGACGGCAGTCTCCACCCCCTTCGACGGCGGCGATCACGGCCGCGAGCTGGCCGTGAGCGCGGCGGAGGCGGTTGGCGACCTTCTTGACGGCCGCCGCGTCGTGCAGCGTCGCAGCGGAGGTCTCGGGACCGTCGGTCTGGGACTGGCTCATGCTCTCGGGGCCTCTCGGGGTAGGAGTGGGGGCCGGCTCATGCTCTCACCTCTGCGGCGACCGACGCTGCGGTAATGTGCTCGCCTGCACGGCGGGAGGCCGTCCCGGCGGCCCAGGTCTTCCACCCGCCGTCGAGGTTGCTGACCTCGTAGCCGAGCTGCGTGAGCAGACGAGCCGCGGTGTGACCTCGCTGCCCGACCTGGCAGTGGACGATCAGCGGGCCTGCCGGCAGGTCGTGGAGACGGCTGCGCAGGTCGTCGAGCGGGACGGACAGGGCACCAGGGATCGCACCGCGGACGTGCTCGTCGGCGGACCGCACGTCGACCAGCGTGACCCCGTCTCGCCGCTGCTCGTCGAGCTCGTGCCACTGGACCGTCGCCACGACACCGTCGGCGACGTTCTCCGCGACGTACCCGAGGAGGTTGACCGGGTCTTTGGCGGAGCCGTACTGCGGGGCGTAGGCGAGCTCGAGGTGGGCCAGGCCCCGCGCGGTGATGCCGCCGACCATGGCTGTCGCGATGACGTCGATCCGCTTGTCGACCCCGTCGGTCCCGACGATCTGCGCCCCGAGGATCGCGTCGTCGGCGGGGTCGACGAGGAGCTTGATCGCCATCGGCGCCGCGCCAGGGTAGTAGCCGGCGTGGGAGGACGGGTGGGTGTGCACGACCCGGTGCGCCCACCCCGCTGCGGTGAGCCGTTTCTCGTTCCAGCCGACGGTCGCGACCGTGAGCCCGAGGATGCCGATGATCGAGGTCCCGAGAGCCGGCAGGGCGTCGTCTGGGTCCAACCCGGCGATGTCGTCGGCGGCAGCACGTCCGTGCCGGTTCGCCAGTCCCGCCATCGTCACGAGCGTCGGCTCGGCCGAGATCGCGTCGACCTTCTCCACACCGTCTCCGACAGCCCAGATCGACCTGTCGCTGGTCCGCTGGCGCCCGTCGACGGCGATCCCGCCGGTCGGTCCGATCGTCAGCCCGGCCGCGACGGCCAGGGTCGACTCCGGCGTGACACCGGAGGCGTCGACGACCAGCTGAGCCAGCAGGCTGGAGCCGTCGCTGAGGTCGACGTGACCTGCGCCGCTCGCGACGACCGTCACGCCCGTCCTGACGTCGACGCCTGCCCCGCGGAGCGTCTCGACGACAGGTTGCACCATCTCCGGGTCGAGCGGGGAGAAGATCTGCGGCCCGCGCTGGACGAGCGTCACGTGGACACCCCGTGCCCGGAGGTTCTCGACAGCCTCGAGGCCGATGAACCCACCCCCCACCACGACGGCTCGTGCGTCCGCCCCGGCCGCACCCAGCAGCGCGGCGATGTGGTCGACGTCGTCGACCGTTCGGAGGGTGTGCCAGGGCAGGTCGCCCGAGCCGGCGCGTGGGGCGGCCGACGACCCGGCGGCGAGCACCAGCGCGTCATAGGTCTCGGTCCTCGTCTCGCCCGAGGCGAGCTCGCGCACGGTGACAGTCTTCGCCGCGGGGTCGATCGCCACGACCTCGTGCCCGACCCTGACATCGAGGGCGAAGCGAGCGGCGAGCGACTCAGGCGTCTGCAGGAGCAGCGAGTCGCGGTCCTCGATGACGCCACCGACGTAGTAGGGCAGCCCGCAATTGGCGAACGAGACGTACCGTCCGCGCTCGAGCACCACGATCTGGGCGTGCTCGTCGAGCCTGCGCAACCGGGTGGCCGCGGACATGCCTCCGGCCACCCCTCCGATGATGAGGGTCTTCATGTGGAGGACTGTATACCCCCGGGGGTATATCGTCTGCAGTGCCGGCATGTCGTCGGCACCACCACGAGAGATGGAGCCACCATGTGCCGAGCGACCCGATGCACGACCTGCGGGAAGACCACCTGGGCGGGGTGCGGGCAGCACGTCGACCAGGTGATGAAGGGCGTCCCCGCCTCCGACCGCTGCCCCGGCCACGACCAGCCCGCGGCGAAGAAGGCAGGGCTGTTCGCACGCCTGCGAGGCCGCTAGCGAGCAGGGCCACGTGCTCGTCCCCGCCGTCAGGTCCCCCTCGACAGGGCCTGACCGCTCAGGGCAGGGCGGTCGCGTGAGACACGTCGAACCCTCTGGACACCTCGGCAGGTTAAGGTGCCCAGCAGCACCCCCCTCCTGACCGTCTGACGACGCCGAACCGACCGGAGCCCGCGATGACCGAGACAGTCCCGCACATCACCTTCGTCTGCCAGAAGAACGGCGGGAAGTCGCAGATGGCGGCGGCCCTCCTGCGCGACCTGGCCGGGGACGCTGTCGTGGTGACCTCCGCCGGGACTGCGCCGGGCGCCTCGCTCAACGCTCAGTCGGTCGAGTCCCTCGCGGAGATCGGCGTCGGGGTCGGCGACGAGCACCCGAAGGCCCTGACCGCCGCGATGGTCGAGGCCTCCGACGTCGTGGTCGTGCTCGGCTCCGAGGCACAGGTGGTCGTAGGTCCCGGGACACGGCTCGAGACGTGGATCACCGACGAGCCCTCCGAGCGCGGTGTCACGGGGATGGAGCGGATGCGCCTCGTGCGCGACGATATCCGTCCCCGGGTCGAAGACCTACACCGGAGGATCCGCTGAGCCTGACGACGGCTCCGGTGCCGTCCGATCACCGGCTGACCCGGACGACCGACCTCCGATGACCGGCCCCGCTCCCCTGGCCCGCAGGCTCGGGACCACCGACGCCGTGGTGATCGGGCTCGGATCGATGCTCGGCGCCGGGGTGTTCTCGGTGTTCGCGCCGGCGGCTCAGGCAGCCGGGGCGGGCCTGCTCCTCGGCCTCCTCCTGGCGGGGGCTGTCGCCTACGCCAACGCGACGGCCTCGGCCCAGCTCGCCGCGCAGTACCCGACATCGGGTGGCACCTACGTCTACGGCCGCGAACGTCTCGGGCCGTGGTGGGGATTCGTGGCCGGGTGGGGCTTCGTCGTGGGCAAGACGGCGAGCTGCGCCGCGATGGCCCTGACCTTCGCCGCCTACGTGGCGCCCTCCGGCTGGGAGCGTCCGGCTGCTGTCGCGGCTGTCGTCGTGCTGACGGCCGTCAGCTGCCGCGGCATCACCCGGACTGCCCGCCTCACGCGGGTCGTCGTGGTCGTCGTCCTGGTGGCGCTGGTCGTCGTGGTGGTGTCCGCGCTCGTGGGCGGCGCACCCCGGTGGTCGCGGCTGGACCTGCCCCTCGGCCTCGCCGACGGCTGGTACGGGGTCCTGCAGTCTGCGGGGCTGCTGTTCTTCGCCTTCGCCGGCTACGCACGGATCGCGACCCTCGGCGAAGAGGTCCGAGACCCCCGCCGCACGATCCCCCGCGCCGTGCACATCGCCCTGGCCGTCACGGTCCTGGTCTACGGGACTGTTGCCGTCACGCTGCTCTCGGTCCTCGGACCCGATCGGCTGGCCGCCTCGGCCACGCCGCTCGCCACCGCCGTCCAGGCCGGGGGCTGGACCTGGGCGGTACCCGTCGTGACCGTCGGGGCAGCCGCGGCTGCGCTCGGCGCTCTGCTCTCCCTGCTCGCCGGCGTGGGGCGCACGAGCCTGGCGATGGCACGCCACGACGACCTGCCGCGCTGGCTCGACGCGGTCGACCCCCGGCACCAGGTGCCGCTCCGTGCCGAGGTCACGCTCGCCGTCGTCGTGTGCGTCCTGGTCCTCATCGTCGACCTGCGCGGGGTGATCGGGTTCTCGTCCTTCGGGGTGCTCGTCTACTACCTGGTCGCCAACCTCGCCGCCTTCACCCAGGGGCCGCAGGACCGCCGCACGCCCCGAGGGCTCCAGGTGGCTGGAGCCCTCGGGTGCGTGCTGCTCGTCGTGACGCTGCCACTGTCCTCTGTGGTGGCGGGCACCGCAGTGCTGGCGGCAGGCGTCGTCTCCAGGCTGTGGCGCACGCGGGCCCGCGCCCGTCCGCAGCCGTGAAGGCTGACCCGCTGGGTCAGCCGGCGTAGCCCTCGACGTAGGCGTCGACCTCGGCGAGGAACCTCGCGCGGTCTGCGTCCGAGACCCACGACGCCTCGAAGGAGTTCTTCGCGAGGGTCACGACCTCCTCGCTCGTCAGGCCCGCCTTCTCGACGAGGGCGACGTAGTTCTCGGCCACGTAGCCGCCGAAGTACGCGGGGTCGTCGGAGTTCACCGTGACCTTGACGCCCGCCCGCAGCAGCTGGGCGATCTCGGTGGCCTTCATGTCGTCGGTGACGAAGGAGTTGGACACCGGGCAGCACGTCAGGCCCAGGCCGCGCTCGCGCACGACCTCGACGAGAGCGGGGTCTTCGACGACGTTGGTCCCGTGGTCGATCCTGTCCACGCCGATGTCCTCGAGCACCTGGCGGATGTTCTCGATGCTCCCGACCTGGTCGATGTCGCAGTGCATCGTCAGCCTGTAGCCGAGCTCACGGGCGCGGGCGAAGACCGCACCGAACTTCGACGGCGGGTTCTCCCGCTCGTCAGAGTCGAGACCGACGCCGAGGATCTTGTCGGCGAAGGGCACCGACGCCTCGAGGGTCTCTGCGGCGCTCTCGGCCGAGAAGTCCCGGAGGAAGCAGAGGATCAGGTGGGCGTCGACACCGAGCGCCGCACCGTCGACAGCGGCCCGGTGGTAGCCGTTGACGACGTCCGCGAAGGGCACGCCTCGGCTCGTGTGCGCCTGCGGGTCGAAGAACATCTCGACGTGCGTCACGCCGTCTGCGGCCGCCCGGCGCAGGTACGCCGTGGCGAGGTCGTAGAAGTCCTGCTCGGTGACCAGGACGTCCATCGCCGGGTAGTACACGGCGAGGAAGCTCGCGAGCGAGTCGAAGACGTAGCTCGCCTGGACCTCTTCGACGGTGCTCTGGGCGAGCTCGACGCCGTTGCGGCGCGCGAGCTCGAGCTTGAGGTCGGGCTCGAGGGTGCCCTCGAGGTGCAGGTGGAGCTCGGCCTTGGGCAGGCCGGTGACGAACTCGCGGGTGGGGGAAGCAGGCAGTGCCACAGGGGGTCCTCTCGGTCAGGGGTCCTCCCAACTTATCCCTGCGGAGCCCCGTCGCTCATCCCTGCGGAGCCCCGTCGACGCCGTCGAGGTACAACCACCGGCGGGAGCCGTCGTCGGCGCGGACGAACCGGCTGACCTCGGTCTGCGTGCTCCGCTCGCCGTCGTGGCGCGAGTGCGCACGGAAGGCCACGGTCCCGGTCTCGTCGGACTCGCCGCCGTCGACCGTCTCGAGCACCCGGAGGCGGGTGAACACCGTGTCGGGGTCGAGGTCGAGGGTCTCGGGCCGGGTCTGCGGGTGCCAGGAGGCGAGGAGGTGGTCGACGTCCCCCACGACGAAGGCCGTGTAGCGGGACCGCATGAGGGCTTCGGCGGTCGGGGCCTGCACAGCCCCGGAGTGGACGGGCGCGCAGCAGGACTCGGCGAGGCGCCCAGTGCCGCAGGGGCACGGGCTCGAGAGGTCGAGGGCAGGGCTCATGGGACCAGTATCACCGCAGGTGCGCCCGGTGACGAGAGGTCTGCGGGGGTCCAGGCCTCAGAGGTACATCCCCGGGCGCGGGCGCTCGGGGGCCACCGGGAGATCGCCGGGCACGTCCTGCGGGGTGATCGTCCGGATGTCCTGCGGGGTCGGTGCGTCGAGGGCGACCACGCGCTCGGCCTGGATCGACGCGGCCTCCTCGAAGACGTTCCGCACGAAGCGACCGTTGCCAAATCCTGCCGGGCGCGGGTGCGGCAGCAGGGCCCTGATGCGGTCCTCGACGCCGTCGGCGAGCACGAATCCCTGCTCGGTCGCCATGCCACGCAGGATGGTCAGCAGCTCGTCGTCGGAGTAGTCGTCGAAGACGAGGGTCTTGGGGAACCTCGACGCGACCCCGGGGTTCGACTGCAAGAACCTGTGCATCTCGGCCGGGTAGCCGGCGACCACGACGACCACCTCGTCGCGGCGGTCCTCCATGAGCTTGATGAGGGTCGCGACGGCCTCGGCGCCGAAGTCGCGGTGCGAGTCGGCAGGCATGAGGGCGTAGGCCTCGTCGATGAACAGCACACCACCCGACGCCCTCTCGAACACCTTCCGGACCTTGGGGGCGGTCTGCCCGATGTACTCGCCCACGAGGTCCATCCGGCTGACCTCGACGAGGTGCCCGCGGGAGAGCAGCCCGAGCTGGGCGTAGGTCCGGGCGAGAAGACGCGCGACCGTGGTCTTGGCGGTCCCCGGGTTCCCCGTGAAGACGAGGTGGCGCGAGCGGCCCGAGTCGGGCATGCCCGCCTCGGCGCGCAGCTGGTCGGCGCGCGCCTCGGCCTCGAGCCGGCGGACCTGGACCTTGACGGGTTCGAGTCCGACGAGCCGGGCGAGCTCGCCCTGCGGGTCGCCGATCTCCACGGCGTCGGGCAGCAGGTCGTCGGTCTCCTCGTCCTCGGTCTCGTCGCTGTCGCGCAGACGCATCGGGCGCCCGGGGACGGGGTGGCGCACAGGCTTGACCCTGCGCGCGAAGTCTTCGAGGAGCGGGTTGCGGGCCCGGCTGCTGCGCGCCGTGTAGGTTTCCTCGACGTCCTGGATGAAGTCGACCAGGCTCGGCGAGGCCGACGCGACCGGGGCGCCGGGCAGCCCGGCGAGAGACACGGCCGTCTGGCTGGTCGACGCGAGCCACGTGCGGCACACGTCGATCTCGCCGCGGAGCAGACCGCGCGCCACCCAGTCCCGGGTGCTCGACAACCAGACCTGCTTGTCGAAGGACGCCTGCCGGTCCGCCATGTCGGCGTTGACGGCGTCGGCCCGCTCGCGGCCCAGTGCGACAGCGGCCGCCGCGGGCAAGGCGGTCCGGCCGTCGGCGAGGGCGATCGAGGCGAGCACCTGGTCCGAGGTCTGCGAGCGCTCGAGCATCGAGGCGAGGTGGTCGTGGACGACCGTGAAGCCGGCGACGGACCAGGAGAAGGTGTCGGCCCACCCGCCGAGCTCGGGCAGGACCGCGCGCTCGTCGTCGGTCAGGAGGTCCTGGCGCCAGAGGCGGGCGAGGTCGGCGTAGGGGCTGAAGGCATGCAGCCTGCGGAGCTCCCGGTCGTCCATGACACGCTCGAAGATGCCGCGGAGCGCGTCGCGACGCGCAGCGAAGGGCTCGACGTCGTCGAAGACGGCGAGGGCGTCGACACTGGCCTCAAGGGCGTCGAGGCGCGCCTCCGGGTCTCGTCCGGCGTGGTCGAGGAGCCGGAGCGGCCAGTCTGTCGCCGACGGGAAGTACCTGTAGACGGGGCTCTCGCCCAGCCTGGACACCGGAGGCAGGTGGTCGGCGATGACCTTCTGCGGGAAGGTCGGCTCGGTGCCGGACAGCAGGGCGCTCCACCCGCCGAGGCGCTCCCCGAGGACGAGCAGGTAGATGGCCATGTGCGGGGTCCCGACGGGCCAGTCGTTCCACGCTGTCTCCCGGCGCCCGACGCGCTCGTCGTCGACGAGGGCCTGGACGTGCGCGCGGGTGGTGTCCCACCAGCCATCGGGGAGAGGCCACGGGGTCGACCCGATGACGTCGAGGTGCGGCCGGGTCGACTGGAGGACGGCGAGGTGCTCAGGAAGGGCCAGGGAAGGCACGGGACTCCTCGGTCGAGTTCAGATGTCCTGCAGCATAGCGACGGCGGGCGCGACCCTGCTCCGGACCCACTCGGGTCCGCTCGTCGGGGGTGTGGCCACGATGACGGTCTCCACGCCGAGCGCCGCGTAGGGGCGCAGGCTCTCGGTGAAGGCTGCCGGGTCTCCGGCGTGCAGCTCGTCACCGCTGTGCATCATGGTCACCCGGATCTGCGAGACGTCGCGACCGACGTCGTCGCAGTGCCTCTTGAGGACGTCGAGCTTGTGCGCGATGCCCTCAGGGGTCGTGGCGAAGAGGTTGCAGGCGTCGGCGTACTGCGCGACGAGCCGCAGGGTCTTGCGCTCTCCCCCGCCGCCGACCATCACCTCGGGGTGGGGCGTGCTGAGGGGCTGGGGCGAGCAGAGCGTCTCGGCGAGCTGGTAGTGCTTGCCCTCGAAGGGGCCGTCGTCTGCTGGGTCCCACATCTGGTGGCAGATCTGCAGGGTCTCCTCCAGTCGCTCGAACCTCTCGGCGAGCGGCGGGTACGGGACCCCGAGCGCCAGGTGCTCGCGCTCGTACCAGGCGGCCCCGAGACCCAGGGTCGCCCGGCCGCCCGAGAGCACGTCGAGGGTGGTCGCGATCTTCGCGAGGAGGCCGGGCTGACGGTAGGTGACGCCCGTGACGAGCGCCCCGAGCTGTGCCTGCTCTGTGCGCCCGGCGAGGAAGCCGAGCGTCGTGTAGGCCTCCAGCATGGGGTCGCTCGCGGGGAACCCGGCGCTCTCCATCTGGAAGTAGTGGTCCATCACGGACACCCACGAGACGCCGGCCGTCTCGGCCTCGGCTGCGGTCCCGGCGAGCTCAGCACGGAGACGGGCGGGCTCGACGGCGTCGAACCTCCAGAGGTGGACTCCCAGGCGCATGCGATCTCTCCAGACCGTGAGGGTGACCCGGCGGCGGACGCGCCGTGCCGGAGTCCATCATGTGCCTGGTCGCCGGGGCGCGCCACGGGAGCGATGCCCGGGATCGCCCAGGTCGCCAGACGGGGCTGCCTGGTGGCCGAGAGGCAGAGAATGGGCGCCATGACCTCGTCGCCGGCCTCAGGCCCCGCAGACCTCGCACCCCCCGCCCGCACGGCGCGCTTCGGCACGGCGCTCGCCGTCGCGATCACGAGCGGCGCCGTCATCGCCGTGCAGGGAAAGCTCAACGGCGAGCTCGCGACCCGCGGTGCGGGTGCGCTCGTGTCGTCGTGGTTCGCCTACGTCGGGGCCTTCGTCATGGCCGTCGTGCTGCTCACGGCGCTCGGGCGTCTCGGACCTGCGGTGCGCGCGCTGCGCGGCGCGCGGTGGTGGTGGTTCGCGGTCGGGCTGTGCAGCGTGCCCCTGGTCATGTCGATGGCCGTGGGCATCCCGGTCGTCGGGGTGGCCCTCGCCTCGGTCTGCTCGGTCGCCGGTCAAACCGTGTCCGGGCTGGTCCTCGACTCGCGCGGGGTGGGCCTCGACGCACCGATCCGGCTGACGGTCCGTCGCGCCGTCGCCGGGCTGGGAGCGCTGGTGGGGCTCGTCGTCGCGGTGCTGTCGAGCCCTGGTCCGAGCACCGGGACCGTGCTGGCCGCGATCGGCACGGGTCTGTTCCTCTTCGTCGGGGGTCTCCTGCTGTCCGTCCAGTCCGCCGGCAACGGCGTCGTGGCCGCCCGCACGGGTGACCCCCTCGTGCCGACGGTCGCCTCGGTGGTCGGCGGGCTCGCCGGGATCTCCCTCGTGTGCGCCGTGGCCGCAGCGGTCGGCGGGCTGTCGGAGGTCACGCTGCCGCCCCTGAGCACCGACTGGTGGGTGTACCTCGGCGGGCCGCTCGGGGCGATCATCACGGTCTCGGCCGCGTACTCCGTCCGGACGCTCGGCACCTTCGCGCTGACCCTGTCGATCGTCGGCGGACAGCTCGTCATGGCTCTCGTGCTCGACATCGGCGGCGGGGTCGGCGCGAGCTGGTCGACCATCGTCTCGGTGCTGATCATCGCGGCGTCGGTGTCACTGACGGTGACGCGCTCGCGTGCGGGGTCCACAGACGACCGCGTGGCGTGACCCTCGGCACCTGCGCAGCGGGAACACGACCCGACCTCGCTCTGTTGACGCAAGCATGACGCTCCCTCTCTCGATCCTCGACCTTGCCCCGATCGCTCCCGGAGAGACGGCCCGCGACAGCTTCGCGGCGTCTGTCGCGCTCGCCCAGCAGGCTGAGAAGAGCGGCTACAGGCGTGTCTGGTACGCCGAGCACCACAACATGGCGTCGATCGCCTCGAGCGCCACGTCGGTCCTCATCGCCCACGTGGCGAGCCAGACCTCGACGATCCGCCTCGGCGCGGGTGGCGTCATGCTGCCCAACCACTCGCCGCTCACCATCGCCGAGCAGTTCGGGACCCTCGAGGCTCTGCACCCCGGACGGATCGACCTCGGTCTCGGGCGCGCTCCGGGCGGCGACCAGGCGACCTTCCGGGCCCTGCGCCGCGACCCCGCAGCCTCGGACCAGTTCCCGCAGGACGTCGTCGAGCTCCAGGCCTTCCTGTCCGGTGACTCGCGCGTCCCCGGGGTCAGCGCGACCCCGGGCGCCGGCTCCCACGTGCCGCTGTACATCCTCGGGTCGTCGCTCTTCGGTGCGCACCTCGCCGCCGCGCTCGGCCTGCCGTACGCCTTCGCCTCGCACTTCGCCCCCGACGCGCTCCACGCCGCGGTCGCCGCGTACCGCAGCGAGTTCCGCCCCTCGGAGCAGCTGCAGCAGCCCTACGTGATCGCCGGGCTCAACGCGATCGCCTCGGACGACCACGACGACGCGCTCGAGCAGCTGACGCTGGCCCGCCGGTCGAGGCTGCTCATGATGCTGCGCCAGAGCCGGCAGATCCCGGTGACCCAGACCTTCAGCGACGACGAGCTCGACATGCTGCTCGACTCCCCGGCCGGTGCGCAGGTCGCGAGCATGATGACCTACACGGGTGTCGGCACCGGGGCCGAGGTCGCCGACTACGTGGCCCGGTTCGGTGAGAGCGTCGGCGCCGACGAGCTGATCGTCGCGCACGCCTCGCTCGCCACCCCCGCACGACTGCGCTCGGTCGAGCTGCTCGCCGAGGCGTACGCCGCGGTGCCTGCCTGACGCACCTGTCGCGTCACCACCGAACGGTGCGCCCTGATCGGGTGCCGGAAGCAGGCGACCGGACTAACCCACTAAGGGCAATGCGCCCGCACCCATGGACGCACCGGCCGTTCTGACCCGGAACGATCAATGGCGCCACCGAGTGAGTCTCAAGAACATCGGAAAATTCTTGTGGGCGATCGCAGAGCAGCTTCGGTCGTGCGATTCAGCAGAGCACGCTGATCCCTGAAGAGTGCTCGCTCACCGGGAGGACTTTCGTCCCGCAGCCGTTCTTCCGCCGAAGAATACTCTGTCAATCGACGCACCCAGCACAAGCCGCACCTGCGGCTCTCCTAGGGGCGCTCTTCAGCAGGGGACATCATGAAACGGATTTTCTTCACCACGGCGACATTCACCATTCTTGCCATATTGTCGACCTCGATCGCGGCCACTGCACTGGACACTCCTCAACAGCACAAGGCATCGAGCATCGACGGCACCTCCCAGAGATCCCACGACCCTCTAGACGCGGAGGACACCGTCCGGTCTATCGACCTCGCACTGGCCGACCTCGGGGCTTCTACGGACTCGACCGGAGCCCCGGTTCCCATCTCCGGGAGCGCGGCTCCCCCGATCTCGGTCGGGGTCGACGTCGTCGCGACGACATCCTCAGGAGACACCGTGGGCATGGGCCTCCCACTGGGACTAGAGCTGGACGACCCCGTGGCGATCGGCGCGACAGCTGTCTACGCTGAAGCGGGGAACAGCGCATCTGTCGGTCTGCAGACCGTGGAGGGCGACGGCTTCCGAGCCCTGATCGCCATCAGCTCCCCCGAGGCTCCCGGCTCGTACTCCTTCCCGTTCGACCTTCCGACCGGTGCGGCCCTCGCCCTCCAGAGCGACGGCTCGGTCGAGATCGTCGGGGCCGACGGAGCCACCCGTGGGGTCGTCGCTCCCCCGTGGGCGAGAGACGCGAGAGGCGAGGAAATACCGACCGCCTATGCGGTCGACGGGAACACGCTCGTGCAGACGGTCGACTTCGATGCAACCTCAGCATTCCCTATCGTTGCTGACCCGACCTTTCAGGGCGACTGCGGCATCATCACCTGCACACTTCGTCTCAACAGGGCCTCAACTCGGAATGCGCGAGATGCCGGGTGGCTCATCGCAGCAGCAGCCGGAGGTTGCGCAGTGATCTCTGCTGGCGTCGGGGCCGTCGTCTGTGGCGCAGCGGTCGCGCCGGCGGCCACACTTCTCGCGGTTGCCGCGGGCCGTTACTGGGAGAACGGAAATTGCCTGGGTATCAAGATTGCTGTCGCCCCAGGTACACCATCTTGGCCTACGCAGGTCAAGAAGAACACATTTAATTGCCGTTGATGGACACATACTGGAGCTATCTGCAGATCTCGCTCGCGGTGATCCTCGCCTCCACCGGGATCTCCTACGCTCTGCCACGGCTCAAGACGGCGAGCCTCGTCACGATCATCGTCGTCGTAGCGCTGAGCGGGCTGGTCCCGGGCATGCCTCTGTGGCTCCGTGCCGGGTGCTTCGTCGTCGCGCTGGGCCTCGCTGCAGCATCTCTTCTGCGCAGGCGGAGGAGGAGCTCCCCGGAAGCGACCATCTCCTGACAGCAGGGCCGCTGAAAAGTGCTGGTCTGAGGTAGGTGCGGCTGCCAGGATGGCGCGATGACGTCTGCCATGCCGATCGACCTCTCCACCTGGCCCCGGCGACAGCACTTCGAGCACTACAGGTCCGTCGTCCCGTGCACCTACGCGATCACGGTCGAGCTCGACGCGACGGTCTTCGTCGAGACTCTGCGGGCGTCGGCCCGGAAGAGCTACGTCGCGCAGGTGTGGGCCCTCGCGACCGCCGTGAACCAGCACGACGCGTTCCGCATGTGCCTGACCTCGGACGGCGCCCCGGCGACGTGGCCCGTGGTCCATCCCTCGTTCACGGTGTTCAACCCGGAGCTCGAGACTTTCGCGAGCATCTGGGCACCGTACGACACGAGCTTCGCGACCTTCCACGACACTGCAGCAGCACTGCTCGTCGAGCACCGCACGGCGACTGAGATGTTCCCGCAGGGACCGGCGCCGGAGAACTCCTTCGACGTGTCGAGCCTCCCGTGGACGTCCTTCACGGGGTTCACGCTCGCGGTCCAGCAGGGCTTCGACCACCTCGCGCCGATCTTCACACTCGGGCGCTACGTCGAGAGGGAGGGCGAGGTCCTGCTCCCCGTCGCTCTTCAGGTCCACCACGCCGCTGCGGACGGGTTCCACGCGGCGCGTCTGCTCGGGACAGTCCAGGAGCTGCTCGACGACCCCACCTGGGTCGACTGACCTGACGACGCCGTTCGTGCTCTTCGAGCCTCAGGCTCACGAGCCCGAGCCGAAGGTCGTCGGGTCGACAGGTCGGAGCCTGCGGGGCAGCCCCTCGACGACCAGCAGATACGACTCCGTGACGAGGTCGTCCACGAGCTCTTCGTCGAGGTCACCGCCGGGGTGCAGGGTGATCCAGTGCTTCTTGTTCATGTGATAGCCCGGGCTGACGTCCTCGTGGGCCTCACGGAGGCTGCGGGCGTCTGCGGGCGCGGCCTTGAGGACGACGATCGGCTCCTGCGTCACGGCGGTCGCCAGCATGAACACCTTGCCGCGCACCTTGTACACGTCCCAGTCCTCACCGAAGGGATGAGTGAGCTCCGCCCCGGGCAGCTCCTGCGCCCGCTCGGCGGCGCGCTCCTGCAGTGTCGTCGCGTGCACAGACCTCACCCTTCCAAGCCACTCTCCGGTCCCGGACCTGCCCCACGGTACGCACAGCCTCAGACACCGCACCGCGTGGCCCCGGCACGTCGGGCCACGCGGTGCGGCACCCCTCCACGACGCACCTCGTCAGTGTGCCGCGCCCAGCTCGATGAGGATCACGCCGAGACCGATGCACGCGATACCGAGCATCATCCGACGCGTGAGCGCGTCCCCGAAGGCGACCCGCGCGCCGACAGCGGTGAGCGCGACACCAGAGGCCGCCCAGATCCCATAGGCGACGCCGACCGCCATGCCCGCGTCGAGCGACACCGTCAGGAGCACGAAGGCCAGCGGGTAGAAGATCGCCAGCGGGACGATCCACGCCTTCTTCCGGAGTCCCTCCGAGGCGCGGAGGCTGAGCGTCGCAGTGACCTCCGAGAGGATCGCCGCCACGAGGGCGAGCCACATCATGCGCCGACCTCCGTCCGACGCCCGGCAGGCCCGGTCGCGGAGCCGGGCGCAGCGGAGCCGGGCGCAGCGGGCTTGTCGTCGGTGTGCCCGGTCTCGACGAGGACGACACCGACCATGACGACGACGATCCCGAGGACCATCGGCCAGGTCAGCGCCTCCCCGAACAACCACGCGGCGAGCAGTGCCGTCAGCGCGACCCCCGAGGCCGCCCAGACGCCGTAGACCGAACCGATCTTCGCCCCCATGCGCAGCAGGAGAGCGAGGAGCACGAAGGCGGTGACGTACCCGGCCGCGGTGAGGGCGTACCACCCTGGTGAGTCGAGAGCGGCGCGGAGCGCGAGGGTCGCGACGACCTCAGCGACGATCGCGCCGACCAGGACCATCCACGTCGCGCGCCTCATCGGGTGGCTCCGTCGGTCTGGGAGGACGTGACCTGGGCCGCGGAGAGGGTGGCAGCAGTCGAGCCTGCGGCACCTCGCGGCGCCACGTCGCTCCGGGCCTCACCCACGACTGCAGCCGGCCTCCACATCGACATCGGCCGGGCACCGGGGATCCCGTCGATCGGCGCGACCTCCTGGAAGCCCTCCCGTGCGTACAGCCGACGGTTCCGCTCGTTCGACGACTCGAGGTAGGCGGGCGACCCCTCGGCGTCGATCCGCGCCAGGCGTGAGCCGAGCAGCGCAGAACCGATCCCGGTCCCCCGCGCGGAGGTGGCCGCGCCGATCTGCGCGAGGTACCAGTGCTGCGCAGCCGGGCGGTGCGCGGCCATCAGGCTCTGGACGCGGGCGGCGTGCCGGAGCCCGCGCAGCCCCAGCGCGGCGACGAAGGCCGGGAGCTCGAGCACCTGGCTCAGCAGGTGGGAGCGAGTGCCCGGGGGCTCCCAGACCGCCACACCGACGATCTCGCCGTCGTCCCGGCGGGCCAGGTCGACGCCTCCGAGCGGTAGCGCACCGCTGCGGAGCACGGGGGCGAAGAGCCGGGCGAGGAGGTCCGCTGTGGGTGACGGCCGTCCTGTCACGGCGGCCAGGACAGGGTCACCGGCGAAGGCCTCGGCGAGGACTGCGGCGGCGGCGGGGACGTCAGCGAGAGAGGCCGGGGTGATCGTGGGCATGGTGCTCCTTGCGTCGAGGGGTGGCTCTACCTAAACTTGGTCACACGACCAAGTCAAGCGACCAAGTGGGATCGACACGGTGTCTTCACGACCCGGGGCGGGCACGTGAGACGCCCACCGCGACAAGACGGGAGAATGACCTGCATGGCAGCAGAGAAGACGTCACGACGCCGGTCCGCGCAGGAGCGACGCGACGACCTGATGGACGCCGCGATCGTCGTGATGAGCCGGGGCGGGGTCGCGGCCGCGACCACCCGGGCGATCGCCGAAGAGGCCGGTGTGCCCCAGGGCGTCTTCCACTACTGCTTCAGGTCGAAGGACGACCTCGTCACGGCACTCTTCGAGCGCGAGATCGCGCGGTCGACCGCCCGCACCGGCAGCGCGCTCTCCACCTTCCCCGACGTCCGCCGCGGCGTCGCAGCAGCGCTCGAGGCGCAGCTCGCTCTGGTGCGCGCCGACCCGGACTACTACCTCGCGATGGCCGAGCTCTCCCTCACCATCGCCCGGACGCCCGCCGGCCCCGCCCTCGCCGTGTGGGAGCAGGAGCAGTACCGCACCCGCGCCCAGGCGGGACTCGAAGCCTGGTCGGCCGAGCACGGGCTCACCTGGTCGGCGCCCCTCGAGCACGTCGCCTCGTTCCTCGTCGCCCTCGGCGCCGGGGTGACGAGCACCTGGCTCTCCGACCGGGACGACGCCCGGGCCGAGAGCGCTGTCGCGGTCGCGACCCAGGCCCTCGACGCGCTCGCGCAGCGCTGAGCGGGGGCGCGGGCGCACCACCCTCGAGTGGCCGTTCCTCGCTGGACCACCGCTCGCCGTCATACCCCGCCCGTCACGCCCGTCGCCCCCGCGCGCCCGTCGCCCCCGTCGCGCCCCGTCCTCCGTCGTCCCCAAGCCAGCCCGTGCAGCGCCGAGCCAGGCCGTCAGCGTGATCTGCGTCAGGCCGTGATCTGCCTCAGGCGCAGACACCTGCAGACGGGAGACCACGATGCTCATCACGCACGCGCGCACCCCTGCAACCGCTCACGTCAGGAGCACGGCAGGCACGCCCGGTGCAGCCAGGACCGGGCGAGGCTGCGACCGTGCACGGACCTGACGGTCACCACGGCTCGACCTCTGCCGGCGAGTGGCCGATCGAGGTCGTCCTGCTCGTGCCCTTCGTCGCCGCGCTGGTGATGTACGTCTGCGCGGCGGTGATCCAGTACTCGACGGGGCGTCCGTGGCCCTGGTACCGGACCCTCTTCTTCGTGCTCGGCACGGCTGCCGCAGCCTCCGGGGTCGCCGGGCCTGTCGCGACCTGGTCGCACGAGACCTTCACCGGGCACGTGGGCGCGCACCTCTTGGTCGGGATGGTCGCGCCGCTGCTGCTCGTGCTGTCGGCCCCTGTCACCCTCGCGCTCCGGACCCTCGGGACCGTCCCCGCCCGCAGGGTGGTCCGGCTGGTCCGCAGCCTGCCGGCGCGGGTGCTCACGAACCCGGTGGTCGCCGCGACCCTCGCCGTCGGAGGCACGTGGGTGCTCTACAGGACCCCGCTCTTCGAAGCGACCCGCTCCGACGTCCTGCTGCACCTGCTGGTGACGCTGCACCTCCTCGCGGCGGGGTATCTCTACACAGCCGCGATCGTCTCGGTCGACCCGTCGCCGCACAGGTCGTCGACGAGGGTGCGCGCTGCGGTCCTGCTCGTCTCGATCGCCGCCCACGGCGTGCTCGCCAAGCTCGTGTACGCGCAGCCGCCCGCGGGCCTGGACGTGGCAGACGTGCGGCGGGGCGCGCAGCTGATGTTCTACGGCGGCGACCTGGTCGAGCTCGCGCTGGCAGCCCTGCTCGCGGCGCAGTGGTACAGGTCGTCAGGCCGTGACCTGCGACGCGCAGGCCTCGTCCCAGCAGCCGTGGGGCTCGGCCACCTGCAGTCCGAGCAGCTCCGAGACGAGAAGAGGACGCGATGACCACACCCGACACCACCGAGCACCGTCAGGTCGCCTACCGCAGCCGTTCGTTCTGGGGCGGTGTGCTCGTCGGCGTCGCGGTCATGGCCGGGATCGACGAGATCGTCTTCCACCAGGTCCTCGCCTGGCACCACTTCTACGACCTGGGGACGTCCGCCGTCGCGCTCGTCTCGGACGGTCTGCTGCACGCGGCGGGGCTGCTCGCGATCGTCGCGGGCTTCGTGCTCCTCCTCGACGCGCACCGCCGCGGCAGCGCGTGGAGCGCGGCCGCGTGGGCCGGTGTCTTCGTCGGGCTCGGGGCCTTCCAGCTGTGGGACGGGACCGTCCACCACAAGGTGCTCGGTCTGCACCAGGTCCGCTACGGCGTCGACCTCGTGCCCTACGACGTCGCGTGGATCGTCTCGGGTGCCCTCCTGCTGTGCGTCGGCCTCGGGCTGCTGGTCAGGCTGGTCAGGCGGTGACAGCCCGCAGGAGCCCGGCCACGAGGTGGACGCGTCCGACCACGGTGTCGACCAGCACGTGCTCGGTGTCAGCGTGCGCCCCACCCCCGACAGCCCCGAGCCCGTCGAGCGTCGGGATGCCGAGAGCGGCTGTGAAGTTGCCGTCGCTGCCACCGCCGACCGAGACCCCGCGGATCCCGGGCTCGAGCGAGGCCGCGAGCGCGAAGAGGTCTGTCGACGTCTCGGGGGTCATGGGCGGGCGGGCGACAGAGCCCGTGACGGCGAGCACGGCCTCCGGGTCGCGCGGGGTGAGCGAGGCGAAGGCCGCCTCGACGCGTGCTGTCTCGTCCGCAGTCTCGACCCGGACGTCGACGACGATCGTCGCCGCGTCGGGTACGACGTTGCTCTGACCTCCCGAGCGCAGGACCGTCGGTGTCACGGTGGTCCCGGCCTCGGGGCGGTTCAGCGCCGCGATCTCCAGCACCTGGTGCGCGGCCTCGACGAGCGCGTTGACACCTGCTTCGGGTTCGAGGCCGGCGTGCGACGCCCGCCCGGTGACCGTGACCTCGAAGGTGCCGCAGCCCTTGCGCCCGACCTTGAGGTCGCCGCCGTCCCCGGCACCCTCCAGCACGAGGACGGTCCCGCAGGCCTGGGCCCGGTCTTCGAGCAGCGCCCTGGACGTGAGGCTGCCGTTCTCCTCGTCGGCGGTCACCAAGATCTCCACTCCGGACCTGTCGTCGAGCAGGGCCACAGCGTGGACCGCCTGCACGAGCCCGCCGAGCATGTCGAAGACCCCCGGGCCGGTGATCTTCCCGTCCGCCACGGTGAAGGGGCGGCGTGCGAGGGTCCCGACCGGGAAGACGGTGTCGTGGTGCCCCAGCACGAGGACCCTCGGTGCACCACCACCAGACCAGTGCACGTGCGGCCCGGCCGGGCCGTCGACGAGGACGGCCCGGCCACCGAGCCGACGCTCGAGGAGGTCGGCGACCACGCGCGCAGAGACGGTCAGAGACTCGACGTCCCCCGAGGGCGACTCCACCTCCACGAGGGTGCGGAGGTCGTCGAGGATCGTGTCGAGCGAGACGGCGAGAGTCATCGGATCACCGTAGTGGTGTCAGCAGCTCTCGCCGGACACGGAGTCTGGACCGCAGAAGGGCGGCTGTGCCTCGGGTGCGGTGTCGGCTGGGCCCTGCTCGATGAGGGTCATGCGCCAGACGACCGTCCCTTCGCCGTCGATGCTCTGCTCCTCCAGAAGCGTCCCGTCGCTCGGGTCGAGGATGTAGAGCTCTCTGTACCAGTTGTCCTTGAGCTGGTCTCGCTCTACCGCTACGCCCGGTCGCCCAGCGGCGTCTGTCATGTCGCCCAGCAGCTCGACGTCGGGGATCGAGGCTGCGACGTTCCAGGCAGCACGTCTCAGCGACGGGGAGGCTGGACTCTCGCGCAGGAGCTCGCCGATGCTCTCCCACAGCACGTCGTCCACGTCTCCCCCGCTCGTCTGGGCCACCTGCCTCAGGTACGAGCCGAGCTCGTCCGCGTCGGTCGGGAGGGCCTCGAGCTCGTCCCAGGTGATCTGCTGGTTCGAGATGAACACTGCAGGGCCGCCGAGTGACTCCGGTCGGATCGTCCTGACCTGGCCGCCAGGAGCACCGTCGTCGGTCACCGGAAATCCGTCGATGAGGATGCTGTCGGCAGTCCGGCCCATCCAGACCTCGCGGGTGAACTCTCCGGTCTCGGGGTACTCGACCTCGGAGACCACGTGCCAGTACTCGGCACCGATCGCCTCGTCGACCTGCTGGCCGGCTCCTTCTGCGGCGGCGAGCAGCACGGACTCGGCTGACGCCGGGGTGGCGACGACGAGTGGCACGGCGATCAACGCGGCGGTCACGGCCGCTGCACCAGCCAGGATGCTCGCGCCCCACCTGCGGGGTCGGCGGTTGCGTCGCACGGCGGCGACACGTGCGCCTGCCCCGGCGATCGCCTGGTCGAGCTGGTGGCGTCCGGCGAGGAGGGACTCGGTGGTGGGGTCTGCGACGTCGCCAGCGGTCTTGGCCAAGGTGTCGAGATTCATGATGGTCCTCCGTCAGACAGCAGAGATGGGAGTGGTGCTCAGGACGGTCCGGGCGCGCTGGCGCGCTCGGGTGAGCCGGGTCCGGACCACGGTCGGGTCCACGCCGAGGGTGCGGGCCGCCTCGGCGGCACTGAGCCCTTCCCAGGCGACCAGCAAGAAGGCCTCGCGCTCGGCGGGGCTCAGCGATGCCAGGGCCAGCCGGAGCTGGTCCCGGGCGGAGCGTGCGTCGACGCGGTCGTCGACGGCGTGCCAGTCGACGCCGACGTCGGCGTCGACGACAGCGCTGGGACGCTGCCGCCGGAGGTAGGAGCGCACCACGTTGCCGCTGATCCCGTACAACCAGGGCAGCGCCGACCCGCTGTCGTGCGGCTTGTAGCGCACGCGGGCCTCGAGGGCGGCCACGAAGACGTCTCCGACGAGGTCTTCGGCAGCGGCATGCCCGGCGCGCCGGGCGATGAAACGAGACACCGCGACGGCGTGGCGCTCGTAGAGCAGGCCGAGGGCCTGCGGGTGCAGCACCGATCGGGCTAGCAGCTCGTCGTCGGTCGACTCGTTGGTCTTCATGTCTGGTCTATGCAGCGAGCGTCAGAAGCGTGACACCCGACGTCCTGCTCGCTGCGGTCCTGCACCCGGGTCTCGCCATTCCCTGCCGAGACCCAGGTCAGGACGGTCAGCTCGAGAAGTCCGCCACGAGGTCGTCGTACTCCTCCGAGGTGATCGCCACGAGCGATCCGTAGGCTGTGCCCGCAAAAGACGACTGCAGGCTGTCGATCTGCCAGTCGTCCCCGTAGCGCAGGACCCCGACGCCGCCGAGGTAGGTCTCGCCGTCCAGCTCGTAGAGGACGACGTACTCGCGGCGCTCGTCGGCCCCGACGAGCTTGGCTGCCTCGGCGAGGTTCTCGTCGAGCTTTCCGGGGCCCTTCACCTGGTCGATGCGCTGGGCGGTCAGATCGGCGAGGCGAGCGGAGTCGAGTTCGTCGACGATGTCCTGGGCGGAGACGTCGCCCTTCTCGAGCGGGGTCGTGGAGTCGAGGTCGACGTCCGGCAGCAGGAGGCTGATGGTCATGCGGCGGTACTGCTCGGCGGCGGCGCCGGCACGGGTGGTCTTCGCAAGCCCGACGAAGAGCTTGTCGTCGGACGGGAGCGACGAGGTGTCGGCGGGCGTGAAGGCGCGCAGCCTCTCGAGCGTGCCGACGAGGTCGAGGTTCTCGGCCTGGGCATCGGTGGCCCACGCGGTGAGAGCACCGGCTGCGTCTCCCTCGGCGATCTGCTCGGTCGAGAACTCGACCGCCTCCTCGGGCGTCGCGAATCCCTGCTGCTCAGAGTCCCCGGCGCCGCCGGACCTGACACCCAGCAGCACCCCGAGGACCACGGCGACGACTGCGAGGACGGCGACCAGGACCCAGGGCAGCGCACTGCCTCGGCGAGGCCCGGCGGGCGGTGCGGGGGGACCGGGGACCTGGGCGGGCTGTCCGTAGGCGGCACTCGAAGACGTCATGCTGCTGGACGCTACCCGCCCAGGGCTGCGCGCACGATGGTGACCTCTCCCCGGGGACCTGAGCCCGGCACGACCGCGCACGCTGCAACAACACCGGTCGAGCCCCCTGGCGACCACGCGGGCTACGAGCCGGAGCGCCCGGCCCCCCTGGTCAGGTGCGGGCGTGCCAGGTCGGTGTTGTCGAAGACCCAGGTGGCTCTCCGGCGCGGGTCAGCCTCGGCGAGGTACAGGCGCTGACCGCCGACGTACCTCCGGTTCGACGCGGCCTCGGGGTCTGGGTCGTGGGAGCCCTGCAGCCGCGCGTTGCCCCGCGGGACGGTGACGGCCAGCGGTGCGTCCACCCAGACCACGGCGTCCCAGACGTCGGCGAGCTCGGGCCGCTGCAAGAAGATCCCGTCGACCAGGAGGATCCCGGCAGGCGGGACCTCGAGCGCCGGGACGGTGACAGGCTCGTCGAGGTCCACGTCCCAGACGGCCGGGACCACAGGCTGCCCGGCGCGCAGCGGGTCGACGACGGCAGACCTGAAGGCCTCGTAGCGGTACGACCCGCGGTAGAACCCCTCGGCTCCGAGGCCCGCAGCCCGGCGCTCTGCTCGTGGCCTGTGGAAGCCGTCGATGCTGACGCGCACCAGGGGGCGTTCGTGGCGCGCTGCCGACAGCCCGGCGAGCTCGTGGGCCAGGTGCGTCTTGCCGACCCCGTCGACGCCGTCGAGGGCCACCAGCGCACGCTCGCCGGGGCGCACGAGCTCGATCTCGTCGAGCAGGGCGGACACGACGGGCGATCGGTGGTCTGGGACGTGCATGCGCACGACTCTACGAGCGACGACCGACGGCGAGGCGGCGCGTCCACCTGCCGTGCGGACGACCGCGGCACCGTCGCCGAGAGGCCCCCGGGGAATAGAGGACGACCTCTCACCCTTATCGCCCTCATGAAGGCAATCGTGTACTCCAGCACAGGTCCCTCGTCCGTCCTAGGCCTCGTCGACCGTGAGGTCGCCAGCCCCGGCCCCGGGGAGGTGCGCGTGCGGGTGGTCGTCTCCGGCGTGAACCCGACCGACTGGAAGGCGCGGGCCGACGGCGACCTCGCCTTCCCGGAGGTCGTCCCCAACCAGGACGGCGCAGGCGTGGTCGACGCCGTCGGCGACGGGGTCACCGAGCTCTCCGTGGGTGACCGCGTGTGGCTCTACCTCGCGGCTCACCGTCGTCCGACCGGGACGGCTCAAGAATTCACGGTCCTGCCCGTCGACCGCGCCGTCAGGCTGCCCGACGGGATCGACCTCGACGTCGCGGCCAGCATGGGGGTCCCGGCGATGACGGCCCACCGCGCGCTGACCGTCCACGAGCACGGTCCCGCCCGCCTCGCACCCGGCGCGCTCGAGGGGCGTGTGGTCCTCGTCCAGGGTGGCGCCGGCGCCGTCGGGCACGCCGCGATCCAGCTCGGCGTGTGGGCCGGGGCGACGGTCATCACCACGGTCAGCAGCGACGCGAAGGCCGAGCTCGCGCGCGCAGCCGGCGCGCACCACGTAGTCCAGTACCCCGACGACGCTCTCGCCGACCGCATCCGTGAGATCGCCCCCGAGGGTGTCGACCACGTCGTCGAGGTCGCCCCTGCGCAGAACGCGGCCCTCGACGTCGAGGTGCTCGCCAACCACGGCAGCATCGGCTACTACGCCAACAACAACGGCGACGACTTCAGCGTCCCGATCGTCCCGAGCTTCATCAAGAACGCGCGGTGGCAGGGGCTGCTCCTGTACACGGTCGGCGACGAGGCGCTGCACGCCGCCGCGGAGGACGTCACGGCCGCGCTGCGCGACGGTGCGCTGCCGGTCGGTGAGGCCGCAGGCCTGCCGATCACGTGGTTCCCGCTCGAGGAGACCGCCGCGGCGCACGACGCCGTCGAGTCCGGTGTCACGGGCAAGGTCCTGATCCGCGTCTCCGACGAGCCGCTCGGCGAGTAGGTCTCGTGCGCGGCACGCCCACCTGGCGTGCCGCGCACTGTCGTCTCAGCCCATCTCGTCGCCTCAGCCCGCCCCGCCGGAGAACACCGTGTTGACGAGCACGACGTACAGCGCCGTCCCGCCGAGGATCGACAGCAGGGCGTTGCGCCGCCACAGGTGCAGCGCGACGGTGACGACGAGGGCCACGAGCTCGGGCACACCGTGCCACCTGTCGCCGAGGGAGACGTCCTTGAGCGTGTAGACGACGAGGATGAGCATGATCCCCACGGGCATGTACCGGCCGAGGAACTGCACGAAGGCCGACTCGCGCAGCGGCCCGATCACCAGGAACGGCAGGGCACGCAGCCCGAAGGTCACCACGAGGATCGTCGCGAGGGCCGCCAGGACGTAGCCGTCGTCAGGCACGGGCCACCCGCTCTCCGCGAGCGCGCCGGAGCGCGAACCTCACGGTCAGGGCCGCGAGGAAGAGCAGCATGCCCACCACGAGCATCTCGTCGCGGGCGACGAGCAGGGCCACGAGGGCGGAGCCGATCGCGAGCATCGGCGAGGTGAGGTCCCGGTTCTGGCGGAAGGCGTCGAGGGCGAGGACCGTGAACAGCGCGGTGAGGGCGAACCACATGCCCTGCGGCACCTGCGGCAGCGCCCGGCCGAGGAGCGCCCCGGCGACTCCGCCCGACACCCAGTAGGACTGGCAGAGCACCTGCATCCACACGATCCGGGCGGTCGTCCGTTCGGCTGCGGGGATGTGGTGGGCGAGGGCGTAGGCCTCGTCGGTGAGGGCGTACATGCTGTACGTCTTCGCGAGGGGGCCGCGGACGGCGTGCAGCGGGAAGGACAGGGCGTAGAAGACGTGCCGGAAGTTCACGAGGACCGTCGACAGGGCGATGCTCGCGAGCGGAGTCGCGGCGACCACGAGCCCGATCGCGAGGAACTCGAGCGACCCGGCGTAGATGAAGGTCGAGAAGAGGGGTGCCCACCACCAGGAGAGCCCGGACTCGATGACGAGGAGCCCGAAGGCGACCCCGAGCGGGACCATGGCGACACCGACCGAGAGCGTGTCCTTGAGCGCTGCCGCGAAGGCGTTCGCGGGGACGGGGGTGGTGTCGGGCTCGGGTGAGAGCTCGTCGTGATTCGCGGGCACCGCACCACGGTAGCCGCGGGCTGACTGGAGGACGGCAGGTGTCCGGGCCCCGAGCAGGACGAGCCACACGAGGCGCACGAGCCGCACGAGCCGCACGAGCCGCACGAGCCGCACGAGCCGCACAGAGGCTCAGCCGAGGTGCGCCTTGAGCGCGAGGAGATGTTCACGGGTGAGCGTGGCGGCAGCCGTCCCGTCGCGGTCGGCGATGGCCTGGACGATGCGCAGGTGGTTCTGGTGGTCGGCGTCGCCGCCGTACTCACCGCGCAGCCGGAGCAGGTCGATCATCGCCTGCCTGCTCCGGGGCGTGAAGGAGTCGAAGAGCTCGACGAGGATCTCGTTGTGCGCCGCGCTGACGATGCTCCTGTGCAGGGCGGTGTCGGCGTCCACGTGGACCTCGATACTCTCCTGCCGAGCCGCCCTCTCCCGCGCGGCAGCCTCCATCGCCTGCAGCTCGTCGGAGGTGCGGCGCTCGGCTGCCAGGACCGCGGCCTCGACCTCGATCGCGATGCGCGCCTCGATCACGGCGGCGACGTCCGCCCGCCGGACCACCCGGTCCCAGTCCTCGGGCTGCTCGAGCGCGGTGACGAAGACACCGGCCCCCTGCCTGCTCGCGAGCACACCCCGGCCGGCGAGGTCCCGGATCGCCTCGCGGACCGTCGACCGTCCGACCCCGAGCTGCGGCGCGAGCGTCGTCTCACCGGGGAGCTTCTGCCCGAGCGCCCACTCTCCGCCCCGGATGCGCTCGAGCAAGAGGTCGGCAGCCTGCTCGGCCAGCGGTGTGCGGTTCAGCTGCGTCATGGCACCATCTTCTCGCACTCCTCGACTTCTCTACTTGTCTGAGGAGTTGTGCTAGCGTCACGAGCGTGGCTCCTCTTCTCCTCCTTGGTCGCCGCGGCGAGGTCTGACCCGACCGGTCCCTCGCCGCGGGGCTGCGACGCGCGCCGGTCGACCACATCACGACCCGAAGGACCGACCATGAGCACCACCTCTCGTATCTCGACCCCCGCAGGCCCCGTCCCCGACGGCTCCCCAGCCTGGAACCGGCAACGACGCTCGCAGATGCCCTCCCACCGCTACACCGACGCCTACTCCCGCGTCGAGGTCCCGCTCCAGGAGCGCAGCTGGCCGCTCCACAGGCTGACCGCAGCACCACTGTGGGTGCCTGTCGACCTGCGCGACGGCAACCAGGCGCTCGCCGAGCCGATGGACCCGGCCCGCAAGCGACGATTCTTCGAGCTCATGGTCCAGATGGGCTACAAGGAGATCGAGGTCGGCTACCCCTCCGCCTCGCAGACCGACCACGACTTCGTGCGGCTGCTCGCCGAGAGCGACATCGCCCCGGAGGACGTGACGATCGTCGTGTTCACCCCGGCACGCCGCGACCTCGTCGAACGCACCGTGGAGTCGGTCCGCGGCATCCGCAACCCCGTCGTGATCCACATGTACACGGCGACAGCGCCGACCTGGCGCGACGTCGTCCTGCGCCGTGACCGCGACTCCCTGCGCGAGCTGATCCTCGCCGGGGGCCGCGACGTCCTCGAGCTCGCCGGGCACCTGGAGCACGTGCGCTTCGAGTTCTCCCCCGAGGTCTTCAACCTCACCGAGCCGGACTACGCCCTCGAGGTCTGCGACGCCATGACCGGGCTGTGGGACGCGACCCCCGACCGTCCCGTGATCCTCAACCTCCCGGCGACGGTCGAGATCGCCACGCCGAACGTCTACGCCGACCAGATCGAGTACATGCACCGGAACCTCGCGCGGCGCGACGCGGTGATCCTCTCCGTCCACCCGCACAACGACCGCGGCACCGGGGTCGCGTGCGCGGAGCTCGCTGTGCTGGCCGGGGCGCAGCGGGTCGAGGGCTGCCTGTTCGGCAACGGCGAGCGCACGGGCAACGTCGACCTCGTCACCCTCGCGCTCAACCTCCACGCCCAGGGCGTCGACCCGATGATCGACTTCTCGGACATCGACGAGATCCGTCGCACCGTCGAGCACAGCAACCGCATCGAGGTCCACCCGCGCCACCCCTACGCCGGCGACCTCGTCCACACGGCCTTCAGCGGGACGCACCAGGACGCCATCAAGAAGGGCTTCGCCGAGCACAGGCAGCGCGCAGCGGCCGAGGGTCTGGCAGAGGACCAGGTCCCGTGGCGGGTCCCCTACCTGCCGATCGACCCGGCCGACCTCGGGCGCAGCTACGACGCCGTGATCCGGGTGAACTCGCAGTCGGGCAAGGGTGGCATCGCCTATCTGCTCGAGTCCGACTACGGCATCGAGCTGCCCAGGCGTCTCCAGGTCGACCTCGCCGGACGCGTCCAGCAGCACGCCGACACGACAGGCCTCGAGATCGACGCACCGCAGCTGCTCGAGATCTTCGAGCACAGCTATCTGCCGCAAGCAGACGGCCTGCTCGAGCTGCTCGACCTGTCGACCGAGACCCGCGACGGCACGCGGACCCGGGTCGCGCTGCGCATCGCGGGTGACGAGCGCAGCGGCACCTACGAGGGTGTCGGACCCGTCGAGGCCGTGACGTCGCTGCTCGGGGAGCACGGGATCGACGTCGAGATCCTCTCGCTCCACCAGACGTCCCTGCGGGCCGGTGCCTCGAGCGAGGCGCTGACCCTCGTCGAGCACGTCGGCCCTGCCGGGACGACCTGGTCCGGTGGGCGGCACCGCTCGGTCCTCACGGCGAGCGCCCAGGCCGTCCTCGGTGCCGCACGGGTCGTGATGGCTGGTCAGGGCACCTCTCCCCAGGCAGAGCAGCCCATCGCCCTCCAGCCGGTGCGCGGATAGCGTCACCCGCGTCAGACTCTCGCTCGACGGAAGGCCCGCTCATGCCCGCACACCACCCGCTCCGCGCCCCGGCGCTCCTCTCGATGCTCGCGGTGGTCTGCGGGGTCGTGCTGTCGGGGTGCTCGGGCTCGTCGGACCCCGGACCGGGCTCGTCGGCGATGACCGGGACTCTGCACTACGAGAAGGGGTCGGTGCCGCCGCCGTACCACTACCAGCTGACGCTCGAGCTCACGGACGACGAGTTCACGCTCGTCTGGTCGGGCTACGACGACGAGGTGGGTCGCACGACGGGCACCCCCGTCGACCTCGACGCCGCCCGCGAGATCCTCGACGGCTCCGGCCTGCTCGAGGGCGACGACGACACAGGCGGCTGCACGGGCGGCGCCCAGGCCGAGGTCGACCTCGTGGTCGACGGCGACAAGGTGCGCACCTCGGGCGGGACCTGCGGCGGCGAGGGTGGGGCCGGTGACGTCGCCGACGCGATCCGCGCCATCGCGGGCGACGACGTCGTGGACGACGCGATCGACGAGGTCGAGTCCGCCTCCTGACCGCGCGCTGTCCCGCAGGGCGCGCACGGTGAGCGGCCTGGTGACGTCGGAGGACGCCGTCCCCCGCGCCACCAGGTCAGCGCGCGGCGGCGTCGCGGTGCGCTGTGAGCGCCTCGATCATGAGGTCGTGGTCTTCCTGGTCCGTCAGACCGGAGACCACCGCGACCCCCACGAGCGACCCGCGCACCCGGAGCGGGACGCCACCACCGGCGAGGACGTGCACGGCCGGGTCGAGCCCGAGGCGCGGCTCGGCCTGCGTGACGCCCTTGCTGCGGAACCGGAGCCTGACCGCGAGCGACGGGGCGTCGAAGCGGCGCACGAGAGCGTGCTTGCGGTCCATCCAGCTGTCGTTGTCGGCGCTCGTCCCGGGCCTAGCCGCCTGGAAGACTCGCTGGTCGCCGAGCCAGATCGCCACGGTGATTCCGAGGGCACGCTCGGTCGCCAGGGCGACGACGCGCTGCCCGAGGTCCCACGCCTCGTCGTGCCCGAAGCGCTCGAGGTCGAGCTCGCGGACCTCGGCGAGGATCTCCTCGGCGCGAGCGAGGTCGGAGAGGGAGTCGTCGGTCATGCGGCACCTCCCCCGGCGCTGGTGCTGGGCACAGAGCCGGCGAGGGGGGCGGTGGGCAACGACAGCTGCGCGACGAGCATGGATCGTCCTCGGTCTCGGGGGTGGGTCGGGCCACGAGCACTCTACGGCTCACCCGGCACAGGGTCGAGGGATCACGAGCGCAGGTGCAACCGCAGGCAGACAGGCAGGCGCAGATGCAGCTGCAGATGCAGGTCCTGGCTACGTCGAGAGGCGTGGTGGACGACGTGGCCGGATGCCCCACAGGCGGACCGCGGGTACGTTCGCCCCATGGGACGGATGGTCGACACGTGGCGCTCTCACCTCCTCACGACCTTCTCCGGGGACGACGCCGGCAAGCCCGCCTGGGTGGAGAAGATGGCCGACGGTGACGACGCGGGGTTCTTCGGACCCGGGTCGGCCGCGTGGGCCGTGCACGGCGGGACGGCCACGCTCATCGCGGGGATCCGTGCGCTGCTGCTCCAGACCCTCCACCCTGGTGCGATGGCCGGGGTGCACGACTGGTCTCGCTACCAGGAAGACCCGCTCGGGAGGTTGTCGGGGACCATCCGCTGGCTGCTCACCGTGACCTTCGGGGACACCGCGCAGGCCCGGGCGGAGTCGACCCGCGTCGGCCGCTACCACAACCGGGTCGTCGGTACCTACGTCGCGGCCGACGGGACCGAGCACCCCTACACCGCAGGAGACCCGGAGCTGCTGTCGTGGGTGCACGTCGTGTTCACCGACGCCTTCCTCACCTGCGAAGAGATCTGGGGCGGGACCATCCCCGGGGGCGCCGACCAGTACGTCCGCGAGTGGGCGACGGCCGGCGAGCTCGTCGGGGTCGTCGACCCGCCGCGGTCGAAGGGTGAGCTCACGGCAGCCTTCGAGGCCTTCCGCCCGTCGATGAAGAGCGACGAGCGCGTCGCCGAGGCCGTGCGGTTCATCCGTAACCCGCCGCTGCGACGGACCATGATGCCCGCGTACAGGATCCTCTTCGCCGGGGCCGTCGCGTCGATCCCGGCCGAGCAGCGCCGGATGCTCGGCCTGCGGCGCCCGTGGTGGCCCGCGATCACCGCGAACCGCGTGGTGCTGTGGGGTGTGGGGATGATCCTCGGGAGGTCCTCGACCTCGGAGGATGCGGCGCGGGCGAGGCTCGCGCGGCTGGCAAGGACGGCGGCCGACGACCCGACGTGAGGACCGGCGCGGGCTAGGGGATGTCGAGAGGGTCGACGAGCAAGCCGACCCTCTCGTCGACATAGGCACCGACGTCACGCACCGCGCTGTCACCGAGGGCGGCGTTCCACCGCACGACGAGCGAGCCGTCAGGCGCGAAGACCACCGGCCCCTCGCCCGACCGCAACGATTCCGCGTCGAGCGTGATCTCGCGCCAGCCGTGGTTGACGGTCTCGCCCGTCTCGAACTTGCCGCGCAGAGCGGCCGCCCGCAGGTCGCGGCGCTCCTCGGCCGACTGCGACTGGTAGTTACGCACGCCCGCCTCACGAGCCCGGACGATCGCACCCGTCGCGTAGAGCGTCCCGTCGCGCCCGAGCATGAGGGCTCCCAGCCGCCACGCCCGACCGACCGGGCGCAGCACGGGGTTGCGCTTCACGAGCAGCACCCGGTGCGCCTCGACGTACTCCGCGAGCGGCTCGTCGCGCGCGTCAGCGGCCTCGAGCCGGGCGACCGCACGGCGCAGGACCTCTCGGAGGGCGTCGACGGCTCTCTGGTCGTCACGGGGCGTCGCGCTCTGGTTCACCTGTCTATGATCGCGCACCCCGTACCTGCCGCGAGAGGAGACGGGTGGACTCGCGACCACCTCGGCAACCATCGCGAGAGGTCAGGCTGAGAGCAGCTGATGGGCTCGCTGGCCCGAGACACCGAGAACTGCACCGATGTCGCGCTGGGGTACGTGCCGTTCTGCGAGCGCCAACGCCAGCGCCCTGGTCTGCTGACGTACTCGCTGCTCGTACTCGGCCGCCAGACGACGAGCGTCTTCGATAGCCTCGAGCTCTGCTGCGACGTCGACACCGTCGACGGGTTGGTAGTGGACGGTCACCTGGACGTCGTCTTCGCTGACGTCTCGGACGACGGCTACAAGACCTCGTGCCATCGACTCGACCTCGGCGAGGCGTCGGGCCTGCGTGAGACCTATCCCGGGGACCTCGACCATCCACCAGCGACCGTCGCGGCTGACGTTGGCGATGACGTGCAGAGAGTTGTTCGTGGTGCCTGTGGACATGTCTGCTCCTCGCGGATGCTTCCAGCAAAAGTCTATCAAGGCTAGACAGTAACCATCTAGCAACACTAGGCAAATGTTGTCTAGCAGACCTAGACACACTCCGCCGAGCCTCAGGGCAGCGCGCCCTCGACCGGCGCAAGCGCCTCGGCGAGCACCTCGCACAGCGAGGTCCGCACAGCGCCTGACCTCGACCACTCCCCGACGGCCGCGACGAGGGCCCCCGCATAGGCAGCGCCCGCGACCTCGGCGCGCAGCGGCTCGACGCCCTTCATCACGGCAAAAGACGTGAGCACGACCGCTACGTCGCTCGCGCGCACCGCGGCCGAGCGCCGGAGCTCGTCGGCGAGGCCCATCGTGTCGGCGTGGGTGAAGGCGAGCGACACGTTGTCGGGGCGCAGCGCCCCGGCGACCTCCATCAGGGCGGCCCGTGCCGTCCCGCGAACCGTCCCGTCGTCGTGCCGCGGGTCGGTCAGCGACTCCCCCAGCGTCGCGACCGTCGCGTCGAAGGTCGACCACAGGAGGTCGCTCTTGGCGCCGAAGTAGTTGAAGAAGGTGTTGCGGCTGACGCCCGCACGGGCTGTGATGTCCGCCACGGAGGTTGCCGCGTAGCCGCGTTCGAAGAAGAGCTCGCCAGCCGCTTCTTCCAGCATCGCGCGGGACGAGGCACGCGGACGGCCCGCTGCGCGAGCGGAGGGAGTGACGGGGCTCATGGGGTGATCGTAGCGACCGGACCTGAAGTGTGACTTATTGTGGGACGCAGTCCAAAAACTCGTGCGGCGATGCTCGAACCAGCCGCACCGTGCACCGCTGCACATCCGTGCCCGGTCTGCTGCTCATTCCTTGGAGACTCATGCTCGCCGCCCGACGCGCCCTCAGCCGGCGCGGAGCCGCCCTGGCCGCCCTCGTCCCTGCCGCAGCTCTCGTCCTCGCCTCGTGCAGCAGCGACGACTCGTCGTCGTCCGCCGAGCAGCAGGACGGAGGCACGCTCGTCTACGCGACAGGCGACGCCGAGCCCACCTGCCTCGACCCGCACGTGGGTGGCAACTACCCGCAGGCGATGCTCACCACCCAGGTGCTCGAGCCGCTCGTCGGACGCGACGCCGAGGGCGAGATCCTGCCCTGGCTCGCGACAGGCTGGGAGATCAGCGAGGACGGTCTCACCTGGGACTTCACCCTCGCCGAGGGCATCACCTTCACCGATGGGACACCCTTCGACGCCGAGGCCGTCAAGGTCAACGTCGAGCACCTGCAGGACCCGGCCACGCAGTCCTCGACCGGGTACCTCGCGCTCGCCAAGGTCTCCGAGGTCGAGGTCGTCGACGCCACCCACGCGCGCTTCCACCTCACCGAGCCCGACTCCGCACTCGCCGAGTCGCTCAGCCAGCCGTGGCTCGCGATCGAGTCGCCGACGGGTATCGCCCGGGGCATGGACGCCAACTGCGCCGCACCCGTCGGCACAGGGCCCTTCGTGGTCGAGAGCTGGACACCGCAGCAGCAGGTCGACCTGGTCCGCAACGACGACTACGCGACGTCCGCCCCCGAGGCGACCCACGAGGGCGCCGCGCACCTCGACCGCATCGTGTGGCGGTTCATCCCCGACGCCGCGACCCGGTACGCCGCGCTGCAGTCGGGTGAGGTGCAGGTCATCGACAACCCGCAGCCCGACGCGATCGCCACAGCACAGGCCGGCGGCGACATCAGCGTCGTCGACGCGCCGCGCCCGGGCTCGGTCAACCGCCTCGAGCTGAACTCCGGCCAGGCACCCTTCGACGACGTCCGCGTCCGCGAGGCCTTCGTCCGCGCGGCCGACGTCGACCCCGGCATCGAGAGCCTGTACGCCGGGACCGTGACGCGCTCCTACTCGCCGCTGTCGAGCAGCGAGCCGACGGCCGTCTCGGACGAGTCGCTCTTCGGCACCGACCCCGACGCCGCGCAGGACCTGCTCGACGAGGCCAGCTGGACCGAGCGGGACGCCGAGGGCTACCGCACCAAGGACGGCCAGCGGCTCACCGTGCGCTTCCCCGTGAGCACCAACCAGTCTGTCGCGGCCGAGCAGTCGCTCTTCGAGCAGGTCCAGGCCAATGCCAAGGCCGTCGGCTTCGAGGTCGTCATCACGCCCCTCGACCTCAGCGGCTGGTACGAGGCCCTCGGCGCGAACGAGTACGAGATCGTCTCGGCCCCGTACACGAAGGTCGGACCTGACGTGCTGCGGATCCTCTACCACTCGAGCGGGATCGTCCCGGCGCCGAGCGGCTACTTCGCCAACCACGCGCAGGTCTCCGACCCGGCCCTCGACGAGATCCTCGACCGTGCGGCCGAGGTGACCGACCCCACCGAGCGCGCCGAGCTCTACGCCCAGGCACAGCAGACGGTCCTCGACGGCTTCTTCATCCTGCCGCTCTACGACCAGCAGAACCACTACCTGACGCGCGGCGTCGAGGGCGTGCGTACCCTGCACACTGTCGGCACGCCGACCTTCCTCGACACCCAGCTCACCTCCTAGGAGCACCCGCACCCCCATGAGCGTTCTCCGGTGGGCCCTCGGTCGGGTCGTGGCTGCCGCCCTCGTCGCGTGGGTCGTGACGACAGTCGTGTTCTTCGCGCTGCGGGCGGCGGGCGGCGACCCGACCGAGGCGATCCTCGGAGGCCCTGGGTCGCAGGCGAGCGCGGAGGCCGTCGCACAGGCACGGTCGGACTACGGTCTCGACCGTCCGCTGGTGGTCCAGTACCTCGTGCAGATGCAACGGATCGTCACGCTCCAGCTCGGCGACTCCTACGCGCGCAAGCAGCCTGTCGCCGACCTCGTCGGGGCCCAGCTGCCCTCGACGATCCTGCTCGCTGTGCTCGCCCTCGTGCTCGCCTGGGTGATCGCCCTCGCGCTCGCCACCCTCTCGACCCGCTCGCGCGGACCTCTCGGCCGAGCGGCCTCGGGCATCACGCAGGCCGGGGAGATCGTCGCGACGGTCGTCCCGCACTTCTGGCTCGGGGCCGTGCTGATCCTCGTGTTCTCCTCCACCCTCGGGTGGTTCCCGGCGACGAGCGTCGGGGCGTCGCCCGCCGGGCTGGTGCTGCCGGTCGTCACGCTCGCGGTGCCTGTCGCCGGGTTCCTCGGGCAGCTCATGCGGGACGGCCTCGACGAGGCCGCCGCGTCACCCTTCGCGACGACGGCGCGGGCGCGCGGGGCCTCGGAGTCCCGCGTGCTGTGGCGGCACACGCTCCGTCACGCGGCGCTCCCGGCGATCTCGCTGTCCGGGTGGGCCTTCGGCTCGCTGCTCAGCGGGGCCGTCGTCGTCGAGTCGCTCTTCGGCCGGCCCGGGCTCGGGCGGCTGCTCCTCGACGCGACGTCGTCGCGCGACGTCCCCGTGGTCGTCGGGACCGTGCTCGTCGTCGCCCTCACCTACACGGTCGTCATGACGATCGCCGACGGGCTCGAGAGGATCGTCGATCCCCGCCCGCGCGGAGCAGATCGCGACAGCGCCGCCGACCGCTCGGCCGCACCCGAGAAGGCGATCGTGTGACCCCCACGTCCGGTCACCCTCCCACCGGCGCGAGCTCGGCACCCGGGAGCGAGATTGTGCCCCCTTCGTCCGGGCACCCTCCGACCAGCGCGAGCTCGGCACCTCGGAGCGAGATCGTGACGTCCACGTCACGAACTCGCTCCGACGGCACGATCTCGAAGGACAACGGAGCGGTTCGGCCGGAGCACGGCACGATCTCGAAGGACCACGGGGCGGTCCGGCCGGAGCACGGCACGGCGCCAGAGGACCACACAGCGGGAGCGGAGAAGAAGCAGGTGACGCAGGTGCGCGGGAACACCAGGCCGCACGACGGTGCCCGGACCGGCCGGCGCCGGGCGCGCCTCGGGGCCTTCGGCGTCGCCGGGGTGCTCGCGCTGGCCGTCGTGCTGCTCATGGCCGTCGCGACGGTGTGGCCGGGGCTGATCGCGCCCGGCGACCCTGACGCGATCGCTCCGCGCGACGCCTTCGCCGCGCCGAGCCTCGCGCACTGGTTCGGGACCGACGAGTCCGGGCGCGACGTCTTCACGCGGGTCGTCCACGGCACCCGCCAGTCCCTCGGCATCGGAGCCGCCGCGACGGCGATCGGGGTGGGCATCGGGCTGGTCATCGGCATGCTCGCCGGCCTCGGGCCGCGGCTGGTCGACAGTGCGCTGAGCCGTGTCATCGAGGTGCTGTTCGCGCTGCCGTCCCTCGTCCTCGCGCTGCTGCTCGTCTCCGTGATGGGCGCGGGCGTGACGCCGACCCTCGTCGCCGTCGGCCTCGCGACGGCGCCGGGCTACGCCCGCATCTTGCGGTCCCAGGTGCGCTCTGTCGCCGCGAGCCCCTACGTCGAGGCCGCCAGGCTCGAGGGTCAGCCGGCGCTCTTCGTGTTCTTCAAGCACATCGCGCCCAACACCCTGTGGCCGCTCGTCGCGGTCGCGACCCTCGGCGTCGGGCAGGCGATCGTCTGGGTCTCGGCGCTGAGCTTCCTCGGCCTCGGCGCGCTGCCGCCCTCCCCAGAGTGGGGCGCCATGGTCAACGGAGGCCGGGTGTACCTCGTTCGCGCCTGGTGGCTGACGCTGGCCCCCGGCCTCGCGATCACCATGACGGCGGCCGCGCTGACGGTCCTCGGACGACGCCTCGGACGGGTGGGAGCAGCATGAGCGCCAGGCCGGAGAAGACGACGCGAGACCGCGCCGCGGCGGAGACGTCGACTGCTGACCTGCCAGCCACGGCCAGGTCGGCACGGCTGCCTGCCCGGGTCGGCTCGGTGGAGCGGTCCGGTCCGGCTGGACCGCTCGCCCTCGACATCCGTGGGCTGCAGGTGTCCTTCGCCGGGGTCGGCGCCGTGCTGCGCGGTGTCGACCTCACGGTCGCGCCCGGTGAGTGCGTCGCCGTGGTCGGCGAGTCCGGCTCTGGCAAGTCGGTCCTCGTGCGGTCTGTGCTCGGGCTGGCTTCCGAGGGCGGCTCGACCGCCCGAGTGGCCGCGCAGACCTTCACCGTGGGTGGGCGTGACGTGCGGCGGCTCTCGGAGCGCGGGTGGCGCTCGGTCCGCGGGTCCGAGGTCGGGCTCGTGCTCCAGGACGCCCTCCAGTCGCTCGACCCGCTGCGGACCGTCGGGGCGGAGATCGGCGAGACCCTCGCCCTGCGCAAGGTGCCGCGCGCCCAGCGCCGCGACCGCATCCTCGCGGCCCTCGACGCGGCCGGTCTCGACTCCCCCGAGCTGCGCATCGTGCAGCGACCAGGTCAGCTGTCGGGTGGGATGCGCCAGCGCGCCCTCATCGCCTCGGCCCTGGTCGCCGAGCCGCCGCTGCTGGTGCTCGACGAGCCGACGACGGCCCTCGACGCGACTGTCGCCGCGCGGGTCCTGGCCACCCTGGCCGCCCTGCGTGACGCCGGGACGGCGTTGCTGCTCGTCAGCCACGACCTCGCGGCGGTCGCCCAGGTGGCCGACCGAGTGGTGGTCCTCAGCGATGGCGAGGTGGTCGAGGAAGGTCCCACCGCGCAGGTGCTCGACTCCCCCGTGCACCCTGAGACCCGACGCCTCGCGGCAGCCGTCCCGCGCGGACCCAAACCGGGAGCTGCGAGCACCTTCGGTCCTGTCGTGCTGTCAGGGCGTGGGCTCGGGCGGACGTTCCGGACCCCTGGCGGCGGGCACGTGCAGGCCATCGACGGTGTCGACGTGGATCTGCGACGCGGCGAGGCCCTCGGGATCGTCGGTGAGTCAGGGTCGGGCAAGACGACCCTCGCCCGCCTGCTGCTCGCGGCGGACGCACCCGGCACGGGCACGGTCACCCTCGACGGGGAGGCGTGGAGCGAGACCGGGCACCGCGAGCGTCGCACCCGGCGCCACAGGGTCCAGCTGGTGCCGCAAGACCCGCTCGGGTCTTTCGACCCGAGGTACACCGCCGGACGGATCCTGCGTGAGGCGCTCTCCCGAGGGCGTTCGACCGCGACACCCGTCGAGCTGCTCGACGCCGTGCGGCTGCCGCCCGAGGTGCTCGGCCGGCGTCCGCGCAGCCTGTCCGGCGGCCAGCGTCAACGGCTCGCGATCGCCCGTGCGCTCGCCCTCGAGCCCGACGTCCTCGTCTGCGACGAACCCGTGTCGGCCCTCGACGTGACGGTCCAGGCCGAGATCCTCGGTCTGCTGCTCGACCTCCAGCGCAGCCGCGACCTGTCGATCGTCTTCGTGTCGCACGACCTCGCCGTCGTGCGACAGGTCTGCGACACGGTCCTGGTGATGAAGGACGGTCGCGTCGTCGAGCGCGGACCCGTCGAGGACGTCTTCGCCGACCCCCAGGCCCCCTTCACCCGCGAGCTGCTCGCAGCCCGACGAGGCGCGGGGACCTAGACGAGGTCGCACCTGCGACGCGGAGGTCGTACCTTCGACGCCGAGGTCGTACGGACACGCCAGATCTCGTCTACCAGGCCTGGGTTCCGACGTGTCCGTACGACCTCGCGGGCAGAGATGCGACCTCGTCGACCGCGGGCAGCACGGGCAGCGCGGGCAGCGTCGGGTGCCGCCGGGTGCCGCCGGGTGCCGCCGGGTGCCGCGGGGTGCCGCGGGCAGCGTCGGGTCAGACGAGGGGCTTCGCCATCTTCACCGAGGTGGTCTCGTAGCCGAGCGACTCGTAGAGCCCGCGAGCGCTCGTGTTGAACCCGAAGACGCTCAGGCCCAGGGTCGTCGCGCCCTGTGCGCGTGCGTAGTCCTCGCCGAGCAGCATCGCCTGGCGGCCGTAGCCCTCACCGCGGTGCTCGGCGTCGACGACGACGTCCCACACCCACCACGCTGCAGGGTCGTCGGAGGTGTCCGGCCCGATCCAGAGATACCCGACAGCGCCACCTGACGCGTCGACGAGATCGAACACCGCGTGCCCGCCTGTCGGCCGTCCCCCGGGGAAGTCGCGGTCGAGGCTCTCGCGCGCCCGGCGACGGGCGTCTTCAGGTGTCGCGCCGAGGGCGACAAGATCGGTCGCGTACTCCGCGGCGCTCCTGTCGAGCCATCGAGGGAGGTCCTGCGGGGCGAGGGGGCGGAGCGAGATCGTCACCCGACGATCCTCGCAGACCCACTGCTGCCAGCAGCGGTGGTCGACTGCCGAGGCCCTCAGTGGCAGACGCCCGCTGCCTACCCGGAGCCTGCTGCAGCGCCCGGCGGCCGCCCTGTCGGGAACGGTTCCTGCGGGGCGTCGTCACCCCGGGTCAGGAACGACATGACGACGTGCGCCACGACGACGGAGACGATCACGAGCGGCATGACCGACAGCCCCTGGGACAGCAGCAGCGTGGCGAGCAGCACCGAGACGAGGGGCATCCGGAGCATGACGACGCACATCGCGCCGATCCCCATCGCTGCACCGGCCACCGTCTGGAGCCCTGGCGCGTGGGACAGGGCGATCCCGCCCGCAGCCCCGATGAACATCCCGGGGAACACCGGGCCCCCACGGAAGACGCCGAGCGACAGCGCATAGGTGAGGCTCTTGAAGACGACGAGGAGCACGAGGGCACCGACGGAGTAGTCGGAGGCGTGGACCAGGAGCGGGCCCAGCGCGGTCTCGCCCGAGAAGAGCACAGCCTCCGGGCTCCGGTCGGAGACCGCGCCGTACGCCATGGCGACGAGTCCGACGAGGAAGGCCACGACGACAGGCGCCAGGACCGGCCGGCCTGCGCCCCGCGTGCGGACGAGTCTGGAGAGCCTGCGCACACCGATGCCGAGGAACGGCGCGGCCAGGCCGATGACGACAGCCCACCCAAGCTGCGGCACGTCGGGCCGTACGAAGTCCGGGAGGGCAGGGATGGCGAGCGATGCGGTCCCGAGCCCGGTGAGGGAGCCCAGCCCCACGATGACGAGCGCGCCGACACCAGAGGCGAGCAGGCCTGGGACGAGCATGAAGCCGAGCGCCGCGCCTCCGGTCGCGGAGGCCTCCATGAGGAGGAACGCGCCGAGCAGCGGCGACCCGAGGAGCAGGCTGATCGCGGCGAAGGCACCGGCAGCCCCCAGCACGGCGACGGCCTGCTCGTCGTCGCCGCGCTTCACGAGGCTCGGGGCCCACGCGGCTAGCCCTGCCCCGAGGGCGATGAGCGGCGCCTCCGGTCCGACGACGGCACCGAGACCGAGGCTCGCCAGCGCCGCCAGCGCGATGCCAGGGATCTCGCGTGGCCGCGGCGGAGGGCCCGCGTGGAAGCCGTCGGCCGGAGAGTCCCCACCCTTCCCGGGGAGGTACCGGACGCACAGCCCGACGATCAGCCCCGCCAGGACGAGCGGTGGCACAGGCCACCAGAGCGGCACAGGGTCCAGCCCGAGCGCCGACGGGAGGTCGTGGTAGACCCAGTGCTGCGTGTGGTGGACGAGCTGCAGGTACGCGAAGGCGACCGCCGACACGGGCACGCCGACGGCCGCTGCGAGGAGGAGCAGCTGGCGGTACCGCCTGGAGTGCAGGCTCGGCAGAGGCTGTGGGACCGGCGTCGGGTGTGACGGCATGATGCCCATGGTGCTCGTCGCAGCGTCCGCGCTCATCACCCGCCGGGGATGAGGAGCCGAGGCGCTGGCGGCGCCACGAGCCAGAGATGGGGAGCACCAGCGCCTTTTCTGCAGTGACCGCGCGCGGGGCCCGGCGAGGTCGTGCCGGAGCGGATCGCGGCTCGCCCGCCGCGCCTCAGAAGGTGAGCGTGACGTCCTCGGCGGTGCAGGCACCGGCCGAGTAGGTGATCGCGTCCATCATCGTGCTCATGGTCTCGTCCTCGGTCCCGCCGGAACCCGCCTCGAGCGCCAGCAGCGACAGCACCGCGAAGAGCCCGTAGGTCTCGGTCGGAGCCGTGTCCTTCTCGTCCTCGGCGCGGAGGTAGATGTCGTCGTAGGCGTCGGTGTCTCCGGGCTCGACCGCGCGCAGGTCCGAGACGATCGTGTTGAAGCTCTCGCAGGAGGTCTTGATCTCCTCTGACGTAGCACCCTGGACACCGAAGTCCTCCGGTGCGTTCCCTGTCACGTCGTCGTCCGAGCTCGCGTCGTCGCTGCTGTCCGAGAGCTCCTCATCCTCGCCCGTCGTCTCCTCGGTGGCGTCGTCCGTCGTCCCGGTGCCTGTCGCGTCGTCCTGCGTGACGTCCGTGGTCGCGTCACCCGATCTCGAGTCGTCGGACGAGCACGCACCCAGGGCGAGCACCAACCCTGCGGTGAGGGCCGTGGCGGTGAGAGAGCGTGCGATCTTCATGGGCTGGGATCCTGACGACGGGGCCGCGGAGTCGTCCCGCGACCAGGTGAACGGTGCCCCCAGAACGTACCTGCCGCTCTGCGGCAGCGGGCCGTCCGGCGATGGGGAGTTCTCCCGGTCCCCATCGCCGGGGCACGCGTGACCGGTGTGAGGGCCACGAGTGGTGCCTGGGCTGCCGCACTTTGGTCAACCGGTTGACCATCCCGGCATCGGCGCATTACGGTGTGCGCAACCGCTTAACCACGATGACGAGGTAGCAATGGACCAGCGAGGGTTCTACCAGCCGGACGGCGCATGGGTGGGGGATGTCATCCCCTGGCAGGAGGACGGGGTCTTCCACCTCTTCTACCTGCACGAGACGCGCCGCGTACCGGCCGACGGCATGCCGTGGCACAGGGTCGTCACCGACGACCTCGTCACCTTCCGCAGCACGGGCGAGGCGCTCCCCTCGGGAGGCCCGACCGCCGCAGACTTCAACGTCTACACGGGCAGCATCGTCGTCGACGCCGAAGGGACCCACCACGCCTTCTACACAGGCCAGAACCCGGCGGTCGTCGGTGCTGACGGACGACCGCTCCAGCTCGTCATGCACGCGACGAGCCGCGACGGCATGCGGTCCTGGCAGGGTCACCCCGCTGAGACCTTCGGTGCGTCACCGGGCTACGAGACCGGGGACTGGCGTGACCCCTTCGTCTTCTGGGACGCCGAGGCCGGTCTGTGGCGGATGCTCGTCACGGCCCGTCACGACCACGGACCCGACCGCCGCCGCGGTGTCGTCGCGCAGTGCGTCTCCCGCGACCTCAGCACCTGGGAGCCCGCAGAGCCGTTCTGGGACCCGCGCAGGTACGTCGCCCTCGAGTGCCCCGAGGTGTTCCAGTGGGGCGGGTGGTGGTACCTCGTGTACTCCGAGTTCAGCGACGCCTTCACCACGCGCTACAGGATGGCCCGCTCCCTCGACGGCCCGTGGTTCGTCCCCGAGCACGACACGCTCGACGGGCGGGCGTTCTACGCCGCCAAGTCGGCGGAGCGCGACGGTCGGCGCCTGTTCTTCGGCTGGATCGCCTCCCGCGAGGGTGGGGCCGACGACGGCGCATGGCAGTGGGCGGGCACCATGTCCGTCCTCGAGGCCGAGCAGCGCGCTGACGGCACTCTCGCCTTCCACCCCACCCAGGAGCTGCGCGACACCTTCGCCGACCCCGTCGACGTCGTCCCGGCCGAGACCGTGCTGAGCGCACCCGACGGGTGCACGAGCGTCGTCTCGTCCGAGGACGCCCCGTCCGCGTTCAGGCTCTCCGCCCGGTTCGACCTCTCCGAGGGCACCCGGGAGGCCGGCCTCCTGCTGCGCGCGAGCGCCGACGGGGACGAGGGCTACGTGCTGCGCCTCGAGCCGCACAGGCACCGGCTCGTCCTCGACAGGTGGCCGCGCCAGCAGACCGGGACCGAGCAGTGGCACATCTCCGGGGACGTGCCCTTCGTCGTCGAGCTCGAGCGGCCGTGCCGGCTCGACCCCGGTGAGCACGACCTCGAGGTGATCGTCGACGGCGACCTGTGCGTCGCCACGGTCGACGACGCGACGGTGCTGAGCACCCGTCTGTACGACCGCCCTGCGGGACGGGTCGGCGCCTTCGTCGGAGAGGGCACGGGCACGCTCTCCCACCTCACCCTCGCCCCCCGTGCCACACCACAGCCCGGGCGCCCGCTGGACGCCGCCACCCTCGACGGCGACCTGCTCGCCGCCACCACCTAGACATCCCCCCTGCCACCCGACCACCCCCCTCGATCAACGGAGATTCGACCATGGTCACCAGGAAGCGCACCGCAGCACTCCTCACAGCCGCCGTCACCGCCGCCGCCCTCGCCCTCAGCGGCTGCGGGGGCGCGGCCGGCGGAGCCGACCCCACCGACGTGAACCCCGAAGGAGAGATCGAGCCCCGCGAGATCTCCTGGCTCCTGTCACGGCCTGCCGACGGCGGTGTGATCACCGCGATGGAGCAGATCGCCGACGAGTACGCGGCCGACCACCCGGGGTTCTCGCTCAACCTCATCACCACGCCCGACAGGCCGTCGTACATCCAGAAGTACGAGACCCTCGCCGCGGCGAACAAGCTCCCCGAGCTCTTCGACACCGACGCCACGCCCTTCGCCCAGAAGCTCGCAGGCCAGGACCGCATGGTCGACATCGACCTGCTGCTCGCCGACCTCGGTCTCGACGACGACTACCGCGAGGCGGCGCTCAGCTACCAGCGCTTCGACGACGGCTCCCTGTACATGGTCCCCTTCGAGTTCCAGCTCGAGGTGTTCTGGTACAACACCGCGATCTTCGAGCAGGCCGGGGTGAGCGTCCCCGCCACCCTCGACGACTTCCCCGCGATGTGCACGGCGCTGCGCAGCGCCGGCGTCACCCCCATCGCGCTCGACGGCCAGGACCAGTGGCCCCTCGAGAGGTACATGGCCTACTACCCCTTCCGTCTGACCGGGGCCGACTTCATCCAGGACCTCAAGAACGGTGACGCGTCCTTCGCCGACCCAGCCGGTCAGGCAGCAGCCCAGTGGCTCGCCGACCTGGGCGAGGCAGGCTGCTTCGCCGAGGGCTTCTCCTCGACCGGCTACGCCGACGCCCAGGCGCTGTTCACCTCGGGCAAGGCAGCCGTGTACAACATCGGCACGTGGGAGCTGGGCAACCTCGCGACCGAGGCGCTCGACCCCGCGGTGCAGGGCTCGGTCGACTACTTCACCCTGCCGACGGTCGAAGGTGCGGTGACGGCTGAGAACGAGTACGTGACCCCGTCGGGCATCGGCATGGCGGTCAACGCGCAGACCTACGACCCGCTCGTGCGGGACTTCCTCGGCTACGCCCTCGAGCGCTACCCGGAGATCTACGCAGCCACCGGCGCGCTGTCCCCGACGACGACCGCCCAGACGACCATCCCGGCGGACGCGACAGACCTCTACTCCCGACTGGTCACGCAGGCCGACGAGGTCGGCACCGCGATCGCGATGCCCTGGGACACCCAGCTCGACCCCGCGACCAACACCCGCCTGCAGCAAGAGCTCACCCTCCTGGTGCAGGGCGACATCACGCCCGAGGAGTTCACCACGACGATGGACGCGGCCCTGGCGGAGAACCTGCGATGACCGGGCTCGCCCACGCCGGAGCCGGACCGGCCCGCCCACCGCAGGAGGCGCCGCAGGAGGCAGCGCAGGTCGGCAAGCCCGCACCGGTCCGCTCCCGCTCGCGCGCACCGATGCGGACGTCGATGCTCCCGCGCCGCTCGCGCCTGTCGGTGCTCGTCTTCCTCGTCCCACCCCTGCTGGTCTACGCCCTGGCCGTCCTGCTGCCGATCGGGCAGTCGCTCGTCCTGAGCCTCTTCCGCTGGGACGGCATCACCGACATGTCCTTCGTCGGCGTCGACAACTACGTCAAGATGCTCACCCGCGACGACGTCTTCTGGACCTCCTTCCGCAACGCCCTCGGCTACCTCGCCATCTGCCTGGTGCTCCAGCTCGGCGGCGCACTCGTCGTCGCGGGGCTGCTCACAGCGCTCCCCCGCGCCCGCGAGCTCGTCAAGACCCTCTACCTGCTGCCCGCGGTGATCTCGACGGTGGCCATCGCGCTGCTCTTCCAGCGCCTCTACTCCCTCGAGCCTGTCGGCCTGCTCAACCAGGCCCTCGCCTGGGTCGGGCTGGAGAACCTGCAGACCGCGTGGCTCTCGGACGTCAGCACGGTGCTCGCCGCCGTCTCGGTCCCCGAGGGCTGGCGCTTCACGGGGCTCTACATGCTCATCATCTACGCCGCCCTCATCGCGGTGCCGAGCGAGCTCGAGGAGGCCGCACGCCTCGACGGCGCGTCGTGGTGGCAGATCTTCTGGCGGATCCGGTTCCCGTACATCCGCCCCGTGTGGATCACCACGACCGTCATGGCCACGACCTTCGCGCTGCGCGGCTTCGACATCCCGTACCTGCTCACCAACGGCGGCCCCGGGCAGTCCTCCGAGCTCTTGACGACCTACATGTACAAGACCGCCTTCGTCCACACCGACTACGGCTACGCGAGCGCGATCTCGGTCTTCATCGTCCTCGAGTGCCTCGTCGCCGTGGGCCTGATCTTCCTCATCTTCCGTCGAAGGGACGACTCGTGACCGCGACAGTGCTCACCGCGACGGTCGTGCTCATCGTCCTCGTCCAGGTGTACCCGCTCGTATGGCTGCTGCTCACGAGCTTCCGCACGGCCTCCGACTTCGCCGGGGGCAACCCCTTCGCCCTGCCGTCGGACCTCACGCTCGACAACTACTCGCGCGCCTTCGCCACCGGGAACCTCGGGCTCAACGTCCTCAACAGCCTGATCGTCACGCTCGGGGCGAGCGCGCTCATCGTGGTGGCCGGCATGATGGCGGCCTTCGCCCTCCAGGTGCTCGGCTTCCGGCTCAGCGGCTTCGTGCGGGCCCTGTTCCTGCTCGGGATCATCGTGCCCGTGCAGATCGCGCTCGTGCCGCTGTTCATCGACTACTCCCGGGTGGGGCTGCTCGACACCCACCTGTCGATGATCATCCCGCTCGCCGCCTTCGCCCTGCCGATGGCCGTCTACCTGTTCTCGTCCTTCTACGAGTACATCCCGCGGGAGATGTACGAGGCGGCCTCGCTCGACGGCGCAGGCCCGTACAGGATCTTCGGGCAGATCACCCTCCCGCTGTCCCTCAACACGATCATCACCGTGGTGCTGGTCAACTCGATCTTCATCTGGAACGACTTCATCTTCGCCAACACCTTCGTCCTCTCCGACGGCCTCAAGACGATCCCGCTCGGCCTGCAGAACTACATCGGTGCGATGGGGAACACTGACTGGACGGCGACCTTCGCAGCCGTGTGCGTCACCGTGACGCCGCTGCTGCTGGTGTTCCTCGTGCTGAACAAGGCAATGATCAACGGACTCGAGAGCGGGGCGACCAAGGGATGACCACGGCAGGCAGCAGCAAGCACGGTGCGGCGGTCACGATGCGAGACGTCGCGAAGCTCTCCGGCGTCTCGGTCTCGACGGTCTCCCACGTCGTGAACGACAAGCCTGGTGCACGCATCGGCAAGGACGCCCGGCGACGGGTCCAGGAGGCCGTCGAGCAGCTCGGCTACCGCCCGAACGTTCTGGCCAAGACCCTCTCCCGCGGGACGTCGGCGTTCATCGGCCTGGTCGCCGACGAGATCGCCACGACCCCCTTCGCAGGCCAGATCATCCACGGCGCGCAGGACGAGGCGTGGAAGCACGGCTTCGTCCTGCTGGTCGCCAACACCGACGGCAACGCGGCGGTCGAGGACGACGCCATCGCGATGATGCTCGAGCACCAGGTCCGCGGGATCCTCTACTCGAGCTGGTACCACCGCGAGATCTCCGTCCCCGAGGCGCTCCACCAGACCGACACGATCCTGGTCGACTGCTTCGCCGACGGCAGCGGCCTGCCCGCCGTGGTCCCGGACGAGGAGCAGGGCGGGCGGACCGCGACCGAAGAGCTCCTCGCTCACGGGCACCGGCGCATCGCCTTCCTCAACACCACCACCCCGTCCCCCGCCCAGACCGGACGTCTGGCCGGCTACAGGTCCGCGCTCGAGGCCGCAGGCATCGGGTTCGACCCGGCGCTCGTCCTCCCTGTCGCGCCCGACCAGGGCGGCGGCTACGCCGGGACGTCCCACGTCGTCGACTCCGGTGCGAGCGCAGTGTTCTGCCACAACGACCGCGTGGCGATGGGCGTGTACGACGGCCTGCGCGAGCGCGGGCTTCGCATCCCCGACGACGTCGCCGTGATCGGCTTCGACAACCAGGACGTCATCGCCGCCCACCTGCGTCCCACCCTGTCCACGGTCGCGCTGCCGCACTACGAGCTCGGCGCCGCGGGCGTGCGCATGCTCCTCGGCGTCGACCCTGCCCCGGACGACGAGCCCCGTCTCGTCGCCTGCCCGCCGGTGCTCCGGCACTCGGTCTGAGGAGAGGATCCCGTGCAGACGACGAGCACCGGCGCGCCGCGCCCCAGCTTCCACTTCACCCCACGACAGCACTGGATGAACGACCCCAACGGGCTCGTGCACCACGGAGGCCTGTGGCACCTGTTCTTCCAGCACAACCCTGAGGGTCCCGACTGGGGCAACATGAGCTGGGGGCACGCCACCAGCCCCGACCTCGAGCACTGGACCGAGCTCCCCGTGGCGATCGCCCACAGGCCCGGTGAGCAGATCTACTCCGGCTCCGTCGTCGCGTCGCGCACGGGCGACGACGTGCTCACCGCCTACTACACGAGCGCCTACGACGACGGGCACCAGGCGCAGTCCCGCGCGACCAGCGTCGACGGGGGCCTCACCTGGGACCTCGACCCGGCCAACCCGGTCCTCGACCGGGGGACGACAGCCTTCCGGGACCCCAAGGTGATCCGCTACGACGACGGCGGCGGCACCCCGCGCTGGATCATGCTGACCGTCGAGGCCGACGACCGGCAGGTCCTGCTCTACTCCTCGACCGACCTGGTGACGTGGGAGCACCTGAGCACGACGGGCCCCTTCGGGGCGACAGGCGTCGTGTGGGAGTGCCCTGACCTGGTCAGGCTGCCGCTGGACGGAGACGCCGACGACACCCGGTGGGTGCTGCTGCTCAGCACCAATCCCGTCGGAGAGGACCCCGATCCCGCGGGCTCGTCAATGCACTACGTCGTCGGGCACCTCGACGGGACCTCCTTCGTGCCCGAGGTCCCCGAGCTCCGCCGGCTCGACCACGGGCGCGACTACTACGCGGCCGTCACCTTCGACGACGCCCCGGACGGCGAGTCCGTCACGATCGGCTGGATGAGCAACTGGCACTACGCCCGGGTGTTCCCCTCAGCACCGTGGCGGGGCGCGATGTCGCTGCCGCGCACCCTGGCGCTGCGCACGGTCGACGGGCGACCCACGCTCGTGCAGTCGCCGCCGGGATTCGTCCGCGGGTACCTCGACCGCGTGCTGCCGACGGCGCTGCTGGTCGACGACCAGCCGGCTGATCTGCACCTCTCCGGGCACTCGCTCGTCGAGCTCCGCTGGGACCCCTCGGCCACGGGCGTGCTCAGCATCCGGCTGCGGGGTGACCAGGACGCCTTCGTGGACCTCGTGCACGACCCTCACGGCAGGACGCTGTCCCTGACCCGGGGTGGACCAGCGGCCGAGGCCGTGCACCCCGACTTCCCGTCGACGAGCACCGTCCCGCTGACCGGCGACGGCCCGGCCCGGCTGCTCCTGAGCCTCGACGGCCCGCTGCTCGAGGTCTTCGTCGGCGACGGCGAGGTGACAGCGTCCAACCTGGTCCTCCTCGGTGCCCGTGGCGTGACCCTGAGCCTCGAGGCGGCACGCCCCGCGACCCTGCACGCCACCGTGGTCGACATCAGCGCTCACCAGGAGACCAGCATGCCCGTCCCCGCCGCCGCACTCGGCTGACAACAGCCGCACTCGGCTGACCGCAGCCGCACTCGGCTCAGCGCAGCCGCTCCAGCACCCACCACGACGCCGGTCCGCCGGCCGCAGCACCCACCGCGATCCCCCTGCACAGCACAGCACCGCACCGAGGGGCCGATCCGTCGCGCCCACCACCTCCGAGAGGAACCCGCAATGATGCCGTCCATCTCACGCCGCACAGTGCTCCGAGGAGCCGGGACCGGGGCGCTCGCCCTGGCCTTCGGCAGCGCCCTCACCGGCACCGCCCGGGCAGCGCAGGGCTCGCTCCGCGCCGTCTACCACATGACCCCGCCGAGCGGCTGGCTCTGCGACCCGCAGCGCCCTGTCACCACGGGCGGGGCCTACCAGCTGTACTACCTGCACTCCGGCCAGAACAACGGACCTGGAGGCTGGGACCACGCGACCACGACCGACGCTGTCACCTTCACCCACCACGGGACCGTGATGCCGCTGCAGCCCGACTTCCCCGTGTGGTCAGGCTCGGCTGTCGTGGACACCGCGAACACCGCCGGCTTCGGCGCCGGGGCTGTCGTCGCGCTGGCGACGCAGCCGACAGACGGCGTCCGCAGGTACCAGGAGCAGTACCTGTACTGGTCGACCGACGGCGGCTTCACCTTCACCGCACTGCCCGACCCTGTCATCGTCAACACCGACGGGCGTGCCGCCGTCACGCCCGCCGAGATCGAGAACGCCGAGTGGTTCCGCGACCCCAAGATCCACTGGGACTCCGCCCGGGCCGAGTGGGTCTGCGTGATCGGACGCCTGCGCTACGCCGCGTTCTACACCTCGCCGAACCTGCGCGACTGGACGCTGCGCCGCAACTTCGACTACCCCGACCATGCTCTCGGTGGCATCGAGTGCCCCGACCTCTTCGAGATGACGGCCGACGACGGCACCCGCCACTGGGTGCTCGGGGCCAGCATGGACGCCTACGGCGTCGGCCTGCCGATGACCTACGCCTACTGGACGGGGACCTGGGACGGCGAGCAGATGGTGGCTGACGACCTCACCCCGCAGTGGCTCGACTGGGGCTGGGACTGGTACGCGGCGGTCACCTGGCCGTCGCTCGACGAGCCCGAGACCAAGCGGCTCGCGATCGCCTGGATGAACAACTGGAAGTACGCCGCCCGTGACGTCCCGACCGACGTGAGCGACGGGTACAACGGGCAGAACTCGGTCGTCCGGGAGCTGCGGCTCGCCCGCCAGCCCGGTGGCTGGTACAGCCTGCTCAGCACCCCAGTCTCGGCGTTGCGGGACCACGTCACCGCGACCACCACCCTCCCCGACCGCACCGTCGACGGCAGCCTCGTCCTCCCGTGGGAGGGACGCGCCTACGAGCTCGAGCTCGACATCTCCTGGGACACCGCGACGAACGTGGGCGTGTCCGTCGGCCGTTCAGCCGACGGCTCGCGGCACACGAACATCGGCAAGCACGGCGCCGAGCTCTACGTGGACCGCGGGCCGTCCGACCTCGCCGGGTACTCGCTCGCGCCCTGGTCGCGAGCCGCCGCCCCGATCGACGCCGACGCGCGGTCGGTGCACCTGCGCATCCTCGTCGACACCCAGAGCGTGGAGGTCTTCGTCGACGCCGGCCACACCGTGCTCTCCCAGCAGGTCCACCTGACCGCGGCAGACACCGGCATCTCGCTCTACACGGACGGTGGCCCCGCAGCCTTCACGGGCATCACGCTGCGGTCCTTCGGCGACGTGGTCTAGCGGCGCGTGGCGGCGACGGGTCGTCTGCGTGCTCCGCAGACGACCCGTCGTCGCATCAGCGCAGCTCGGCGACCACGTCCCGGACGGCCTCGACGACGACCTCGGGCTGGTCACGCATCACCAGGTGCCCGCTCTCGGCGGCGACCACCAGCCGGCTCGCGCTCGAGAGGTCGAGGAGCCGGCGCTGCCCGTCCTGCCAGATCGCCTCGACCTCCTGCCCGGCCTCGGTGCTGAGCCCGGCCGCCGCGTAGTCCTGTGCGACGCCGCGGGCGACGACCACCAGGGGCAGTCCTCCCAGATCCTGGCCGCGGACGGCGTCCTCGGTCGAGCCGACGAGGTCCGCCTCCTCCTGGCGCACCCTGAAGAACTCCGGGTCTGCGACGACGTCGACGAACCTGTCCTGGTCCTCCGGATCGACGCTGCCGGCCAGCAGGGTCCCGGCGAAGAGCCGCATCACCCCGGTCTCGGTGAGCGCCGACAGCAACCAGACAGGTGGGTTCCCTGCGAAGCCCTCGGCCTCGAGGATCGGCGCCGTCCGGGCCGCGTCGTCCTCCGGGCGGGCGTCGACGAGCACGAGGCCCGTCACCTCGTCCGGGTAGCGCTCGGCGAAGAGCCTGGAGAACAGACCGCCCATCGAGTGCCCGACGAGGACGTACGGACCGTCGAGGCCTGCTGCCATGAGGGCGTCGTGCAGCTCGGCGACGATGTGCTCGCCGGTCCGCGAGGTCGTGGCCGGCTCGCTCCACCCGGTGCCTGCTCTGTCGTACGAGACGACCGTCGCGACGTCGGCGAGCCCGGCCGGGACGTCGCGCCACGACAGGCTGGTCTCCCCGCTGCCCGCCACGAGCACGACGACGGGGGCCCCGGCGGGCCCCGGGGTCACCTGGAGGTGCAAGGACGTCGTCCCCACGTCGACGAGCACACCCGGAGCCGGGAACCTGTCAGCCGCCCCGGCCGAGGCGACCCGCTCGTAGACCACCCCGGCGAGGACCAGGAGGACGAGCACGACAAGAAGCCCGGTGACGGCCCTCGTGAGGCGGCGCCCGAGACTGCGGCGAAGACGGGAGGGACGGGGAGCGCGGGCAGGACGGGGAGGACGTAGGGCGTGTGAGGTCGACATCCCTCGATCGTGGTCGCCGGGGTGCCGTCCTCGCGTCGGCTGACCGGGCGACCCGACGTCGCCCGATCGGCCGACAGGCCGGCGGACCCGGCGCCCGGCAGGACCTCGGTCACCGCGACCGCGGCGCCCTCGGGCGACGATCTCGCCCCGATGCCCGCGGACTGGGGTCATGGGGTCATGGGGTCATGGGGTCCTGCGACGACCTCAGGACTTGAGGGCCTGAGCCAGCATCACGAGGATGCCGCTCGGACCACGCAGATACGTGAGCCTGTACACGTCCTCGTAGGTGGCGACCCCGCGGAGCGGGTAGCAGCCGTGCGTCGCGGCGATCGCGAGGGCAGCGTCGAGGTCGTCGACCGAGAAGGCGACCCTGTGCATGCCGATCTGGTGCGGCAGCGTCGGCTCGGTCTCGAGAGCCACCGGGTGGATGTACTCGAAGAGCTCGAGGCGCCCCTGACCGTCGGGGGTCTCGAGCATCGCGATGCGTGCGTGGTTGCCGTCGAGCCCGACAGCGGTGTCAGCCCACTCGCCGCTGACGGTGTCCCGGCCGATCACCGTCAGGCCGAGGTCGGTGAAGAAGGCGACCGCGGCGTCCAGGTCTCGGACGGCGATCCCGACGTTCTCGAGCTTGATGGTCATAGGGGAACGCTAGCGCCGTCAGCGCGCAGCCGACAGACCCAGCCTCGGTCGCGGTCTTAGCTGCCGACGTCGGGCGTCAGAGCATCCCCGTGAGCACCCCGCCGTCCGCTCGGACCGTCGCCCCGTTCGTCGCCGACGCGAGAGGGCTCGCCAGGTAGGCGACGAGCGAGGCGATCTCGTCAGGGTCGATGAAGCGTTCGAGGAGCGTCGTCCGGTTCTGACCGATGATCGAGGCCTTGACCGCGTCTTCGGGCGCGGACTGGGCTGCTGCGACCGACCGGACCACGTCTGCGACACCGTCCGAGTAGGTCGGGCCGCCGAGGACGGTGTTGACCGTCACGGCTGTGCCGCGGGTCCGCTTGGCGAGGCCGTTGCCGAGCGCGATCATCGCGGCCTTGGTGACCCCGTAGTGGATCATGTCGGCGGGGACATTCACCCCGGACTCGCTGCTGATGAAGACGATGCGGCCCCGACCGCGCTCGAGCATCCCCGGCAGCACCTGACGAGAGAGCCGGACCCCGCTCATCAGGTTCACCTCGAGGTAGCGCACCCACTCGTCGTCGGTCACCGACTCGAGCTCCGCGAGTCCGAAGAGACCGACGTTGTTAACGAGGACGTCGACGTCTCCGAGCTCGTCGACGAGCGACCTCACCGACGCAGGGTCGGCGAAGTCCGCGACGATCCCGCGGTGATCAGCGCCGGGGTGAGCGCGTCGCAGGTCGGCGACGACAGCGTCGACAGTCTCCTGGGTGCGGCCGTTGACGACCACCCTCGCGCCTTCTGCGGCGAGCCTCGACGCCACGGCGCGGCCGATGCCCCGGGTCGACCCGCTGATGAATGCCGTCGTGCCGTGCAGCTGCAGATCCATGAGCTCTCCTCTGATTCTCCCCGGCATGACTTGCCTGGGAAAGTCAGACTACGGAGAGTCACTTGCCTGAGCAAGTCCGTAGACTGGGCTCATGCCCGCCTCCCCGCCTGGCCTCAGCCGTGACCACCTCGCCGCCTGGGCCTCCCTGGCCACGGTGCTCGAACGCCTCCCGACAGCGCTCGACGCCCAGCTGCGGCGGGACCACGACCTGAGCCACTACGAGCACGGGCTGCTCTACGCGCTCGACAGCTCGACCGAGAGGTCGCTGCGCATGAGCACGCTCGCCGGCTACGCCAGCAGCACGCTGTCCAGGCTGTCGCGGGCGATCTCCCGGCTGGAGAAGAAGGGCTGGGTCCAGCGCTCCCCAGACCCGGACGACGGCCGCTTCACTCTCGCGATCCTCACGGACGAGGGGCACGACCTCGTCGTCCGCTCGACGCCCGCACACCACGCCCTCGTCGAGGAGCTCGTCTTCGCCCCGCTCTCCGAGGCACAGGTGCACCAGCTCGCGACCATCAGCGCGGAGATCGCGACGACCATCGACCCGACTGTGCCCTGGGCGCCGCCGGAGCACGGCTGAGGAAGACCTCCGAGCACGCGGGACCACGTGCGGCTCGGCGACCATGAGCAGCTCGCCATCATGTGCGGCTCGGCGGCCGCTGGTCCTGCCTCTCGGAGCGTCGCGACCTCGCGGTACGGTCTGCGGATGACCACTCCCCCCGACGACGCGCGACGCGGCTCTCGCGTCGTCGAGCGGTGGGACCGCCAGCAGGTCCCGCTCTACCTTCTCGCCATCGCCCTGGGTGCGGCCATCGGCCTGGCCCTCCCCCAGGTGGCGTCGACGCTCGAGCAGGCGATCACCCCGGTGCTCGCGCTGCTGCTCTTCGCGACGTTCTCGGGCGTCCCGCTCATCGAGGTAGGCCGGGCCCTCCAGGACGTGAGGTTCCTGGTGACGGCCCTCGTCGCGAACTTCGTCGTCGTGCCCGTCGTGGTCTTCGGGCTCTCGCGGTTCGTCGCGGACGACCAGGGGCTGCTGCTCGGTGTGCTCCTCGTGCTCCTGACCCCGTGCGTCGACTACGTCATCGTCTTCACGGGGCTCGCAGGCGGGGCGCGGGCGAGGCTGCTGGCTGCCTCTCCCCTGCTGATGCTCGTCCAGATGCTCCTGCTGCCGGTCTACCTCTCTCTCTTCGCAGGTCCTGAGGTCCTCGAGGTCGTCGACGTGCGCCCCTTCGTCGAGGCCTTCGTCGTGCTGATCCTCGTCCCGCTCGCAGCCGCTGCCGGGGTCCAGGCCCTCGCCCGGGGCCGGCGGGGACAGCGTGACCGTCGGACCGTCGGGGCGATCGCCGGAGGAGCCGTCGAGAGGGCGACGGCCGCAGCGATGGTCCCGCTGATGATGCTCACCCTCGTGGTCGTCGTCGGGTCGCAGGTCGCGGCTGTCGGCGCCGAGGTGCGCTCGCTCGCGCGCGTCGTGCCGCTCTACGTGGCCTTCGTCGTGGTCGCCGTGGCCGTCGGAGTCCTCGCGAGCCGCGTCGCACGCCTGGACGTCTCCGCAGCCCGTGCCGCAGTGTTCTCGGTCGCGACCCGCAACTCTCTCGTCGTCCTGCCGCTCGCGCTCGCCCTCCCGGAGAGCCTGTCGATCGCACCCCTAGCGGTCGTCACGCAGACCCTCGTCGAGCTCGTCTCGATGGTGATCCTCGTGCGGGTCGTGCCTCTCGTGGTCCGCGGGACTGGAGCCGCGCACTCGCGCTGAAGCCACCCGCCGTGTCAGCGGCTGGGCGCGGGCCTCAGCCCGTCGAGCAGCACCTGGACGAGGAGCGAGCGGTCGTCGGGCGAACCGAGACGCACAGCGTGCTCGATCCCGCAGACGAGGTGCGCGAGGTGGTCGACCGTGAGGTCGGCCCTGACGGCCCCGGCACCACGAGCAGCCTCGAGCACGGAGGCGAAGGTCTCGAAGATCTCGCGCTTGGCCGTCCGGACGGACTCCGCCTCGTCCTCGGGCGAGAGCAGCACCGCCTGGAGACCGCCGTCCTCGAGCTGGAGTGCGAGGGCAGATCGCAGGTAGAGCGCGAGCCCTGCTCCCGGGTCAGGGTCTGCTGCCGCCCGACGAGAAGTCGCGAGCATCTCGTCGAGGGTCTCGGCGGAGAGCGCCTCGACGAGGGCATGGATCGTCGGGAAGTGCCTGTAGACGGTCCCGACCCCGACTCCGGCGTCGCGGGCGACGTCGTTGAGCCGCAGGGCGGCGCGGTCGTGGGTCCGGGCGACCTCGAGGATGCGCGCTCTGCTGCGCGCGGCGTCGGAGCGGAGGGCTGACATGCGACCACCCTACTCCAAGCGGATTGTGTATCCGTTCTTGTGCTAGCGTCCAGATGGATAAGTCATCCACTTGAGAGACGAGGACTTCATGACCTGGGACCCTTTGCGCCTGCCAGACCAGACCGGGCGCACCGTCGTCGTCACCGGCGCCACGGCCGGGATCGGCTACTTCGCCGCAGAGCAGCTCGCCGCGGCTGGCGCCGACGTCGTCCTCGCTTCCCGCTCGCAGGACAAGCTCCGACGCGCCGCTGACGCTGTCCGCAGCCGCGTGCCCCTCGCATCTGTGCGGACCGTCGTGCTCGAGCTCGGCTCGTCGGCCTCGGTCGACGCGGCCGCTTCAGAGCTCGCCGCGCTCCCCCGCCTGGACGCCCTCCTGCTCAACGGCGGCGTGATGAGCATGGACCGGACCGCCACGACCGAGGACGGGCTGCCGCTCATCCTCGGGACGCACGTCGCCGCGAGCGCGAGACTGCTGGAACGGCTGCTGCCGTCCCTCGTCGCGACAGCCTCCGAGCACGGGAGCCTGAGCCGGGTCGTCCACACCTCGACGGGCTTCGTCCAGATGCTCCGCCTGCGCACCGACGACCTGCGGCACGTACCCAGGCTGGGGATCACGGCGTACACCAAGGCCAAGACCGCGACCGAGATCTTCGCCTTCGAGCTCGACCGCAGGCTCCGCGCCGCCGGCTTGCCCGTCGCCTCCGTGGTGACCAGGCCGGGCGTGGGGGTCGACGCGAAGACCCCCGAGCGTCCGGGGGTCCGGGATGCGACGACGCCCTACCAGCGCAACCCGTACACCCCGTGGGCGCAAGGCAAGGACACCGCTGCCTGGTCGGCGGTCAGGGCGCTCACCGACCCGCAGGTGAGCGGCGGCGAGTACTTCTCGCCGAGCGGGAGGCTGCGGGGCACCCCCGTCTCGATCCCGCTGCCGGCCAGGACCGCCGCCCCGGCCGGCGACACCGCTGAGCGCCTGTGGCGCCAGGTCGAAGACCTCGCGGGTGTGACGATCGACCTCCCCGACCTCGCCTCACGTCCGGCCCCGTAGGCACCGCACCAGGTCAACGCCCCCCGGTGAGCTTCCTGCTGCGCTGGGCGACCCCTGCGGTCCCGTAGGGGTAGTCGTCGACCTGCGGCGCGCTCGCCTCGGTCAGCCGGGTGGTCTCGTCCTCGGTCAGCACGAGGTCGGCTGCCGCGAGGTTGTCGCTCAGCTGCTCGACGGTCCGGGCACCGAGGATCACCGAGGTGACGGCCGGCCTGTCGGCGAGCCAGGACAGCGCGACCTGGGAGGCGGAGACGTCACGGGCGTCGGCGATCTCGCGGAGCGCGTCGACCACGCGCCAGGTGCGCTCGTCGTCGTTGCGGCCCTGCCACGCCTCCATGCCGCGCTGCGGGTTCTCACCCAGACGCGTGGCACCCGAGGGCGGGACGTCACGCTCGTACTTGCCGGTGAGCCATCCGCCCGCGAGCGGCGACCAGGGCAGCAGCCCGATCCCGGCGTCGAGGGAGGCGGGCACCACCTCGTGCTCGATGTCGCGGACCAGCAGGTTGTACTGCGGCTGGAGCGTCACGGGCGCGGCCCAGCCGTGGGCGGCAGCCGTGTGCACGGCCTTGGTCAGCTGCCAGCCGAGGTAGTTGGAGAACCCGTAGTACGAGATCTTGCCGGCCGTCACGGCGTCGTCGAGGAACCTCAGCGTCTCCTCGAGCGGGGTCACGGCGTCCCAGGCGTGCATCTGGTAGAGGTCGACGTGCTCGACCCCGAGGCGCCGCAGCGACGCGTCGAGGGCGTCGCGCAGGTGGCGCCTGGAGAGGCCGAGATCGTTGGGACCCTCTCCCATGGGGAAGCGGCCCTTCGTCGCCAGGACGACCTGCGAGGCTTCGGACGGGTGCGCGGCGAGCCAGCGCCCGATGATCTCCTCCGAGGCGCCGCCGCTGTAGACGTCGGCGGTGTCGACGAAGGTGCCGCCAGCCTCGACGAAGGTCTCGAGGATCGCGCCGGAGGTGGCTTCGTCGGCCTCCGAGCCGAAGGTCATGGTCCCGAGGCAGTGGCTGGACACGACTGCGCCGCTGCGGCCGAGGGTGCGGTACTGCATAGAGGACTCCTGTGTCGTCGATCGTGTGGGACTCGTCCAGCCTCTCCCGCTCGTCGCAGGACCGCCAGCGGGCCGAGGTCCGCCCGCGTAGACTCGGGCGACCAGCCGCGCGCCAGCGGCCGAGAGCCGGGGGGCACGCATGGCACCACAGCAGGCACGATGACCGACTACCCACGCATCTCCACGGTCCCCGTCGAGGCCTGGACCGGCCCCGAGGACGATCCTGTCCCCGTGTGGCGTCGGATCGCCTCCTTCGCCGTCCCCTTCGCCGTGGTCGCGCTCGTCTGGGCCTTCGTGCCGTGGGCTGCGCCGTGGGGCGTCGTCACTGCGGTCGTCGTCGTGGCGATCGTCCAGACCGTCCGCGACGTGCGCAGGGCGCGAGGACGAGGCCGCCGCACCTCTTAGCCGCCGCAGCCCCGAGACCACCAGCGACCGCCACGTCGAACACCTGTACGATCGATGGATGACCAGCAGACCGCTGCTGCACGCCGACGCCGACGCCTTCTTCGCCTCGGTCGCCCTGCGCGGGCGCCCCGACCTCGTGGGTGTGCCTGTCGCCGTGGTCGCGCACGTCTTCGTCGCGAGCGCGAGCTATCCGGCGCGCGCTCTCGGCGTCACCAGCGGCATGCTGGCCGACGAGGCACTGCGACGACACCCCGGGCTGGTGCTGCTCGACGTGCCGCGCGCGGAGGTCGAAGAGGTCGGCGACGCCCTCTTCGACCTCTTCCACGAGTGCGCCCGGGCGGTCGAGCCCGGCTCGGTCGAGGAGGCCTTCCTCGACGTCGGGACCGACGACTGGGACGAGGCCGTCGAGGCCGGCCGCACGCTCAGGCGCCGTGCTGACCACGAGCTCGGCATCCCGGTGAGCGTCGGGGTCGGGCGCACCAAGCTCATGGCGAAGCTCGCCTCGCGTGCTGCCAAGCCCGACGGGCTGCACGTCATCAGCCCGCAGCAGGAGACGTCGCTGCGCAGCTCCCTCGCCCTCGCCGACGTCTGGGGCGTGGGGGCGACGACCCGCGAGCGCCTGACCCACCTCGGTGTGGAGCACCTGGCCGACCTCGACACCGTCCCGCGCGCCATGCTCCAGCAGTCCTGCGGCACGGCGATGGCACGCAGGCTCTGGCAGATCCGCGAGGGCACGGACGACGCGACCGTGCGCACGGTCGAGGCCAGGTCGACCCTCACCGCCGAGGGGTCGACCTCCGGCTACGGGCGCGCGGACAAGAGCACCGGGCAGGTCGTCGACGCGTGCGTCGAGAGGGTGTGCCACCGGGCCGCCCGGGCCGGCCTCGTCGCGACGGGTCTGGCTCTCGCGCTGCGGTCAGAGGGAGCCAGGGCGGCGACTGTGCTGCGACGAGGCGGCGATGCCACGGCCGACCCGAGGACGTGGCGCGCGGTCGCCCATGATCTCCTCGGGCCTGACGAGGCACCGACGGCCACGACGGTCCGAGCCACGCTCACCGGTCTCCTGCCGTCAGACCGGGTCCAGCCGACGCTCTTCTGAGCCTCGGTCAGGAGATCGTCAGGGTCACGTCGCTCCTGGGGCTGGGCCGCACGACACGACGAGGCCCCGACCGCGACGGTCGGGGCCTCGTCGTGCTGCGCCGTCTCGCTCGTCCGCGAGATCTCAGCCGGTCACAGGCACGTCAGGGCGTCGAGCCCTGCACGGTGTCGCGCGACTCCTGAGCCTGGCCCTGGACCGACTCCTGCGCGTGCTGCGCCTGGTCCTTGACCTGCTCGGCACCGTGACGGGCCTCTTCAGCCACGTCCTGCGCACCGCTCGTCGCGGTCTCCTTGACACTCTGCGCACCGGCAGCGGCGGTCTCCTTGACTGCTGCGGCGGCCTCGGTCGCCGGCTGCTGGAGGGCGTCGCCGATGTCCCGAGCAGCGTCCTTGACCTCCTGGGCGGCGTGCTGGACGCCCTCGTCCTCCTTGACCGTCCGGACAGCGTCTTTCTCGGTCCGGCTGGCGGGCAACAGCGCAGCGGCGAGCATGCCAGCCCCGAAGGCGACCAGCCCGGCGGCCAGGGGGTTGCCCTGCGCCTTGCGGCGGACGTCGCCGGGAGCGTTCTTGGCGGCGTCGGCGGCCGAGCTCCCCGCGTCGCGGACGCTCTGCGCAGCGCCGTGCGCGGCGTCGCTCGCGGAGTCGCTCGCGGAGTCGCCAGCCTTCGATGCAGCACCGAAGACCTTGTCCTTGACGTCGCTCACGGCGGAGCGCACCTTGTCGGTCTGGCGCTGGGCGATCTTGGAGGGGCTGACCTTCTCCTCCAGGTTGTCCACGTCCTCGCTGAGCGCAGCGCGGGTCGCCTCGATGTCGGCGCGGATCTGGTCCGGGTCGTTGGTCGTCATGATCGTTCCTGTCCTTTGAGCGCGTCGGGGATCTTCTTGATGGAGTCCGCGGTCTGCGGGAGGCCCTTCGTCTTCTGGAGCTCCTTCTTGCCGCGGAGCGCCAGCACGGCCGCGATCACGGCCCAGATGAGCGTGACGATCAGCGCGGCCCAGCCGAGGGCCGGTTCGCGGTCGCCCTCGCCGAGGAGCGCACCGAGCACCCACCAGAGCGTCAGCGAGAGGAAGAGCAGCACGAAGTGCGCCGCCCAGGCGGCACCGCCGAGCAGGCCTGCGCCCGTCCCGGCCTTCTTGGCGCTCTCCGTCGCCTCGGCCTTGGCGAGGGCGACCTCTTGCCGGATGAGCGTCGACAGGTCGCGGGTGACCTCGCCGAACAGCTGGCCGACGCTGGCGTCCGTGGGGTCGTGCGGTGGCGGCGCGGGCGCTGGGGGAACCGAGGGAGGGATGGTCATCGCAGCTCACCGCCGTCGAGCGTGGTCGCCCCCGGCTGGGAGGAGGTGGGGACGTGCCCGGCGGTCCGGGCACCGTCGGCGCTCGTGGTGCCCGTGCCGTAGCCCGACTCGGTCCTGTACTCGCCGTCAGCCCCGTACCCGGCCTCGGCAGCCGACCCGCTCGGGACCGCCCCGCCGGCGTAGCCCGTCGTGCCGTAGCCGTCGACTGACGGTGACGGCACCGGGGGCACCCCGCCGTCTGACGCAGCCCAGGCCGAGGTCCCCTCGCCCGAGGTGGCGGTCGACGACCGTGCACCGCTCGTGCTCGTCCCCGAGGTCGAGCCCGTGCTCGTGCTCGCCGAGGAGCTGCCTGAGTCGCCCTTGAGGCTGCGGGCCACGCGACCGGCGACCAGGCCGAGCCCGGCCGCGATCGCCAAGAACGTCCCCGGGGACCGACGGGCGAACCGTGAGACGTCGCCGAGGACCTCCTCGGGGCTGCGGTCCTCGAGCCAGGTGCTCGCGGTCGAGAGGTACCCGGAGGCTCGGCGCGCGAGGTCGCTCGCGATGCCCGGGTCGTCGCTGGCCGAGGCCATGGTGCTCAGCTCGTCCGAGACGGTCCTGGCACCGAGGGAGAGCCGTTGCAGCTGGACACTGGCTCCCTCCGCGAGCTCGGACCGGCTCTGCTGCCACAGGTCACGGACCTGGGTCTTGGCCTCGGCCAGGGTCTCCTTGGCACGCTCGATCGCCTCGGCCGTCGTGTCGTGGGCCATCGACTTCTCGGCGTCGAGCACGGAGCTGGCCGCACCCTTCGCGGACGACGCGAGGTCGGCGGCCTCGTCCTTCGCCGTCCCGGCGACCGACGCCGCCTCGTCCTTGGCGGTCTCGGCGACGTGCGCCGCCTTCTCACGGGCACCGCCGGAGCTGTCGTCGCTGGAGCCACCGTCTGTGTCGCCGAGGCCGCTGGTCGACGTCCCGCCGAGCGACCCGTCGCCCGGTGCGAGCTCGTCGATCGACGGCTCTTCTTCGAAGCGCGTGCCGCCGAGAACGGTGTCCTCCGGGGCGGTGTCACGGTGAGCACCGCCATAGCCGTCACCGCCCGGGGCCGTCGGGGCTGGCGGTACAGAGCCGTATCCCGCCGAGGTCTGAGGCTCCACGGGGTCGGTCGGGTACCGCGGGCTGCTGTAGGGATCCGTCATGATCGTTCCTCTCAGGTGTGCAGGCGATGCTGGGGAGGAGGCACCCGGGACGAGCCCGGGCGCCTCGGTCAGACAGCTGTCAGGTCAGGACTTCTCTGACGGCGGGATGGGTCCGTAGACCGGCTGGACCTCGGCCATCTCGATGTCGGCCGTCGCCTGGATGAGCGAGAGCAGCTCCGGGTCGAGGCCGGGTGCGAACTCTTCGAAGCGCTCCTCGGCGATCGTCGAGGGCACGCCCTCAGGGGCCTGCTCGGTCGCGTCGAGCTCGGTGCCGTCGTTCGACGGCGACATGCCGCGGAAGATCTTCCCGGCCTCGGAGAGCCCGGTGAGGTCGAAGGTGTACTGCTTGCTCTGCAGACCGAGGTCCACGAGCTTCTTCACCTCGGGGAACTTCTCGGCGTTGGTCTTCGGGATCGGCAGCAGCTTGCCCCAGTCCACACCCAGGGTCTCGAGGGCCTTGGCGTAGGCGTTCTCGTGCGCCTGGTCGCGGACGATGAGGTACGAGATGGTCGAGCGTGCCGTCTTGTTCTCGGTCATCTCGTAGATCCGGCACTTCTGCAGGCGTCCCGTGGACTCGAGCATGAGGTTGTACAGCAGGTCGAGCACGAGGTTGCCGGAGTTGTAGACGTAGCTGCCGCTCCACGGGTTGCCCGCAGAGTCGACGGGCAGGGCGCCCTGCGCGGCCACGAGGTAGTGGTGGATGTTGCCCTCGTCGAGAGCCATCCGCAGCGGGATGTCGCCGCCGCCACCCGGGGTATCGAGCGGGTCGGTCTTCTTGCCGTTGTAGCGGGGCGAGCCGTCGAGCAGGCGGGAGATGGTCGTCCCGATGAGCTCGACGTGGCTGATCTCCTCGGTGCCGATGCCCTGGAGGAGGTCGCGGTAGGGCTTCCCAGCAGCACCTCGGAAGTTCATGCTCTGGAACAGGTACTGCATCATGGTCCGCATCTCGCCGAACTGGCCGCCGAGTCCCTCCTGGAGGGCGTTCGCTGCTGCCGGGTCGGGCTCGTCGGGGATGATCTCGTGGATGAGTCGCTGGACGTGCAGGTACACGGTGGTTCCCTTCGTCAGTCGTCGACAGAGGTGGGCCGGCACGGGCGCACGAGGGCGCGATGAACCGACCTGAGAGCTCTGGCGAGTCAGGTGGGGTGGTGCGGTGCGGTGCTGGGGGCAGCTGCCCGTCAGGAGGCTGCCGGTCGCGCAGGCGTCAGGTGGTGCCGAGGGTGGAGTCGTCCGGGTCGCCGTCGCTGCGGGTGTCGCGCGGGTTGAGCATGTCCGGGTCGGCGTCCGGGTCGGCACCGGGCTCGGTGCCAGCTGCCTGCCCTGCCGTCGGAGAGGCGTCCTCGCCAGTCCTGGGGTTCATCGACTCCGGGTCCGCGTCCGGGTCGTGGGAGGAGTCGTGCTGCGGGTCTGTCATCAGGGGATCCTCGCGCTCCGAGACGCACTGCTGCGCGTCGTGTCGGGGGCTCGCCGCCATCTTGACGAGGGGGTGACCGGCCGTCCCGGGAGGGGCCCGGCGGGTCTTCACCCACTGTAGGACCGGCGTCACCAGCACGCGCGGCGAGCAGCAGCGCAGCCTGTGGATGAGCGCTCAGGCGATCGGCAGCACGAGGGTGGGGTCCGCCGGGTCGACCTTCTGGGTGCTGTTGACCTTGCGGTCCACCCGGTGCGCCCTCATGGTCTTCGCGACCTCGGCCGAGGAGTCTGCCAGGCGCGCGGTCATGGTCTCCCGGTCGTCGATCTTCGCCGGGGAGAGCCAGTCGCCCCACAAGTCGGGCTGGACGAAGACCGGCATCCTGTCGTGAACCTCGCCCGAGGCGTCCCGCGCCTCACGGGTGATGACGGTGTACGTCAGGGTCCACTCCCCCGTCGCCTCGTCCTTGCGCGCAGCGTAGAGACCGGCTGCGGCGAGTGGGCCGTCGGCGTGGATGTAGTGCGGCTGCTTGCCGCTCGGGGTCGTCTCCCACTCGTAGTAGCCGGTCATCGGGACCAGGCACCGCTGGCTGCTGAAGGCTGAGCGGAACATCCCCGAGCTGGCGACGGTCTCGAGGCGGGCGTTGATCGGACGAGGTCCGGAGTCCTTGGCCCAGGCCGGACGCAGGCCCCACCGGGCGTAGTCGACCTCGCGGTGTACCTCGTCCTCGACGAGCCTCTCGCGAACCACCGGCGCGGGGTCGCTCGGCGCGACCGAGAACACCCCCGCCCAGTCGTAGGCCGTGCCGGGTTCTGCGTCGAAGAATCCCATGAGGTCGTCGATCGTGTCGGCGACATGCATGTGTTCGACGGGGAAGTAATCGCTTAGTTCTGCTCTCGCAGTTGTGGGTAGTCGTTCCAGGTCCCGCCGGAGAGTTGGCTCCACCTGGCAGCGGTGCTCTCCGCGACGCCGAAGGCGTCAGCGACCACGCGGGCGGGCAGGGCTGTGGCCAGGTGTCGCATGGCTGCATCCTTGGCCGTGCGCGGGCTGATGCCCACGGCTAAGAGAAGTTCACCGAGGCGCGACGGGGTGATGTGCGTCGTGGGCATGAGTCCGCTGAAGAGCCATTCGGTGCCCTCGGTGCGGTAGATCGTGCGCACGGCGGGGTCGTCCACGTAGGTGCGAAGGAGATCTCCCACCGCTCGGGGCATCGTCACGGGGTCTGTGGCGAAACGTACGGAGACAGATTCGTCGGTGATGGTGATGTCCGAGTGCTTCATCTGGGCGCAGGTGGCTAGGGACTGAGCGAAGAGGAGCACGAAGAGCCCTACGATCCGGGTCGTCACAGGGAGCTCGTCGTCATCGAGCAGACGATCGATGTGTTGCCACCGCTCGCCCTCGCTGACGGCCGGGCGTGCGTTCGTACCCGCTCGCCGTTGAACCTCGACGTCGGTCGCGTGCCGGTTGGTACGTGCCCAGGTCAGGAAGGTCATTAGGGCGTTGCCGGTGTTGGCGATCTGGGCGGAGTAGTGGTCGAGGTCCCCTTGGGTGGCTGTCGACAGTGACTGGCCTTGCCCTTCGAGCCATGCCAGGAGGTCGCGGATGGCCGTGAGCTGATGGCGGCGACTGTCCACGACCGAGGAGCTGGCGTGGGTGTTCGGGTATCGCTGGCTGAGGGAGCGCAGGATGTGCCATCGGTAGTAGCGGCTCAGCACGTGCGCGTGCTCTGTCGTGAGGGTCTCGAGGAGACGCTGCGCGAACAGGCCGAGGTCGTTGACGTAGATGTCGATCTCGGGGAGCGTCTTGGCGCTGATGAGCAGGCGACGAAGGTAGCGAATCCGGGGAGATGTTCCGAGGAGGTCGAGGGTCGTGTGACTGATCGGGGCGATCCCCAGCGCCATTCGTCTCAGGGCCGTGCTGATCCCGTCTCTCCGGAGCCATCGAGTGACGTTGCGCGCGTCCGGTGCGCTCAGCAGGTGCTCATAGAGGCTGACGAAGCCGGGGTGGAGGGTGCCGTCCTCGCGGGCCAGGACCTTCGATGCTCGGTCCTTGAGCCGGCACGTTCCGCACTGGGCACCGGTGAGCTGCTCCTCGCTGCCGCACGAGCGGCAGGCGAACCTGCTCGGCATTCCGGCGCACGCAGCGCACACGACGTTCCTCTCCTCGTCGTGGAAGGCGAGGACCTTGGGCACGCCGCAGGACGGGCAGGGAAGGCTTCGCGGCGTAGCCGCGAGTAGCACGGGTTGCAGATCGGTCCGCCGAGCAATTCATAACCGGCGGTGATCGACCGCGCGCACATGTGGCAGGAGCGTGCGGGCTCAGTCACTCGTGGGGCGGTGGATGCGCGCCGGGATCGGTCGCAGGGATCCGATCGACGGTCCCGTGGTGCCGGTGGTGCTGGCGCCGCCGGTGCCGGTGCGTGTGGATTCGGTGGCGGCCACCGGAGGGTTGATCTCGATAAGGTCGGCCGGGCTGCAGCTCAAGACGGTGCACAGGGCAGCGAGGATCTCCATGTTGAGGCGGGCCGGAGGCTTGGTGACGAGGCGAAAGACCTGTTCACGGGAGAGGCGGACCCCTGCTTCTCGTAGTGGTTCGACGAGGTCGGTGGTCTGGAACATTCCGGCAGAGGCCATGAGCGTGCGCAGGTGCCAGGTGATCGGTGCATGGGTGTCAGGGCTGGGCATGGGAGTCTCCGTAGACGCGTGACAGGGCTTGGGCGATCACTCGGTTCTTGTAGTCGTTGCCGACCGAGGTGTAGATGGCAGTGGTCGAGGCGTAGAGGTGACCGACCTGATCTTGGACGAACTTCTCCGAGTACCCCCACTCGATGAGGTTCGTGACATAGGTGTGGCGCAGCGCGTGAAGACTCAGCTCGACGGGCAGACCCGCACGGTCGCGCAGGTCCGCGAAACGGCTGTCGAGGTAGCGCAGGCACACGCGCGTGTACCGCGCTCGGTCGGCCACAGGGCTCCCCGCGGGTCGTCGGTCAATCGCGGTCGTCCTTCGTCGACCCACTGCCGGAGACCGTCGACGACCCAGTCCATCTCAGGCAGGGTCAGCACCGTCCGCCGGCGAGGACCAGAACCGCTCGATCCCTTGCCCCATCGCACCTCCACCGTGCCGTAGGTACCGAACCTCAGCGCCGCCGGGTTCGGGCGAAGGTCAGCGACCTCGAGCGAAGCCGCCTCTTTGCGGCGAAGCCCGAACGCGTAGATGGTCTTGAAGATCTGCGCGTCCCGCAACGCACTGAGCGCGCCCTTCCTGCCCGCGGCGAGGATCGTCTCGACCCGTTCGTCCGCGCACACGAAGAATCCCTCAAGCTCGTCGTACGTCAACGCTCGGCGCTGCGGGCGCCCTTCGTACTCGAGCAGGTGGGCGACCGTGTTCCAGTCGTGGCAGATCTGTTGAGGAGCGCTGCCGAAGCGTTCGAGGCACTCCGCGACCCACTCGTATCGCGTGTCGGTGACGTAGGCACAGAAGATGCGGACGGTCATCTGATAGCTGCGGATCGTCGACTTCGCCAGCGGCTTCGCCCCGGACATCGATCGCACCGTGAAGTCCTCAAGGTCTCCCGGACCCCACTGCCACGGCGGCTTCTCGCAGTAGCCGGCGAACCGGCGGATGAACTTGATCCGCACCTCGACGCCGTACGGATCGAGCCCCCGGCTGCGCTGCTGATCACGCCAGCCGTTGAGCATCTCGTCGAAGACGAAGCTCTCCTCGTGCAACGGACGCACGCTGCGCAGACGTCGCGTCGGACCGAGCGCCCGGTCTGTCAAATCAGCCACTCCTCGAGTGTTGCATTGGGAGCATCATTGATGCAACCGGGCATCCGTTGGCCGCGCCAGGCGGGCCTAGACGGACTGTCACCAAAGAGGGAAGGCGATTTCGCTCAAGTCGCCATCTCGATTGTCGATATGGGATGCAAGAACGTATCGACAATCGAGATGGAGCGTCTGCGATGACCACTGCACAGGAGACAGGACAGCACGGCAGATCCGTTGGGTCGGCCGTCACGGTCGGCGTCATGACCGTTGTCGGATGGCTTGCCGTCGTGGCGGGTGGGGTCCTGGCGGTCCTCGCGGTGACCGGCGACCTGAGTGTCGAAGTCCCCGTCCAGATCGGTCACGCCGCGCCGGCGTACATGGAGGTTGTGCTGCCATGCGTCGAGGGGTGGTCGCTCGACGGAGGGAGCTGCGCCCCAGCAGCCTCCGCCGACGAGTGGCCCGGCGGCGCGGCACTCCCCGTCCAGCACGCCTCGGGTCTGGTCGCGACCACCCACGACGTCGATCCGCTTCCTGCACTGCTCTCGACCGTCGCGATGTGGGGAGGCGCCCTGGCCGCCGGCGTCAGCCTGCTTGTTCTCCTCCCCGTCTTCCGGAGCACGGCGGCCGGGCGTCCCTTCGAGTCCGGCAACGGTCGGCGGCTAGTCGTTGCCGCCACTGTCATCACTGGTGCGTGGGCCCTCTCAATGGCCGGACCCGCCTTGGGCGCTCCAGCGATCATCGGCTCCATCGAGACCAGCACCATCTACAGCGAAAGCGGTCCGTTCGACATGCCGGCGAATTGGCTCGTCTTCGACCTCCGCATGACTTGGTGGCCAGCGATCATCGTGCTCTTGCTCGCCGCGCTAGCTGTCACCACGCACCGCGGCACCCGGCTCACCGCCGACACGGAAGGGCTCGTGTGAGACCGACGGACGAGACCAACCCGCACCGCGTCGTCAGTCACCTCTCGGACCTGCTCGACGCCCGCGGACTGACACTGGTCCAGCTCGCCGCACTCACCGGCGTGACAGTCGCTAACCTGTCTGTCCTCAAGAACGGCCGCGCTAGGGCCATCCGGTTCTCGACCCTCACGGCGATCTGTGACGCCCTCCAGTGCCAACCCGGCGAGATCCTCGAGGTCGCCGCGCCGAACTGACGCTCGCACCGTCGCGCGATCAGCCCCAGAGCCCGGACCGCAGCCCCGCCGTTGCATCGACCGCAATAATGCCCACTCCGATGTCGCTCGCATATCTGCCGCACATGCTCCTGAGCGTAGGGCGCACCGTGGCCGCGGTCTAGACCTCAGGCTGCACGTTCCTTCACGGTGCTGCACGTTCGTGCGCTATTCTTCGAGCATGACGACCTCACTGATGATCTTGATCGCCGGCCCCTACGCCTCTGGGACCGGTGGCGACCCTGCTCTCATGCGCCGGAACCTCGACAGGCTCGAAGAGGCGGCCTGGCCCCTCTTCGAGGCGGGCCACCTGCCGATGATCGGCGAGTGGGTGGCACTCCCTGTCCTCGCCAGCGCGGGCGCGAGCGGGCCTGACCACCCGCTCGCGGCCCAGGTCATGTACCCGACGGCCGCGCGGCTGCTCGAGCGCTGCGACGCTGTGCTCAGGCTCCCGGGTGAGTCACGGGGTGCCGACCAGGACGTGGCGATCGCCCGCGAGCGCGGCATCCCCGTCTACACAGACATCTCCGAGGTCCCCGGGGTCGGGGTCCGCCCTGCAGGCGCTGTCACTCCCTGAGCCCCCGTCCCCGCAGACCGCGCTCGGACCTGGCCTGGCTGGAGGGGCTCAGGCCCGTGCGGCGAAGAAGGCGGCGAGCACGTCGTCGTCCTCGTAGGCCAGATGCATCTGCGCGACCTGCTCGGGCGTGAACCAGTCGACCCGCTGTCCTTCGGTGAGGACGATCTCGTCAGCCGGCACGTCGAGCGGGGCGGTGAAGGTGTGCTCGACGCCGTAGGACCGGGCGACCGTCTCGAGGTGCACCACGACCTCGGGAGCGAGGTCGACACCCAGCTCTTCACGGACCTCGCGGACGATGCAGTCCGGAGGACTCTCGCCAGGCTCCAGCATGCCGCCGGGGACCGCCCACATGCCGGGGTACGGGATCCAGTCCTTGTCGTCCCGGAGCTGGAGCAGGACCGCACCGTCGGCGGCGACGAGGATGATCTGGCACCCTCCGCCCTCGAGAGCCTGGGACATGTCGTCTTCTCCTCGGATCTCGCCGGCGGCCCCTGACCGGGCACCGACCGTCAGTCTGCCACCTGCGGCCGGACCGTCGCCGGTCGACTCCCCCGTCCTGGCACAGCGACGACCGTCGTCGGGGTCGACTGCGGTATCAGCTCGACTCTGTGCGCACCGCAGGAGCAGCGGACGTAGACCACCAACCCCTCGCTCGTGGTGTGGGAGGACAGTCGGGACCACTCGTGGGTGTGCATGGATCCATGCTGAGGTCATGGGTCAGGAGCATTCAACCATTACAGTCGAGAGATGATCTTCGATCACGACCACCAGGTCGGTCCGCTGCTCGCAGCGGCTCTCGTCAACGCGGACGGCGAGGAGAGCCTGGAAGGGCTGCTCGTCGAGCACCGCATCCGTCGCCCCGCCCTGTCGCCGGCCGACGCTCACGAGGTCGGCAGGTGGGCGGTGCGCCTGCGGCAGGTCTTCGAGGCCGAGAGCCCCGACGACAGGTGCGACCGCGTGAACGCGCTGCTCGCCGAGATCTCGGGCGCGCTCTACCTCTCGACGCACGACAGCACCCCGCCGCACCTCCACCTCGCGCCCGACACAGACGGCATCACGGCACGGGTGCGCGCTGTCACCGCGGGAGGTCTGGCCTTCTTCATCGCCTCGGCGCACGGGCGACGCTTCGGCGTCTGCGCCCGCGAGCGCTGCGACCGTGCGTTCGTCGACGTGTCGCGCGGCGGACGCCAGCGCTACTGCAGCGCCCGCTGCGGCAACACCGACGCCGTCGCGCGGCACCGTCGAGCGCAGCGCTGAGGCAGCCGCGTCACCCTCGCAGGGCAGCGGGGTGTCCTCGTCAGCCTCGCGCAGCACCGCAGCACCGCAGCACCGCAGCACCCTCGTGCAGCGCCGAGGTCTCCTGGTCGACGGTGCCCGTCGGGCCGCACCCGACTCTCCCGGGGACGGCCCGACGGGCCAGGCCGTCATCGCACCGGGACGCTCCTGCGCGGCGCCCGGAGAGCTCCCACGAGCAGGTCGACGACCACGAAGGCCGCGAGAGACAGGCCCATGAGCGGCAAGAAGACCCCGACCGCCCCGGCGCAGAGCAGCGCGAGCGCGGCACCCCACCACGGGGCGCGCCGCAGCACGCCGCGCTCAGGCGGCTTGCCGACGCGACGGGTCCCGCGCCTGGGGCGGCGCTGCCACCACATGACGTAGCCCCACACGACCATCGCGGCGATCGCGGACCCTGCGAAGAACAGCACGAGCTGGTTCACGAACCCGAACATCGACCCCATGTGCAGGTCGATCCCCCACCGGCTGAGCTTCGCGACGAGCGAGAAGTCGTCGAAGTCCACCCTGTCGACCACCTGCATGGTCTGCCCGTCGATCGCGACGGCGTCGACCTCAGTCGGGTACGACCTCTGGATCTCCTGCACCACCCAGGCCGCCCCGGCCTCGGTGGGTGGGCGGATCTCGACGAGCCCGGTGTCCACGTTCACGTCCTGCGCGATCGTGAGCACCGAGTCGAAGGCACCCCGGCTGACGTCCGTGGCGGCGACCGCCCCTGCCGGTGCGCCGCCGCCGTGGTGGCCCGCATGCTCGTCCGGAGCATCACCACCCGCCCCGCTGAGGTCTGTGCTCACCGCCGGGGTCGTCCACCCCACGGCCGCGCGCAGGTCCGAGACGTTGCCGCCTCCGTGCTCGGACCAGGTGATGCCCGTCGCGGAGAGGAACAGCGCGACCCCCAGGACCCACAGGCCTGTGGTCGTGTGCCGCGATCTCGTCCTGGCGTAGCCCGGACCCGATGCGGCCGGCCGCCGCGTCTTCTTCCGCCGGGCGCGCCAGCGCTGCGTCACCCACAGTCCCAGGCCGGCCAGCGCCACCACTCCCAGCCAGGACGCCGCGAGCTCGCTGTAGAGCCGACCCGGCTCCCCCAGGTGCAACGACCTGTGCAGCTGGGTCACCCACGTCCGCACGGGCAGCGCACCCGAGGTGCCGTAGGCGGTGAGGTCACCACGGATCTCGGCCGTCGCAGGGTCGACGAAGACCGCGCGGGTCTCGCTCGCGCCGAGGTCCTCGCCCGCGTACATGACCCGCGTCGTGTCTCCGGGCTCAGGTGCCGGCCGCACGGCGACGATCTGCTCGTCAGGCCCGACGTAGGCGTCGGCAGCGAGGATCTGATCGCGCAGCGCGAGCTGGCTCGCCGCCGCCGGGGCGTGCAGCTCGTGGTCGTACACCGCCTGCTCGATCTGCGGGGTCAGCGCGTAGAGCGCGCCGCTCGCCGCAGCCACCAGGACGAAGGGACCGACGAAGACTCCGGCGTAGAAGTGCAGCCGCAGCAGGAGCGGCGAGAGCCAGCCCGCTCGGCGGGGCTGGCGTGCAGGGTCTGTCCCTGACGGCCGGTCTGCCGACGGTGACCCGTCGAGAAAGACCGGACCTCGAGGCTCACCGGTGTCACCGGTCGCGCTCACGAGCCGTCACCGAGCAGCGTCTCGCCGACGAACCCGCCCTCGGAGCACCCTGGCGGGATCGCGAAGACCGCCGACCCGATCGGCGTGGTCCACTCGTTGAGCAGGTCGAGCTCGTCGAGCCTGCGCTGGAGCGGGACGAACTGCGTGTCGACGTCGGCCTGGAAGGACACGAACAGCAGACCCGAGCTCGAGACCTGGTCGCCCGTCGGTGCGTCGTCGTAGTTGTAGCCCCGGCGGAAGATCCGCTCGGACGTGTCGTCCGAGCGGGCCCGGCGGACGTGCGAGAACTCGGGGATCACCGGGAAGCCGATCGCCGTGGTCGCCTCGAAGTCGGGCTCGTCGTGCTCACGGGTCCCGGTGAGCGGGGCGCCCGTCGACAAGAACCGCCCGGTCGACTGCTCCCGTCCGCTGCGGTCGAGACGGTCCCAGGCGTCGAGGTCCATGCTGATCCGTCGCACCACCATGCTGGTGCCCCCCGCGAGCCACCCGTCGCCGATCCAGACCAGGTCGTCGAAGTCTGGCGTCGTCGGAGCAGGGTTGACCGTGCCGTCGACCTGGCCGAAGAGGTTGCGCATGGTGGTCCCTGACTTCTCGGAACCGTGCGCGCGCCGGAACCCCGACTGGGTCCACCGCACGGTGGTCAGGCTCCGGGCGTCCTTGAGCAGCATCCGCTGGGCGTGGGCGACCGTGAAGGCGTCGTCGGCCCCGATCTGGAGCAGCAGGTCGCCGTCGTTCCAGGCGTCCTCGAGCCTGTCGACCCCGAAGGCGGGCAGCGGGCGCAGCCACGTGGGCAGCGCCCCGGCCGTGGACCCGTCGGGCATACCGCGCCGGACCAGCTCGGGTCCGAAGCCGAAGGTGACGGTGAGGCGTGCCGGGACCTGCGCGAGCTCGGGCTCGGAGTCGGCGAGGGCTGGCGCCCCCTGGGTGAGCCTGGCGGCGTCGTCGGTGAGGATCCGCAGGAGGCGGCGCAGCCCGTCGCGGTCGACCTCGGGACGCAGGTCGAGCGCGACGAGGGTCACGTGCGCCTGGGGTGGGGTCTCGATGCCCGCCTGGTGCGTCCCGTAGAACGGGACGGAGAGCCCTCCGTTGAGGGCCATGTCGGGCTCGGAGGTCTCAGAGCCGCGGCCGTCGCGCCGGACGAGGGTGTCGGCGCCGATCGCGGCGACAGCCCCGATCCCGGCGACAGCCCCTCCGAAGAGGAGCTGCCGCCGGGTGGGACCACCGCGACCGGGCTCGTGGGCCTGGTCGCGGCTCATCACTCGTCGCCCGCGTCGGGTGCGTCCGTGGCGCCCGGGGTCGTGGTGGCGGCACCTGAGTCGCCGTGGTCCATGTCCCCGTGGTCCATGCCCCCGTGGTCCATGCCCTCCATGCTCTCCATGCCCTCCATGTCGTCGCCCTCGTAGGTCTCGTTCGCGCCGGCGTAGTCCTTGGCGGGGGCCGTGAAGTCGAGGGTCGACTCGTCAGAGAAGGTCAGCGTGAAGGTCACCTCGTCGCCTGCGACGACAGGCTCGACGAGGTCCATGAGCATGATGTGGTTGCCGCCCGGCGCGAGCACGAGGTCGCCCCCGGCGGGGACCGTGAAGCCGCCGTCCTTCTCGCGCATGACCATCGAGCCGCTCTCGTTCTCGACGGTCTCGTGGAGCTCGAGCGCAGTCGAGGCAGGGGTCGTGACCGAGACGACGGTGACGTCCTCGGACCCGGAGTTGGTGATCTCCCCGAAGGCAGCAGACATGCCGCTGTCGGCCGCCTTGACCCACGGGTCGTCGACGGACACCGAGTCGGCGGCGGAGCCGTTCGCGGCGGACCCCGCCCCTGACGGCGCGGACTCAGCGCTGCTGCACCCGGCGAGCGCGACGAGTGCCGCGACAGAGAGCGCGACCGTCGGAAGGTGGCGTCGGCCGGGGGTGCCGGGACGGGTCGAGGAGGTCAGACGGCGGGAGGTGAAGAGACGTGCAGACATAGGAGTTCCTTCAGTTCGATGAGAGTGAGCCGGACGGAGGCGTCAGAGCGACGCGTCGTCGGGCGGGGTGGCGCGGCGGCGCGAGGGGCGCACGGCCACCCAGAAGACGAGCGACGCGGCCAGAGCACCCAGGACGCCGACGACGACAGGCCGCACCCAGGCCGGACCGGCCGCCGGGTCCGCGGCCGAGACGGCGGCCTCGGGCTGGTCGCCAGCCGAGCCGGCTGCCGGGTCCGCAGCCGAGCCGGCAGCCGGGTCCGCAGCCGAGCTGTCGGACGGTCCCGCCGGAGGGGCCGACCCCGTCTCGGAGCCCGAGGTCGGAGCGGTGTCTCCCACAGAGAAGGGGATGACCCCGGTGATGGGGTGCCCGTCGGAGGACACCACCCGCCACCGGACCTCGTACGACCCGTCAGGGACGTCGTCGGCGAGCTCGGTGACCACGTCGGGGCCGTCGAGCACAGGGTCGCCGACGGTCCAGGTGGTCCCGGCGTCGTCGGCGACGATCACCGCAGGGCCGATGGCGAGGATCTCGTCGGAGAACCTCAGCGTCACCTCGGTCGGGGCGACGTCGAGGTGCTCTCCCACACCGGGAGAGCTGTCGAGCAGCTGGTCGTGCGCGGCTGCCGGCTGCGCAGCGACCGCGACGAAGAGCGCGAGGAGCGCTCCTGTCCCGGCCGTGCGCGAGGCAGCACGGAGTGAGCGTGCAGTCATGGGGGTTACGACCTTCGTCGAAGGTCCGCGAGCACCAGCGGGCACCCCGTCGAGCACGACGACCAGGCCCGTCGCCCGGAGGGCAGCGAGCAGCACCACCACGCACCGAGGCGCACGGCAGTCGCCTCGGTGCGAGACGCGCCGCGGTCACCGCCGTGCGGCGAGCGGCACCACCGTCGACCGTGGCCAGCACAGTGCGGGCCGCCCGTGGCAGGCAGGGAGTCGTGAGAGACGAAGAGTCCGTCAGGCAGGCGCGGAGACGTCAGGAGTCAGCACACCCCGCGCCGTCGAGGTGACGAACGGGTGCTGACAGGGGGTCTCAGGCCAGCGCGTGCGCCGGCGGACCGCGCCTGACGACGCACGACCGCACCACGGAGAGCGGCGCCGGGACCCAGACGCCCTCGTCGCCCGACAGCGCAGCCCGCGGGTGGGCGGGCAGCACGAAGAGCCTGACGACGGGCAGGAGGAGGAAGGAGACGAGGCGGTCCGCCAGCCCGGTGAGCCGGGCGAGGACGACCTCACCACGGCGGAGGGTCACGACGGTCAGGGCGGCAGCAGCGGCGTGCGCGAGCATCATCCAGAGACCGCCATGACCAGCGTGGCCCGCGTGGGTCGCAGAGCTGGCCGCGGACCCGACGGTCAGGACGACGGGATCGACACCGTGCCCGGCGTGCGGGCCGGCCCCGCCCACGACGGCGACGGTCACGCTGCTCGCGGCACCCACGACGAAGAGCGTGTGGAACAGCAGCTGGCTCAGCGCGACGGAGACCGACAGGCGCAACCACGAGCGTCGCAGGCCGGCGAGGGCGATCGAGGCCGAGGTCGCGAAGACCAGCGGGACGAGGACGCCGAGCAGACCGGGCATCGCACCGCCCGCCAGCACGTGGGAAGCCAGGGCGACGAAGGTCGAGAAGGCTGCGGCGAGCGCGCCGCGGCCGAGGCGAGCCGGACGCGAGACGGCACGGGCGGGCACGGCTAGCACCTGCTCCCCGGTCGTCTGCATGACCTAGATCCTAGGGGACGCTCGATCTTCGGGGACGCTCGACGAGACAGGAGGGACGGAGAGCGCCCAGCTGTTCATCGCGTCGAGGACCGTCCGGAGCTGTCCGCCCACCTCGGTGAGCTCGTAGACGACCCGCGGCGGGATCTCGGCGTATGCCGTGCGGGTCACCAGCCCGTTGCGCTCGAACTGCCGGAGCCGGTTGGTAAGGGTGTGCGCGCTGATCCCGGGGAGGCGGTCTCTGATCTGGGTGAACCTGAGCGGCCCGTGCAGCAGCTCGCGCACGATGAGCGTCGCCCAGGGACCGTCGAGCAGGACGAGGAACCGGGCGACCCCGCACTCAGGGGCTTCGTCGACATCTCTCACGAGGCCGATCGTAGTCCCTCGGTGCAGTTGACGTAACCGATGCATCGTATGCACTAATGGCTCCCATGACCTACATCGTCCACGGCGCCACAGGCGCCCAGGGAACCCCCGTCGCCTCCCTCCTCTCCGCTGCCGGTCACCACGTGACCGCCGCAGTCCGCACCCCGAGCACCTACGCGGGACCCGGCACAGCCGTCGCCGTCGACCTCTCCGACACGGCCTCGCTCGTCGAGGCCTACACCGGGGCAGAGGGCGTCTTCGTCCACCTGCCGATCGGCTCCCCCGACCAGCAGGTCGCCTACGCCCGCACCATCGCCGACGCCGTCGACGCCGCCCGCCCGGGCCGCGTCGTCCTGTCGACGAGCGGGTACACCCTCGACGACCCCGCCAGCGCCGTGAGCATCCTGGCCGAGCGCCTGACCGCCTCGGGGGTGTCGAGCGCCGTCGTCCAGCCCAGGCTGTACCTCGAGAACCTGCTGCTGCCCGTCGTCATGGGCCCGGTCCAGCAGGACGGCGTGCTCGGCTACCCGGTCCGGGAGGACTACGCGGTGTCGTGGAGCTCCCACCTCGACGTCGCCGACGTCGTGCTGCGCCTTCTGGAGGACCGGGCGATCACCGGGACCGTCGGTGTCGGCGCACTGCCCGGCCTGCTCGGGTCGGACCTGGCCGAGGGCTTCGCCGAGCACCTCGGACGCCCCGTCCGCTTCGAGGCCATCACCCCCGACGCCTTCGAGCAGCTCATCACGCCCCTCTTCGGTCCTGCCGCGTCGTCGGTCGTCGACTCCTACAGGTGGCGCGCGACACAGCCCCACGAGCTCGTCGACGAGGAGACCAGCGCGCAGCGCCGGCTCGGGATCACGCCGCGGACCGTCGCCCAGTGGCTGGGTGACATCGGCGTGTGAGCCGCGAGCGCCGAGGCGCGACGCACGAGAGCGGGGTCCTGGACCGTCGGCCCAGGACCCCGCTCTCGTCGGCTCGGCAGCCCCTGCGGGTCTCAGCCCGCGTGCTGCGCTCCGAGCATCGCCGAGGCGACGAGGTTGTCCTTCTCCAGCACGGTGCCGTCCGTGACCGCAGCCGCCCACACGTCGGTCGAGGCGACGGCCGCGAGGTTGGACTGGAAGATCGCCATGAGCGTCGTGTGCACGGTCTCGGCCGAGACCGACCCGACCGAGTTCGCGATGTGGATCGCGCCCGTCGCGTCCGAGAGCACCTCGGCGGCGAGGCCGTGCGTCTCGGTCTCGGCGACCGAGGCGAGGATGCAGTTGTTGGTCATGTACCCGGCGAAGGTCACGGTGTGGACGTCGTGCTCGCGCAGCCAGTCGACGAGGCCGGTCCCGGCGTAGACCGTGCCGTACTGCTTCGTGACGGACGTCCACGCCGGGGTCCGGCGCCGCTCGATCTCCGGGTGGATCTGGTACCCCGGGGTGGTCGGGTCGAAGACCGGCGCACCCTCACCCGCGACGTGCTGGACGGCGACCACCGGGATGCCTGCGGCAGTCGCGGCGTCGACCGCCTGGGCGATCCGGGCGAGGGAGTCCTCGCGCGGGGGGAACTGGATCTCGAGGGGGCCGTCGAAGTAGTCCTGCTGGACGTCGACGAGGACGAGTGCGCGACGAGGGGTGCTCATGGTGTCTCCTGGGTGCTGGTGGGGCTGAGGACTGGTGGTCCGGTCGGGGTGCCGGCGGCGACGAGCCTCGGCACCTCTCGATCCTGCCGCTGCGGACCCTCACCTACCACTGGCCCGTATGCTGACTTCCGATGAGATCAGGCCACGATCGGAGACCTCCTGTGCGCTTCGCCGTCTACGCCTTCGACGACATCACGATGTTTCACCTCGCAGTCCCCCAGATGGTCTTCGACGAGGTCACCCGGCAGGGCCTCGGCGACTGGTCGACCGTGCTGTTCTCCGAGCGCGCCGGCCGCGTGCGCACCGCCGAGGGCTACACGGTGTCCGGCATCGAGGGCATGCGCGCCGCGAGCGCGGCCGACGTGGTCGTCGTCCCCTCCTGGCTCGCCGACGGCCGCTCCCCCAGCCCGGTGCTCCTGCGGCTGCTCACCCAGGCCCATGCCCGCGGAGCCACAGTCGTCGGTCTGTGCCTCGGGTCGATGGTCGTCGCCGACTCCGGTCTCCTGGACGGCCGCAGCGCCGTCACGCACTGGCACGCCGTCGACCAGCTGGCCGCCCGGCACCCGGGCATCGCTGTCGACGCCGCGGCGCTCTACGTCGACCACGGCGACGTCCTCACCTCGGCCGGGACGGCCTCCGGGCTCGACGCCTGCCTCCATCTCGTGCGCACACGCCTGGGCGCGGCTGCAGCCAACACCGTCGCGCGGTCCCTCGTCGTCGCCCCGCACCGCGAGGGCGGGCAGTCCCAGTACATCGAACGGCCCGTCGCACCGCGCGCGGCGCCAGACCCTGTCGCGGCAGCCTGCGAGTGGGCGCTCGAGCACCTCGACGACGACCTGAGCGTCGACAACCTCGCCGCGGTCGCCCACATGAGCCGGCGCTCTTTCGTGCGGGTCTTCCGCGCCTCGACGGGCACGGCCCCGGCGGCCTGGGTCCGCTCGCGGCGTCTCGACGAGGCCCGCAGGCTCCTCGAGACGACGGACCTCGCGGTCGAGCGGGTCGCCGCGGCGTGCGGGTTCGGCAGCGCTGTCACGCTCCGGCAGAACTTCGCGAGCGCCTTCGGCAGCACCCCGACCGGGTACCGCCGCCGCTTCGACGCCCGCGTGTAGCCGCCGGGACCGTCGAGCCGACGGGGTGCCCTCGACTCCCTGTCTCCAGGGGCGGTGACCAAGGGACGGTGGCGCAGAGCCTGGCTATCATCGGCCTGACGAGCGGCGACGAGCAGCGACGAGCAGCGACGGGGGCGGCATGGAGCAGGAGACGTCAGGACCCGTCCCACCCTCTGGCCTGCACGGGATCTTCGAGGGCGTCCTCTATCCGCTGCGGTTCCACAAGGGCGGCTGGGCCTTCAGGTCGGACCACCCGGCTGCGGGCTTCACAGCAGACGGCGACGTGCTCGTCCGGATGATCGCGGTAGACGACCAGGTCGAGTGCTTCGGCTTCAGGCACACCGGGACGTACAGGGGTTTCGAGGTCGCCGTGCTGCCGCGCCCCGACGGCGACCTCGTGCTGGTCTCGACCGACAGGTCGGCGACCGAGCAGGGCTTCACGGCTCACGAGCTCCGACGCGGTGGCACGGACTGGCGCACGACCGTCCGAGCCGGGGACCCGGGTCTGCGCGTGACGAGCGTGCGCAGACCGCTGCCCGTACCGTGGGCCGACCACCCCGAAGAGGTCCTCCCACCCCGCGGCGGCGACCGGTCTGCAGCTGCTCCAGGAGCACGCCCGGACGGTCCCGCCCGCGGCCTGAGCCCCTCGGCGTTCCGGAAGAACGGTCTGTACGCACAGCGCGGGAGCGCCGAGTACAGGCTCGTGCGCCAGAGGGACGGATGGGTGCTGCACACAGACCGCCCCGAGGACGGCTTCACCCGTCGGCACGACCGCTACGTCCGGGCTGTCGCACCGGGCGAGCAGCTCGAGTGCTTCACCCTCGCCCACACGGGGGTCTTCCACGGGCTGGTCGTCCGCGTCGACCCCGGGAACGCCAGACTCGTCCAGCTCTCGACCCGCGACCGCCGTGCCCTCGAGGACGGGTTCATCCCCTTCGGCTTCGAGCGTCGGGAGATCCAGGAGTACGTGCGGACCGTCGCGGTCGACGACCCCGGCCTGAGCATCACGACCACCAGGACCCCGCTGCCCGCCCCGTGGGTGCAGGAGGCTCCGCGATCAGCGCGGACCACGCCGCCGCCCAGCTGGGGAGCCTTCACCCACGCTCTTGCCGAGACCTTCCGTGACGTCTCCGACCGCACCTACCTCGTCGTCATGTCGGCGGCGGACCCCAGACGGTACGTCCAGGTCGCCGGCGGACCCAGCCTGCTGCACGCCGAGGCCCCCGGGACCGACGTGGTCGCCGACGCCGACGAGGACGCCCTGCACGCCGCGGACTGGGCCCCGCCCGGACCTGCGCAGCCGAGCTGGACGTGGGAGCTCGAGCAGCCAGCCGCGGGCGCCGACCTCACGGCCCTCGCCGAGCGCTGCGTCAAGGCGCTGCGCCACGCCTACGGCATCAGCGGTCCGAGCGCGCTCGTGTACCGAGCCTGGCGCGACCCGGAGACCATGCTCCCCGGGGAGACGTGGTCGGCCGAGCGCATGGAGACCTACGACCGGGGTTCGAGCGCGCTCGCGCTGCCCTCCCTCGGCCTTCCGGCTGTCTGACCGGGCAGCAGCCCACCAAGAATAGTTCGAGGGTTGACAGTTAGATCTCTAACTACTATTTTCATGAGCATGGACCCCGACGAGAACCGCTTCGACCGGAGCCTCGAGCTGATCCGCTGGATCGGCCTGGCGCAGCGCAAGGCGGCTGAAGAATGGATCCGCGAGCGCGACCTCAGCCATCCGCAGGGGTTCGTGCTCGGTCATCTCGCACGGTCCCCCGGGGCCATCCAGCGGGACATCGCCGCGGTCAGCCGCACGAGCGCGGCGAGCGTGTCGAGCCTGCTCCAGGGTCTCGAGCGCCGCGGTCTGGTCGAGCGCCGCTCGGAAGACGGCGACGAGCGTCGCAAGCGCGTCTACGTCACCCCAGCCGGTGAAGATCTCATCGCTGGTTTCGACGAGGCCCTGCTCGCGGCCGACGAGAAGATCTTGGCGCCGCTCGACGAGGACGAACGCACGACCCTGCACACCCTGCTGACCAAGATCACTGCCGAGCTGCCGCGCCCCACGCGCGACTGACCCCGCGGCTCTCCTAGGGCGACCGTCCTGACGGACGTGGTCGACCCTCTCTCCGGCGCGCCCTGATCCCTCGGGAGGGCGAGCCGCCGACTCACCGACCCCACATGCATCGTCGCCGCGCCGGCGCTCGTCGGCGTGCGCTCGAGCCTGCCCAGGAAGAGGCCTCTCATGAGCACCGACACCCCCACCAGCAACCGCTGGTACCTCTCGACAGCACCGGTCCTGCGTGCACTCGTGCACCTGTGCATCCCCATGGCGGCGGCGATGATCGTCAGCGCCGTCTACAACGTCGTCAACGCCGGGTTCATCGGCTCCCTGCACGACAGCGCCCTCCTCGCCGCCGTGACGCTCGGCGCCCCTGTCCTCGCCCTCGTCATGGCTGTCGGCGGCGTCTTCGGCGTCGGCGGCGGGGCTCTCGTCTCGCGGCTGCTCGGAGCCGCAGAGCACGACCCGGCGAGCGCGCAGCAGATCAAGCACGTCTCGTCCTTCGCCGTCTGGGGAGCTGTCCTGACCGGGGCGGTGGTCGGAGGTCTCGGCCTGCTGCTCCTCGACCCGCTCGTCACGCTGCTCGGCGCTGACGCGACGGCCGCCCCGGCGACGCGGGCCTTCGTCGGGGTGATGCTCGCCTTCGTGCCGGTCCTCACGGCGGCCTTCTGCCTCGAACAGCTCGTCAGAGCCGAGGGCGCAGCACGCCAGGTGATGACAGGGCTGATCCTGTCGACGGTCCTCAACGTCGTGCTCGACGTCCTCTTCATCCTCGTTCTCGACCTCGGGGTCGGCGGTGCGGCGCTCGCGACGGGCCTGTCCAACCTCGGGCTCGTCGGGTACCTCGGCCTCTGGCTGCACAGGCACAGCGAGCACACCAGCCTGGCACCGCGCTGGTTCACGCTCTCCCCCGCAGTGCTGCGGCCGGTCTTCGGCGTCGGGGTCAGCGAGCTGTTCCAGGCGTCCTTCCTCGTGGTCACGGCACTGGTCCTCAACAACCTCGCCTCGGCCTACGGTGACGACGCCCTCGCTGCGATGGGTGTCGCCGTGCGCATCGCGCAGGTCCCGGAGTTCCTGGTGATGGGCGTGACCCTCGGCGTCCTGCCGCTCTTCGCCTATGCCTACGGCAAGGGCGACCGCGAGCGCCTCAGGAAGGCCGTGCGCGTCTCCGCGCTGACCGTCGGCGGGCTCGTGCTCGTCGCCGCGACGGTGGCCCTCCTGCTGCGCGAGCAGCTCGTCTCCGCCTTCACCGCCGACAGGGCGGTCCTCGCGATCGGCGTCACGGTCCTCACGGCCCAGGTGGTCGCGATGATCGTCAACGGCTTCACGGGGCTGCTCACCTCGCTGTTCCAGGCGACCGGGCGGGCCGTCCCGGCGATCGTCATGTCGACGTCGCAGGGCGTGCTGTTCATCCCTGTCGTCCTGCTCGGCAACCTGTGGTTCGGGCTGCCGGGGATCATCTGGTCGCTGACGGTGTCGGAGGGGATGGTCCTCGTGCTGGGCGTCGTGCTCTGGGTGGCCTACCGCAGGTCGATCGACCGAGGCCTCGCCGAGGGCAGCGAAGAGCGCGCCGAGGCCGCGCTCGAGCAGGCCGAGGCGTAGCCGGGAGCCTCCCCGCACGCACCCCCGGAGACCTCTGGCACGCGGGTTCCTGGGCCCCAGGGCGCAGGAACCCGCGTCGTCTTCGGCTCGTCCCCAGCATGCCTGCGCGGCCCAGGCCGCGGGATGTGCCACTCTTCCGGTGTGGAGAACTTCCCGGGGGCCCAGAGTCTCGAGGCGCGCGCCGAGCAGATGGTCGCGCTGTTCGGCTCGTCGACCGTCGGTGTCGCGACGGGGTCCGTCGACAAGGTCCTCGAGGCCAACGACGAGATGCTCCGCATCTTCGGTCGCACCCGGGACGACCTCGCCGCAGGGCTCTCCTGGATGGACGCGGGCCGTCCGGCCGACGCCGAGCGCGACGCCGCGGCCTTCGAGCACCTGCGCCAGGACGGCAGCACCGTCGTCGTCAAAGAGCTCTTGCGCCCCGACGGCGTCGGCGTCCCGACGCTCGCCGTCCTCGTCGCGACAGGCCGCGGCCCGCTCCGGTGGGTCGCCGTCGTCGTCGACCTGTCGGGCGACGAACGCCTCAAGCACCTCGCCTGGTCCGAGGCCGCGATCGTCTCGACCCTCCTCGAGGACGCCCCCGTCGGCTTCGCCTTCATCGGCACAGACCTGCGCTTCGTCCGGGTCAACCGCGAGCTCGCCGCGATGAACGGCTTCACGGTCGCCGAGCACGACGGCGCGCACGTCTTCGAGCTCCTGCCCGACCTCCGCGAGGGCGCCGAACCGCTCCTGCGCTCGGTCCTCGCGGGTGGCGAGCCCATCCGGGACGCCGAGATCGTCGGGTCCACCCCCGCCGAGCCCGGGGTGGTGCACACCTGGCTCGAGTCGTTCTTCCCGGTCCGCACAGGCGACGGGCCCGTCCTCGGGGTCGCGGCCATCGCCCGCGACGTCAGCCGCCTGCGTGCGCTCCAGGACGAGCTCGCCGCCACGACGCTCAGGCTCAGCCGCGCCCTCCACGAGATGCAGGACACGCTCCAGCCGACGGTCCTGCCCTCGGCCGCCGGGTACACGGTGACGATCCGGCACCTGCCGGCCGACTCCGAGGTCGGTCTCGGCGGAGACTGGTACGACGTGACCCGCACGGCTCACGGTCAGCTCGTGGCGAGCATCGGTGACGTCGTCGGGCACGGTGTGGAGGCGATCGGTGCGATGGCTCGCGCCAGCTCGGCGCTGCGCGCCTACGTCCACGAGGGGCACTCCCCCGACCACGCGCTCGCCCACCTGGACAGGCTGCTCGGTGCTACTCGTGAGGCGATGGCCACTGCGGCCGTCGTGAGCGTCTCGATCGAGGACGGCCTGGTCAGGTACGCGCGCGCCGGTCACCCCTACCCCTTGGTCCTCAGCCCTGACGGGACCGTCCGCACCCTCCGCGACGCCCGCGGCCCCATGCTGGGCGCCCTGCCCGACGCGACCTACAACCCTGCCGAGGTGGTCCTCGAGCCAGGGCAGACCCTCTTGCTGCACACCGACGGACTCGTCGAGCGCCGCGGCGAAGACCCGGCCACGAGCGCGCGGCGGCTCGCCGACGCCCTCACCGAGGGTGCGTCCCTCGGCGTCGAGGCTCTCGCCGACCTCGTGCTCGAGCGATGCGTGGAGGCCGGTCTGCGCCGCGACGACGCCTGCCTGCTGGTCGTCAGGCGCGACCTGGTCTAGCGTCGCCGGCCGACGCCGCGACGAGGACCGCCCTGACGAGCGCAGCGTCCACGAGCTCTGTCCGACTCAGGCACACTGGTGAGGGCTCACCTCTCGCAGCCCACACCCCATCACGAAGGACGAGGACCCTCATGTGTCAGCCGGTGACGTGCGCACGCTGCGGCAAGACCACCTGGGCCGGGTGCGGCCTCCACGTCGACGAGGTCATGGAGCACGTCGCGCAGGCTGACAGGTGCCCCGGGCACGACGAGCCCGGGTCCGGGCACTCCGCCAGCGCCTGACCCGGACGGCACCCGCGTGAGCACCCCGGAGCACGACCGCGAGTCCCACCACGGCGGCGCCCGCCTCGACCGCGCCGCCCCTCTCCTCCGTGACGAACGGCTTTCCCACGACGCCCCCCGGAGCGGCGCGGCAGGACCTTCCGTCGGGGTCGTCGTCACAGCCTTCGACCAGGGACGGCAGATCTGCGAGGCTGTCGGCTCGATCCTCGCCCAGACCCACCCGGTCAGCGAGGTCGTGGTCGTCGACGACGGGTCGACCGACCCCGACAGCGTCGCCGCCCTCGACGATCTCGGCGCGCAGACGCACGGCTCGCCGACAGTCAGGGTCCTGCGCCAGGCGAACTCCGGCGTGTCAGCCGCCCGCAACGCCGGGATCGCAGCGCTGAGCACCGAGGTCGTCGCCGTGCTCGACGGAGACGACCTGTGGGAGCCCACCTTCGTCGCGTCGACCCTCGCCGCGCTGGTCCAGGACCACGACGTCGTCGCCGCCTCGTCCTGGCTCTCGATGTTCGGGGTCGCCGCAGGGGTCGTCGAGCCTGCAGGCGGCTCCGTCGAGGCCTTCCTGCCCAGGAACGCCGCGCCGGCCTCCCTCCTGCTCCGCCGCGAGGACTGGCAGCGGGCCGGCGGGTACGACGAGACGATGACCCAGGGCTTCGAAGACTGGGACTTCTACCTCAGGCTGCTGCGCCGACCCGGCACCCGGGTCGAGGTCGTCCGCGAGCCGCTGCTGCGCTACCGCACCCACCCGACCTCCGCGAACGTGCGCAGCATGGAGGCACGCGTCGCCCGCTACGCCCAGGTGGTCGCGAACCACCGGGACACCTTCGCCGCGCACCTCGAGGCAGTGCTCCTCGGGCTCGAGGCGATCTCGACGGCGCGGCTCGCCGCGTGGGAAGACCTCGTGGTCGCCGACCCGTCCGCAGAGGTCGGCCCGGTGACCTTCGGTGACGGCGGCATGGCGTCTGCCGTCCGGATCGCGACGGCACGCGCGCGCACGACCTCCTGACCATGCTCGGTCGTGCTGCCCGGTCGTGCCACGCCCGAGCGTGCCGCGCTCGACCCCATGACCAGACCCCCAGGTCGTGGCGTCGCAGCCCTCGTCCTCGTCTATGATTGGTCACCGGTCGGGCAGTGGCCGTCAGAGTGAGAAGTCTGAGGAGCACTGTCATGCACGCCCGTCCGACCAGCAGGCGCGAGTCGCCGGACGCACCCCCCAGCACCGAGGGTCCCGTCGAGGTCCCAGCGGTCCCAGCGGCCCCAGAGACCGACCGTCAGCTTGCCGGCACGTTCCGGCTCGAGCTCCCCGCCGAGCGGTGGACGTGGTCGGACGAGGTCTACCTCATGCACGGCTTCGACCCGGGCGACGTCGTCCCGTCGACCGATCTCATCGTCTCGCACAAGCACCCCGAGGACTCAGCGCACCTTGTGGGACTGCTGCGCGAGGCCGCAGCGGGCCCCACTCCCTTCAGCTGCGTCTACAGGATGCTCGACGCCCGTGGCTCGAACCGCGTGCTGGGCATCGTCGGGAGCGGGCGGCGCGAGGGCGGCACCGACGAGGGCGGCCACGGTACGACGACGCTCGAGGGCTACTTCGTCGACCTCACCGACAGCTACCGCGAGGCCGTCCAGCGCGAGGCGACGGCGTCGATCCTCGCCTCGTCGTTGAGCCGGTCGACGATCGAGCAGGCCAAGGGCATCGTCATGGCCGCGCTCGGGGTCTCGGGCGACGAGGCCTTCGCGGTGCTGCGACGGTTCTCCAACGACTCCAACACCCCGCTGCGCGAGGTCGCCGACCACCTCGTCTCCGGGTTCCTCACGACCCCCTCGGTCCCGCTGCTCGACGACGTACGCAAGCACCTCGCCCGGGTCGACCCCAGGCGGGAGCTCGCGACGCCCGCGGGCGACCCCGACGTCTGACCGTGTCCCGGTGGTCTGTGGCGCTCTGAGCAGCACAGACACCGTCCAGCACGGCCGGGCCGCTCGCGGTGCGCCCGCGCGCGCGGGCGTGTAGCGTCAGAGCACGGGTCTAGCAGGCGGCTCGGACACCACCCTCACCGGAGGTCCGCCGTCATGCCTGTCGCCATGAACGAGTCCACCCAGCAGAACGCCCTCCAGCAGGGTCTCGCCGTCGGTTGCCGCGCCCTCGGCATCACCGAGATCACCGCAGACTGGGACAGCGTCAAGCAGTCGTTCAGGCGCGCCTGGCTCACCTGGGACCACGCCCACACCATGCCCGCGATCCGTCACGACCTGGTCCACAGCTCGATCCGGCCGGCCCTCGTCAGGAGCAAGACCCGCCCGGGCAGCCTCATCGCCTCGTGGAGCTGCGAGGGGTCCTTGCGCCCCCTCGTCCGTGAGGACATCGCCCCGGGGGCGCTGCCCGACCTCCTGGCCCTGGTGACCGCCATCAGCCTCGAGGACTGGATCGAGCTGACCCGTTCGCTCGTCGCAGGCCTGGACGACCACGACGTCGTCCACGAGGACTACTCCCGGCAGGCGACGTCCGGCACGCCAGAACCGGCGATCTGACGAGCTCCCACCCGGAGGCGGCGCCGTCAGCTCTTCTCTGGTGCGGAGCCGCCGGGGGCGCTCGAGGACGTGTCGATGCCCGGGATGCGGCGCGTCGCGACGATCTGCTGCGCGACGTCGGCGAGCTTGGTGTTGGAGTCCTGAGAGATCCGGCTGAGCACCGAGAAGGCGTTGGGCGCGGAGAGCCCGTAACGCTCCATGATCACGCCCTGAGCCTGGCCGATGAGCGTGCGGCTCGCGACGGCCGACTCGAGCTGTTCTTCGGTCTGGGCCGCCTGGAGAGCTGCCGCGGCGACAGCGGCGAAGGTCCCCGCGAGCGCCTGGTCGGCGGCGCTGAAGGCACCTGGCTCCGTGGCGTAGAGGTTGAGCGCGCCGTGCTTGGTCTCGGTCGTGTAGAGCTGGAGGCAGAGCATGCTCCGCACCCCGAGACGCTCGGAGACGGCTGGTCCCCAGCGAGGCCAGCGTGAGTCGGCGACGACGTCGTCGGTCCGCACGACCTCTTCCGACCGCACGGCGTCGAGGCAAGGGCCCTCGTCGAGCTCGTACTGCATCTCGTCTCCGAGGCGGACCGCCTGGTCGGTCGCGGCGGCCGTGGTGATCTCGCGCCGGGTGATGAGCGAGATCCCCGCTGCGGCGCACCCGGGGACCATGCTCACGGCGAGCTCGACGATCCCGTCGAGCGTCTCCTGGACGCTCGGCTCGACCGCGAGCAACCTCGCGGCGGCGGCCACCCGGTCCGGGAGATCCACGTCGCCAGAGGTGGCTCGGTCGAAGGTGTCGTCGAGGCTCGTCGCGTCGAGGCTCGTCGCGTCGGAGACTCTCTGGTCCTGGGTGCTCATCGGGATCCTCTCTGGCTGGCCGTCCCGGTGCACGTGCCTGGGCCACCGGAGGCCTGCGCCGGGACGGGACGTCCGTCGGACCAGCGCGAGTCTGCCCACGATACCGTCCCCGCAGCACCCCTTCCAAGAGACCGCCGTCCGGGTCCTCAGTCCCGCCGCTGCGCCTCACGGAGCACGGCGTCCGCGACCTCGCCGAGAGAGCGCGTCGCGGCCCGCTCGACGAGGGCGTCGTAGGCGGCGTCCATGTCGAGGTGCTCGGTCTGCGCGAGGACGCCCTTCGCCTGCTCGATACGCACCCTGACCTCGAGAGCCTCGCGGATCCTCGCGTGGATCGCGCTCGTCTCCCCCAGGCCCGGCCGGGCGATCGCGACCGTCGCGAGGTCGGCGAGGCTGTGGGCGACGGAGAGGTCTTCCTCGCTCCACGGGTCCTGCCCGCGGCCGAAGAGGTTGAGACCGCCGATCGCGTCCCCCCGCCAGGCGAGCGGGATGGCGTGCACGGACCTGAAGCCCGCCGCGACCACGGCCGCCCCGACCTCGGGCCACCGTCCGACGATCTCGTCTTCACCGACCGCCGTCACTGCCGTGCCCAGCTCGATGGTGTCGACGCACGGTCCGCTCTCGTGCATGGCCTGGTAGATCTCGAGCTGGGTCGCCGTGTGCGACGTCGCCGTGAGCAGCTGCAGCCCTGTCGACTGCTCGCTGACCAAGATCGCTGCAGCGTCGACCGGCAGCACGCGCAGGCACTCCTGCGTGAGCCTGGAGACCACGTCGGTGATCTCACGGTCCTGGACCAGGAGCGCCGTCATCTCGGCGAGCACCCCTGCCGATGTCGGTGCACTCATGATCGCTCTCTTCCTGTGCTGTCGTCGTCAGAGGCAAAGTTGAGCCGTCGTGAGACCAGGTCGTCGGAGACCGCCTCGATCGTGGTCCCCTGAGCGTAGGCCCTGGCCCTGATGAGGGTGAGCGCGTCCTCCGGCGACACCCGGAGCTGCGCGACCACCATCCCCGTCGCCTGGTGGACCCGCGCCCTGGCAGGCCAGGCCACGAGGTCGGTCGGGTCTGCGTCCATCGACTGCAGGAGCGCCGCCCCGACGATGTCGGCGAGGGTCTGGGCGTCCTCGGGCGGCCTGCTGAGCGCCCGGCGGCGCGAGGTGTACACGGCCAGGACCCCGAGGACCTCGCCGGCCACCCGCATCGGGTACGCCGAGATGGTCACGTCTCCGGCGGCATGTCGGAGCTCGTCCATCACCAGGGACGGGGTGGCCGAGGCCGTGACGACGCTGACCTCGGCGAGGTTCGCCGTCTCGCGAGCGCTGCGGGTGGGACCTGCGTCGAAGATCTCCTGGACCGACTCGATCCGGCGAGCCACGGTGTTGCTCGCAGCGAGCGGGAAGGCAGGCATGGAGTCGGGCGTGAGGACGATCGACCCGCCGTCGGCCGAGAGCATCATCACCGCGGCGCGGCACAGCCTCACCGGCAGGGAGTCAGAGGGCGGGACCTGCGACATGTGCGTCGCGAGCTCGGCGAGGATGCTCACATCGTCCACTGGTGCCTCCACAGCGCCTGCCGGCCCGGTCTGTGCGCCGCGACCTGGCGCAGCGCACCGTGGGTCGCAGGACGCGCTCACCTCAGGAGGGTATCCCAGCGGGGCCTCTTCCTCGGGGCACTCCTGTGGATGCAGCCCCGTTCCGGTGGAGCACTTCACCCGCTGGTGCCACACTGTGCTCAGGTGAAGCAGATCGCCGCTCGTGCACCCGTGGTGCGCCGGGTGGCCTGCGGCTGCGCGGCCGCCCCCAGGTGCCATCTCCCCTGCTCAGGGCCTCGCGCCCGCGCCCCAAGGAGCACACCTCATGGCTCACCCCACCCGCGTCGGCACAGCCGCCCTCGCGTTCTCCCTCGTCCTCGCCGGCTGCGCCCAGGGCACAGGCTCGAACGGCGAGACACCGGAGTTCAGCCCCGACGCCCCGCTCGAGGGCGAGCTCTCGATCATGGGCTTCGGCACGGGCGACGAGATCGGCCAGGTCCGGTACGACCGCGCCGTCGCCGCGCTCGGCGACGTCGACTTCTCGCTCTCCGAAGGGGCGCTCGACATCCAGGCCTTCCTCTCGGCCGTCGCGTCGGGCAACCCGCCCGACCTCGTCTACGCGAGCCGTGACCTCATCGGCTCCTTCGCGTCCCGGGGCGCCGTCGTGCCGCTCGACCAGTGCGTGGAGGCCGAGGGGATCGACGTCGACGCCTTCGACCAGGCGGCCGTCGACCAGGTGACCTTCGCCGGGTCCCTGTACGGGGTCCCGGAGTTCAACACGGTCCAGGTCGTCATGGCCAACGCGGACCTGCTCTCGGCGGCGGGGATCACGGTCGACGACGTCGACGGCTCGGACCGGGCCGCGGCGACAGCCGCGAACGACGCGCTCACCCGCCAGGACGGGGGCAGGCTCTCCGTGATCGGCGTCGACCCGAAGCTCCCCGAGTTCTTGCCGCTGTGGTCCCACGCGCTGGGCACCGACCTCATCTCGGCCGACGGCCGCACCGCGCAGCTCGACGACCCGGCGGTCCTCGAGGCTCTCGAGTGGGCCATCGACCTGTACGACGCGCAGGGCGGGTTCTCCGGGGTCAAGTCCTACCGTGACTCGGCGGACGCCTTCGGGGCGGGCAACCAGCTCGCGACGGGGGCGCTCGGCGCGATGCCGATGGAGCACTGGTACGTGAACGTGCTCAACGAGTCGTCGCCCGACGCGCCCCTGACCTTCAGCACCGTCAAGGACGCCGAGGGCGAGCCGATCGCCTACGCGGGCGGTTCGGCCTGGGCCGTGCCGACAGACGCCGAGAACCCCGCGGCAGCGTGCGCCTTCGCCCGCCTGATGACCGAGACCGACGCCTGGACCGAGGCCGCACAGGCCCGCGCGGACGCCAGGGCGGAGAGCGGCACGCTCTTCACAGGGCTGCTCACAGGCAACACCGAGGCCGACCAGCTGATCCGTGACGAGCTCGTCCCCGCCGACGCCCCGGCCCCCTGGTCCGAGGCGATCGAGGCCACCTACGAGGCGAACGAGCACACCTTCAGCCTGCCGGCCAACCCCGCAGACAACGCCTTCAAGACCGCGTGGCAGGACGCCGTGAACCGGGTGCTCAACGGTCAGCAGGAACCCGCCGAGGCACTCGCGCAGGCGCAGACCGAGGCGCAGGCTGCGCTCGACGACGCGTGGGCCACCTGGGACGAGCGCTGACATGACCGCACCCAGCACCCTCCGGACGCTCGGCGGGACCTCCCGCCGGCGACGTCCGGCGAGCACCACCCGGGAGCGCCGCGAGCGACGCACCGCCCTGTGGTTCATCAGCCCGTGGATCGTCGGGTTCCTCGTCTTCACAGCCTGGCCGATCATCTACAGCCTGTACCTGTCCTTCACGGACTACGACGTCATCAACGACCCGCAGATGGTCGGGCTCGAGAACTACCAGCGGCTGCTCGACGACCCCAAGATCGCCCTGTCCCTGCGCAACACGCTCGTCTACACGGCCCTGCAGGTGCCCGCGTACGTGCTCGTCGCGCTCGCCCTCGCCCTGCTGCTCAACGAGGCCGGCCGCTCGGCGGGGTTCTTCAGGACCGCGTTCTTCCTGCCGAAGATGACACCGCCCGTCGCGGCGGGCGTGCTGCTCCTGCTCCTGTTCAACGGCCAGTACGGGATCGTCAACGAGGTGCTCGGCTGGTTCGGCATCGACGGACCGGCGTGGACCACGGACCCGGCGTGGATCAAGCCAGGGCTCGTGCTCCTCAGCCTGTGGAGCGTCGGCTCCTCGGTCATCATCCTGCTCGCGGCGCTGCGCGACGTCCCGACCGAGCTCTACGACGCCGCCCGCGTGGACGGGGCCGGGTACTGGCGCCGGACCGTCTCGGTGACGATCCCGATGATCAGCGGGGCGCTGTTCTTCGTCGTGGTCATCAACACCATCGGGGCCTTCCAGATCTTCACCGAGGCGTACACCGCGTACTTCGGTGCGGGGAGCTCCTCGTACTCCAACGACGCAGCGCTGTTCTACGTCATCTATCTGTTCCAGCAGGGCTTCGAGTTCCTCGAGATGGGCTACGCCTCGGCGATGGCGTGGCTGCTGTTCCTCATCATCATGGCCGTGACCGCCGTCCAGCTCGTCGTGTCCAAGCGCCTCGTCCACTACCAGGGAGAGCGATGACCACCCCAGCAGTAGCCGACAGGTCCGGGGCCGACGAGCAGCCGGGGCAGGGCACCCGCGCCGCCGTCCTCGGCCCTCCTCCCCAGGCTCCGGTCCTCCCGCCGGCCGGGAGGTCCCGCGAGCGCTCACGCCGACGCACCGGACGGATCGCGCTGCGCACCGCCGTGGTCGCGACCCTCGTCCTGCTGACGGTCGTGTTCGTCTACCCGTTGGTGTGGCTGCTCAGTGCCTCCTTCAAGCCGCGGTCCGACGTCTTCGACAACCGGCTGATCCCGAAGACCTTCACCGTCGAGAACTACCTCACGGTGTGGCAGGAGGCGCCGATCGCCCTGTGGCTCGGCAACACCCTCGTGGTGACAGCCCTCGCCGCGGTCACCGTCACGCTCACCAGCGCCCTCGTCGCCTGGGGCTTCGCCTTCTACAGGTTCCGCGGGCGCGGGCCTCTGTTCACGCTCGTCCTCGCGACGATGATGCTGCCCGGGGCGGTGACGCTCATCCCGACCTTCCTCATCTGGAACCAGCTCGGTCTGGTCGGGACCAACGTGCCGCTCTGGGCCGGGAACCTCTTCGGCAGCGCCTTCTACATCTTCTTGCTGCGGCAGTTCTTCCTCGGGCTGCCACGCGACCCCTTCGAGGCGGCGATGCTCGACGGCGCGAGCAGCTGGACCATGTTCTGGCGGATCGCCCTGCCGCTGTGCAAGCCGGCGATCGTGCTCACCTTCCTCTTCGAGGCGCAGGCGTCGTGGACCGACCTCATGCGTCCGCTGATCTACCTCCAGGACTCAGACACCTTCACCATCCCCCGCGGGCTCAAGGCCCTCGTCGACCAGTTCGGCGCGGGCGGGGAGTCTCAGTGGGAGGTCGTCGTGACGGCCGGCGTGCTCACGACGGTCCCGATGATCCTGCTGTTCTTCCTCGGCCAGCGGTACTTCGTCGACGGGGTGGCCACGACGGGCTCCAAGGGCTGACCCGCCGCGGACGGCGGCTGCTCAGACTCGACCGCCGCCGTCCAGTCAACGGGTGCGGAGCCCCCCGTCAGCGGGGGCGGAGCTCGCGCGGTCCCGACCAGATGTCGGCCATGCTCCAGGCGTCGATGCTGCTCACCTGCGCTTCCGGGCTGCTCCGGAGGACGAGGCCGTCGGCGCCCGGGTCTTCGGGGTACGAGCGGGCTGTGAGGGCACGACCGTTCGCGAAGACCTCGAGCGCCGAGCGGTCGACGAGGACCCGGAGGGTCACCGCACCGTCCTCGTGCGGGACCGGTCCGCTGCGGGGGGTGGCGTCGACCCCGGGGTCGACGCTCGCCGCCGACCTGTCGAGCACCAGGTCGAGGTCGAGATCGGGATCCTGCGGCCTGTCGAGGCGGACGACGGTCTGCTCCCCCGACTCCTCAGAGACCAGCACCGCAAGCTCGACCCACGCACCGGGCGCGAGCGTCACCGTGAGGACGAGGTCGCACTGCCGCCCGTCGACCCGGGTCGGGTCGAGCACTGTCGTCCCCGGGCGCGGCTCGACGACCACGTGGTCTCGGCGGAGCGCCTCGACCTCGCGGACGGGCGCGGAGACGAGCTCGCCGTCCGCCCCCGCGCTGACGTCGCGCGGCAGGGACATGACACCGGACCACCCGGCTGCGGCGGCCGCGTCGTCGCTGCGACCCTCCTGGAGCCACCCGAACATCACCCGGCGACCGTGGTCGTCCGTGGTGGACTGCGGCGCGTAGAAGTACCGGCCTCCGTAGTCGAGGCGTCGCAGCGCCGCCGGGGTGAAGGTGTCGCCCTCGTAGCGGCCGAGGAGGTAGAGCGGGTGGTGGGTCACTCCCTCGTCCCAGGCGGAGAAGACGAGCGCGTGCCCCCGCTCCGGCGGGAGCTCGGCGCGACCGGCCGGGACCTCGAAGAGGTCGACGCACTCCCACATCGTGCCCGTCCAGTCAGGTGCCCCGGGTGCTGGGTCGGAAGCGTCGCCGACCACCAGCGGGCCGACGTAGCGCCAGCTGCGCAGGTCGTCGGACTCGTAGAGCAGGGCGGTCCCGCCCTGCCCCCGCAGCCCCGAGCCGATGAGCTGTCGCCAGCGGCCGTCTTCGCGCCAGACCGAGTGGTCGCGGAAGGCGACGGTGTCGAGGTCCGCGGGCGGACCGGCGATCACGGGGTTGGCGGGATCTTTGGTCCAGGTCCGCAGGTCGGCGGAACCGACGGCGATCGCGGCGGACTCGCTCTCGCCGCGACGTGCGGAGTAGACGATCGTCGGCACGCCGTCGTCGTCGACGAGCACGCCGGACCAGCAGCCGTCGGAGTCGGGCGCGTCGGGGCCACCCGGCTCGAGGGCGATGGGCGCGTCCTCCCACGTGACGAGGTCGGTGCTCGTCGCGTGCCCCCAGTGGATGCGGTGGTGCCGCGCCTCGACGGGGTTGTACTGGTAGAAGAGGTGGTAGACGCCGTCCCGCTGGCTCACGCCATTGGCGTCGTTGAGCCAGCCTGCCGGCGACGTGAAGTGGAAGCGGGGGCGGTGCCTGTCGGACTCGGCACGCGTGACGAGGTCTGCGCCGCTCAGGGCGATGGTCTCGGACAGCTCGGGGCTCCAGGTGGTGTCGTGGTGATCTTCGTCGTGGCGACCGGTCTCGGCCTGCAGGGGCGGTGCGGGCGCTGAGGCCCGCAGCCCTGGAGGCGCTAGAGGTGCTGGGGGCGCAGGTGCGGCGGCAGGTGCGTGCGGTCTCATGCCAGACCGTCGGCCGGCTCGGCCACCCAGTGCTGCGACGTCGCGTCGACGGTACGTCGCACGACGGCGCGCGGTGCGTGCTCGGGGCCGAGCCACCGCTCGACCTCGCGTCGCATCTCGGCGCGGCGCACCGGGTCGTAGGACCCGCTGCGCTCCGGGTCTGGCACGGCGGAGAGCAGCAGCTGCGTGTAGGGGTGCACGGGGTCGCCGAGCAGCGCGAGCGACTCTCCGCCCTCGACCGCCCGTCCGCGGTACATGACCACGGTGCGGTCTGCGAGGTACCGCGCCGAGGCGAGGTCGTGGGTCACGTAGAGGATCGACACCCCGGTCTCGTCGCGCAGCCGGCCCAGCAGGTTGAGGATCCCGATGCGCACCGAGACGTCGAGCATCGACGTCGGCTCGTCCGCGAGGATCAGCTGTGGCTCGGCCCCGAGGGCGCGGGCGATCGAGACCCGTTGACGCTGCCCGCCCGAGAGCTCGTGCGGGAACCTGTCGAGGTAGCTCGCGTCCAGGCCGACGGTCTCGAGCAGCTCAGCCGCGCGGGCCCGGGGGTCGCGCCGGGCCTCGGGCGAGCCGTGCAGCTCGACCGAGCGCGTGACGACGTACTCGATGCGGTGCACGGGGTTGAGCGAGCCGAAGGGGTCCTGGAACACCATCTGCACGCGCCCGCGGTAGGCCCGCGAGGCGCGTCGTCGCTCGGTCCGCAGCACGTCCTCGCCGTCGACCACGATGCGCCCAGACTCAGGGGCCTCGAGACGGGCGACGCACCGGGCGAGGGTGCTCTTGCCGCTGCCAGACTCCCCGACGAGCGCGACGATCTCGCCCGTGCCGATGTCGAGGTCGACGCTGTCGAGGGCTCGGACCTTGCGGCGCGAGAGCATGCCCCCGACGGTGAAGGTCTTGCTGAGCCCCTCGACGCGCAGCGCGGACTCCGCGGTCGGTGTGGTCTTCTCGGTCGTCGCGCTCATCGGAGTGCCTCCTCGGTCTGGTGCGTCGGTCCGCTGTCGGCGTCGAGCGCGACCCAGCGCCCGGGCCGCACCTCGCGGAGGTCCGGGACGTGGTCGAAGCGGACGCCCTCCGCGAGACCCGTCAGCGGGACCCGAGGTCCGCTGATCGGCGGGAAGGCGTTCATCAGCGCGTCGGTGTACGGGTGCAGCGGGTCCCGGAAGATCTCGCCGGCCGGGGCGCGCTCCACGATCCGCCCGCCGTGCATGACGCCGATGCGCTGGGAGAGCTCGATCATGAGCGACATGTCGTGCGTGATGAACAGGACGGCGAAGCCGAGCTCTTCCTGGAGACCGCGGATCTGCGCCATGATCTCCTGCTGGACCACGACGTCGAGGGCTGTGGTCGGCTCGTCGAGGATGAGCAGCGAGGGGGTGAGCGCGCAGGCCATCGCGATCACGACCCGCTGCCGCATGCCGCCCGAGAGCTGGTGCGGGTAGGACCTCAGCCGACCCCGGTCGATCCCGACCATCTCGAGCAGACCGCCCGCCCGCCGCAGGGCGTCGCGCTTGCTGCTCCGTTCGTGGGTGGTGAACACGTCGGCCAGCTGGTCGCCGACGGTCATCACGGGGTTGAGGGAGTTCATGGCGCTCTGGAACACCATGGCGACCTCGCGCCAGCGGAACCTGCGCAGCTCCTCGGCCGACATCGCGAGGACGTCGCGGCCACGGAACACCACCCGTCCGCCGTCGATCTCTGCGGGGGGCTTGAGCAGCCGCATGATCGCGTTGGCGACCGTGGACTTGCCGCAGCCCGACTCGCCGGCGAGGCCGAAGATCTCACCTTCGCCGATGGTCACGTCGACCCTGTCGACGGCCCGGACCGTGCGCTCGGCCGTGCGGTACGTCACCGAGAGGCCCTCGATCTCGAGGACTGGTGCGCTGCTCATCGTGCGGTTCCCTTCGTGCTCCCGGCGGCGCCGGTCTCGGTGACCGCCCCAGGCCCGGTGGCTGCAGCCGTCACGGGCGTGGGGTCTGTGGCCGACCGGCGGCGGGCCGGTGTCCGCAGGCGGGGGTTGGTGATCTCGTCGACCGCGTAGTTGACGAGGGCGAGCGCCAGGGCGACGAGCGCGATGCAGGCTCCCGAGGGCACGAAGACCCACCAGGCTCCCGAGAGCAGCGCTCCGTCGTTGCTGGCCCAGTAGAGGTTGGTGCCCCAGCTCACCGTCGAGCCGTCGCCGAGACCGAGGAACTCGATCCCGGCCTGCGCGCCGATCGCCCCGATGATGCAGGCGAGCAGACCGCTCATGACGATCGAGGCCATGTTCGGCAGGATCTCGCGGAACATGATGCGGGACGGCCGCTCCCCGGTGACCACGGCCGCCGCGACGAAGTCCTTGCCGCGGATCGAGAGCGCCTGCGAGCGCAGCACGCGGGCCGAGCCTGCCCACCCGGTGATGATGAGCACCACGACGACGGTCCCGATCCCCGAGGGCAGGAAGGCCGCGAGGATGACGAGCAGCGGCAGGCTCGGGATGAGCAGGAACACGTTGGTGAGCAACGACAGCAGGCTGTCGGTCGTCCGGCCCGCGTAGGCGGCGAGCAGCCCGACGACGACCCCGATGAGGGTCGAGGCAGCACCGGCGACAAAGCCGACGAGCAGCGAGCTGCGTGCGCCCCACGCCGTGAGCGCGAGCACGTCCTGTCCCTTGGCCGTCGTGCCGAGCAGGTGCTCGGCGCTCGGTGGCAGCGACCCTGTCGCGGTGATGTGCATCGGGTCTCCGGGGAAGACGACGGGTGCGAGGAGCGCCGTCGCGACGAAGACGAGCAGGATGACCAGCCCGGCGAGCGCCTTGCGGCTGCGCAGCAGGTAGGCGAGGAGACGGCGTCCGCCCCGGGCACGCCGGGCGGCGCCCGAGCCGTCCTGGAGCGCGTCGGGGCTGGAGGCCCCGGGGCCGTCGGGGGCGGGGACTGCTG
>NZ_JACBYE010000079.1 GCF_013415325.1 Sanguibacter inulinus | reverse complement strand
GTGGACAACGACAGGGAGGGGCCGGGCGCGGAGGTGGCCCTCCGGCTCAGAAGTCTGTGGTGACCAGCTCGACGACCCGGTCCTCGGCGTCGACGACCGCCGCGACCCGCCACTTGTCGAAGAGCGTGCACGGGTGCGAGATGCCGAGCCCGACCACGTCGCCGGGTCCCAGCGCAGGCGTGCCGGGCGCGAGGTCGTCGACGGCGAGGAACAGGTGCTGGTCGTTGAGCCCTGTCACGCGCGCACCGTGGAGAGGCTCGGGCGACGCGAGCACACCGTCGTCGTCCGCGCGGCGCACCGAGAGTGCGACCGGGAGGTCGAGGTCGTAGGCGAGGTCGCGTCGACCCGCGCCGAGCACGACGAGCCCCGGCTCAGGAGCCGAGAGCACCTGGGCCCAGACCGTCGCCGCTGCTCGCATCGGGACGGCGCCGGGGATGCGCCGCCAGGGGTCCATGCGCTCGCAGAAGCCGTGGTCGTGGGTGACGTAGGCGCCCGAGCGCACGAGGACGTCGACAGGTGTCGTCCGGCCGTCGGGGCCGTCGAGGGGGCCGGGCAGCTCGGCGACCACGACGTCGAGGAAGGAGCTGCCGCCTGCCGACACGACGATGGGGGAGCCGTCCTGCCCGACCAGACCCGCCTCGACGAAGAGCCCGGCGACCTCGCGCAAGGACCTGCAGTACGCCGCGACGCGGGCGAGGTCGTCTGGGGTGGTGCCCGAGGCGGCAGACCCCTCGTACCCGGCGACGCCGACCAGCCGTAGGCCAGCCCCCGCGACAGACCGGGCGAGGTCGAGCGCCTGCTCGGGTCCGCGGGTGCCTGTCCGCCCGCCGGCGACACCGACCTCCACGAGCACGCCGACCCGCTCGCGCACCTCGGGCGCGGCGTCGGCGAAGGCCGTCGCGAGCAGCCGCACACCGTAGGCGGAGTCGACGTAGAGCCACGCCTCGAGAGGGTCGAGAGCGTCCGACGTCTCGACGAGGGTCCGCAGCCGGCGGGTCTCGCGGGGGTCGACCATCTCGTTGGCCAGGAACACCCTGCGCACACCCCAGTCGACCACGGTGTGCAGCTGGGCGGGGTTGGCGACCGTCGCACCCCAGGCACCGTGAGCCTGCTGCCGCGCGAAGACCTGCCGCGACATCGTCGTCTTCACGTGGGGTGCGTGCAGCACCCCGGCGGACCGGCAGACCTCGGCCATCGTGGTGAGGTTGTGCTCGAGGGCCGCGTCGTCGAGGGTGAGCAGCGGCCAGCCGAAAGTGTCACCTGTGGTCGACGGGAGGTCTGCTGTCACCTCCGCGAGGGTCGCCGGTGCACCGAGCGCGAGCCCCTTGGTCCGCGGACCGACGGTGTCGCTGCTGCGCCCGCGCCCGTGCTCGTGTCCGTGCGCGGTCCCACGGGTCTCGGCGGTGCCTGTGGCGACATCCTCCAGGCCGTGGGTGGTCGTGCTCGGTGTGCCATCCTGCTCGCTCATGCTCGTCCTCCTGTGCGGTGCGCTGATGCGGTCGCGGGCGCGGGCGCGGTCGACGGCCGGAGCGACCGGCCGGGGGTGAGTCCTGTGAGCTCGCCGTCGGCGAGCACCCGCCGTCCCGCGACCACGACGTCGGTGACACCCGTCGCCAGCCGTCGCGGCTCGTCGTAGGTCGCGAGGTCTCGGACCGTACCGGGGTCGACCAGGGCCACGTCGGCGACCGACCCGACCTCGAGCGACCCGCGCCCGGCGAGCCCGAAGCGACGTGCAGCGGCCGTCGACAGGTGGTGCTGCGCCTCCGACCACGTCCAGTCGCCCGAGCGCACCTGGGCGAGCATCCGGGCGAAGGCACCCCAGCCGCGCGGGTGCGGGCGCCCACCGGCGTAGATCGCGTCCGAGCCGCCCATCTGGGCAGGGTGCGTCGAGAGGGCGAGGACCGAGGCAGCGGAGTTGGTCGGCGGCTGGGCGAAGACGCACCCGGCCCGCAGCCCTGTGCTGACCAGGAGCTCGACGGCGGTGTCCGCGGGGGAGAGGGCGAGGCGCCGCGCGACCTCGACGAGGGAGAGCCCCTCGGCCCACACGTGCTCGCCCGGCACCGAGGCCATCGTCACGCGGGGCCAGAGGTCGACGAGCCCCGGCAGGTGCTCGGTGCGCAGGCGGGCCAGCACCGCAGGGTCGCGCAGCGCAGCGACGGTCCGCTCCGGGTCGGCGATCGGCAGCCAGGTCGGCAGCGCGACCATCGAGAGGATCGACGCGCCGCGCAGGTACGGGTAGGAGTCGAAACTGACGTCGAGGCCTGAGGCGAGGGCGTCGTCGACGTAGCCCGAGAGCTCAGCGGCCGGTCCGTGGTAGTGCGAGACGTGGGTGGCGACGCCGGTCTCGGCGGCGATCGAGACGAGCTCGGCCATCGCAGCGCCCGCCCTGTCCTCGTACCCGCGCATGTGGCTCACGTGAGGCAGTCCGCGACCGGCGAGCACCCGGGCCAGCGCGACCAGCTCCTCGCGGTCTGCGTAGGCGGCCGGGACGTACTCGAGGCCCGTCGACATGCCGACAGCACCGGCGTCGAGCCCGTCGACGAGGGCTGCGACGAGCAGGTCGCGCTCGGCGGCGGTCGCCGGTCTGTCGCTGTCGCCGAGCAGGGCGTAGCGCAGCGTGCCGTGCGGGACGAGGTAGGCGACGTTGACCGGGGTGGTGCCGTCGTAGGTCGCGAGGAGGTCGGCGACGCCGCCGCCGCGGAAGGTCGGGTGCTCGCCGTTGATCGCGGAGAAGTACCGGCCCGCCCACGTCGTCGCGTCCAGGTCTGCGCTCGCGGACGAGGACGAGGACGAGGACGAGGACGAGGACGGGTGCCGGGCCGGGATGCGGTCGGTGCCGGCACCGGTACCGGTTGCGTGGGAGAGCGCCGCGCCGGCTGACCGCAAGGATTCAGCGCCGGTCACGTGCGAGGGCGCGAAGGACACCCCGTCCTGCCCGACGACGATGCTCGTCACCCCCTGGCGCAGCATCGCGTGCTGCACCTCGGGGTCGAGCACGGCTGCCTCGCCGTGCACGTGCGCGTCGACCAGCCCGGGCAGGGCGACACGGCCGTCACCGTCGAGCACGTCGACGCCCGTCGGCCGGCGACCGGCCGGCGACACCTCGATCACCCGGCGGCCGAGGTGCAGGTCGACGGGCTCGGTCAGCCCTGTCGTCGACGAGGCGTCCGGCAGGCGGACGCCGTGGACGACGGTCTCGACACGGCTGGCGGTCATGCGAGACCGTCAGTCGCGGGAGTCGCGGGAGTCGCGGGAGTCGCGGGAGTCGCGGGAGTCGCGGGAGTCGCGGGAGTCGCGGGAGTCGCGGGAGTCGCGGGAGTCGCGGGAGTCGCGGGAGTCGCGGGAGTCTCCGACAGCGCCGCCTCGCGTACGTCGTCCTGCGAGTCGCCCTCGTGCCAGCCGCCAGCGCCGTCCCACCCCGCTGCGGCCATCTCCGCCGCGAGGTCGCGCGGGAAGCCGGGTGCGCCAGGTCGGGCCTGCCAGGGCAGCGGCCCGTCGAGCGGGCGGTACTCAACCCCCGCCGCGTCCAGGCGCGGCAGGTGCACGGTCCGCAGCCTCTCGAGGAACGCCTCGGAGGCCGGCGACCCGGGTACGCGGTCCGCCTCGGGCGACCAGGCGACCTCCGCGAAGGCCGCGAGCCTGGGGAAAGTCGCGAAGTCGACCCGTCGGGGAGAGTCGAGGTGCTCGGTCCAGACCTGGGCCTGCACACCCACGAGCCGCCCGGGTGCCTCGTCCAGCCCAGGGTGAGCGGTGCGAACGGCGCCCGGCAGCGGGTCGAAGGCGTAGACGTCGGCGACGGTCCGCACGAATCCCACGGGAGTCGGCTCGTCGGGGTGCTCGCCCGCCCGGTGGTCCAGGTACACGACCTGCTCGGGGGCCATGACCACGTCGTGCCCGGCCTCGATCGCCGCGGCGCCCACACTGATGCCGCGCCACGCCGTCACGACGGTCTCGACGGGGAGCGTCGGCGTGAAGGCCTCGTCCCACACGACGGGGCGACGTCCGGCGGCGATCACGTGCTCGCACAGCCTGTCGACGAACCACCCGTGCAGGTGGCGCGCGTCGGGCAGGCCGAGCGCCTCGGCCCGCTCGACGATCGCCGGGTTCTCGAGCCACAGGGTGGTCGGGACCTCGTCACCGCCGAGGGCGACCCAGGGGGAGTCGAAGACGTCGAGGACCTCGTCGAGCACGTGCCTGAAGAACTCGAGGGTCTCGTCGGAGGGGTCGAGCACCTCGGTGCTCACGCCCCAGGTGGTGCGGACCGTGTGCGGCTGCTTGCGGGTGCCGAGCTCGGGGTAGGCGGCCACGGCCGCCTCGACGTGCCCCGGCACGTCGATCTCGGGTACGACGACGACCCCCCGCTCGCGGGCGTAGGCGACGATCTCGCGCAGGTCGTCCTGCGTGTACCAGCCGCCGTGCGGCTGCCCGTCGGTGCGGTCGCTGCGCCAGGTGCCCACCCCGGTCTCGGTGCGCCACCCCCCGACCGCCGTGAGCAGGGGGTAGCGCAGCACCTGCATGCGCCAGCCCTGGTCGTCGGTCAGGTGCAGCTGGAGCACGTTGAGCTTGTGGGCGGCGGCGAGCTCGACGAGGCGCAGCACGTCGTGCACGGGCATGAAGTGCCGGGCGACGTCGAGCAGCATGCCGCGCCAGGCGAAACGAGGGGAGTCGGAGACCTCGACGGCCGGGAGCGTCAGCCCGCTGCGGTCGGTGCGCAGCGGCGCACGCCTGAAGGCGTCAGGGCCGGCGAGCTGCCGGAGTGTCTGGGCGGCTGCGAAGGCGCCGGGCAGGTCGTCGGCCTCGACGTCGACCTCGGACTCGCTCACGCGGAGCCTGTAGCCGCCGGTTCTCGGCCCTGCCGGCCCTGTCCCTGCTTGCTCTGCTGAGCCAGGCGCGGGCGCAGGCGCGAGCCGGAAGGCCGCGCGGGACCACCGGGCTCCGCCGGCACCCGCAGCAGGGTCCGCCGACCCCGCCAGCACGGTCTCGATGCCGTGCGCCGCGGAGACGACCCCGGCCCACCAGCGGGCGGCCGGTCGCAGGGCCTCGTCGACGGTGATGACGATGCCCTCTCGGGCCACGAACGGGGCTCCGGAGCCGGGCTCGGCGCGGACTGGAGCAGGGACGAGCCCGAGGTGGTCAGCAGTGGTCACGAGGTCGAGCCTAACGAGACTTCGGGGTTTGTCCACCCTCCTGACAAACGCAGTCGAGAGTGATCTGCCTCTCAACGCCTCGGCACCGGATGTCGTCTGGCGGGGACCGGACCCCCGAGCAGCCGCGGCATCAGGCCGACGGCGGACCTGAGGTCGTCGCGAGAGAGACGACTCCAGGAGCCCGTCGCGGGACCCGCTGCGGGTTCCCCTCTGCGCGACCGGCCCGGCACCTGGGATGATCGACGCACGGCGTCGCAGGGGGTGCTCGCCGCGGGAGGGGTCTCAGATGTTCACCGATGTCCCGACGGACACCGACACCGACCTCGCCGCGGGCTCGGCGGGCCCAGCCGACGCCGCTCTCGTCGAGGACGTCAGCAGCGGAGACGTCGACGCGTTCCTCGAGCTCTGGCGACGTCACCGGCAGGCCGCCTACGACTTCGCGGAGCGGTGGTCGCCGCCGGGCAGCCCCTCCGAGTCCGCCGTGAACCGCGCCTTTGCCGACGTCCTCCTCGAGATCTCGGCAGGCTGCGACGTCGACGGACCGTTCCGCCTCCACCTCTACCGCACGCTCTTCGCGGAGAGCTCCTGGGCCCTGCGCCCGGACGTCCCGCTCGTCGTCCGTGCCTTCGGCGCCCTGTCGGCGCAGTCCCGCACGGTGCTCTGGTACAGGGTCGTCGAGGACGAGCCGACGGGCTCGGTCGCCCTCATGGCCGGTGTCCACGGCGACGAGCTGTACGCGCTCCAGAGGGTCGCCGAGGTCGAGCTGCGGACCCGGTGGCTCGCCGAGATCGTCGAGGCGCCGTCGACGGCGCCAGGCTGCGCCTGGATGGTCCCGCGCATCGACCTGCGCCCCTGCGGCGTGCTCGCGCCGGCGTCGGAAGAGCGGTACGACAGCCATCTCCACAGGTGCGGCCACTGCCAGCAGGTGATCCTCGACCTCGCCGACGTGAGCGCTCTGCTGCACCACGCCGCGCACGCTCTCGTCGCCCCGCGCGACGAGGACCAGGACTGCCGCTACCCCCAGGGGCGCCCGGCGGCAGGCTCCCAGACGACCTGACGTTCTGTCGTGTCAAACTCACACCGCGCAGCCCGACCCTCGCGGTGGCGGGGTTCTCCAGCGGTGCGAAGATGGCTCACATGGCCCTCACCCCAGACACCGAGGCTGCTCCCGGCACGGCTGCCGAGACCACCCGCGGCCCCCAGCTGCCCTACGACGCCCTCCTGCTGTACTCCTTCGGAGGCCCCAACAAGCCCGAAGACGTCGTCCCCTTCCTCCGCAACGTCACCGCCGGCAAGGGGATCCCCGACTCCCGCCTCGAAGAGGTCGGCGAGCACTACTACGGCTTCGGCGGCAAGAGCCCGATCAACGAGCAGAACCTCGCCCTCCAGGCTGCCCTCGAGGGCGAGCTCGCCGCTCGCGGCATCGACCTGCCGGTCGTGTGGGGCAACCGCAACTGGGAGCCGTACACGCGCGACGCCGTCGAGCAGCTCAAGGAGATGGGTGTCCAGCGCGCCGTCGCCCTCGTCACGAGCGCGTACTCCTCGTACTCCGGCTGCCGCCAGTACCGCGAAGACCTCGCCGTGACCCTCGACGGGCTCGGCGACCTCGGCCCGGAGGGGTCGCGGAGCGTCCAGTTCGACAAGGTGCGCTCGTACTTCAACCACCCCGGCTTCGCCCAGGCCAACATCGACGCCGTCGTGGACGGCTACCGTGCGCTCGCCGAGAAGGACGGTGCCGAGCTCGCAGCCGAGGCCCGCCTCGTCTTCGTCACGCACTCGATCCCGGACACCATGGAGGCCGCCTCGGCAGTCTCCGGCGCGACGTACTCCCAGCAGCACCTCGACCTCGCCGCCGTGGTCGCCGCCGAGGTCTCGACGGTCCTCGGCCACCCCGTCGAGTGGACGCTCGCGTACTGCTCGCGCTCCGGCCCGCCGAGCCAGCCGTGGCTCGAGCCCGACGTCAACGACCACCTCGGCGAGCTCGCCGAGTCGGGTGTGCGCTCCGTCGTGATCTCACCGATCGGATTCATCTCCGACCACATGGAGGTCGCCTACGACCTCGACACCGAGGCGATCGCCACGGCCGCCGAGCTCGGCCTCGCCGCCGTGCGCGCCGGGACCGTGAGCACCCGGGCGCCCTTCGTCTCCGGTCTGGTCGACCTCGTCCTCGAGCGGGCCGCCCTGGCCCGCGGCGACGAGATCGTCCAGCAGACCGTCGGCACCCTGCCCGCCTACAGGTCCGTGTGCCGGCCCGGCTGCTGCCGTCGCCGTGACGGCGAGGACAGCGGCGTGCCCGCCCTGTGCTCGGAAGCCCTGAACTCCTGACCCGCGACGAAGAGAGCCAGCACGCCATGAGCGACCAGCACCTGCACCACCGTCCCGACACCGGCGAGACCGTCCCGACGGACGACATCAACGAGGCCGTGCGCTACACGATGTGGTCGGTCTTCTCGACGGTCCAGACCCTCCCGACCGACGCCGCCGAGCGTGCCGAGGTCGTCGACGCCGCCCTGGCCTCGGTCGGTGGCGCGGACTCGGGGGTCGACACCGACCTGACGATCCGCGGCTGGTACGACGTCGGTGGCCTGCGCTCCGACGCCGACCTCATGGTGTGGTGGCACGGGCCCTCGATCGAGTCCGTCCAGGGGGCCTACCAGCGCCTGCGCGCCTCCGACCTGGGACGTCACCTCGAGCCTGTGTGGTCGAACGTCGGCCTGCACCGCCCGGCCGAGTTCAACCGCGGTCACGTCCCGGCCTTCATGGCTGACGAGGCCCCGGAGAAGTACATCTGCGTGTACCCCTTCGTGAGGTCTTACGAGTGGTACCTGCTGCCGGCCGCGGAGCGCGCGACCATGCTGCGCGACCACGGCATCGCGGCGGCGGGCTACAAGGACGTCAGGGCGAACACCGTCCAGGCCTTCGCCCTCGGCGACTACGAGTGGCTGCTCGCCTTCGAGGCGGCCGACCTCGCACGGATCGTCGACCTCATGCGCGACCTCCGCGCGACCGAGGCACGCCACCACGTGCGCGAAGAGGTGCCCTTCTTCACAGGGCCGCGGACCGACCTGCACGCCTGGGCTGACCGCCAGCCGCTCGGCGACTGAGAGACAGGCAGCCGCTCGGCGACTGAGAGACAGGCAGCCGCTCGGCGACTGAGAGACCGCCAGCCGCTCGGCGACCGAGGCCCACCGGCCACATCGACGCAGCCCTGCACCCCTCACGCGAGGGGTGCAGGGCTGCGTCGGTCTGCGACGGCCGGAGATCAGGGATAGAGGCCACGGATCTGGTGCGCCTCGGCGACGCGCCGCACGCCGATCACCAGTGCCGCGTCGCGCAGCGTGATGCCCTGCGCGCGCGAGGTCGCGGCGACCTCGCGGAAGGCCGAGTGCATGCGATCGGCCAGCTTCTGCTCGATCTCGTTCGCGTCCCACCAGTACGTCTGGTTCGACTGGACCCACTCGAAGTACGAGACGACCACACCGCCGGCGTTGGCGAGGATGTCGGGGACGACCACGACACCCTTCTCGGCGAGGATCGCGTCGGCCTCCGAGGTCGTGGGGCCGTTGGCGCCCTCGACGACGAACCTCGCGCGGACCGACGGCGCCGTGCGGGAGTCGAGCACCCCGTCGATGGCCGCAGGGACGAGGACGTCGACCTCGAGGGCGAGGAGCGCGTCGTTGCCGAGCGGGTCGGCGCCGTCGAAGCCCACGACCGAGCCTGTCGCTGCCACGTGGTCGAGCAGGCGCGGCACGTCGATGCCCGCAGCGTTGTGGACCCCGCCGAACTGGTCGCTGACCGCGACCACGCGGGCGCCCTCCTCCGCGAAGATCGACGCGGCGTGGGCACCGACCTTGCCGAAGCCCTGGATGGCGACGGTCGCGCCGGTGAGCGTCTCGCCGACCTCGGCGAGTGCGGAGATGGTCACGTGCACGACCCCGCGCGAGGTGGCTGTGGCCCGGCCCAGGGAGCCGCCGACGGCGAGGGGCTTGCCTGTCACGACCCCGGGGATCGTGTAGCCCTGGCTCACCGAGTAGGTGTCCATGACCCAGGCCATGGTCTGCTCGTTGGTCCCCATGTCGGGGGCCATGATGTCGCGCTCCGGGCCGATCATCGGCATGATCTCGCTCGTGTAGCGGCGGGTGACGCGCTCGAGCTCGCGCTCGCTGTACTGCTGGGGGTCGATGCCGACGCCGCCCTTGGCGCCGCCGTAGGGGAGGTCGACGACGGCACACTTCCAGGTCATGAGCATCGCGAGGGCGCGCACCTCGTCGGCGTCGACGCTGGGGTGGAACCGCAGACCGCCCTTGCCGGGCCCGCGCGAGACGTTGTGCTGCACCCTGAAACCCTTGAACAGCTCGACCCTGCCGTCGTCGCGGCGCAGCGGGACGGCCACGTTGATCTCGCGCCGCGGGGTCGCGAGCATCTCGTGGAGACCCTCTTCGTAGCCGAGGATCTCGACGGCGCCGGCGAGCTGCCCCAGGGCGTTGGCCCACGGGACAGAGATCTGGGCCGTGCTCGGGTGGCTCGTCGCCGTGGACTCTGCGGACGCTGCCGGCGCCGCTCGCCCCGTCCGGGCTGCGTCGCCCGTCAGGTCGTCGGTGCTCGCTGCGGTGTCGTGGTCTGTCGCGGCGGTCTGCTGGGTGGACATCGTCGGTGGTCTCCTCGCTGTCGACGACGCGCCGTTGTGCGGCACGTCACAGACCAACCTACCTGGGGAGCCGGGGTCTCGGGCTCCAGCGCGCGCCTGCGCCAGGCTCGGCTCCGACCTCGGCGTCCTCGCCTGACGTCCTGCGTCACGCGCGGGTCACCTGCCGCCGCGGGGCGGGTGCCGGGATGGGGGCGTGCTCGGG
>NZ_JACBYE010000078.1 GCF_013415325.1 Sanguibacter inulinus | reverse complement strand
CTCCCACCCCTGTCCCGACCGGCCCGAGCCGGACCACCCCATCCCGACCGGTCCGACGAGGTCACACCTCCGACCACGAGGTCGTACGTCTGACCACGAAGTCGTACAGACACGCCAGATCTGGCCCCGGGGGCTCGGGATCTGGCGTGTCTGTACGACCTCGGCGCAGTCGAGGCGACCTCGTCACCATCTGGGCAGCCTCGGCGCGGGTCGGGCGACCTCGGCGGGTGGGGTGGGGCTGGCGCAGGTCGGGTGACCTCGGCGCGAGCCGCTTCGGTAGGCGCGACCCGGTGGGGGGCCCACCCCGACGTCAGGCCTCGGGCTCGGGGGCGGTGTGCGGGCGACCCAGCGGGATCACCAGCGGGGTCTTGCTCACGGGGTCCTCGATGATCATGCAGCGCAGGCCGAAGACCTCTTCGACGAGCTCGGCGGTGATGATCTCCTCCGGACGGCCCTGGGCGACGACGGCGCCGTCCTTCATGGCGATGAGGTGGGTCGCGTAGCGGCAGGCGTGGTTGAGGTCGTGCAGCACGGCGACGAGGGTGTGCCCGCGGCGGTTGAGGTCGCCGAAGAGCTCGAGCAGCTCGATCTGGTGCGCGATGTCGAGGAAGGTCGTCGGCTCGTCGAGGAGCAGCAGCGGGGTCTCCTGCGCGAGGACCATCGACACCCACACGCGCTGGCGCTGCCCGCCGGACAGCTCGTCGACGAGGCGGCTGGACAGCGCCGTCACCTGGGTGGCCTCGAGCGCCCGGACGACCGCCGCCTCGTCCTCGACAGACCACTGGCGCAGCAGCTTCTGGTGCGGGTAGCGGCCGCGCGCGACGAGGTCGGCGACGGTGATGCCGTCGGGGGCGATCGACGTCTGCGGCAGCAGGCCGAGGCGACGGGCGACCTCCTTGGCCTTGTAGGAGGTGATGGCCTCGCCGTCGAGCACGACCTGCCCGTCCGAGGGCTTGAGCAGGCGCGACAGCGCGCGCAGCAGCGTCGACTTGCCGCAGGCGTTCGGCCCGACGATCACGGTGAAGGAGTCGTCGGGGATCTCGACGCTCAGCGCCGTCGACACCGGGTGGTCGGAGTACCCGATGGTCACGCCCTCGGCGCGCAGGCGCGGACCCTCGTCAGCGGTGCGGCGAGCAGCCGGGTCTGTCGCGGTGGTGGTGCCGAGCACGTCGGTCGTCATCTGGATGGTCTCTCTGCGAGGGGTCGGGTCGGGCGTGGTCGGGGTGGTCTGGTGGCGTCTCACTGCCGCCTGGCCTCTCGGGCGAGCAGCCACACGAGGTAGCAGCCGCCGACGCTCACGGTGACGACACCCACGGGCAGCTGGGTCGGGGCGAAGACGCGCTGCGCGGCGAGGTCGCTCACCACGAGCAGCAGCGCGCCGAGCACCGCGGAGGGCAGCATCGCGACCGACGGGCTGCGGGTGAGCCGCCGGGCGAGCTGGGGTGCGGCGAGCGAGATGAAGGCGATCGGCCCGGCGGCGGCCGTGACGAGCGCCGTGAGCGCGACGCCGACGACGAGCATCGCGAGGCGTGTCGGCTCGGTGCGGACGCCGAGGGCCTGCGCGGCGTCGTCGCCCATCTCGAGGATCCCCATCCGTCGGCTGAGCACCACGAGGGCGGGCAGCAGCACGACGAGGATGATCGTCACCGGCGCGACCTGCGTCCAGGACAACCCGTTGAGCGAGCCTGCTCCCCAGGCCGCGGCGCTCATGGCCTTCTCGAGGTCGGCCTTGATGATCAACCAGGTGTTGACCGAGGCGAGGACAGCGCTGATCGCGATCCCGACGATGATGAGCCGGAAGCCCTGCGCGCCGCCGCGGTAGGCGAGGGCATAGACGAGGCCGGCCGTCACCAGACCCCCGACCATCGCGCCGGCGGCGATGTCGTAGTACGAGCCGCCGAGCAGCAGGATGACGACGAGTGCCCCGGTGTACGCGCCGGTGTTGAAGCCGATGATGTCGGGGCTGCCGAGCGGGTTGCGGGTCATGGACTGGAAGATCGCCCCGCTCGCGCCGAGGGCCGCGCCGAGCAGCAGCGCGAGCAGCACGCGGGGCAGCCGCCAGTCGACGACGACCATGCGGACCACCGTGGTGGTCTCGCCGAAGAGCGCCTGCAGGACGTCGGGCACGGACACCTGGTAGTCGCCGACACCGAGGGCGACGAGTCCGACGCCGAGGGCGACGACGGTCAGGGCGACGAGCACCACAAGGGTGCGCAGGTCCACCCGGCCGGAGAACCGCCCGCGGGCGAGCCGCAGGGTCCAGGTGGGCCGCCCGGTGCTCACGCGTCGGGAGCTCCCCGACGCGCTGGTCGGAGACTTCGCAGCACGCGGGGCTGGCGGCGTCTGCTGGGACCGCGGGGTCGGCGCCGTCCCGCCCGGGGTCTCGAGGTCGGCGCTCACAGCCCGCTCACCTTCCGTCGTCGGACGAGCCAGATGAGCACGGGTGCCCCGACGAAGGCCGTGACGATGCCGACCTGGAGCTCACCGGGACGCAGCACGATGCGCCCGAGGACGTCGGAGACGAGCAGCAGGGTCGGGGCCATGACGAGGGTGTAGGGCATGATCCAGCGCTGGTCGGGTCCGACGAACCAGCGGGCGACGTGCGGGACCATGAGGCCGACGAAGCCGATCGGCCCGGCGGCGGCGGTGGCCGCGCCGCACAGGAGCGTGACCCCCACGACGACCCACACACGAGTCCGCGTGAGGTTCGCCCCGAGGGAGCTGGCGAGGTCATCGCCGAGCGCCACGGCGTTGAGCGGGCGGGCGACGAGCAGCGCGACGAGCGTCCCGGCCACGATGAAGGGCGTGACCGTCCCGACCATCTCCCACGTGCGGTTGCTCAGGGTGCCCGCACCCCAGAACCGCATGGCGTCGAAGACCCGCGGGTTGAGCAGCGTGATCCCCGACGAGACCCCGCCGAGGACGGCGCCGATCGCGATCCCCGCGAGGGTCAGCCGGACAGGCGTGGTGCCACCGCGGCCCATCGACCCGATGACGTAGACGACCACCGTCGTCACGACGGCGCCGAGGAAGGCGAACCAGATGTACTGCTGGATGTCCACGACCCCGAAGACGGCGACGCCGACGACCACCGCGAAGCCCGCTCCTGCGTTGACGCCGAGGATCCCGGGGTCGGCGAGCGGGTTGCGGGTCAGGGCCTGGATCATCGCGCCCGACAGCCCGAGCGCGATGCCGACGAGCAGCCCGAGGATGGTCCGGGGGGCGCGCATCTCACGGACGATGATGTGGTCGTTCGACCCGTCGGGCGAGAAGAGCCCGCTGAGCACGGTGGCGAAGGGGATGTTCTTCGAGCCGACGGCGAGGCTCAGCAGCAGCGCGACCGCGAGCACCGCGACGAGGACCAGCAACCAGAAGGCGCGGGTGGCGTTGGTGTGCGCGAGGCCGGCGGGGGCTGCGGACGCCTCGGGCAGCGTGCCGCCCTCCGCGGTCACGGCGACCACCGGTCTGCCCGCCACGCCGGCCGTCCCACCTGGCGTGGCGCTCTCAGCCGTCTCCGGACCGCCCGGGGGCAGGTGCCTGCCGGGCGGCTGAGCGCCGGTGTCTCTCGTCGAGGTCGTCATCGTCTGTCCCAGTCCTACAGCCCGAGGGTCTCGAGCGTCGCGAAGTACTCGTCTTCGATCTCTTCGACCGCGCGACCCTCGTCGTCCCACAGCCTCATGAGCCACTGCTTGGTCTCGGCGTCGACGGCGTCCCAGCGCTCGGTCCACTCTTCGACCTTGTCGGTCCAGTAGCCGATCACCTTGTAGGCAGTGCCCGGCAGACCGCGCTCGTGGCGCAGGTGCGTGCGGACCGTGCGCATGACCTTGGCCTCCCCGGCGAACCACACGTAGCCGACGCCGTCGGGCAGGTCGACGGTCCGCAGGATCTCGTCGAGGCGGGACTGGCTGTAGCCGTTGCCGCCGTAGACCCAGACGACGTCGACCCCGGGGCGCGAGAGGCCCTGGTGGTGGGTCTCGTCGGGGACCTCGACGATCACGCGGGTCCGCACGCCGGCCGGAGCCTGCTCGACCAGGCGTCCGACGGCCGGCAACCCCGTCGCGTCGGCGAGCAGCAGCTGCCACTCGAGGCCCTCGGGCGGGCTGTACAGACCGCAGGGCGAGTTGAGGCCGACGACGTCGCCGACGGTCGCGTGCTGCGCCCAGGTCGCCGCGACCCCGCCCTCGTGCACCACGAAGTCGATCGTCAGGGTGCCCGCAGCAGGGTCGACAGCGCGCACCGTGTAGGTGCGCATCGGCGACGGCGTGACGCCCTCGGGGTAGTCCCAGCTCTTCTCCGTCGCGAAGGGGAGCACGGGTTCGCGCTCCCCCGGGGCCGGCAAGAACACCCGGAGGTACTCGTCGCCGACGCCCGTGGACAGGAAGTCAGCGACGCCCTCGCCGCCGAGGACGATGCGGATCATGCCGGCGGTGAGGCGGGCGGTCGAGACGACCTCGGCGCGGAAGATGTTCACGACGGCACCGTGACGTCGAGGCCGAGGTCGCCGGCCGTCCCCGGGGAGGTCACGGGGACGAGGTCGCGCTCGACGCTGCGCAGGCCGAGCGGCGCGGCGGCGCGGGCGGCTGCTGAAGACACGGTGGAAGACCGCGTGGTGGAGCGTGTCATGGGGGGTCCTAGGGTCGAGTCGGCAGGCCCGGGGAGCTGCGGACCGCTGGTCGTCGACCGGGCCGCGCTGGTTAGGCATACCTACCCTAACTGCAGGCCCCTGCGAGGTGAAGAGGTCTGGCGCTCCGCACCGCTCTCGCGGCCGCACCACCGGGGACGAGCCAGACCACCGCGTGCCGCCGCGGGTCGTCGCAGGCCACGGCCGGATCCGCCGATTTATTTGAAGAGTCAAGCAAACGCGGTAGACTCAGGAGATGACCACACCCCCCGGACCTGACGACGCACGCTGGCTCTCGAGCGCCGAGAACCTCACGTGGTTGCGCCTGTCCGAGGTGATGATCCGGCTCCCCGCCGCCCTCGACGCCCAGCTGACCCGCGACGCCGGCATCAGCTTCTACGAGTACATGGTCCTCGCGATGCTCTCCGAGCAGGACGACCGCACCCTCGGCATGGGACAGCTCGCCCGGCTGACGAGCGGATCGCTCTCGCGCCTGTCCCACGTGGTCAAGCGCCTCGAGAAGCAGGGCTACGTCCGCCGCGAGGCGAGCCAGCACGACCGCCGCCACACCAACGCGATCCTCACCGACGCAGGCCTCGACAAGATCGTGGCGTCAGCGCCGGGTCACGTCGAGACAGTCCGCCACCTCGTCTTCGACGCGCTGTCTCCCGACCAGTCGGACAGCCTGCGCGAAGCCGCCACGCTGATCCGCCACCAGATCGACCCCTCCGACGAGTGGAAGCTCGCGCCGGACTCCCCGACGGTCTGAGGTCGCCGGGTCGGCCGCGCTGACGAGGACCTCCGCACCCCGGCACGGACCTGGGAGCGCTGCGCCCGACACGTGCGCCAGATCTGCTCCGCCCGATCTCACCCTCGGACGGGGACTCCACCCCATCCGCAGGCCTCGTGCCCGGCGCGGTCTCGCTGCACACTGTGACGATGAGCACCTCGCCCCCTCCTCCCCCGTCGACGCCCGACCCGCCCGGTCACGGCGCTGGGCCGTCCGTCCCCGGTCAGCAGCCCGGACCGTGGGCGGCTCCACGACCGCCTGCCCAGCCCGGCTACGGGCAGGGCCCAGGGCCGGCCCCCGCAGGGTGGCCGGGCTCCCCGGGGACGGGCCACCCGCCGCATGGCGGCTACCAGCCGCAGCCCACCGGGTATCCGGACGGCAGTGGGCACCCGAGCGCCCCGCAGACCTCCGGCTACGCGGCTCAGCAGCCCGGCCAGCCCTCGCGGCCCGGTCAGTCTCCGTGGGCTGCACCTGCGCCGGCTCCGCGCCGCCCACGCCGCTCGCGACGCTGGGCCGTCGCGCTCGGCGTCCTCCTCGTGCTCGCCCTCGGCGGCGGGACGACAGCCGTCCTGGTCGACCGGGCGAACGACCAGCGCGCAGCCCAAGAGCTCGCGGACCGTCTGGCGCGCGAGGCCCAGGAGCTCGCCGACGCCGAGACCGCCTACGACGACGCCGTCGAGGACCTCGACAGCGTCGTCGACTCCCTCACCACGCTCGCGACCGACGTCGACCTGGCCCTCACAGACGCCACCTCGGACGTCGACGACGCCACCCTGCTGCTCGACGCCGCACCCGTGGGCGTCGTCCCCGAGGCCGAGCGCACGGCGCTCGACACAGCACGGACCGACCTCTCGACGGCAGTCGACTCCTGGGGCCCGTCGCAGGAGGCGCCCGAGCCCCCCGACGCCCGCCCGACGACGACCGACGAGATCGTCGAGGCGACCGAGCAGGTGGAGGCCGACGTCGAGACCCTCACCACGACGCTCGAGGACACCCAGACCGGGCTCGACACCCTCACCACCCAGCAGGACACGCTCGCCGACGCCGCCGACGCGCTGCTCGCGACGGTGCCCGCCACGTCGCAGAGCTACGTCGACACCTACACGGTCGCGACGAACGCCAGCCGCTCGGAGATGCAGGTCGCGGCCACCGGCGTCTCGCCGAGCTGGTCGGCCGACAGCAGCACCCAGCTGTCGACCTTCGCGGCCGCTGCGAACGCCGTGGTCACCTCCCAGACCGACCAGGAATGGCTGCTCGCCAACCCCGTCCACCCCAACCGACCCGAGATCGAGGCCTTCGCCCGCTCGCTCGCCGGCGGGGTGCCCGTCGACTTCGCCTGGGCGCCCGAGGTCAACGGCTACGGGCTCGACGGCTCGTCAGGCGGCTACGCGACGTGGAACACCGCGCAGTACGGGTACTCGACCATCACGCTGTCGGACAACGTCGCCGAGCGGTGGCCCGAGGAAGGCGTGCAGGCCCTGGTGGTCCACGAGACCGGGCACGCGATCACGTCCAAGTGCTACGACCTCTACTCGGCGGCGCCCTTCAACAGCGACGACGAGATGTTCGCGACCTCGTGGGCGATCAGCATGGGCTACGACGACGGCAACGGCTCGGGCGAGTGGCTCTACGGCCGGCCGAGCGACGAGCAGATCGCCGCTGCCGCAGGGTGCCGCTGACCCGCGACGCACGAGAGCCCGCCCCCGGTGAGGGGACGGGCTCTCGTGAAGCTTCTGAGGCGATCAGTCGCGGAAGACGTCCTTGACGTTCTCGCCAGCCTGCTTGGCCGAGGCCTTCGACTGGTCGGCCTTGCCCTCAGCCTCGAGGCGCTCGTTGTCGGTCGCCGAGCCGGTCGCTTCCTTGACCTTGCCCTTGGCGTCTTCTGCAGCGTTCTTGATCTTGTCACCAAGTCCCATGATGGGCCTCCTCAGGTTGTCCGATGCCTCGACCGTACGTGCGTCCCACCACGCCCGCATCTCGAACGGAGGGTGACGCTCGGAGCCTCCACAGGTCCTGCACGGATGCCTGGAAGACGCACAGATCCGCCGTTCTCGCACGTCGAGAGACGTCACGCGGGAGGCTGGTCAGTGCGTCGTCCCGCCCGTCACGCGCAGGTCGACCCCTGTCGACAGGCTCGTGCGCACGATCGTGTCGAGCCCTGCGGTGATGACGTCGAGGGTCATGCTCGGGTGCCGGGTCCCAGCCGCCTGCTCCGGCGTGAAGGGGACGTGCACGAAGCCACCGCGCGCGACCGGTCCGCCGGCCGAGCGGCCCGCGAGCTCGTGCATCACCTGGTAGAACACGTGGTTGCAGACGAAGGTCCCCGCGGTCTGCGAGACCGACGCCGGGACACCAGCCGCGGTCATGGCCGCGACGCAGGCCTTGACGGGCAGCGTCGCGAAGTAGGCTGCGGGCCCGCCGGGCACCACGGGCTCGTCGACAGGCGAGAAGCCGCCGTTGTCGGGGATCCGGGCGTCGTCGACGTTGATCGCGACCCGCTCGACCGTCACGTCCGGGCGCCCACCGGCCTGGCCGACCGCGACGACGAGGTCGGGCTGGCTCCGCTCGACCGCCTCCGCGAGCGCCGGTCCCGCCGTGCGGAAGTCGACCGGGAGCTCGAGGGTCACGAGCTCGGCAGGCCCGTCCCACGCGGCGGCGAGGCGCTGCACGGCCTGCCAGGACGGGTTGACCGTCTGCCCGCCGAAGGGCTCGAATCCGGTCAGGAGGACGACTGGCACGTGGATCACCTCGGGTGTCGGGAGGCGCCCCCTCTGGGCGCCGGGCGGCTGAACCGCACCTAGGACCACCGTACGGCGCACCGCGGGCGCAGCCACCGACGGACCGTCGGGCACGCCGCGGGACCGGCACGTCGGGCGTGGACGCACCCGTGGCCCTACCGTCCGGGTATGGACCTGCACACACGAGAACGGGCGCACCTGTCGGGGTGGACGTCGCACCTGATGCGCGCGCTCGGCATCCGCGGGCACCAGCACAGCACAGCCCTGCAGATCCCCTTCGCCCTCATCTACCTGCCGCTCACGGCATGGTTGCTGCTCACGGTCCCGGTGGCCGTGCCCGTGCTCGGGTGGGGCGGGGTGCTGCTGGTGGTGCTGGTGAGTGCTGCGGCATGGGCGACCCAGGACCGGTCCACCCAGCCGTGGGCCCCGGCCGCGCTGTGCGCAGCCGACCTGATCGGGCTGGGCGCAGCCGTCGTCGCCCTCGACGCCAAGGGGGTCATGCTCACGACCCTGGCGCTGCTCCCGTGCTTGTGGCTGGCCCAGGCCTACCTGTGGCGGGGTGCGGCGTGGGCCGTCGTCGGGACCTTCGTGCTGAGCGCGACGGCGTCGTGGATGGACTCCAGGACACAGGGGTTCACGGACTGGCCCTCCCCGCTCGTGCTGCCGCTGGTCGCCGCCGCGATGGTGTCGGCCTGCGCGATCATCACCGAGCACTGGGAGGTCCAGCGGTACAGGCTGCGCGAGGAGCAGACCCGCCTGGACGAGTCGCTGACCGAGCGCACCACGACGACGGTCCTGCTGCAGGCGATGCTGGCCTCGCTCGACTCGGCTGTCGTGGCCTTCGGGACCGACGGGGAGATCTTGCTGTCGAACACCCCGGAGAACGACCTCTACGCACTCACCTGGGCCGGGGACGTCGGCGAGGGCGAGCGGCTGGTCTTCGAGGAGGACGGCGTCACCCCCCTGCCCTTCGACCTGTTCCCCTCGGAGCTCGCCCGGCGCGGGGAGGTCGTCTCCGAGCACCTCATGTGGTTCGGCCGCCCCGGCGAAGGGCAGCGCGCCGTGCTCGCCACCTCGCGCCCGATGCTCGACGCCGAGCAGCACAGCCACGGGGTCATGGTCGTCTACCACGACGTGACGGCCGTGGTGAGCGCGATGCGCGTCAAGGACGAGTTCGTCGCGACGGTCTCCCACGAGCTCCGGACCCCGCTGACCTCGATCATGGGGTACCTCGAGCTGATCCGCGGCGACCACGAGGACCAGACCAGCCTCCTGCCTGACGAGACGTTGTCCTACCTGGGGGTCGTCGACCGCAACGCCGAGCACCTGCTGGCTCTCGTCTCCGACCTGCTCACCACGGCCCAGACGACGGCCGGGACCGTGCAGATCTCCCGGACCCAGGTCGCCCTCGGACGTCTCGTCGCTCGGTCCGTCGAGTCCACGACGCCGCGGTTCGCCGCCGCCGGGGTCGGCCTGGAGCACGTGGCGCAGGCCTCCCCTGCGGTCCACGTCGACGCGCGCCGCATCTCGCAGGTCCTCGACAACCTGCTGTCCAACGCCCTGAAGTACACGCCGCGAGGGGGCACGGTGACTGTCAGCACGCTCGTCGAGGCCCGGGCGTGCGCGATCGTCGTCTCCGACTCGGGGATCGGCATGAGCGGGACCGACCTCGACCACGTGTTCGAGAAGTTCCACAGGGCCCAGAGCGCGACCTCTCGGCAGATCCCCGGGATCGGGCTCGGGCTGGCGATCACCAAGTCGATCGTCGACGCCCACGGCGGGACCATCACCATGACGAGCACCCTCGGGGAGGGGACGACCGTCACCGTCTGGCTGCCCAGGGCAGAGGTCGCCGACGAGCACGCGCACGGCGCCGCGGCCGCCGCCGCAGAGCATCTCGCCTGAGCCGCACAGGAGGACGGCCGCCCGGCGGCTTCGCGTGACCCGGGTCAGCCCCGCGCGGCCTCCCTGACCTGGGTCAGCCCTGCGCGGCCTCGTGCTCGGCCACCAGCGCGACGACGCGGGCGACCACCTGCTCGTCCTCGTCGTGCTGGACCGAGCCGATGAGCGCGTGGAGGTAGAGACCGTCGCCCACCAGCTGGACGAGGCGCGCGAGGACCGGGTCGTCGATCCGCCGAGCGATGACCTCGTACCAGTACTCGAAGGACTCGACGAGGGCTCCTTCGACGTCGACCTCCTGGACGCCGGCGAGGCGCAGCGCGGCGAGCACCGACCGCGTCGACGGGTCGGTCGCGACGGAGGACACGTCGAGGTAGGCGGCGACGACCCCCTCGGGGGCTGTCAGCGTCCCGTCGGCCTCGGCTCTGGACTCGACGAGCAGCCTGTCGAGGAACCCCTGGTACAGGGCCTCCTTCGACCCGAAGTGGTACAGCAGCCCGCCCTTGGACACACCGGCCGCCGCGGCGACAGCCTCGAGGGTCGCTGCGGAGGAGCCTCCCTCGAGCAAGAGGGTCTCGAGAGCGTCGAGGACGACCTCGCGGGTGGGCTTGGAGCGGTCGGGCCGAGTGGACATGGTCACAGTCTAGACGCGGTGTACCGTCCAGCCGGTACAGTAACGCTCGGCCCTACGACCGAGGAGGCGAGACCATGGCTGACACCCCGTCGCTGCACCGTCACGACACCACCGACCCCAGCACCACCCGTACCGCCGCGAGCGCGGGCACGACCGCGCAGAAGACCGCACCGAGCGCACCCCGCGCCGGGCGCCGAGCCTGGTTCGGCCTCGCCGCCCTCATGCTCCCCGTGCTGCTCGTCAGCATCGACAACACCGTGCTGTCCTTCGCGATCCCCCAGCTCAGCCAGGCGCTCTCGCCGTCGGCGAGCCAGCTGCTGTGGATCGTCGACATCTACCCGCTGATCCTCGCCGGGCTGCTCGTCACCATGGGGACCCTCGGCGATCGCGTCGGGCGCCGCCGGCTGCTGCTCGTCGGCGCGACGGGCTTCGGCATCGTCAGCGTCTACGCGGCCTTTGCCGGGGACGCCACGCACCTCATCGCGGCTCGCGCGCTGCTCGGGCTCTTCGGCGCGACCCTCATGCCGTCGACCCTCGCGCTGCTGCGCAACCTCTTCCTCGACGACAACCAGCGTCGCCTCGCGATCGCCATCTGGGCGTCCGCCTTCTCGGCAGGTTCCGCGCTCGGCCCGATCGTCGGCGGCTGGCTGCTCGAGCACTTCTGGTGGGGGTCCATCTTCCTCATCAACGTGCCCGTGCTCGTCGTGCTGCTCGTCGTCGCGCCGTTCGTGCTGCCCGAGTCCCGCAACCCTGGCTCCGCGCGGCTCGACCCGCTCAGCGTCGTGCTCTCCGTCGTCTCGATGCTGCCCTTCGTCTTCGGCATCAAGAAGCTGGCCTCCGACGGCCTCAGCCCGCTCGGCGTCGCGTCGCTGCTGCTCGGCGTGGCCCTGGGTGTGCTGTTCGTGCGTCGTCAGACGCGCTTGAGCTCCCCGCTGCTCGAGGTCGGGCTGTTCAAGAACCGCGTGTTCTCCGCCTCGGTCCTCGCCAACTTCATGGCCGTCTTCTCGATCTCCGGGCTCATCTTCTTCGTGTCGCAGTACCTCCAGCTCGTCCTCGAGCTGTCGCCGATGGAGGCTGGTCTGTACCTGCTCCCAGGTGCTGCCGCGACGGTGGCCATGGGGCTCGCGGCGGTGGCCCTCGCCCGCATCGCGCCGATCTGGCTGCTCATCCCCGTGGGGCTGCTGCTCGCGACCCTCGGCTACCTGCTCGGCACCACGCTGACGGGGTCGTCGTCCGTCGGGGTGATCGTCGTGATCTTCGTGCTGGTCGGCGGTGGTGCGGGTCTCGCGGAGACGCTCACGAACGACGCGATCCTCGCCTCGGTCCCGCCCGAGCGTGCTGGTGCTGCGTCTGGCATCTCCGAGACGGCCTACGAGCTCGGTGCCTCGCTCGGTGTCGCGATCCTCGGCAGCGTCCTCGCGGCGGTCTACCGCACACGGCTCGAGCTGCCCGCGGGTCTCGACCCAGCGGTCGCCGACCAGGCACGCGAGACCCTCGGGGGTGCCGTGAGCGCGGCCGACGGTCTGCCCACGGGCCAGGCCGACGCGCTGCTCGAGGCCGCGAAGGCCGCCTTCGCGCACGGGGTCGACCTCACCTCGGCGATCGGCGCCGTGCTGGCCTTCCTCACCGCTGTGGTCATCGGGGTCGCGCTGCGAGCAGCGCACCGAGCCACCCGCCGGACCGCGGACCAGGGCGCGCTCGTCGACGCCTGACGCACGACCAGGCACGGCACCCTCACGAGGGCGACGGTCACCCGC
>NZ_JACBYE010000077.1 GCF_013415325.1 Sanguibacter inulinus | reverse complement strand
CCTCCCCCGAGCCGGGCGTCTCCCCCACCGGTCCCACGACGCCCGCGGCCGAGGACGACGACTCCGAGGGGACCCCGTGGACCGGGATCGTCGTCGGCGGTGGGCTCGGGCTGCTCGCGGGGATCGGGCTCATGGTCCTGTCGAAGCGTCGCGAGAACCGGGGCTGATCGAGCCACGCCCGGACCCTCGTCCCGGGGTGTGCCCGCGGAAGCTACTCCCGGGAGCTCCTCCCGGGACCTCCCGCAGGGCTCCGCGCCGGCACCCCGAGCCGCAGCCCAGGCTGCATGCGGCGCGCGGTGCTATAACCGGTCCATGACTGACCAGCCCGACCCGACCGAGCCGACCAGCGCCTCCGCGACAGCCCAGCTCGAACCGCTGACCCGGCACGAGCGCCGACGCATCGGCGTCGAGGTCTGGATCTTGCTCGGGCTGAGCCTCGGACAGTCCGGGGTGTACGCGATCGTGCGGATCATCGCCCGGCTCACCGCCGACACGGCGCTGCGCGACCAGTCCGCGACCCTCAACGCCAGCCAGTCGGTCCGCCCCTATCTCGACCTCACCTTCCAGGTCTTGTCGATCGGGTTCAACCTGGTCCCCGTCGCCCTCGCGCTGTTCCTGCTGTCCGCCCGCGGCCCGGGCACGCTGCGGCGCATCGGCCTCGACCTCACCAGCCCGCTGCGCGACGTGGGCTACGGCGTCGGGCTCGCCGCGGTCATCGGCATCCCGGGGCTCGGGCTCTACGTCGCCGGCAGGGCCCTGGGCATCACCGTCGAGGTGCAGGCCGCCGCCCTCGACTCGACGTGGTGGGCGGTCCCGGTCCTGGTGCTCGCAGCCCTGCAGAACGGCCTGCTCGAGGAGATCATCGTCGTGGCCTACCTCAGCGAGCGCCTCGGCGACCTGCGCTGGGGCACCGTGAAGATCATCGTCACGAGCGCCCTGATCCGTGGCTCCTACCACCTGTACCAGGGCATCGGGCCGTTCTTCGGCAACGTCGTCATGGGGATCGTCTTCGCGTGGTTCTACCAGTCACGGTGGGGACGGCGTCGCGTGATGCCGCTCGTCGTGGCCCACACGATCCTCGACATCGTGGCCTTCGTCGGGTACGCGCTGCTGCCCGACGGGTGGCTCAGGGCCCTCGGCGTCAGCTGACCGCCACGGCGGCGCCAGCCGTACGGCCTCGACCCGCCTCGAGGATGCCCGCGCACACGTCTTCGACAGCCTGGAGCCTGGCCGCCGGCGGCAGAAGCGGTGGGGCGTCGATGACGAAGATCGCCAGCGCACCGAGCGTCCCGGTCACGCGCATCGCGCGGTCAGGGTCCGCGAGAGGGTTCTCGATGTCCACCCCGAAGAGCCCGTAGAGCGCCTCGATGGCAGGGCGCAGACCTGCGGCCACCTCGGTACCGTGCAGGTTCGTCACCCCGGCGATCACGAGGCGGATCCACCCCGGGCGGTCCAGCGACAGCTCGGCGAGGGCACGCAGGCGCGCGCGGTCGTCGCCCGTCACCTCGGTCAGACCGACGGCCTCGCGGACGCACTGCTGGACGGCGGCGTCGAGCAGTCCCTGACGCGAGCCGAAGTGGTAGAGGATCGACGACTTGGCGAGGGAGGTCGCGTCCGCGACGGCCTGGACCGAGAGGTCCCGTGGCCCGAGCGACGCGAGGAGCCCCGCGGCGTTGTCGAGGATCGCCTCGGTCGTCTCCGTCGTCGTCCTGCGTGGCATCGACTCATTTTACGGGTGGACGGAGAACTCGCACGGGGAGCAGCGGCGCTCACCCAGGACCTTCCGGGACATCCGCAGCCGTTCCACGCCTGGCGCCCGCCGACGGGCGCGCACGGTGGTGCAGATCACTGCCACGGGTCACCACGCCGTCTGCGGCGTGCCTCATAGACTGACCATTCTGGTCGATCAAGAGCCAGACTGACCAGACTGGTCGACCACGCTGCAGGGGCGAGCGGTGCGCCTGAGCACGGTCGCCGCACGACACCGGAGACCACCATGCGCGCCGAGCCCTCCGACACCGGGGCCCAGACACCGTCCACGCACCTCCACACGACCCCCGAGGCTGACGCGCTGCGCGCCGGGGACGGCAAGACCGCACCGGTCACCCCGGCCGCGCAGGCCGCTGCTCGGTCGCGCACCCCGTATCCGGGAGACGACGCGCGTCCCGGGCGCCCGTTCGTCACCTGGGTCGTCGACCGCGGCACGCCCGCCCCCGACCTCGACGCCCTCCGCTCGGCCGCCGACACCCTCGTCGTGAGCACCTGGGCGGTCCTCGCGCACGACGTGTCGCTCGCCGTCCTCGACCCCGACGGGACGCCGTCCGCACGGCAGCCGCTCCGTGTCGTGCTGGGCACGCGGGACCTCGACCCGGGCCTGCCGGTCTTCGACGCACCTGGCAGGACCCTGCACTTCGCGACGCGCGACCCGCACCTCGCGCTGCGGGCGATCGACGACCTCGGCGGTCGGCACGTGCTGCTCGACGGCGGCGCCGCTCTCGCGTCCGAGTTCCTCAGGGCCGGCCTGGTCGACGAGGTCGTCACCCACGTGAGCCCCGAGCTCTCGGTCGGCGGGATCGTGGGGGCCATGGACCTCGGCGTCGGGCACCTGCCCGAGACCTTCGTCCTGCGTGACGTCAGGGTCCTGGGTGACGGCGCGGGCCAGGCCTTGCTGCGGGTCACGCTCGGGCGAGACGCTGGGCTGGTGCCCGACGCAGGCTGACGCCGGGCAGGTTGCGGGGTGACGCCGGGCCAGGCGCGGGGCGGTGCCTCGTCAGACGCGGGGCGGTGCCTCGTCAGACGCCGGGCAGCATCTCGCGAGACGCCGGGCGGCGCCACGTCAGACGCGGGGCGGTGCCTCGTCCTCGGGGCTCTCGTGACCGGTCGTGCCGGTCGTGGAGGTCCCGGAGGTCGAGGTCGTCCGAGGCTGGTCGTCCTCGGTCGCGGCGACGTCGAAGACCTCGTCGTCAGTGGCAGCGGGTGCGGGTGTGGTCGGCGTCGTCGGCTGCGCGCCGCCGTCCCGGTCCGTCCGTGCCGGGATGCGGCCCGAGCCCTGGTCGTCGAGGACGACGGGGTGCGGAGCCTCGACGATCCCGGGGCTGTCGGGGAAGCCCGCCGCGGCGCGCTCGTCGTCGAGCCGACGGTCGTGGGCCTCGGCCGACGTCTCGCCGGTGCGCGCGGCACCAGCCGTCCCGCCCGTGCCGACAGCCCCGGGAGCCCCGGGAGCCCCAGCACCGTGCTGCTCCTCCGAGCCGTCGGGCAGGTGGATGACCTTGCGGTCGCGCGCTGCACGGTCACCATCGCGCCCGTGCTCCTTGGCCGCCTGCTTCTCGGCCTTCTTCTCGGCTGAGGCCGCGGCCTTCGCCTCGGCACGCTCTTCGGCGGCCTCACGGGCGGCCACCTGGCGGGCCGCCATCGCGTCGACCACGAGGCTGCGGCCTGTGAGCGCGCGGTCGATCTCCTGCGCCACGGACCGGATCGCGAAGACGGACACGATGTGCACGGCTCCGCTGACGAAGGCGTAGATGCCGAACACCACGGTCACGAGCTCGAGGGCAGCCGAGGCGTCCTGCGAGCGCGTGACGAGCAAGAAGCCGAAGAGCGTCGACAGCAGACCGATCGTCAGCAGCCACGGCCAGCCGAGGTCACGGTTGCGGACCAGGGCGACAGCACCGGCGATCGCCGCGACACCCAGCACGAGGGTCCAGACCACGAGCAGGTAGAACAGCACGAGCGCCGTGGCCGAGGGCCACACGAGGACCAGCACGGCGAAGACGACGTCGACGGCGCCCTGGACCAACCACCAGCGCCAGCCGATCTGGTCGCGGTTGACGAGCCCCTGGACCGCCGTGACCACACCGTCGAGCAGCAGGAACACGCCGAAGAGCATGATGAGGCGGTCGAGGGTGCCGAGAGGCTGCACCATGAGCAGCAGACCGAGGAGCACGAGCAGCAGCCCACGGATCAGCGGCATGATCCACAGCCCGCGTGCCTTGCGCAGCTCGATGCCCTGCGTCCCGCCGTCCGCGCCCGCACCCCCCGGGGTGCTCTTGGTCGCTGTGGTCCGTGCCATGGTGCACCTCGTGAGCTCGTGTCGTCGACGCCGGCTGGGGAGCCGGATCGTCTGCGCGCCACCAGCGGCGCGACGTCTGGCGTCATCGTAGGTCCGCGAGACCCACCACGCTCAGGCAAGGGCACCCGCGACGACTCCCCGCACGCAGCGTCGGCAGCAACAGCACCGAGGGCGGGGCGACGGGCCACCAGGCAGGAGGTACGTGGCACCCGGCGGGACGGTCTGGCCACCTGGCGGGACGCCCTGGGCACCTACCTGGCCCGTGCGTGCGCAACGCCACCACTCTCAGCGGGTGTCCTTCGCGGTGCGGCGCAGGCGCACAGCCCTAGACTCGCAGTCATGCCACCCGAGTCACAGCGCCCACCGACGGTGCACGAGGTCGGCTCCTTCTCTACCGAGCCCGGCGCCACCCCGACGCCCCCCGGGACGTCTGGGAGCGACACCGACGACGCCTACGCGTCGGTCCTCGTCGTCGACACCCCGCTCGCCCGTGTGCGCCAGCCGCGCGACCTCGTGGGCGTGGCGCTCGCCGCCGTCGGCGCGGTCCTCGTGCTGGTCCTCGCGGTCTACGCGCACGCGACGACCGAGGGCGTCCAGGCCGACGTCCAGAACTTCGGCTCTGTGCTCGCCCGGGTGCTCTTCGTGCCCGTCGCGCTGCTCGAGGCGCTCATCATGCTCGGGGTGCCCGTCGCGGTCCTCACCGAGATCGCGATCCGCAAGCAAGGACGCCAGGTCGTCGAGTGCATCGCCGCGCTCGTCACCGGCCTCATGCTCGCCGGGATCGCGACCTGGGCCATCACGACCTGGGGCTCGGACGACCTGCAGATCGGCATGTCCGTGCCGATCCGCGGTGTGTACACCCTCACCATCCCCGGTTTTGTCGCGGGCGTCGGCGGTCTGCTCACGGCGTCGGGCCCCCGGACCCGCCGCCGCACGGTGCGCCTGTCGTGGAACCTGCTGTGGGTCTCGCTGACCGTCGTGCTCGTCACCGGCCAGGTGTCCCTGTCCGGCGTGCTCTTCGCGCTCCTGCTCGGGCGGCTCTCCGGCATGCTCGTCCGCTACGTGTCCGGGGTCCGCAGCGAGCGCGCCTACGGCACCGACCTGCTCGACGGGGTCCGTCGCGCAGGCTTCGAGCCGACAGCCCTCGTGCGGGTCCGTGACGTGGCCGACGACGACGAGAGCCTCGACCCCGTCGAGCGAGCCTCGGCCGCCGAGATCGCGGCCCGCGCCGCGGCCGAGGGCACCGAGCTCGACCCGGCACCCTCCTCCCTGGCGATCGCCCGGTACTCCGACAACCGTGTCTACGCCCTGAGCCAGGCCGACGGCCCGCGCCTCGACGTCGTCGTGCTCGACGGCGACCGCCAGGTGATCGGCGTCCTCACCCGCCTCTGGCGCTCGCTGAGGCTCCGGGGCATCGACGGCCGGTCGGCCATCTCGCTGCGCGCGGTCGCCGAGCGCGCGGCGCTGCTCGCCTACGCGGCCCAGGCCGCCGGGGTCCGCTCCCCGCGCCTGCTCGGGCTCGCCGAGGCCGACGACTCGATGCTGCTCATCCAGGAGCACCCGGTCGGCACGATGCCGCTGCGCGACGTCCCGACCGAGAAGCTCACCGACCCCGTCCTGCGCGAGGCCTGGCGCCAGCTCGAGATCGCGCACGCCGCCGGGCTCGCGCACCGCCAGGTCACCGCTGACGTCCTGCTGCTCGGCACGACCGACGACGGCGACCCCGAGGTCTGGTTGACCGGGTGGGAGGCCGGCGACGTCGCGTCCTCGACCCTCGCGCGGCGCATGGACCTCACCCAGCTCATCGCCCTGCTCGCGCTGCGGGTCGGCGCCGAGCGCGCGATGGCCTCGGCCGCCGAGGTGCTCTCGGAGTCCGACATCGAGGCCCTCGGTCCGCTGCTGCAGGTCGTCGCGCTGCCCACGAGCACGCGCGAAGACCTCCGCAAGCACAAAGAGGTCATCACCGAGCTGCGCCAGGCCTTCGTCGACAGGCTGCCCGAGGCCGACGTCGAGCCCGTGAGCCTCGTCCGCTTCGGGGCGCGGACCATCATCACGCTCGTGCTCACCGTCGTCGCGGTGTTCGTGGTGCTGACGACCATCAACTTCGAGGAGATCAAAGAGGCGCTGCTCGACGCCCAGCCGTGGTGGGCCCTCGTGGCCTTCGCCCTCGGCGTGGTCACCTGGGTCGGCAGCGCCGGGACCTTCGTCGCCTTCTCGCCGGTCAAGCTCTCGGTGTTCAGGGCGACCGCCGTGCAGGCGGCGGCGTCCTTCGTGGCGCTCGCCGCCCCGGCCGGGCTCGGGCCCGCAGCGCTCAACCTGCGCATGCTCACCAAGCGCGGCGTCTCGACGTCTCTCGCGCTCGCGACAGTCGCGCTCGTGCAGGTCTCGCAGTTCGTCGTCACCGTGCTGCTGCTCGTCGGGCTCTCCGTCGCGACGGGCGACGGCGGCGTGCTCCGCAGCCTCCCGTCGACCACCATGCTCGCGGCCGTCGCGATCGCCGCGGCCGTCGTCGCGGCTGCCTTCCTCGTCCCGTGGGTGCGGCGCTGGATCGTCGCGAAGCTCGAGCCGATGTACCGCCAGGTGTGGCCCCGCCTGTCGGAGATGCTCGGGCAGCCGTGGCGCATCGCCGCAGGCTTCGCCGGGAACATCGTCATGACCATGGGCTACGTGCTGGCCTTCGACGCGGCGCTCGCCGCCTTCGGGCAGGACGTCGCACTCGTCGACGTCGCTGTCGTCTACCTCGTCGGCAACACCGCCGGAGCGCTCGTGCCGACCCCGGGTGGGCTCGGCGCGATCGAGTTCGCGCTCATCACCGGGCTCACCGCGACAGCGGGGGTCCCGGCGTCCATCGCGACCCCGGCCGTCGCGCTGTTCCGCGTGGTCACGTACTGGGCGCGCATCCCCATCGGCTGGGTCGCGATGCGGTTCCTGCAGCGCAAGGGCGATCTGTAGGGGCGGGTCGACCGGGGCGTAGTGCAGAAGGTCTCAGGGCTGCGTCACGAGCCGGTCCTCAGCGACCGCTGAGGACACGATGACGTCGAGCGGTTGCCACGCCGGTCACCTGTCGACAAGCCGCGCGGCAATCTCGTCGACCTCGTTCTGGTCGACGGGCCCGTGCTGAGCCTCCATGCGGTCGACGATCTCGGTCAGGGTGTCCCGCTCGAACTGACGGGCCGACGACCTCGTGACGACGGCCGAGGACTCTCCCTCGACGACCCAGGCGGTCACGGCGTCAGAGGTCATGGACCGGCTGCTTGCCGGTCCCTCGTCCCGATCGTCGTCCGAAGTCACCCTCCGAACCTACTCGTGGTCGGGTGAGCGGACCAGGCGCCGGACGCGGGTGAGACTCTGCGAGGAGCGCTGTGCGCTAGCCGTCGCCGCTGCTCCGAGCGGCACGGAGGGCCGCACGTGTCGCGGGCAACGGAGAGGGATCGTCCGCAGGGACAGCCGAGACGCGTCTGCTCTCCAGCACCTTCTCGCTGGCCCTGCCGTCATGGGCGCTCCCGCCAACCGGACCGTCACTGGACCGGTCATCGTCGGGTCCTTCGTCGTCTGGCCCCTCCCCTGCGGGTGTCGCGCCTGGGAGCGGGCCGAGGGAGGCGTGGCTGCCGACGGCGAGAGCGGCGATGGCCGTGGTGATGGGGATCGCGAGGACGAGGCCGATCGAGCCGACGAGGGTGCGGACCACCTCGTGGGCGATCTCGCCCGACGTCAGGGTCTCGCCGAGGCTCATGTCGATGAGGGAGACCATGAGCAGCATGGGCAGGGCCGCGCCGAGGTAGGCGAAGGCGATCGTGTAGACGGTCGAGGCGATGTGGTCGCGGCCGATCCGCATGCCCCGGACGAAGAGCTCGCGGCGGTTCATGGTGGGGCTCGCGGCCCGCAGCTCCCACACCGACGAGGCCTGCGTGATGGTCACGTCGTTGAGCACGCCGAGCCCGGCCAGGACGATCCCGCAGACCGCGATCCCCCGGATGTCGACGTCGGGGGCGTAGGCGGGCAGCGCGAGGGCGTACTCGTCGGAGAGACCGAAGATGTTCGCGGCCTCGACCGCCCACCCCGCGAGGGCAGCGGTGATGACGAGCCCGATCATCGTGCCGAGCATCGCCGCGGACGTGCGAGCCGTGAAGCCGTGGGCGAGGTAGAGCACGATGAACATCACGACGGAGGCCGTCACGAGGGCCACGCCGACCGGGTTGGTGCCGACGAGCAGCGCCGGCAGCGTGAAGAAGACCACCACGCCGAAGGAGATGAGCAGCCCGGCGATCGACGCGAGACCGCGCCACCCCGCGACGGCGATCACCACGACGAGGTAGGCGGCGGCGAGCAGCCCGATCGGCAGGTCGCGGGTGTAGTCCATGAACACGTACTCGCTGCCCGAGGCCGCGGCCTGCGGGATGTGCAGGATCTTCAGGGTCGAGCCGACGTCGACACCGAGGGCGAGGTAGTCCGGCGGGAACATCACCTGGACCTGCTCGCCGGTGCCGTCGAGCGTCACGGGGACGAGGTTGCCCTCGGGCTCCCCCGTCACGACGCCGTAGAGCTTGCCGGCCGTGTCGGCCGTCGTGTCGATCGTCCCGCGCTCGGGGGCACCGTGCGGCCAGAGCAGCACCATGCCGACCACGGTGAGCAGCAGCGCGGGGATCAAGAACGACGCGAGGATCACCCGGACGCGCCGCGAGGAGCGCGGTGCGGGACCGTGCCCGTGCGCGTGGACGTGGAGGTCGGGGGTGCGGTCGGCTGTGGCGTGGGTGCCGCCGTCGGCGTTCTTCGACGTCCGTGGGAGGTCGCGTCCGCTGCGGCGGCTCCGGGTGCCGCGCGGCTGGGGGCGCTCGGGCCGAGCCCGGTGCGTCCGGGAATCATTCTCAGGTTGACTCACGGGTCGATCTTGTCAGATGCGAGCCCCGAGCCGAAGACCGCCACGGCAGTCCGCACAGGACCAGCACACCGGGAACGGGCGCAGAGACTCCGAGAGCCCAGGACTGAGGAGCCGCCGGGGCGCTCGGCCGAGCGGCTCAGGCCGACTGCCCACCGCGGAAGCCGGCCTCGAGCTGTTCGAGGGTCCTCCCCTTGGTCTCGGGCACGAAGCGCAGGGCGGGGACGATCATCGCGAGGTTGACGCAGGCGAAGAGCGCGAAGGTCCACGTCCCGCCGATCGCCGGCAGCAGGACGGGGAAGGCCAGCGTCACGCCGAAGTTGATGGTCCAGTTGGCGAAGGCCGCGAGCCCCAGGCCGATGCCCCGCAGCTTCATCGGGAAGATCTCGGACAGCATGAGCCAGGTGACCGGTGAGATCGACCCCTGCTGGAAGCACAAGAAGGTCAGCATGAAGAAGAGCACCACGTAGCTCGCACCCGGCACGTTGCCGACGAGCGCACCGTCGACCTCGTGGAAGAACAGCGCGAAGGACAGCCCGACGAGGGCGAGCGAGGCGGTGATGCCCGCCTGCCCCACGAGCAGCATCCGCCGCCGTCGCGCGCGCCCGAGCAAGATCATGCCGACGATCGTCGCCAGGACCGACACCACACCGTTCGCGATGGTCGCCGTGAGGGCCGCGCTGTCGCCCAGACCCGTAGTCCGCAAGATGGTCGGGGCGTAGTACATGATCGTGTTGACGCCGGTGATCTGCTGGATCACCGCGAGCAGCATCCCGAGCAGCACGAGGCGGCGCACCCACGGCACGGCGAGGTCGCGCAGGGACCCGGCGCTCGTGTCGGCTGTCGCGGTCTCGCGGATCTGCTCCATCTCCGCGTCGACGTCGCCGGCGGCACGGACCCGCCGCAGCACGTCGAGGGCCTCGCCGAAGCGCCCCTTCGAGGCGTACCAGCGCGGGCTCTCGGGGACCAGCAGCATGCCGACCCACAGAGCCACGGCCGGGACCGTGGCGATCGCGAGCATCCAGCGCCACGTGCCGTGCCCGCCCCACACGGCGTCGATCCCGGCGTTCGACACGTAGGCGAGCAGCTGCCCGGTGACGATCATCAGGTCGTTCTGCGTCACGAGACGCCCGCGGCGTCTGGCGGGCGACATCTCCGCGATGTAGACCGGAACCGTCGACGACGCCCCGCCGACCGCGAGACCGAGGACCACGCGGAACACGACCATCGTCGAGACGTCGGGGGCGAGGGCCGTCCCGAGCGACCCGATCGCGAAGACGACCGCGAGGCCGAGCAGGGTCCGGCGGCGTCCGTAGGCGTCGGCCAGGCGGCCGCCCAGCAGGGCCCCGAGCGCAGCGCCGACGAGCAGCGAGCTCGTCACCAGGCCCTCGGTGAAGGGCGTGAGGCCGAGGTCGTCGGACATGAAGAGCAGCGCACCCGAGATCACGCCGGTGTCGTAGCCGAAGAGCAGCCCGCCGAGGGTCGCGATCGTCGCGACGACTGTCACGTACTTCTCGGGAGGGCGCTTCTGGGACGAGGCAGGGCGGGGCGACGGGGTCTGGGACGACGGCGTGCGGCCCGACGACGGTGCGGTCATCGCTGGTCCTCGGCGAGAGTGCTCGGCACGGAGACGGAGGTGGAGACGGCGGCGGGTGACGCGGCGGTATCGGGTACAGCTGGCTGCGCAGAGGCGCCCACGACGAGGCGCGCGGGTGGGGCCACGGCCGCCTGCGCAGGCGGCCAGACGTCACCAGGGGTGATCGACCCCAGCACCCGGGCTCCGCGCGCACCAGTGCACGAGGCGACCGAGGCCGGCACGCCGTGCACGGTGAGGAAGCCGAGGACGGCGAAGGCGAGGGCCTCTTTGGCCTGGGACGGGATCCCGAGGTCGTCGGAGGTCAGCACCTCGACCCCCGGCAGGTGTGCGGCGAGACGGGCCATGAGGACGGGGTTGCGCGTGCCGCCTCCCGAGGCGACGACGCTCGTGGCACCGTGCGCGAGTACCGCGTCGGCGACGGTCCGGGCTGTGAGCTCGGTGAGGGTCGCGACAAGGTCCGCGCCCGGAGACGGCTGGGCAGCGCTCGAGGCGGAGGCGCCGTCTGCGGCAGCCCCACCGGCTCCGTGGACGGCGGCGGTCGTGGCAGCCGCGGCGGCGAAGATCTCGTCCAGGTAGCCGGGGTGGAACAGCTCCTTGCCCGTGGTCTTGGGGGCTGGGCGCGCGTAGTACGGCTCGTCGAGCAGACGCTCGAGCAGGTCTTCGTCGACGGTCCCTGCGGCGGCGAGGGCGCCGTCGCGGTCGAAGGCCTCGGCTCCGCCGGTGAGCCGCACGACGGCGGCGTCCACGAGGGCGTTGGCCGGTCCGGTGTCGAAGGCGACGGGGTCGCGCCCCGCAGCGACGACCGTGACGTTCGCGATGCCGCCGAGGTTGAGGGCGGCCGTGACCCCCGGCCTGTCGTGCAGCCACAGCACGTCGAAGGCGCTCACGAGCGGGGCACCCTGACCACCGGCGGCGACGTCGCGCGCCCGCAGGTCGGAGACGACGGTGGTGCCCGTGCGCTCGGCGACCCACGCGGGCTGACCGACCTGGAGGGTCCCGGCCACGGCTCCGCCCTCGACCCAGTGGAAGAGCGTCTGGCCGTGCGAGACGACGAGGTCCGCGCTGCCACCGCAGAGCTCGTCGACCGCGCGCGCGGCAACCTCGGCGAAGGCCTGGCCGATCTGCGTGTCGAGGCGGCAGAGCGCCTCGACGGTCGTCGGCGACGGCGGCAGGGCAGCCACGAGGTCGGCCCGCAGCGCGGGCGGGTAGGCGACCTCGACGGTGCCGAGCGGCTCGAGGTGCACGGTGGCGTCGGCCATCGTCACCCTCGCGGCTGCGGCGTCGATCGAGTCGTGCGAGGTTCCGGACATCAGACCGACGACGATCACAGGGTGCTGCCTCTCGAGGACGTCAGGGCTGGGCGTGCTCGATGGTGCAAGCCAGACAAGACAGGATATACACCGCTCACCCGTGGTCGACCCGGGCACGGCAGAGGCCCGGTGCCGAGGACGTGTCCTCGGCTCCGGGCCTCGTGCTGACGGCCGGGCAGAGCCTGGCCGTCAGGGAGATCACTTGGTGGAGACGGCCTTCTTGAGGAGGCTGCCAGCCGAGATCTTCACGCCGAAGCCAGCGGGGATCGAGATCTCCTCGCCGGTGCGGGGGTTGCGGCCCGTGCGAGCGGCACGCTCGACGCGCTCGACGGAGAGCAGGCCGGTGACCTTGACTGCCTCGCCGGCGGAGAGGGACTCGACGAGAACCTCCTGGAGAGCCGAGAGAGCAGCGTCGGCGTCGGTCTTGGTCAGACCAGACTTGCCAGCGATCGCCGAGACGAGGTCGGTGCGGTTGAGCGACATGCGGATCCCTTCGTCAGTCTGCCCGTGCAGCGGTCGCTGCACGGCACGAGACGTACTGTGCCAGCCTTGCGGCAGGTCTTCGTGGACAACACTAGGGAATCTTCCGGCCCCGTGACGCCATTTCAGGGCTCCAGGTTCCTCTCAACGCTGAAATCGGTGAAGTTTCCGGCCGTCGACGGGCCCCGTGGCGGTCCCGTCAGCCGAAATGCCTGAATGGTGCGACTCTCGTCGCGGGGCTCCGCTCAGGGACACTGGTGGGATGCCAGTGATCTCCGAGCACACCCCACCCACCGGCGACCCTGCGGCGGGTGCTGGCCCTGACGGCACCGGACGGTTGCTGCTGGACGAGGCAGGCGACGCCGTGCGCGCGGCCCTGGGGGCAGGTCGGGACGTGGTCGTCCTCGACGACACGACTGGGCACCTCGTCCTCGGTGCGTCGCAGGCGGCCGGGGCTGAGG
>NZ_JACBYE010000076.1 GCF_013415325.1 Sanguibacter inulinus | reverse complement strand
GGCCAGCAGGCGTCTCCGGGCCGGCGACGTCGTCGTGCACGCGGCCGGTCACGTGACGTCACCACGCCGGAGCCTGACAGCCGCGGCGACGAGCAGCCCGACCACCCAGGCGGCCAGCACCAGCCCCGCACCCCAGGCCCCGAGGTGCGGGCCGAGGCTCGCAGACTCGGTGAGGGCCAGCCGGGCATCGGTCTCGACAACCCGGGTCCCGACGCCCGGCAGCAGGACCCGCACGGTGTCGGTGACCCGTCCGGGGTTGGCCGCGAGCACCTGGTCGAGGACCACGAGCACAGCCACCCCCGTGACGAGGGCACCGGCCGGCCGACGCAGGACCGCACCGAGCCCGAGGCCGAGCAGCGCGACAGCCGTGAGGTAGAGGACGTAGCCCACGAAGGCCCTGGCCGTGCCGTCATCTGCGGCGAGGTCGAGGCTGAGCCCCGCCGCCTGCCGGCCCGGGCCCGTGACGAGGACGGCCGCACCGAGGGCGACGACTGCCGTGACCAGCGCGAGAGCCGTGGTGAGGACCACCTGCGCGACGAGCACCGGCAGGCGCCGCGGGACCGCGGTGTACGTGGTGGCGGCGGTCGAGGTGGCGTGGTCGGAGGTGCCGACGAGGACCCCGAGGACGAGGGTGCCGAGCTGGGCGAGGACCACCCCGGAGACCACCAGACCGGCGGCGGTGGTGCCGTCACCGGGTCGGGCGAACATGGTCAGGCCGAGCGGGATCGCCAGGGCGACGACGACCGTCGTGATCGGCACCCACAGCGTCGAGGCGAGCCCGGCGGTCTTGGTCCACTCCGAGGCGAGCACCCGGGGCAGGGTCACGGCCCGGCGGTCGGCCGTCTGCGTCGTCACGTGACGTCCCGGGTGCGCAGGCGCAGGGTGGCTCCGGCGAGCGGCAGCACGATCCAGGCCGCGAAGACGAGGCCGCCACCCCAGGGTCCGAGGTCGGGCGCGCCGTCGACCCCGCCGTCGTCGGCCGTGGTGGTCATGCGGAAGGCGGCATCACCGGGCAGGAAGGCGGTCACGGTGCTCACAGGGTCGAGGCTCGCTGGCCCGGCGGGGCTCTCCGCCGTCATCTCGGTCGGGGACATGGCCATCTCGGCACCGAGGCTGATGCCGACGGGCAGGACGAACACGAGGGCGAGCGCCGCGACCATCGCGGGGACCGTGCGCCGCAGCAGGGACCCGATGCCGAGACCGAGCAGCGCCATGCCGAGGAGCATCAGCCAGGATCCGACGAGCACCTGAGGGGCAGACCCGCCGGCGAGGTCGACGGACATGTCCCGGGAGCGGGCGGCGGGCACGACGCCGAGCACCGTCGCGACGACGGCGAGCAGGGCGACCACAGCACCGACGCCTGCCGTGGCGAGGGTCCGCGCGACGAGCACCCGGCCGCGGCGCGGGGCCGCTGTGAAGGTCGACCTGAAGGCACCGGTCCGGAAGTCCGCGGTCCCGGCGAGGACCCCGAGGACGAGCGTGCCGAGCTGGGACAGCGCGACGCCGTCGGGCAGCGAGCGCGCGGGGTCGAAGCCGGGGTCGCCCGAGGACGCGTTCGCGGACAGGTACGTGAAGGTGAAGGCGACAGCGACCGTGACCGCAGCGGTCCACAGGGTCGAGCGCAGGCTGACGAGCTTGGTCCACTCGGAGGCGACGAGCCGCGGGAGGGTCGGCCCACGACGGGTCGTCGCGGCCGGTGCGCGGCTGGGGCGCTGCGCCGCGGCAGCGGAGGCGGCAGCCGAGGCGGACGAGGCAGCGGCGCTCATCGTGAGCCTCCCGACGCGGAGTTTCCGTCTGCGGCCCGCCCGCGGTACTCGACCGACCCTGCCGTGAGCTCGAGGTACGCCTCTTCGAGGGACCCGCCCGCCGACCTGTCGACGATCTCCTGGACCGGGGCGTCGGCCAGCAGACGGCCCTTGCCGATGATGACCACCCTGTCGGCGCAGAGCGCGAGCTCGTGCATGAGGTGGGACGAGAGCAGCACGGTCCGCCCCTCGGCCGCGAGGTCACGGACCAGACGACGGACCCACAGCACACCGTCAGGGTCGAGCCCGTTGACCGGCTCGTCGAGGATGAGGGTCTGCGGGTCGCCCAGCAGGGCTGTGGCGATCCCGAGGCGCTGACCCATGCCGAGGGAGAAGGTCCCGGCACGCCGACGGGCGACAGACTCGAGGCCCGTCATCTCGATGACCTCCCGGACCCTGGCCTTGCTGATGCCGTGGGTGCGGGCGTGGGCCAGCAGGTGTCGGTACGCGGTGCGGCCGGGGTGCACCGAGCGGGCGTCGAGCATGACCCCGACCGAGTGCAGCGGTGCGTGGAGGTCGGCGTACCTGTGGCCGTCGACCGTCGCGGTCCCCGAGGTCGGGCGCTCGAGCCCGACGATCAGCCGCATGGTCGTGGACTTCCCGGCCCCGTTGGGCCCGAGGAACCCTGTCACCGTGCCGGGGAGGGCTGAGAAGCTCAGCCCGTCGACGGCTGTCGTCGTCCCGTAGCGCTTGGTCAGCGCCTCTACCTGGATCATGTCTCTCCCGTCGTCGTCGGCCGGCTGCCCCTGGGAGGTCCGGCCTGCCTGACGTCGACGCTACGGAGAGAGGGGTGGGGCCCGGCACCTGCCGGCGACGGAGATGTGGGAGGCCGTCTCCTCCTCCTCGAGGAGGAGAACTTCGCTACCGGAGCAGACCTGGTCGCGTCACCACATCACGACGTACTCTCCCTGCCACACTGCGGTGCTGGTGAATCCGTGCCTGAAGAACAACGCCATGCTGCGGGTGTTCGAGCCGTGCACCACGGCCGTGACGACCGGGTCCTGGGGAAGGCGCAGGAGAAGGTCGTCGATCACCTTCTCGAGGATGATGTCGCTGTACCGTCGTCCGTCCGGCGCGCAGCTTCCCTGGTACGACGTCCCGACCGCGACGAAGTGGACCCGTCGCCCGAGATGTTCTGGGGCCGACTCCCAGAACATCTCCTGGTGGTGCGCGCCGATGGCGACGAGCTCACCGGAGGCAGTGGTCAGGACCCACATCCGAGGGTCTGCCCCCGAAGGTTGCGCGAGCCAGAGGATCGCTTGGTCCTGCACGTACTCCTCGACCTCGAGGTCCCAGAGGTCCGGGTCACGTGGCGCCGTGCAGGTGAAGATCGAGAACGCCGCGGCGTCCCCGCTCGTCGCCATCCTCAGCACGTATCCAGGGCCAGGAGTCAGACCTGCGGTCACCCCTGCTGATCGCCGCGAAGGGCTGCGGCACGAGCACTCCGGTCGGTCCGGGACCGTCGCGGGAGGCGGATGCCTCCAGGGGCCGGGCGGGCGAACATCCCGGTCGACGAGCGATCGTGCTCGTCCGACGACGGCTCAGGTTCAGGTGCCGGCGGGAAGACGCGCTCCTCCAACGGAGCCTGAGCCCCGAAGTACTCAGCCATCAGCGGGTCGGGGATCACGGTGTGCCGCGCGTCTCGGACGTAGCTCACGTGCCACGGGCGCTGACGGTGGGTGAGGTCTCGCAACGCACTCGCGGACATGCCGCTCCAGCGCTCCCACACCCGGCCGAGGAAGACCTCGACGTCTGCGGGCAGGCTCGAGAGGGCTCTCGTCTCCACCCCTGCTCGGACGATCGCTGTCCGCAGGCCTCGGAAGGTGTCGTAGGGCGCGTAGACCACTGGTCCGTGCTCGTATGCCAGCACGTCGTCGTCGAAGAGACGACCGCCGGTCGCGCCCAGGTAGTTCGCCTGCGCGAGGTACAAGAGCTTCTGCAGCTTCATGGGGCTGACGTCGGCGTCGTCCCCGAGCTCGTCGTCCCGTCGGAGGAAGTAGTCGACCACATCCGACACGGGGACAGGCTCTCGAAGAGCTCGATCGATGCGCGTCATCTCCACCTCCTCCAGTGCTCCCATGCTCTCACAGGGCCCTGACGCACCGACAGGCTCGGAGACCCCCGTCGCTCTGAGGACGACACCGCACGGACGTGCTCGCACCACTCACACAGGCCCTGCACCAGCACCGACGCGGGCGGTCCGATCGCGCTGCGCGACGCTCACGACGGCGAAGGCGACGAGCCCGCCGACCACGAGCCCGAGCGGCTTGAGCATCCAGACGAGCACCCCGGCCATGAGCACACCCGAGAGCAAGAAGGCAGACCCGGCCGCGTCGGCCGCGATGCCACGGACACCCGAGACGAGGAGCGTCGTCCACCGGGCCCCGGGCTGCCACTCGCCAGCGGCGCGCAGCAGGCCGACGACGAGCGCCACCCCGAAGGCCGCTGTCACCACACCGACCACGGCCCCGCCCGGCAGGGCTCCTGTCGACACGGCCCAGAGGTTGAGGACCACGAGGAACAGCGCGACGAGGGAGCCTGTCGCGACGAGCCAGACGCCCGAGCACGCGGCGCGGACGTCCGCCCACACCGCCGAGACGGAGTCGCTCTCCCCCGCGAGGAACCGCCGCAGGTGCCGCACACCGGCGGTCAGCGCCGGCAGCGCCGTGATCACCGGGATGCTCAGGACCGCGACGTACACGCCCGTGAGCATGACCTCGGCGAAGAGCGCGAACTTTCCGAAGGACCCTGGGACGGCGCCCTTCTGCCCCCACCCCCACCGACGGCGACGGGCGGCGCTGCGCTCGGTGCGCGAGGGGCCGGAGGGACCTGCCGGCCCGCCCCGCCGACCTGCGGACCTGTCGGCGGGGCGGGTGGTGCCGCGGACTGCTGTGCTGGACATCGCCTCAGCCCTTCAGGCCCTGGGTCGAGACACCCTCGACGATGAACCTCTGGAAGATGATGAAGAACAGCAGCACCGGCACGAGCGCGAGGACGGCCATCGCCATCTGTGCGCCGTAGTCCGAGGTGGTCGTCTGGTCGACGTAGATGCGCAGCGCGACAGGGAGCGAGAAGAGGTCGGGCTTCTTGAGGTAGAGCAGCGGACCGAAGAAGTCGTTCCAGCTCCAGATGAAGGCGAAGATCGACGCCGTCATCACCGGGGGCTTCATGAGGGGCAGCATGATCGAGCGGAAGATCCGCACGTGACCGGCCCCGTCGATACGTGCGGCCTCGTCGAGCTCGCGCGGCAGGTTGCGCATGAACTGGACCATGAGGAACACGAAGAACGCCTCGGCGGCGAGGAACTTGCCGATGAGCAGCGGCACGAAGGTGTTCACCAGGCCGAGCTCGTTGAACATGATGTACTGCGGGATGATCACCACGTGGAACGGCAGCAGGAGCGTCGCGATCATCAGCGAGAACCACACCTTGCGGCCCGGGAACTCGATCCGCGCGAAGGCGTAGGCGGTGATCGTCGCGGACAGGATCACGCCGATCACGGACATCACCGCGAGGAACAGCGAGTTGCCGAAGAACGTCCAGAAGGACACCCCGCCGATACCGCCGAGAGCCTTGGTGAAGTTCGCGAAGGACGCGTTCTCCGGGATGAGGCTGATGTTGCCGACGATCTCGTTGGACGGCTTGAGCGAGGACATGAGCATCCACAGGGCCGGGTAGAGGATCACTGCGGCCACGGCGAGGACGAGCACGTGGAAGATCGTCGCCTTGACGAGCGACTTCTTCCGGGCCTCGCGGCGCAGCTCGGCGCTGCGGTCGAGGTCGTCGGGACGGTCGTCGGGCGTCGCGACGTGCTTCTGCAGGACGGAGGTCATTTTGTCTCCCCTGAGTAGTGGACCCACGACTTCGACGTCTTGAAGAAGATGAAGGTGATGATGCCGACCACGAGCACGAGGACCCAGGCCATCGCCGCGGCGTAGCCCATCTGGAAGTCGACGAAGCCGCGTCGGTAGAGGTACAGCGTGTAGAAGAGCGTCGAGCCGGCCGGTCCGCCGGTCCCGCCCGAGATGATGAAGGCCGAGCCGAAGATCTGGAACGAGTGGATGGTCTCGAGCAGCAGGTTGAAGAACAGCACGGGCGAGAGCATCGGCAGCGTGATGCGCAGGAACTTGCGCACCGAGCCGGCGCCGTCCATCTCGGCGGCCTCGTAGAGCTCGTTGGGGACCTGCTTGAGGCCCGCGAGGAAGATCACCATCGGGGCACCGAACTGCCAGACGGTCAGCAGAACCATCATCGGCATGGTCATGCTCGGGTTGCCGACCCAGCCGCCGGGCTCGCGCCCGAAGACCTGGCCGATCTGGTCGACGACGCCGTCGTCGATGAACATGGCCTTCCACACGATGGCGATCGACACGCTCGCACCGATGAGCGAGGGGGCGTAGAAGATCGACCTGTAGGCGCCCTGCCCGCGGCGCTTGGTGTTGAGGAGCATCGCGACGGCGAGGGCCGCGGCGAGCTTGATGGGTGTCCCGACGAGCACGTAGATGCTCGTCACCTTGACCGACTGGAGGTACTGGGGGTCGGAGAACATCCGCGTGAAGTTGTCGAACCCGATCCACTCAGGCGCGCTGAACAGGTTGTAGTTCGTGAAGGCCAGGTAGAGCGACGCGAGCATCGGGCCTGCGGTCAGCAGCAGGAAGCCCAGCAACCAGGGGGTGAGGAAGGCGTAACCGGCGCGGGTCTCGGCTGCTCTCCGAGAGCGTCGCGCCTGCGAGCCCTTGGTCGGTGGAGCAGTCCGGTTCCCGGTCGCCTCGGCAGTGAGGGACACGGTGGAATCCGTTCGGTGAGGGGGTGCTGTTCGTCAGGTGCGGGGGCCGGCCGGTCTCGGCGCGACCCCCGCGACTACACGAGGGGCCGTGCGTCGGTCATCCCTGACCGACGGACATCTCCGCCTCGCTGAACCACTGGTCGACGAACTCGTCGACCGTGATGTTGCGGTACGCGAACTCTTCGCCGAGACGCTTGAACTCGGCCTCGATGGTGCCGAAGCCCTGGACGGGCAGCGGGGCAGCCTCGGTCGCGAGCTCCGCGACAGACTCTTCGTAGGCGACGACGCGGGCGTCGACCGAGCCCTCTTCGAGCACCATCGCGTCACGCTGGGCCTGGACGGCCGGCACACCCTTGGAGGTGCCGAAGATCCGGCCGACCTCGGGGTCGTTGATGAGGAAGTCGATGAGGGTCGCGGCTGCGGCCGGGTGCTCGGAGTTGGCCGAGGCCGAGAGCAGCATGGACGGCTTGAGGAACATCTTCTTCTCGCCGTCGGCGTTCGACGGGATCGGGAGCATCTGAAGGTTGTCGCTGCCGGAGTCTGCGGAGTAGCCGGCGAGGAAGTTGTCCCAGCTCATCTCGGAGGCCGTCTCGTTGACAGTGAAGCCACCGAGCGGGAGCAGCTGCGTGCCGCGCGCGATCGGGTAGGTGGCGTCGACCGGGGTGCGGATCGGCTCGGCGGTGTTGAGCCACTCGGCCATGTCTTCACGCGTGAAGTTGAGCTGGCCGTCCTCGGTGAAGGGCTCGATGCCCTGCTGCACGAGCCACTGGAGGAAGAACCAGAAGGTGCCTGTGTAGTCGACCGAGCCGTAGATCACCGGGTCCATGCTGGCGCCGGCGGCGGAGACGTCGGTGATGAAGGTGTTGAGGTCGTCCCAGGTGTAGTCCGGCTCGAGAGGCTCGACGCCGACCTGCTCGAGCAGGTCAGGGTTGTAGAACATGGCGAGGGTGTTCGACGAGGTCGCGATGCCGTACTGCGAGCCGTCGAGCTTGCCTGCGTCGAGGAGGCTGCTGTCGAGTCCGTCGACGTCGAGCGCCGTGCCGATCTGGCCGTCGAGGTTGAGCAGCTGGTTGGTCGAGCCGTACTGGCGCAGGTAGGACAGGTCCATCTGCATGACGTCGGGGAGCGAGGAGCCCGCGGCCTCGGTGTTGCGCGAGGACCAGTAGTCGTCCCAGGCCTGGAAACCGGTCTGGACGGTGATGTTCGGGTATTCCTTCTCGAAGAGGTCGATCGCCTCTTCGTACTTGTCCGCGCGGTCGTCGTTGCCCCACCAGTTGAAGACGATCGTGACGTCTTCCTCGGTGTTGAGGGTCTCGCTCGGAGCGGCCTCGCTCCCTCCCCCACCGCACGCGGTGAGTGCGAACGACGCCACCGCGGCGACGGCGATGCCCTTGAGGGCTGATCGCTTGATCGACATCTGAGCCTCCTTGCTCATGGGGTGGAAGAGCGCCCTGTCATCGTTGCCCGGGCCGCCCACTGCATCCAACCGTGAAGTGAATCGTTACAATACAGTGGCCCGGGCCACTCGGGCAAGCCCTTTCCGGCGTGGCGACAGCGAAACCGGCCGATCCTCGCGATCCGGACTGCGTGCTGGACGGCCGCCGGGCAGGACTTTTGAGGCCCGGTAGCCTTGATGGGGTTGAATCCATTCAGACAAAGGCGTCTCTGTGACAGATCCGCTCGACCCCCGACCGAGCACTCCCGAGAACCTCGCCGGACAGGTGCCCGCACCCGCACCGCAACCCGTCCCGGCTCCGGCTCCGGCTCCGGAGCCGGCTCCGGCGACCAAGCCAGCGGCGAGCCTGCTGCGCAACCACAACTACAGGCTGTTCCTCGTCGCGCAGCTCAGCGGCGGCACCGGGGTGTGGATGCTGCGCCTCTCGCAGGACTGGCTCGTGCTCCAGCTGACCCAGAGCCCTGCCGCCGTCGGCATCGTGGTGGCGCTGCAGTTCCTGCCGCTGCTGGCCTTCGGGCCGATGGGCGGCGTCATCGCCGACAGGCACGACAAGCGACGCCTGGTGATGGGCGCCCAGGGGACCGCGGCCGTCCTGGCCGCCGTCCTCGCGAGCCTGACCATCGCCGGGCTGGTCACCGTGCCGCTGCTCTACGGCTTCGCGTTCTTGCTCGGCTGCGTGGCGGTGATCGACCAGCCGGCCCGGCAGGTGCTCGTCAACGAGCTCGTCGGTGACAGCATGCTGCGCTCGGCGATCAGCACCAACAATGCCCTCAACCAGCTGAGCGGCATGGTCGGGCCGGCCGTGGCCGGTGTGCTCATCCACCAGGTGGGCCAGGGCTGGGCCTTCGCGGCGAACGCTGTGCTGTGCCTGGTGGTCGTCGCGCTCTTCGCACTCATGCGGACGCGCGAGATGATGCGGGTGCCCGTCGTGGCGCGCGCCAAGGGTCAGCTCCGCGAGGGAGCCCGGTACATCCTCGACCGCCCGCGCCTGCTGTGGGTGGTGCTGCTCGCAGGCCTCATGGGGGCCTTCGGCATGAACGGCCCGGTGGTCCTCGCAGCCTTCGCCGACTTCGAGTGGCAGACCGGGTCGGGCGGCTTCGGCCTGTACAACTCGGTGAGCGCCGTGGGTGGGCTCGTCGGCGCCGTGGCGGCCGCGCGCCTGCGCGTGCTCCGGGTCCGCACCGTCGTGCTCGGGGCCGGCATCTTCGCGGTCGCCGAAGGCCTCGGCGCGCTCTCGCCGAACCATGCCGTGTTCCTCGTGATGCTCGCGGTGATCGGTGCCGCGACGATGTTCTTCCTCACGAGCGCCGCGACCTACGTCCAGCTGAGCGCCGCACCCAAGGTCCGGGGTCGCGTCATGGCCTTCTACATGCCGCTGCTGCTCGGCGGGCACGCTGCTGGTGGCCTGATCCAGGGGGCGTTCACCGAGCATCTCGGGGTGCGGGGCGGGCTGGTGCTCACGGGGGTGTGCGCGCTCGTGGGGACGGGTGTCGTGGCGCTCGCGCTGCGTGGGAATCGTAGGCGCGACGTCGCCGAGCTCGACTAGCACGGAGCAAGCTCTTGGAAGCTCGGCAGACCTCGAGCCACCGTGACCACCAGGCCAGGTCCGTTGTTGACTGGCCCGCATGAACTGCAGGGGCGATGGTATGATACTAATTAATCGTCATACGGAGGATCTCGTGGACATGTACCGGGCCCCAGAGCTCACCGACAGCGAGCTAGAGGTTCGCGAAGCGATCCAGGGCCTGAGCGAGACCCTCAAGCACCAGGTGGGTCAGACCCGACGGTGGACCGCCCCGCTCCGGCGGATGACGCTGGCGCGCAACGTGCAGGGTTCGAACAGCATCGAGGGGATCAACGCGAGCGTCGACGACGTGGCCGCGATCGCTCAGGGGGAGAAGCCCGCGGCCGTCGACGAGGAGACCGAGCGGGCACTCGCCGGGTACCAGCTGGCGATGACCTACGTCCTCGAGCTCGCTCAGGAACCTGTCGTCGTCGATCCGACTCTCATCCGTAGCCTGCACTATATGGTGACGTCCTACGACCTCACCAAGCGGCCCGGTCGCTACCGCAAGGGCCCGGTATTCGTCCAGCAAGAGTCCACCGGTGACATCGTCCATGAAGGCGCCGAGGCGGACGACGTGCCCGCACTGATGACTGAGCTGACCCGCACCATCGACACGAGCGGCGACAGCATCATCGACGCCGCGATGGCGCACCTGAACTTCGTGCTCGTCCACCCGTTCAGGGACGGCAACGGACGCATGGCCCGTGTGCTGCAGTCGCTGGTCCTTGCCGCAGACGGTGCTATCTCCCCGGTGTTCCTCTCTATCGAGGAGTACCTCGGTCGCAACACACAGGCCTACTACGACGTGCTCGCCACCGTGGGACACGGCCGATGGGACCCTAGGTCAGCCACACCCGAGCAGGTACGACCCTGGGTCCGCTTCATCCTCACGGCCCACTACAACCAGGCGAGAGAGCGCGCCGCGCGGATCACTGCCGCGAGCGAGGCGTACGCAGCACTCGGTGAGCTCCTCGAAGGTGCCGGCGTCGACGATCGCGCGATGGAGCCTCTCTATGACGCTCTGTTCGGGGCGACCGTCACTCGTGGGCGCTACATCACCTCGCTCGCGGAGGTAGGCACCGAGATCAGCCTCCAGACAGCGACACGTGACCTCACGAGACTCTCTCAGGCGGGGCTGCTCACTGCGACCGGGGAGAAGAGGGGTCGCGCCTACACCGCCGCAGACAAGCTGGTCGAGCTTCGGCGAGCGGTGGGACTCGGCCAGGCGTGGAGACGCGTGGATCCTTTCGCCGGCGGTCTTGGCTGAGCCGACAGACGATAGCTCTGCAGTGTTGCGCGACCCGCGAACAGCAAGAGCGGTCCTGCGCAGACCGCAGCACCAGGCCCGCGACAGTGACAGTGATCGCGCTCAGGCGAGCTCGCCCGCCCCGTCCCACGTCCCGTCGTCGAGGACGACAGCCAAGGTCCGCCGTCCCCCGCCCATCGGCAGGCTGACCTCGACCGACCGGCCCACAGGTCCGCGCAGCGCCAGCCCGGTCACCTCTCCGTCGTGCCACGTGACGTCGACGGTCACCGCTCCCCGGGCACCGAGCCCGCGTGCCGCGCCGTCCTGCCACCCGGCTGGGAGCGTCGGCAGCAGGTCCACGACGGTCAGGTCCTGCGTCGTCCGGTGGGACTGCAGGATCATCTCGACGACGCCGGCCGTGAATCCCAGATTCCCGTCCACCTGGAACGGCGGGTGCGCGCAGAAGAGGTTCGGGTACACACCGGAGCCGGCGCCCGGTCGGGTGTCGTCGAGCGGTGCGACGAGCTCGTCAGGACGTGCGCCGTCGGCGGTCGGCCGCAAGAAGGCGTCGAGGGCAGCCCTCGCCCCGACGATGTCGCCGAGCCTGGCACGCAGGGCGAGGCGCCACGCGAGCGACCAGCCCGTCGAGTCCGGGCCGCGTGCGTCGAGGGTCGCCAGGGCTGCGGCGGCCAGCTCGGGCTCGGACCGCGGGTCGATCCGGCTGCCGGGGAAGACACCGACGAGGTGCGACTGGTGCCTGTGCTCGGGCTCGACGTCGACAAGGTCCGTGGACCACTCGGCCAGGCGCCCGTCGGGGAGCACGCGTTCACCAGAGAGACGGTCGAGGGCTGCGCGGGCCGCGGTCCGCCAGTCGGCGTCGTCAGGATCCGGCGAGTCCTCCGGGACCACGGCTCCCGCACCGACGAGCACCTGGGCCCCGTCGAGGCAGCGTTCGAGGAGCTCGCGGATCATCGCCTGGTCGGAGGTGGTCGAGACGCCCACTGCGGCGGGCTGCCCGTCGGGCGCCACGAAGCGGTTCTCCGGCGAGGTCGCCGGTGAGGTACCGAGGGTCCCGTCGGGCTGCTCCACGAGCCACGCGAGGGCGAAGTCGGCAGCCCCGCGGAGCAGCGGCCAGGCGTCGGCCAGGAACCCGAGGTCACGCGACCAGTCGTAGCGGTCCCACAGGTGGGTGGCGAGCCACACGCCACCGAGCGGCCACGCCGTCCACGACGGGTCAGAGTCGCCGTCGCCCGCGGGGAGCGAGAATCCCCAGACGTCCGAGTTGTGGTGCGCGGCCCACCCGGGGAGACCGTAGAGGTCGCGCGCCGTGGCTCGCCCGGTCACCGCAAGGTCGCCCAGCCAGCTGGTGAGCGGTTCGTAGCACTCGTCGAGGGCGCCCGCGCCGGTGGGCCAGTAGTTCATCTCGGTGTTGATGTTGGTCGTGTAGTTGCTGCTCCACGGCGGGACCACGGACTCGTTCCAGATCCCCTGGAGGGTCAGCGGGCGCGTGCCTGGCCTCGAACCGGCGATCATCAGATAGCGCCCGTACTGCGCCTGGAGGGCCGCGAGCGCCGGGTCGGGAGCGCCACCAGCGTGCCGGGCGAGCCGCTCCGGGGTCGTCGCGGTGTCCTCGGGGTCGGGCCCGAGGTCGAGCTCCACCCGGCCGAAGAGGGCTGCGTGGTCGGCGACGTGGGCGGCGCGCAGCGCGGGGAGACCGTCCGTGACGATCTGGTCGACGACCGCCGAGGTCCGTCGGGCGACAGCAGCCCGGAGGGCGTCGAGGTCGCCGTGCGGCGCGGTGGCCGCGTCGACGAAGTCTGTCTCGGTCCCGAGCACGAGGGTGAGGTAGGTGGCACCGACGACCTCGACGGCGTCGGCCGTCGCCGAGGGTCCGCCGTCGCCGACGATCCCGTCGGTGTGGATCGCGACGTGGACCGCTGCGGTCACCGCTGCGCCCGGGGTCGGGTCGTAGTGCACGTGCTCGTCGGCAGGCTCGTGGTCGGGGACGACCTCCGAGGGCATGCGGACGGTGGCGGCGAGACCCGTCGGCGTGCCCTGGACGTCGAGGGTGGGGTGCGGGGAGACGAGCGAGACACGCAGGGCCGGCAGGCACCCGTCGGTGGCCCGCCTGTCGACGACGAGGACCTGGTGCGGCGCGCTGGACCACGTCTCCTGGACGATCGTCGCACCTGCGCTCGACCAGGTGTGGCTGGCCACCGCAGCCCGCAGGTCGAGGGACCGCGCGTACCCCGGGGGCGTCGCGGCCTCGTCGGCTCGGTGCACCTCGTCGCCAGGGTGCACCTCGCCAGCGAGGTGTGCTTCGCCAGCAGGGTGCGAGTCCTCAGCAGGTCGCACCTCCTCCCCCGGCCCCACCTCCTGCACGATCAGGTCGACCAGAGGCTGGTACGCCTGCGAGTGCCCGTGCTGGAGCCTCTGGACGGCACGCTCCGCAGCCCGGACGTCACCCGATGCGAGTGCGGCGCGCGCGTCGTCGAGGATCCGCGGTCCCTCCCCCGCCGCGATCAGGCTCCGCCCCGCGACGGTCGCAGGTGACCCCGACCAGCAGGTGTCGTCGTTGACCTGGACCCGGTCGCTCGTGGTCCCGCCGAAGCACATCGCCCCCAGCCGCCCGTTGCCGACGGGCAGCGCCTCGGTCCAGCGCGTCGCCGGCCGGTCGTAGACGAGCACGAGAGGACGGGCCTGTCCCT
>NZ_JACBYE010000075.1 GCF_013415325.1 Sanguibacter inulinus | reverse complement strand
GCTGCGGCCTGCCGGGGCCGGCGCGGGGAGGAGATCACCCGTCGCGCGGCCCCGGTCACGAGGTCAGCGTCCTTCGCCGGCCCGGGCGGGCTGCGGGATCGCGTCCAGCAGCTCCATCGTGTAGCTGTCCTCGGGGAACCTGAGGACCTGGGCGGTGTTGCCCGACTCGACCACGCGGCCAGAGTTGAGCACCATGATCTGGTCGGTCACCAGACGCGCGGAGAGCAGGTCGTGCGTGATGTACAGCATCGAGACCCCGAAGGTGGCACGGAGGTCGTCGAGGAGCGCGAGCACCCCGGCACGCAGCGACACGTCGAGCATGGAGACGGGCTCGTCGGCGATGATCACCTGCGGGTCGCAGGCCAGCGCGCGGGCGATGACCACACGCTGACGCTGGCCGCCCGAGAGCTGGTGCGGGAGCTTCGCCGCGAACTGCTCGACGGGCGTCAGACCCACGGTCTCGAGGAGCTCGAGCACGCGGGTGCGTGCTGCGGTCCCCTTGAGACCCGTGTAGTTCACGACGGGGCGCATGAGCGTGTACTCGACCGAGTGCAGCGGGTTGAGCGCCGAGTAGGGGTCCTGGAACACCATCTGCACCTCGCGGCGCAGGTTCTTCAGACCGCCGCGGCGCAGCTTGTCGACACGGGCGTCACCGAAGTGCACCTCGCCCGAGGTCGGACGCTCGACGCCCGTGATGAGCTTGGCGAGGGTCGACTTGCCCGAGCCGCTCGCACCCACGAGGGCCATGGACTGACCGGGCTCGAGGGTGAAGGACACGTGGTCCACCGCGGTGACGGGGTCCTGACCGCGACGCGGCGGCGGGTAGACCTTCGACACGTCGGAGACCACGACGGCCTTGTCGGCCACGCGACCGGCACGACGACGCGAGCCCGAGGCTCCGCCGGCTGTCGGCGCGGCGGCACCACCCTCGGTGGCACCGTGGGCCGGGGTCGCACCGTGCGCTGCGGCGACGCTGCTCGTGCCGGTGGTCTCGATCGACCCACCACGGACGACGAGGCCCGGGACCTCGACGACCTCGGCGCGCGGGTCGGCGTAGTGGCTGAGCAGCATCTGCGTGTACTCGTGCTTCGGCGCCTGCAGGATCTGCTGGGAGGTGCCGTCCTCGACGATCACGCCCTCGCTCATCACCATGACGCGCGACGTCGACTCGAGGACGATGCCGAGGTCGTGGCTGATGAGCAGCGCCGTGAAGTTCTCGGTCTTCTGCAGGTCACGGATGGTGCCCATGACCGCGTGCTGCACGAGGACGTCGAGGGCCGTGGTCGGCTCGTCGAAGACCATGAGCTGCGGCTCGAGGGACAGTGCGAGCGCGATCGAGACACGCTGGCGCATGCCGCCCGAGAGCTCACCGGGGAAGCGGTCGAGGACCGTGCGCGGGAGCTCGACCTTCTCGACGAGCTCGTAGGCACGCTGCAGGCGCTTGGCCTTGGGGACGTGCCCGTGGGCCGCGAAGATGTCGCCGAAGTGCTTGCGGATCGAGCGCACGGGGTTGAGCGCGTTCATGCCCGACTGGAGCACCATCGCGAAGCCGCCCTGGCGCTGCGTGCGCAGCTCTTCCTCGGCCATGCCGGCGATGTCGCGGCCGTCGAAGAGGATCTTGCCCTCGGAGATGCGCGCGGGTGCCTTGGCGAGGCGGGTGACCGCGAAGCCGAGGGTCGACTTGCCCGACCCCGACTCCCCCACGAGGCCGACGAACTCGCCGCGCTCGAGGGAGAAGCTCGCGTTCTTGACCGCGTAGGTCGGCTCTGCGCCGCGCGGTTCGTAGACGACCGACAGGTCCTGGACCTCGAGGAGGCTCATCGTCCCGATCCTTCCCGTAGGCGGGGGTTGGACAGTCCGTCCACCCCGAAGTTGATGAGGGTGAGCGACGTGGCGAGCAGCGCGATGCACAGACCGGGTGCGAAGAGCAGCACCCACTGGCCGGTGAGCAGCGCGTTGGAGTTCGACGCCCAGAAGAGCATGGAGCCCCAGCTGACAGTCGTCGTGTCGCCGATGCCGAGGAACGACAGGCCCGACTCGGCGAGGATCGCCGACGTGGCCGCGCCGAAGAAGCTGCCGGTGATGAGCGACGTCATGTTCGGGAGGATCTCGCGGAAGACGATGCGAGCCGCACCGTCACCGGAGAACTGCGCCGCGGTGATGAAGTCGCGTCCACGGATCGACTGGGTCTGGGACCGCAGCACGCGGGCACCATAGGCCCAGCCGGTGAGGACCACCACGAAGATGATCATCGTCATGCCGCCGTTCTGCAGGTACGCAGCGATGACGATCATGAGCGGCAGGCCCGGGATGACCAGCACGAGGTTGACGACGAAATTGATGACGTCGGCGAGCGGTCCGCGGATGTAGCCCCAGGAGAGCCCCACCACGACGGCGATGAGGGTCGAGAGGAATCCGGCGATGAAACCGACGAGCACCGAGATCCGGGCTCCGAAGACGACCTGCGAGAAGACGTCCTCACCGGCGGCTGTCGTACCGAACCAGTGGCTGCCCGAGGGGCCCTGGTTGCGGCCGAAGCCGTTCTCGCTCGCACCGTAGGGCGCGATGAGCGGCGCGAAGATCGCCATGAGGACGAAGAGCAGCAGCAGGACCACGCCGATGCGGGCCTTCTTGTTGCTCCAGATGGTCGAGGCGCCGCGGGACAGGACCTTGAGAGGCGAGGCCGGTCCGTGCGGGGTGGGCGCGACGGTGCTGTCACGCTCCAGCTCGTGAGGAGGTGTCGAGCCCGTGGGCTCCGGGAGGTTCGCTGCAACAGTCATCGGCGGGTCCTCGGATCCAAGAGTCCGTACAAGATGTCAACCAGGAAGTTCGCGAGCAGCACGCTGATCGTGATCATGAGGAACAGCGCCTGCATGAGCGGGAAGTCCTGGTTCGTGACCGCGTTGAACAGCAGGTAGCCGACACCGGGGTAGTTGAACACCTGCTCCACGAGCAGCGAACCGCCGACCACACCACCGAGCGCCAGGCCGAAGCCCGTGAGGTTCGGGAGGATCGCGTTGCGGGCCGCGTACTTGATCGCGACGGTGCGGCTGCGCAGGCCGTTCGCCTCGGCGAAGGTCACGTAGTCGTCACCGAGGGTGTTGATCATGTTGTTGCGCATCCCGAGGATCCAGCCACCCAGAGAGGTGATGAGGATCGTCAGGGCGGGGAGCCACGCGTGACCGATCGCGTCGTTGATGAAGGCGAGGCTGAGGTTCGGCGTCGACTCGCGGCCGTAGGCGCCCGACGTCGGGAACCACTTGAGCTGGTACCCGAGGAAGAAGACGAGCAGCAGGGCGGTCCAGAAGTACGGGAACGCCGAGGTGAAGGTGCCACCGAGGGTGGGGAGGGTGTCGAGCCACGTCCCACGCTTCCAGGCGGCGAGGACACCGAGCAGGGTCCCGACGATGAAGGCGATGATGGTCACGAGGCCGACCATGACGAGCGTCCAGGGGAGCGCGTTCATGATGAGCGTCGAGACGTTCTGCGGGAAGAACGTGTACGAGACCCCGAAGTCGAGGCGGAACACGTTGCCGAGGTACTGGATGTACTGCGACCAGGCGTCGCCGGTCGGGACGCCGAGCTGAGCCTCGATGGCTGCTCGGGTCGCGGGGTCCACGGGGCCGTTCTGCGCCAGCTTCGCGATGGCCGCGTCAGCCGGGGTGCCGGGCATGAGGCGCGGCAGCAGGAAGTTCAGCGTGATCGCGGCCCACGCAGTGAGGAGCAGCAAGCCAAGCTTGCGCAGGAGATACCACACGGGGTGCTCGCCTTCGTCGGGAGGTTGCGGGTACAGCACGGGCTGAGCGAGGTGCTCCGGGGGTGCGTCGCACCTCGCTCAGCCATGAGCGGTCTAGAGGTGAGACCGCTGACGTCGTGCAGAGACCAGGACGTCAGCGGTCTCGAGGGGCTAGGCCTCTCAGCCGTCAGCCTTCTTGATGGTGGTGAGGATGACGAGCGCCGATGCCGCGTAGGGCGTCGGGGTCATGTACGGGTTCTCCGCGCTGGGCCATCCGGTGAAGCTCTTGTCGGAGAAGAGGCCCCAGAGGCCTGCGTAGTAGACCGAGACGATCGGGACGTCGTTGTACATGACCTCCTGGAGCTCGCCGGCGATCTCCTTCTGGCGAGCCTCATCGACGGTCGTGCGGAACTCGGTGAGGAGAGCGTCGACCTCAGGGTTGGAGTACCGCTGGTAGTTCGAGGGAGCGGTCTCTCCGAGCGGACGGTTGAAGTCCGAGCTCAGGAGGTTGTAGTAGCCCTGGTAGACCGAGCCGTTGCCACCGAAGGACGTCATCGCGACGTCGAAGTCGCCGTCCTGGACTGCCTTGAAGTACGCGGCCGGCTGCGGCTGGTTGACCTTCACGTCGATGCCGATGGCGGTGTACTGCTTCTGGATCTCCTGGACTGCGCGGAGCCAGTCGGTCCAGCCGTTCGGCGTGGTGATGGTCATCGTCGCCTGGTTGCCCTGCGCGTCGACGAGCTTGTCACCCTGCTTGGTGTAGCCGGCCTCGGCGAAGGCTGCCTCGGCGGCACCGGTGTCCTGGGTGACCATGCCCTCGTCGGGGATGGCGTCGGTGAGCCACTCCTCCTGCGTCGGGAGCAGCAGACCCTGCTGGCCCGCGGCACCGACGGTGCCCTCGGAGGCGTTCTCGGCGATGATGCCGCGCTCGAGAGCGAGCGACATGCCCCGACGGAAGTTGACGTCGTTGTAAGGCGCCTTGGTGAGGTTCGGCGCGATGCCGACGGTGCCACCGGCGGGGAACCAGTACTGGTTGCCCTCGTCGGCTGCGACCCAGGTGTTCTCCACGTCGGACATGAAGGCGTAGGCCCAGTCGTAGCCGTTGTTGACGACGTCGAGCTGCGAGTTCGCGGCGGGGAGGACGAGCTCTTCGGCGGCGACCTTGTCGGCCTGCCAGTAGTCCTCGTTCTTCTCCATCTTGTACTGGTTGGCGTTGAAGTCGCCCAGCACGTAAGGGCCTGTGCCCACGGGGTTCTCGTTGGTGAAGGTGACCGGGTCGGCCTGGTCGGCCCAGACGTGCTCGGGGACGATCGGCACGGCGAGCACGATGATCGGCGCGGAGGAGTCCTCGGCCTTGAGGGTGAACGTGACGTCCTGACCCTCGGCGGTGACGGACTCGACGCGCGACCAGATGCCGGTCGTGTCGAGGGCCGGGAAGTCCTTGAGCATCGTGTAGGTGAACACGACGTCGTCGGCGGTGAAGTCCTCGCCGTCGCTCCACTTCACGCCCTCGCGGACGGTCGAGACGATCGTCTTCGCGTCAGGCTGGGTGAAGTCGGACTGGAGGAAGTTGGTCGACTTGCCGTCGAGCGCGTTCACGACCATGAGGGGCTCGTTGATGATGAGCGACATGTTGCGCTTCTCGATCACGAACGGGTTGAAGTTGCGCGTGAACGTCGGTGAGCCGTTGTCGGCAGCGAGCATGAGCGAGCTCGAGTTCGCCGTGCCGTTGCTGCTGGACTCAGGGGCCGCACAGGCGCTGAGGGCGAGGGCCGCTACGAGGCCCAGCCCGAGCGCGGAGGTCAGGCGCTTGCGCGTCCGACGGGTGCCATCGGTCATGGCTGTCTTCTCCTTCGTGTCTTCTTCGTCACGTCGACCGGGCGGTGCGCAGCTGTGCGGCTCGCGTCGGTGATCAATGCTGTCCTGAGCAATGTATGCGCATACATCGCGCTGTGCAAACCCTGGACGCGCGTCCCAGATGCGTGGGCGGGTGAGATGTGCGAAGACGGGCACAGCAGTACACCAACGCCCGAGCCCGGACCTGGGCCGAAGGTCATGTCCTGTCGGTCAGACAGACTCGGGCGGCAGGCAGCCGCAGCTGCCGCGCAGCAGCACCCTGACGGGCAGCGTGCGGGTCTGCGGCGGGATCTGCGAGTCGCGGAGCCTGTGCAGGAGGGTGTCGACAGCCGCCCGACCGAGGTCGCGCATCGGCTGGTAGACGGTCGTCAGCCGCGGCCGTGAGACCTCCGAGGCGTCGATCCCGTCGAAGCCCGTGACGATGACGTCCTCGGGGACCCGGCGCCCGGCCGAGGTGAGCGCGTCGAGGACGCCGAGCGCCGTCTGGTCGTTCGAGCACACCAGGGCGCGCGGCACACGTCCCTCCGCGAGGAGACGGCGGCCGATCGACCGGCCCTGGGCCCGCGTGAAGTCACCCCGGGCGACAGGGGTCGCGGGCGCGGTCAGCCCTGCTGCTCGCAGCGCCTGGCAGAAACCCCGGAAGCGCGCGTCGTCGTCCGGGGAGTCGGCAGGTCCACCGACGAAGGCGAGGTCGGTCACGCCGTGCGCCTCGAGCACGTGAGAGGTCATCACGCGCATGCCCTCGGCGTTGTCTGTCGTGATGTGGTCGTACTCGTCGTCGGACCGCGGCCCGGCGAGGACCACGACAGGCACGCGCCGCGCGATGTGCGCGAGCTGCTTGTCCGGGATGGTGCGGGCGAGCGTGACGATCCCGTCGACCCGGCCGGCGAGGTTGTCGAAGATCTCTGACCCGCGGGAGCCGCGGGCCACGGCGATGGTCACGGCCATGCCGTGCTGCCAGGCCTCGATCTCGGTGCCGAGCATGACCTCGGAGATGTAGAGGTGGTCGCCGAGCTCGACGTCCTCGGGCAGGTCGAGGACCGTGGACACCCGGCCGTCGGAGAACTCCACGGGGGCCAGACCCGACACCTCGTCGATCCCGTCGAAGTCGGGCAGGCACAGGCCGATCGCGCCCGAGCGGCGGGCAGCGAGGCTGCGCGCGCTGCCGCTCGGCACGTACCCGAGGTCCAGGACGGCCGCGTTCACCCGGTCACGGGTGGCGTCTGCGACCTCGTGCGGCTTGCGCAGGACGCGAGACACCGTGGCGATGGACACCCCGGCCAGCTCGGCGACGTCGTAGACGGTAGGAACCTTCTGCATCAGACCATCCTTCGCGTCAACCAGAGATGGTACGGCACCCCAGGTCGCGACCCGCGGCGAAGGTCCCGGTCGGCGGGCTGGTCTGCGACCTGCGCGGGGCGCTCTCACCTGCACAGACGCCCTCGGGGCACTGCTCGGGCAGGCTCGTCCACCAGGCTCGTCTTGCAAGAGTTCGACCATGGGAGCACTCTGAGTTCGCACCGACGAAACCAGGAGGGTCTCCATGCAGGACAGCGGCACGACCGCGGTCGGCACCCCTCCGCGTCCACCCGGCAGCGGGTCAGGGCGGCGGCCCTCGATCCTGCGCCTGCTCGGCCCGGCCTTCGTCGCCGCGATCGCCTACGTCGACCCCGGGAACGTCGCGGCCAACGTCTCGGCCGGTGCGCAGCTCGGCTATCTGCTCGTCTGGGTGATCGTCGTCGCGAACGCGATGGCCGTCCTCGTGCAGTACCTGTCCGCCAAGCTCGGGCTCGTCACCGGCAGGTCCCTGCCCGAGGTGCTCGCCGAGCGGATGGGGCGCCGGGCCAGGCTGGCGTACTGGGGGCAGGCCGAGCTCGTCGCGGCCGCGACAGACCTCGCGGAGATCATCGGGGGTGCGATCGCCCTGCACCTGCTGTTCGGGCTGCCGCTCCTGCTCGGCGGGGCCGTCACGGGTGTGATCTCCATGCTCGTCCTGACCGTCCAGCAGCGCCGCGGGCAGCGCACCTTCGAGACCGTCATCACCTCGATGCTCGCGATCCTCGCCGTCGGGTTCTGCCTCGGGCTCGTCGTCGCACCGCCGTCGCTCACCGGCACCCTCGGCGGGCTCGTGCCGCGCTTCGAGGGGACGTCGTCGGTCCTCATCGCCGCCTCGATGCTCGGCGCGACAGTCATGCCGCACGCGATCTACCTGCACTCCTCCCTCGCCCGCGACCGCCACGGCAGCGGCCACTCCCCCGCCGGGCTGCGCCGCCTGCTCGTCGCGACCCGCTGGGACGTGGCCCTCGCGCTCCTGCTCGCCGGGACGGTGAACCTCGCGATGCTGCTGCTCGCCGCGTCGACGCTCGCCGGGCGGACCGGCGTCGACTCGATCGAGGGCGCGCATGCCGCGATCGAGGACGCCCTGGGGCCCGTGGTCGGCATCGCCTTCGCGGTCGCGCTGCTCGTGTCGGGGCTCGCGTCGACGTCGGTCGGCTCCTACGCCGGCGCCGAGATCATGCAGGGGCTGCTCAAGGTCCGGGTCCCGCTGCTCACCCGGCGCCTGGTCACGCTGGTCCCCGCGCTCGCCCTCCTCGCGACGGACCTCTCGCCGACCTGGTTGCTCGTGCTCAGCCAGGTGGTCCTGAGCTTCGGCATCCCCTTCGCGCTGGTCCCGCTGGTGCGGGTCACGAGCGACCGGGCACTCATGGGCGAGCACCGGAACGGGACGGCGACCCGCGTCGCGGCCTGGGGCGTGGCGCTGGCGATCGTCGCGCTCAACGTGGCGCTGCTGGCGCTGACGCTGTCGGGGGTGGGCTGAGGGGGCTCTGCGCGGCTCACGCTGTGGGGCTCGTGTCCGACGAGTTCGTCTCCGGGTGCTCGCAGACCGGGTAGCGCGCCTGAGGACGGCCCCCAGCAGGCTGCTCTCGCCTTTGGAAGCCTTTGCAAGTCCTCCGAGGGGCCTTATGGTGGATTTACAAAACTTACCAAGGAGTGCAAACCGTGGCTCGCAATCCCTTCCGGCCGACAGCTGGCGCAACGCCACCCCAGCTCGTCGGACGGCACGACATCGTGGAAGAGCTCACAGAGTCCCTGGAAGACGGACCGGGAGCGCCCGGGTTGCTGAGCCTCTTCACCGGACCTCGCGGGATCGGCAAGACGGTCATGCTCACCGAGGCCGGGGATGCGGCTCTGCGCCAAGGGTGGGTCACCCTCTCGGAGACCGCCACACCGGGGATGGTGATGCGCCTGAGCCATGCCACGACACGGGCGCTCGAAGACGTCGACCCCTCGGCCACCCCCCGCCGCTCGATCACCGGCCTCACCCTGCCCGTTGTCGGCGGCGGGATCACGGTGTCAGCGCCGCCCTCGACGGTCGTCGACTGGAGGTACGACCTCGGTAGGCTGCTCGATCCTCTCGAGGCCCGAGGGTCAGGTCTGCTGATCACGGTTGACGAGGTGCACTCGGCCGCCCGAGACGACCTGCGCGACCTTGCCGCCACGGTCCAGCACCTGGTCCGCGAGGAACGGACCATCGCCCTAGCCATGGCGGGGCTCCCTTCGTCCGTCTCGGACCTGCTCAACGACGATGTCCTCACATTCCTCCGCCGAGCCACCCGCTTTCACCTGGATGACGTCCCGCTCGATCACGTCGCAGACGCCCTGCGCGAGACCGTCATCGCGAACGGACGCACGATCGACGACGACGCACTGGCCGAGGCAGCCTCGGCGACGGGCGGGTACCCCTTCATGATCCAGCTCGTCGGCTACCACGTCTGGAGAAAGGCGACCGGAGACAGGATCACCCTTGCCGCGGCCCGAGCCGGCGTGCCAGCCGCCCAGAAGCGACTGGGTGCGCTGGTCCACGAGACCGCGCTCGCGGACCTCTCTGGTGTGGACCGTACATACCTCCTCGCGATGGCCCACGACGAGGCTGAGTCCTCGACAGGCGAGATAGCACGTCGGCTGGGCGTGACCCCGTACTACGCGTCCACCTACCGCGCCCGACTCATCGCGGCGGGCGTCGTCGTACCCACTCGGCACGGGTTCGTCGACTTTGCCGTCCCTTACCTCCGGGAATACCTGCGGGAGCATGGCGCTCGGTACGAGATGGCAGGTCGCCGCACCGACGGGTCATCCTGAGGCCACGGCGGTCAGACTGATGCCACAGCCAGGCATGCACTGAGCAAGGCGGCACGCACCAGGCCCTGACCGGTGACGCGATCCTCGCCAGGCCGGACATCCGTGCCCCCGTCAGCCCCTGTCGCCCCGGCCAGGGACTGGTTGTGCGTCGAGGGTCGCTGCGGCGACGGCGCAGGGGTCGGTCGTGCCGTCGACGTCTCGCACCGAGCCTGCGACGCGCAGGAGCATCTCGCGGAAGGCGGCCTGCTCGCCAGGGTCGAGGGCGCCGAGCACGCGCTCTTCGGCCGCAGCGACGCGCGTGCAGGTCTCGGCGAGGCGGGTCAGCCCCAGCGGTGTCGCGACGATCTTGCGCTGGCGGCGGTCGGCAGGGTTGGGCTGGCGCTCGACCAGACCTTCGGCGACGAGGTCGTCGATGAGGTAGGTCATGACCGTGCGGTCGATGCCGAGGTGGACCGCGAGCGCCAGCTGGCTGGGCTGCTCACCGTGGACGACCTCCTGCATCACCTGGTAGCCGCGGTGGCGGTGCGGCAGACCGTCGAGCTCGGTTCCCACGACGGCCTCGTAGCCGCGGAGCAGCACACCGAGCGGCCAGCCGAGGCTGCGGTCCGTGGTGTCGACGGGTGCGGTGTCCATGACGCGATCCTACGAGCCACATGCTCTCTTGCTCAACTCATCTGAAGAGCATATCGTCTGTGTGTCAGACGATTACTTCCGGTGCGACAGCGAGGACCCATGACGGACTACGGCCACGACCTGCTCTTCGGGTCGTTCATCACGCCCACCAACGCCGACCCTGAGCAGGTCCTCGCTCTCACCTCCGCGTCCGAGGCAGCAGGGCTCGACCTCGCGACCTTCCAGGACCACCCGTACCAGCCGGGGTTCTTCGACACCTGGACGCTGCTGTCCTTCCTCGCGGCCCGCACCTCGACGATCCGGCTCACGGCCAACGTGCTCAACCTGCCGCTGCGACCACCGGCCGTCGTCGCCCGGGCGGCCGCGAGCCTCGACATCCTCAGCGGCGGACGCATCGAGCTCGGGCTCGGCGCGGGTGCGTTCTGGGACGCGATCGTCGCGATGGGCGGAGAGCGCCTGACTCCCGGCGAGAGCATCACGGCGCTCGGTGAGGCCATCGAGATCATCCGCGGGATCTGGGACACCGGCGACCACTCACGCCTGCGCGTCGACGGCACGCACCACAGGGTCGACGGGGCCAAGCGCGGGCCCGCGCCCGCTCACGACATGGGGATCTGGCTCGGCGCGTACAAGCCGCGCATCCTGCGGCTCACCGGGCGGGCAGCAGACGGCTGGCTGCCGTCGCTCGCCTACATGAAGAGCATCCAGGACCTCGTCGACGCGAACGAGATCATCGACGGGGCCGCGAGCGCCGCTGGCCGCCAGCCCGGCGACGTGCGGCGGCTGCTCAACATCACCGGTCGACTCACCTCGGCACCGAGCGAGCAGATGCTCGTCGGGCCTCCCGAGCAGTGGGTCGAGCAGCTCGCGACGCTCACCCTCGAGCACGGGTTCAGCGGCTACGTCCTCGGCGGGGACGACCCGCGGGCGATCGCCGTCCTCGGTGAGGAGATCGCACCCGCGCTGCGGGAGATCGTCGCCGCAGAGCGTGGGTCGAGCCCGGAACCCAGGCGGCCTGAGCGTCCGGGCGACGCCAGGTAGGGGCCGGACGCCGACGAGCACGTGAGCGTCGTCGACCGTCCCGCTCCCCTCGCCCACACCGTCGCCTCGACCGCACCGCAGCCCTCGCAAGCACGCACGCACCGCCCGCACCGCACCGCACCGCACGAGAGAAGACCATGGACTACGCACACCCGCTGACCCTCGGCCTGCAGATCCCTGCCGGGCCCGGCGAGCCCGACCTCACGCTCGCCCTGCTCGCGGAGGAGGCCGGGTTCGATGTCGTCGTCACCCCCGCATCCCAGGACGGCGGGCTCGACGGCTGGACGGCACTCGCGTGGGTGGCCGGGGTGACCAGTCGTGTGTCCGTCTCCCCTGCCGGGATCGACGCGACGACGGGCCCTGCGACGGTCCTCGGCCGCGCGACGGCGAGCCTCGACCTGCTGTCGGGTGGCCGCGTCGACCTCACCCTGACCTCGCACGACGAGGACGCCACAGTGCTCGAGGAGACCGTCGACGTGGTCCGGGGCATGTGGGCGACAGGGGCCGACGGCCCGCTCACCTACAGCGGCGAGCACCACGTCGTGCCCGGTACGCCACGTGGGCCCGCCCCGGCGCACGCGGTCACGGTCTGGGTCGCTGGCGCGTCGACGGCAGCCCTCGAGGTCGCGGGGCGCACAGGCGACGGGTGGAGCGTGCGCTGGGACGAGATCTCCCCGTCCGACCTCGCTGCCGCGTCCGCTGTGGTCGACCGCGCCGCGCTGGCTGCAGGCCGTGACCCGCGCGAGGTCCGCCGACGGATCGTGCTGCCCGCCGCAGCCGCTGCTGGGCACCCAGGATGGACCAGACCCGAGGACGACGGTGCGGCAGACACCGTCCCGGCCCTGCGCGACCTGGTCGTCGGCCTCGGGTTCTCGACGCTCCTCGTCGAGACCGACGACCCGGCAGTCGTGTCGCACGCGGCCCAGACCGTCGCCCCGGCGCTGCGCGGGGCCGTCGACGCCACGCGGTCAGAGTCTGGCGTGGTGCCCGGCCTCGTCAGGCCCAGCCGCACGCGTGCCCAGCGCCACCCGGGCATCCGGTACGACGACCTCCCGGCGACGCTCGTCGAGATCGCTGTCGAGCCCGGTGACGCCGGCTACGGCGACGTGCGCTCTACCTACATGCGGGGTGGGTCACCAGGTCTCGTGCTGCGCCCCCGCACGGTCCCTGAGGTCGTCGACGCCCTGGCCTTCGCGCGGTCGCACGACGTCCCGCTCGCTGTCCGCAGCGGCGGGCACGGCATCAGCGGACGGTCCACCAACCGTGGTGGCATCGTGATCGACCTCGGGCGCCTCGACCAGATCGAGGTCCTCGACCACGAGAGCCGCCGGGTGCGGCTGGGCCCGGGAGCCCGCTGGGGTGCCGTCGCGCGCGAGCTCGCGCCGCTCGGCTGGGCCATCAGCTCAGGCGACTACGGCGGTGTGGGTGTCGGCGGTCTCGCGACCTCGGGGGGCATCGGCTACCTCGTCCGGGAGCACGGGCTCACCATCGACCACGTCCGCGCCGTCGAGATGGTGCTGGCCGACGGCCGGGTGGTCCGCGCGAGCGACACCGAGAACACCGACCTCTTCTGGGCCGTCCGGGGCGCCGGGCACAGCGTCGGCATCGTCACGTCCTTCGAGCTCGAGGCCGACGAGGTCGGCGAGATCGGCTTCGCGCAGCTGGTCTTCGACGCGACGGACACCGCCGAGGTCCTCGAGGCCTACGGGGCTGTCGTCGAGGCGTCGCCGCGCGACCTCACGGCCTTCCTGGTGATGGGGCGCCCGCAACCCGGGCAGCCGCCGCTCGCGCAGATCATGGCCGTCGTCGGGTCCCCCGACCCCGAGGTCATCGTCGACAGGCTCGAACCGCTCGCCCGGATCGCCCCGCTGCTGCAGCAGTCAGTCCGGCTCACCACCTACGACCAGGTGGTGGCGCTCCCGGCACCCGGGCCCCACCAGGGACAGGGCGAACCTGTCACGCGCTCTGCGCTGGCCGACCACATCACGCCCGAGCTCGCCCGAGCCGCCGCGGCGCTCGTCCGGAGCGGGCAGAGCTATTTCTTCCAGATCAGGTCTGTCGGTGGCGCCGTGGCCGACGTCCCCGCCGACGCGACCGCCTACGCGCACCGCGACGCCGGCTTCAGCCTGGTGGCCTTCGGGGCGAGCCGCGACAGGCTCGACGCCCGCTGGGACGCGATGGCCGAGCACTTCTCGGGGCTCTACACGAACTTCGAGACGGACCAGCGCCCCGAGCGCCTGCTCGACGCCTACCCGACCGAGACCCTCGCGAGGCTGCGGGAGGTCAAGCACCGCTACGACCCCACGGGCGTGTTCCAGGACAACTTCGCGCTCGGCACGCAGGAAGCTGCGACCACCCATACCTGACGGGGGCAGCATCAGCGCTGGCGAGTGCCGAGCGGCGGGCACCGGGTCGCGGGGGTGCGA
>NZ_JACBYE010000074.1 GCF_013415325.1 Sanguibacter inulinus | reverse complement strand
GGGCTGGGCTGACAGGCAGGCGCGCAGCCAGCAGGCAGGCGCGCAGCCAGCAGGCAGGCAGGCACGAAGAAGGAGACCCTGGCACGAGGGCGGTGCAAGACTGGGACCCCACATCCCCCGTCGGAGCCCCCACCCGTGACCGCTGATCGTCCACGCCCCCTCCTCCCGCTGGCCCAGACCGGCACGAGCGTCGGCCCCCGCCCCGCCGCCTCAGGCGATGCCGAGGCTCTGCGTGCCGACTGCTCACGCTGTGCTGGCCTGTGCTGCGTCGCCCTGCCCTTCGCGCGGTCGGCGGACTTCGCCTTCACCAAGGCAGCGGGCGACCCCTGCGGCAACCTCACGGAGGGCTTCGGCTGCAGCATCCACACCCGGCTGCGCAGCTCGGGCATGCGCGGGTGCACGGTCTACGACTGCTTCGGCGCCGGGCAGCAGGTGGTGCAGGGCACCTACGCCGGGAAGACCTGGCGGGACGGTGCCCCTGCCGCGGAGATGTTCGAGGTGTTCCCGGTGGTCAAGAACCTCCACGAGCTGCTCTGGTACCTCACCGACGCGCTGTCCCACGAGGCTGCCGAGCCCGAGCACCCCGCCCTGCGCGCCGAGGTCACGCGCACGCAGTCGCTGACCCGCAGGACCCCTGCCGAGCTGCTGGCGCTCGACGTCGACGCCGAGCGCCAGCGGGTCAACACCGTCCTGCTCAGGGCGAGCGCCCTGGTGCGCGGCCAGGCACCCGGGAAGCCCCGAGACCACCGAGGAGCCGACCTCCTCGGGGCCAGGCTCCGCGGTGCGCGGCTGGCCGGGGCGAACCTGCGAGGCACCTACCTCATCGGTGCGGACCTGCGCGGTGCGGACCTGCGCTGGGCCGACGTCATCGGTGCGGACCTGCGCGACGCAGACCTGCGCGGGGCGGACCTCTCGACCACGCTGTTCCTCACCCAGGCCCAGGTGGGCTCCGCACGCGGCGACGCGAGCACCCGGCTCCCGGCCCGCCTCGACGAGCCCGACCACTGGACCGCCTGCTGACCCACGGGGGCCTCGCCCACCGACCCGGACGTCTGACGCCCGGGGTGCGCTCGTCGACCGCGAGGGTGCGCACGTCGACCGCGGCAGCGCGCGACAACCGCCCCAGCCCAGTCTGGCCCGGCTGAGCAGCCCCCTCCCCCGAGGGCCGTCAACCTGTGTCTCGACAGGTCAGCACCATCGATCTGCGGCAACTACTAAAACGTTATCAATAACGTTTGACATGACGCAGTCGCGCTTGCCAGACTCATCCCCACGCACCCCTGAGGGGCACCACGACAGGTCTCGACGACGACGACCGAGCAGCAGACGACGACTGTCCGCTGCACCTGTGGCACCACCGGGGAGCACGGCCGACCAGGACGCGGGACACCGCACCCGGCGGTCACCAGCGGTCGGCCTCGAGCGAGGCCCCGTCCACCGTGCAGCTCAACGAAGAGGATGAGTCTCATGAAACTACGGAAGATCCTGGCGATCTCAGCGGCCATGGCTGTGGGTGCCGGAGCGCTCGGCGCCTGCGGAGGCGACGACTCCGGTTCCGGGTCCGACGACTCGAGCATGACGTTCTGGCACAACTCGACCACCGGCGAGGGCAAGGCCTACTGGGAGAGCACGGTCGCCGACTTCGAGGCCGCCAACCCGGGCGTGACCATCTCGATCCAGGCGATCCAGAACGAAGACATGGACGGCAAGCTCCAGACCGCCCTCAACTCCGGTGACGCCCCTGACATCTTCATGGCGCGCGGCGGCGGCAAGCTCGCCGACGTGGTCGAGGCCGGACAGGTCAAGGACATCTCCGACGCGATCGACGACACCACCCGTGCCGCCCTCGGCGACGCCGCACTCAACGCCTTCAGCGTCGACGGGAAGATCTACGGCATGCCCACGGCGATCCTCCCCGGAGGCGTCTACTACAGCCAGGACCTCTTCGACCAGGCCGGCATCACGGCAGCACCGACCACCATGGACGAGCTCGACACCGCGGTGAGCGCGCTCAAGACCGCGGGGATCTCACCTGTCGCCCTCGGCGGCAAGGACGCGTGGCCCGCCGCGCACTGGTACTACTTCTTCGCGCTGCGCGAGTGCTCGCAGCAGACCATCGAAGACGCCGCCAAGTCCAAGAGCTTCGACGACCCGTGCTGGCTCGCCGCCGGTGAAGACCTCCAGGCCTTCGCCGACACCGAGCCCTTCAACGACGGGTTCCTCACCACGACGGCGCAGCAGGGTGCTGGCTCCTCGGCGGGCCTCATCGCCAACCACCTCGCGGGCATGGAGCTCATGGGCGCCTGGAACCCCGGGGTCATCGCCAGCCTGACGCCCGACGAGAAGCCCCTCGCCGACCTCGCCTGGTTCCCGTTCCCGGCCGTCGAGGGCGGCGACGGCGACCCCGGCGCCATGATGGGCGGTGTCGACGGCTTCTCCTGCTCCGTGGACGCCCCGGACGCGTGCACAGACTTCCTCAACTTCTTCATGCAGAAGGAGTACCAGGAGGGCTACGCCAACGCCTTCCACACCCTCCCGGCCAGCAAGGACGCCCAGGGCGTCGTGAGCGAGCCCGCGCTCCAGTCGATCCTCACCGCGTACAACGAGGCACCGTACGTCACGGTCTGGATGGACACCCTCTTCGGCCAGAACGTCGGCAACGCGCTCAACAGCGGGGTCGTGGACCTCCTCGCCGGCAAGGGTGACCCTGCAGGGATCGTCCAGGCCGTCGCCGACGCAGCGGCCAAGGGGTAGTCGACCACCATGAGCGAATCCTCGGACAAGGACGTCCTGACTTCGAGGACCTCGCCCGGCGCGATCGCGACGGTGGGGGACGAGCGTCCCTCGTCCCCCACCGTCCGGCCCGCTCAGCGGCGACGTCCCGACTGGCGCAAGCGGCTCGAGATCCTCCTCCTGTCGGGCCCCGCCATCTTCATGTTCCTGGCCTTCGTCATCTTCCCCGTGGTGATGGCCGCCTACTACGGGTTCTTCAGGTGGAAGGGCTACGGGGCCCCGACAGACTTCGTCGGTCTGGACAACTACCTCATCATCTTCAAGGACAGCGCCTTCCACGAGGCGCTCATGCACAACGGCTTCATCCTCGTGATGTCGCTCGTGCTCCAGGGCCCCGCTGCCGTGGCGCTCGCGCTGCTGCTCAACCAGAACATGCGCGGACGCTCGCTCGTGCGGGTGCTGATCTTCGTGCCCTACGTCATCTCCGAGGTGATCGTCGGGACCGGCTGGAGCCTCATGCTCCAGACCAACGGCGCCGTCAACGGCATGCTCGTCAAGATGGGCCTGCCCGGCTGGACCGTCGACTGGTTGTCCGACCCCAAGGTCGCCATCTGGTCGCTCATGGTGATCATCACCTGGAAGTACGTCGGCTTCGCCGTGATCCTCTTCCTCGCCGGCCTGCAGAGCATCCCCACCGAGCTCTTCGAGGCGTCGGCGATCGACGGCGCGACCTACTGGAAGACCCAGCGCTACATCACCCTCCCGCTGCTCGGCCCGACCATCCGCATCTGGGCCTTCTTGTCGATCATCGGGTCGCTCCAGCTCTTCGACCTCGTCTACATCGTCTGGGGCCAGTACGTCGCGTCGACCGCAGGGACGTCGACCATGGCCACCTACATGGTCACCAACGGCCGCATGGCCGGGAACTACGGCTTCGGCAACGCCGTCGCGGTCGTTCTCTTCTTCATCTCGCTCGCCATCGCGCTCGTCTACCAGCGCTTCGTGCTCCGCCGCGACACCGAGGGTGCGCTCACAGAAGGGAAGAAGTGATGACCACCATCGCAGCCCGACGGTCCGTCGCCCCCGTGCGACCCCGCAAGCACTCGTCGATCGACAGCGCGAGCCCGACCACCTACCTCATCGCACTGGTCTTCGTGACGGTCTGCATCGCGCCGGTGCTCTACATCATCCTCGGCGGGTTCAGGACGAACGCGCAGATCACCACGGACCCCGCAGGCTTCCCGAGCCCGTGGCAGCTCGGCAACTACGCCGACGTGCTGGCGAACTCGATCTTCTGGCGGCAGGTCGGCAACTCGGCGATCAGCGCGATCTTCACGACAGTCGGCGTCGTCGTCCTGGGGGTCATGGCCAGCTACGTCATCGCGCGGTACACGTTCAAGGGGCGCGGGGCGATGTACTCGCTCTTCGCCGCCGGTCTCATGTTCCCGATGACCGTGGCCATCACGCCGCTGTACATCCTCATCAAGAACCTCGGGCTCATGAACAGCCTCGCGGGGATCATCCTGCCGCAGATCGCCTTCGCGCTGCCCACGACCATCATCATCCTCGTGCCCTTCCTGCGGGCGATCCCCAAGGAGCTCGAGGAGGCCGCCGCGATCGACGGGACGAGCCGCCTCGGCTTCTTCTTCCGCATGGTCGTGCCGCTCTCGGTCCCCGGTGTCGTGACGACAGGGATCCTCGCCTTCATCGGCAGCTGGAACAGCTACATGCTCCCGCTGTTCATCCTCAACGACGAGTCCACCTACACGCTGCCGCTGGGCGTGCAGGCCTTCGCCTCGCAGTACTCCGTCGACACGGCGAAGGTCCTGGCCTTCACCTCGCTGTCGATGATCCCTGCGCTGGTGTTCTTCTCGCTGTTCGAGCGCCGGATCGTCGGCGGCCTCACCGGAGCGGTCAAGGGCTGAGGCCCTCGACGCCCACCGCACGTCCCCAGATCAAGGAGAAGTACCGTGCCCGACCCCTCCCCCACGCTCCCCGAGGTCTCCGAGCTGGTCCGCGCGCTCCACGCCCGGATGACCCTCGAGGAGAAGCTCGCCCAGCTCGTGGGCTACTGGCTCGACCAGAGCGGCACCGTCGCACCGATGCAGTCCGAGATGGCCTCGGGCCAGAAGGACCCCGGGCGGCTCGCGGAGATCACCGAGCACGGGCTCGGGCACTACACGCGGGTCTACGGCACCCGCCCGGTCGACCCTGTCGAGCGGGCGGGGTGGTTGTGGTCGGAGCAGCGGCGGCTCCAGAAGGAGACCCGCCTCGGCATCCCCGCCCTCGTCCACGAGGAGTGCCTGACGGGTCTGGCCGCCTGGAAGGCCGCGACCTTCCCGACGCCGCTGGCCTGGGGGGCGTCCTTCGACCCTGATCTCGTCCACGAGATGGCCCGCCTCATCGGCACCTCGATGCGCCAGCTGGGGATCCACCAGGGCCTGGCCCCGGTCCTCGACGTCGTGCGCGACCCGCGCTGGGGGCGGGTCGACGAGTGCATCGGCGAAGACCCGTACCTCGTGGGGACCGTAGGCACGGCCTACGTCCGAGGCCTGCAGGACTCCGGCGTGCACGCGACCCTCAAGCACTTCGTCGGGTACTCGGCCTCGACCGCCGGGCGCAACCACGCCCCCGTGAGCGCAGGGCCTCGGGAGATCGCCGACGTCTTCCTCCCGCCCTTCGAGATGGCCGTCCTCGACGGCCGGGCCCGGTCGGTCATGAACTCCTACACCGACATCGACGGGGTCCCCGTCGCGTCGACCCCCGCCTACCTCACCGAGATCCTGCGAGAGCGCTGGGGATTCGACGGCGTGGTCGTCGCCGACTACTTCGCTGTCGCCTTCCTCGAGGTCATGCACGCCGTCGCGGCAGACCGGGGCGAGGCCGCGGCCCTCGCGCTCCAGGCCGGCATCGACATCGAGCTGCCGACCGGCGACGCGTACCTCGAGCCGCTCGCGGCGAAGGTGCGCGACGGCTCGCTCGACGAGGCCTTCGTCGACAGGGCCGTGCTGCGGGCTCTGGCGCAGAAGGACGACCTCGGTCTCCTCGACCCCGCGGCCTTCGACGACGGTCCGCCCGAGGAGGTCGACCTGGACTCCCCCATGCACCAGGAAGTCGCCAGGCGCCTGGCCGAGGAGTCGGTCGTGCTGCTGTCCAACGACGGTGTGCTGCCGCTGCTCCGCGACGGGGCCGCGCCGGCGCGGGTCGCTGTCGTGGGACCGAACGCGCACCGGGCAGAGGCCCTCATGGGGTGCTACTCCTTCGCCAACCACGTGCTCGCCCACCACCCGGGGCTGCCGCTCGGCTTCGACATCCCGACGGTCTTCGAGGGGCTGGCGGCGGCCTTCGACGCGAGTGGCGTCGAGCCGCCCGAGCTGCGCTTCGTGGAGGGCTGCTCGGCCGAGGGCGACGACACGTCGGGCTTCGCCGAGGCCGTCTCCGCGGTCGAGTCCTCCGACGTCGCCGTGGTCGTGGTGGGTGACGACGCCGGTCTGTTCGGCCGCGGGACCGTGGGCGAGGGCAACGACACGGAGTCGCTCGAGCTGCCGGGGGTCCAGCGCCGGCTGGTCGACGCGCTGCTCGCCACGGGCACTCCCGTCGTCCTCGTCCTGCTCACAGGTCGTCCCTATGCCGTCGGCTGGGCCCTCGACGGACCTGACGGCACCGATGGTCTCGACGCCGCGGGCCCGCGCCCGTCCGCCGTGGTGCAGGCCTTCTTCCCCGGGGAGGGTGGAGGACTGGCCGTGGCCGACGTCCTCGTCGGCCTGGTCAACCCCTCCGGTCGCCTGCCCGTGTCCATGCCGCGAGCCGCCGGGGCCCAGCCGTACTCCTACCTGCACCCGCGGCTCGGCGGGCCCTCCGACGTCACGTCGACAGACCCGACACCGGTCCGTCCCTTCGGCTTCGGGCTCTCGTACACCACCTTCGACTACACAGACCTCGAGGTCAGCCCCTCGGTCGTGGCCGGCGAGGCGTTCACGGCAGCAGTCACCGTGACCAACACCGGGGCTGTCGCCGGGGTCGACGTCGTGCAGCTCTACGGGCACGACGTCGTCGGGTCGGTCGCCCGCCCGCTCGTCCAGCTGCTCGGCTACGCACGGACCGACCTCGCGCCTGGAGAGTCCCGTCGGCTCGAGCTCACGGTACCCACAGCACGCCTGGCCTTCTCCGACCGGCGGCTGGTCCGTGTGGTCGAGCCTGGGGACGTCGAGGTGTGGTTCGGAGCGCACTCGGCCGCCTCACGCCGGGTGACCAGCACCGGGGACTCGACAGGGGGCGCCATCACGAACGTCCGGGCGACCGGCACCGCCGAGCTCCCCGGCGCGGCGACGGAACGCCACAGGCTCGCGGTCACGGGAGACGTGCACGAGGTCACCCCGGCCGACGCTCGGCTCGTGAGCGTGCGGGTCGTCGGATGAGCGACCTGCCTCAGACGTGCCCGGCGCGGTCGCTGGCGCGGGTACAGGCCCCGGCCCGGACGCCTGCGGCCAAGGCCCGTCGGCACGGCACGGCCGTGATCGGGGCTACGATCCGCCTATGAAGAGCCGGGTCACGATCGTCGACGTCGCCGAGGCCGCAGGGGTCTCCGTCGCCACGGTCTCCAAGGTCGTCAACGAGAGGTACGGCGTCGCTGCAGCGACCCAGGTCCGCGTCCAGGGGGTGATCGAGACGCTGGGCTACGAGTCCAGCCTCGTCGCGCGCAGCATGCGGGCGCACAAGACGCACGTGATCGGCGTGCTGGTCGCCGAGTTCGAGCCGTTCAGCGCGGAGATCCTCAAGGGCGCCGCCTCGGCCCTCGCCGAGACCGACTACGAGCTGCTCGCCTACACGGGCGCGCAGCGCAGCCGGCGCGAGGGATGGGAGCGTCGCTACCTGTCCAGGCTCAGCGGGACGCTCATCGACGGCGCGCTGCTCGTGACCCCGACGGTGAGCGATGCGAGCACCTCGGTGCCCGTCGTCGCGATCGACCCGCACACAGGACCGCTCGGGCTGCCGACCGTCGACTCGGACAACGTCACCGGGGCTCGTGCCGCGACCGAGCACCTCGTCGCCCTCGGGCACCGCCGGATCGCCTTCGTGGCCGGGCGCTCCGACCTCGCGTCGTCGGCCCTGCGCGAGAAGGGCTTCCGCGACGCCATGGCCGAGGCCGGGCTCGTCGTCGACCCTGACCTCGTCCGCGTCGGTGAGTACTCGAAGGAGTCGGCGCGCGCGGCGGCCACCGAGCTGCTGACGCTGCCGGCACCGCCGACGGCGATCTTCGCGGCGAACGACCTGTCGGCTCTCGAGACGATCAAGGTCGCGCACGAGCGCGGGCTCGACGTCCCCGGGGACCTGTCGGTGGTCGGCTTCGACGACATCCCTGAGTCCACGGGCGGCATCCCGCCCCTGACCACGGTCCACCAGCCGATCCAGGAGATGGGCGCCGCGGCGACCCGGCTGCTCGTCGCGCTGATGAACGGCACACCCGTCGACAGCACCTACGTCACGCTGCCGACCTCGCTCGTCGTCCGGGGGACGACGCGGAAGCTGGGCTGAGGGTGGCTCGGCTGTCCGGCGCCGAGCTGGTGCCCCCGCAGGGGTTCGAACCCTGACTGTGCCGATTTTAAGTCGGCTGCCTCTGCCAGTTGGGCTACGGGGGCCACGCTGCCCGGCCGGTCACGACCTGCAGGGCAGGTGTCGGACGATACAACACCGGGCGCTGCGACGGGGGCAGGCAGACCGGAGCCGTGCCTCAGCAGACGACGACGGGGACGCACCGTCACGGTGCGTCCCCGTCGGGGTCGGGCCCTCCGCCTCAGCAGAGCACCCCGTGAGGCGTCGTCAGGACTTCGACGCGTCCTCGGTGTTGTTGGTCTCCGTCGGAGCCATCGGCGTGGTCTTCGCGGCCTCGGCCGGAGCCTCCTTCGGCTTGGCCGGCACGGAGACCGCGCGGAACTCGGCGCGCGGGTCGTGGATCGAGCCGAGGGAGACGACCTCGCGGCGCAGGAAGTACGTCCCGAACCAGTTGGTGAGGATGCGGATCTTGCGGCTCGCGGTCGGCATCGCGGCGACGTGGTACGCGCGGTGCATGACCCAGGCCGGGAAGCCCTTGAGCTTGATCGAGCCGAAGAGGATCGCGACACCCTTGTGCAGGCCGAGCGAGGCGACGGTGCCGAGGTTCTTGTGCTTGTACTCGGTGACCGGGCCCGACTTCAGCGACTGGAAGAGGTTGTCGGCCATGACCTTCGCCTCACGGATCGCGTGCTGGGCGTTCGGCGGGCAGAACTTGCCCGGGTTGTAGAGGTCGGGGACCGCTGCGCAGTCACCGGCGCCCCAGGCACCCTCGACGACGTTGCCGTCCTCGTCCGCGACCTGGAGGGTCGGCAGGACCATGAGGCGGCCCATCTTGTCGAGCGGCAGGTCCGAGGTGCCGAGCACCGGGTTGGCCTTGACGCCAGCGGTCCAGACGATGGTCTCGGAGTCGAACTCGACACCCGTCGAGGTGACGACGTGGCCGTCGACGCACGAGCTGAGGAAGGTCGAGAGGTGGAACTCGATGCCGCGCTTCTTCATCTCGGCGAGGGCGTAGTTGGCCATCTCGAGTGTGAGCTCGGGGAGGATGCGGTCCGTGCCCTCGATCATGACGAAGCGGATGTCGTCCTGCGAGACGCCCGGGAGGTTCTTGGCGGCCGCGCGGGCCATGTCCTCGGTCTCGGCGAGCGCCTCGATGCCGGCGAACCCACCACCGATGAAGGTGAAGGTGAGCATGCGGCGGCGGAGCTCGGGGTCCCAGGTGGACGACGCGAGGTTGATGCGGTTGAGGATGTGGTTGCGGAGCGCCACGGCCTCTTCGACGTTCTTGAAGCCGATGCCCTGCTCTGCGAGTCCCGGGATCGGGAGCGTGCGGGCGACCGAGCCGAGGCCGACGATGAGGTGGTCGTACGTGATCGTGTAGACGTCGCCCTCTTCGGGGGTGATCTCGATCGTGCGGTTGCCGTGGTCGATGTTCGTGACCTTGCCCTGGAGCGTGTCGACGTGCTTGAGCGCGCGGCGGTGCGGCGCGACGACGTCACGGTCCTGGATCGAGCCGGCCGCGACCTCGGGGAGGAACGGCGCGTAGGTCATGTACGGGCGAGGGTCGACGACGACGATCGCAGCCTCGCGGCGCCCGAGGCGCTTGCGGAGGCGACGGGCCGAGTAGAGGCCGACCGATCCACCACCGAGCACGACGATGCGCGGAACCTTGCGCGGCTTGGGCGCGCGTGCAGGTTCCGTCGACGATGAGGAGGACGCACTAGCCGGGGTCACGTCAGTCTGAGCCATACAGCCATGATATTCGCGGGTCTTTGGTCCGCGAACCCGGAACGCAGTGATCCGCGGCACAGAAGTCCTCACATGCCGTGCACACGGCGTCCACCTGCGCGGACAGGCCGCTCGGGCAGCCTGTCCGCGCAGGGCTGAAAGCCGATCAGCCTGCGGGGGGCGCGTCCGCTGGTCGGCTGGTCCCCTCGGGACCGGGGGCAACGGCGTCCGGTGCGGCCTGGTCGGAGCCCGGGACGGCAGGTTCCTCCGCCGAACCGTCGGTGGGTTCGACCCCTTCCCCGGCCGCCGGCCCGGTCTCTCCGGGTGCAGGCACCTGCTCCGAGCCCACCCCGGGCACGTCGTCGAGGTCGAGCGGAGCGACGCTCCGCACAGGCGGCAGAGGGACGACGGCCGTCTCCCGGAGCTGAGCGGGGTCGATCTCGTCCGTCGTGCTGTAGTCGTCGCTCCGCAACGTCGGGACGGGGTAGGCGTTGCGGACCTCGCGCCCGTCGACGTCGAGCAGAGGGACCCAGGAGAGGAGAGTCGCCTCCCCAGAGATCCACCGTCCACCCGGCTCGTCGACCCGGACCGCCCGTCCCTGGTTGTCGAGGATCTGCGCGTGCTCGACATACTCTCCGTCGGCGTCGTAGACGAAGAGGTTTGTCACCCGCGACCCGTCGACGTAGACACCGTCGATCAGCGCTGCTTCGCTGGCGCCGGTCTCGACGTACCGGACCTCGGGCGGGCTCGCCATCGACACCACACCCGGGATCAGGAAGACCGCCGCGAGGACGTTCGCCGCGAAGACGAAGGGCCTGCCCTTGCCGCGCGCGTCCCAGCGCCCTCGCCCGAGCTCGACGCTGACCCAGACGAGCCCGAGGAGCACGACCCACTCAGGCAGAGATCTTGGTGCGACGACGGCTCCGTCGTCGCTGCCGACCGTGAAGAAGATGCCGAACAGGACCCAACCGCGCGCGACCCACCACGCCGGACGGATCGACTCGGCGAAACCGCTGACGCCTGGCCACGAAGGGTGCGACACCACAGCTTGCTTCTGCACAGCCCACCAGGCCTGCAGGTCTTCCCACCGTGTGGTCCCCAGGTCCGGGGCTCCCGGGTCGGCCACAGGCGGCAGCCCAGCCGCCGACCTCAGCTCCGCGGCGTAGTCGGCCGGGGAGCCAAAACGGGCAGCAAGGTCGAGGATGGCCTCGCCCGCCGGTCCATCGACCCGCACCGCAGGGACCTCGCCGGTCACCGGACGCGCGTCAGGGTCGGCCAGGGCTTCGGCGAGGTCGGCCTCGAGCCCGTCGGTGAGGTCTTCGACCTGCTCTGACGGGAGATCGGCGAGGTGCGTGCGGACCTGCGCGGCGTACGCCGACACGTGCCCGAGAAGTGCCGCGGTCATCATGCTGCCCCCTTCATGAGGAGCGCGGTCATCGCGCCCGAGAACTCTTTCCACTCCGTGCGCTGGGTCGTGAGCATCGCCCGCCCCTGCGGGTTGATGCCGTAGTACTTGCGGTGCGGGCCCTCGTCTGACGGGACGACATAGCTGCTGAGCACCCCTGCCGAGTAGAGCCGTCGCAGCGTGCCGTAGACCGAGGCGTCACCGACGTCTTCGAGGCCCGCGGCGCGGAGCCGGCGCACGACGTCGTAGCCGTAGCCGTCAGCGTCGTCGAGCACCGCGAGGACCGCAGCGTCGAGCACCCCTCGCAAGAGCTGGGTGGTATCCATCGGGCCTCCAGGTACGTGAGCGGCCGGTGCGGACGACCGGGCCGGCGCGATCCCCGACGTCTTCAGGTACGCCGCGGTCGTGCACCGCACACGGTACTACGCACCGCGCACTACCGGGCGTGCAGAAGTACTCCACGGCGTGTCGTAGCTCCTGGTGGAGGCGACAGCGCGCCCGTGCAGGTTCGCACGGGCGCGCTGTCAGTCCTCGGTCCTGTCGAGCCTCAGCTCGGGCTCACGCCTGAGCGACGCTCCAGGCGATCCCGTCGAGGATGTCGTGCTCGCTCGTGACGACCTCGGTGAGCTCTCCCCCGGCGGCGGCGACCTCGTCGCGCACACGGCGGACGACCTCGGACCACACGAGGGCCCCGGCAGCGATGACGTCGACACGGCCCGGGTGCATGAAACCGAGGGCCGCGCGCTCGTCGCGCGTCTTGGACAGGAGGTCCTCGCAGGCCGCGAGGGTCTGCTCGACTGTCAGCACAGACCCGTTGATGCGGTCACGGTCGTAGCGCTCGAGCCCGAGGGCGTGCGCGGTGACCGTCGTGACGGTGCCTGCGAGGCCGACCAGGGTCCCGGCCTGGCCGAGCGGGACGACGAGGGCCGCGGCGTCGAGCGCAGCCCTGACGTCGCTGCGGGCGGCGTCGACCTGCTCTGCGGTCGGCGGGTCGAGCGTGAGGTGGCGCTCGGTCATGCGGACGCAGCCGACGTCCATCGACCGCGCGGCGTCGGGGGCGTCGGTGCCGAGGACCACCTCGGTCGAGCCGCCACCGAGGTCGACGACGAGGTAGGGCGCCGTGTGGCCTGCTCCGAGGACGCTCGTCGCCCCGCGGAAGCTGAGCTCGGCCTCTTCGTCGCCCGAGATGACCTCGGGCTCGACGCCGATCGCCGCGAGGACCCCGTCCACGAAGTCTTGGCGGTTCTCGGCGTCACGGGACGCCGAGGTCGCGACGAAGCGCACGCGCTCTGCGCCGAGCTCGTGGCACGTCTGCGCGTAGCGGCGGGTGGCCTCGAGGGTGCGCTCGAGCGCCTCGGGGGCCAGCCTCCCGGTCTTGTCGACCCCCTGACCGAGCCGGACGACCTCCATCTCGCGGACCAGGTCCGTGAGGGTGCCGGCCTCGACGTCGACGTCGGCGACGAGCAGGCGGATCGAGTTGGTGCCGCAGTCGATCGCGGCGACGCGACGGGTTCCCGGGGCGGGCGCCTGTGCCGCTGTCGAGGCGTCGGGCGAAGAGGGGGTGGTGTGTGCAGCCGAGGTCATGAGACCTAGCCTGCCACCTCCCGCCGACACCCGCGGACCCGACCGGCCTGCTCCTGTCAGCAGGTGCAGCGGTCCTGTCGCCAGGTGTGCGCGATGAGCCCGAGCGCCTCGTCGCCGAGGGGGTTCACGCCAGGTCCGGCCGCGAGGGCGTGCCCCACGAGCACGTGCAGGCACTTGACGCGGGTGGGCATGCCGCCTGCGGAGATCCCGGCGATCTCCTCGACGTGACCGAGCTCTTCGCGCTGGGCGAGGTAGTGCTCGTGGGCGGCGCGGTACGCGGCGGCGAGCTCCTCGTCTTCGAGCAGGCGCTCGGACATCTCCTTCATCACGCCGTTCGCCTCGAGCGTGCTCGCGGCCGCGACGGCACCCGGGCTCGTGAGGTAGTACGTGGTCGGGAACGGGGTCCCGTCGTCGAGCCTCGGCGCTGTGCGCACGACGAGCGGGCGCCCGCAGACGCAGCGGGCAGCGATGCCGACGACCCCGCGGGGGACGCGTCCGAGCTGCTCGGCGAGGACCTCGAGGTCACGCTCGGTGACGGCTGTCGGGTCTGGGACGACGGCGGGTGCCGGCTCGGTCACGGGGCGTTCCTTCGTTCGGGTGGGCTTCGATCGCGCGGACCATTGTCTCCCGGATCCCCCGCTGCCCCGAACCAGGAGGTCAGCCGGTCTGCCCGGCCACCCCGACGGAGTCCCAGACCGTGGAGTACCAGGGCTGGTCCTCCACGAGACCCGAGGTGACGGCGCCGTCCTCGACGGCGCCCTGGGTCTCGGCGGGCACGGGTTCCTCGACGGACTCGGGGTCGACGACCCTGTAGGCCTGCTCCCCCGGGAACACGAAGGTCAGCCGCTCGCGCGCCTGGGCGATCACGAACCTGTCGTCCTGCCAGCGGCTGAGCTCGTTGGTCGCGTCGGCGTTCTGCTCCTGGATCTGCGCGAGCTGCGACCTCAGCTCTTCGTTGGCAGAGCGCTGCTTGAAGAACTGCAGCGCTGTCGGCAGCGTGAGGATGAACCCCATGAGCGCGACCAAGATGATGACAGCCGACCGCACCGTGAAGATGCGCACCCAGCCGCGGGGCTTCGCGACGGGCGCGGGTCCGCTCTGACGGACCGGCGCCGGCCGGACGGCACGGTTCGACCCTGTCGACCCGCCTCGGGGAGCAGAGCTCCCGCGGGGCGCTGGGGCGCTGCGCGGGGTGGGCGCGCTGCGCCCCAGCGCCCCGCGGGA
>NZ_JACBYE010000073.1 GCF_013415325.1 Sanguibacter inulinus | reverse complement strand
TCTCTCGGGTCAGGGGGGCGGGGGCCGGGTCACGGTCGGCGGCCGGGTCGCGGTGAGTGGTCGGGTCGCGGTGAGTGGTCGGCTCCGTGCTCGGCTCGAGGTCTACGACCCTGTCGCAGGCACCGAGGAGCACCGGAGAGGTGCTGACCACCACGAGGGTCCGACCCTGGCGGGCGAGAGCCTGGGCGACGCGTGCCTCGGTGACTGTGTCCACAGCAGAGGTCGGCTCGTCGAGGACCAAGACGTCCGCGGCGGTGTGGAGGGCTCGGGCCACACCGATCCGCTGGCGCTGACCGCCCGAGAGTCGCCTGCCGCCCTCGCCGACCTGGGCGTCCCAGCCTCCGGCTTCGAGGACGGTGTCGTGGAGGGCGGCGGCGTCGACGAGGTCGAGCTCGGGGAGCGCCCAGGCCTCGTGGCCGCTCACAGCCTCGCGGAGCGTGCCGCTCGGGATCGTGTGGCGGTGCGGGAAGGACACCACCCGTCGGCGGTAGTCGAGCGGGTCGAGGTCGAGCGCGTCGACCTGCGTGCCGTCGACGCGGACCGTCAGGTCGCCGCGCGCGACCGGGGAGCGGAGACCGAGGACCCTGGAGAGCTCGCGGGCCGAGCCGCTGTCCGGGGGCCTGACACCGAGCATCTCGCCGCGGCGCAGACGCACTGTGCTGCGGGCGGTGCTGGTGCTCGTGCTGGTGGCACCGTTGCCTGGACCGGTACCCGTGCGGAACGTGAGCACCACGTCGTCGTCAGGACTGTCGTCCACGGCAGCGAAGCCGTCGATGCCACGGCTGTCGACGTCAGGGCTGTCGTCGCCTGCCACGCCCTGCACATCCGAGCGTCGGGTCGCTGGCACCACCGGGCCCGCGGCGTCGAATAGGTCTTCGGCGTCGACCAGCCGCGCGAGGCGGCGGGCCGAGGCGATCTTGTGGACCCAGCTCGCCGGGAAGGAACCGGCGTACGCCAGGTCGCCGCCGACCAGCTGCGCGAGCCCCAGGACCGTCACGAGCTCACCGACCGAGATCTGCCCGTCGGCGGCGAGCCACGCCGCCGCACCTGCGAGGACCGTGGTCGTCCCGGCGGCGATGGTGGCGCTCACGGCCTCGTACCCGGCGAGCGAGCGGCCGGCCGCCGTCGCGGCGACCCTGGAGGCACCGCTCGCGGCGACGTACCGGCGCACGGCCTCGTCGCGCGCCCCGATGCCCACGAGCACCCTGAACCCGCTCATGAAGTCCGCGGCGACGGCCCCGGCCTCGGTCGCGGCGCGCTGCTCGGCGTACCCGCGGCGCTCGATCGGTCGGGAGACCACCCGCATGACCACCAGCGTGAGAAGAGTCGACACCAGGACCACAGCCGTGGCGACGGGCGAGACGGCGAGCATGACCAGGCTCGCACCGACGATCGACGCGAGGGTCGCGCACTGCTGGGCGACCGACCAGGCCACGCCCGCCACACGGTAGGTGTCGGAGGTGACGTAGGTGAGGGTCTCCCCGGGAGTGAGCCTGTGGGCCGAGAGCCGTGGGCGCAGGATCCTGCTGAGCGCGAGGTGGCGCAGCGACTGCTCCCCGTACCCGTAGACGGACACCATGAGCCGGGAGGCCGACTGATAGCTGACCGTGAGGACCAGGAACACCCCGACGAGCGCGCCGAGCCAGACCGCGAGTGCGGCAGGGTCGCCCGGCAGGACGGCGCGGTCGACCGTCACCCCGATCATCACGGGGACGGCCGCCTCGGCCAGGGCGTGCACGACGAGCAGGGCTGTCGCCGCGGCGAGCGCACCGCCGCGGCCGTCGGCGACGAGGGCGAGGCCGAAGAGCCGGCGCGGGGTGGTCACCTCGGGTGCCGGGCTCATGTGCGGTCCCTGTACTGCCGGGCGAGCAGCCAGGCGAGGTAGAGACCGCCGACGGAGACCGTGACCACGCCGACCTGGACGGACAGCAGCTGGGCTGTCGCGTCGGAGACCACCACGAGAGCGGCCCCGGTGAGCATGACCGAGGCGGTCGCCATCGGGGTGCTCGACCGGGTCAGGCGCTGGCAGATCTGCGGGGCGGCGAGCGCGATGAAGGAGATCGGCCCGGCCGCAGCGGTGACCAGGGCGACGAGCATGACCCCGACGATCATCGCCGCGAAGCGGGTCCGTCCGGGGGAGATGCCGAGGGCTGTCGCGGCGTCGTCGCCCATCTCGAGGACGGGCAGCGTGCGGTGCAGCGGCACAGCGGCGAGCACCGTCACGGCGAGCACCACGGCGGCGGGGACGAGCTGGTCGAAGCCGAGGGAGGCGAGGGACCCCGCCCCCCAGGTGGCCGCCATCATGGCCTGCTCGACGCTGACCGACACGAGGATCCACGACGTGAGGGAGCCGAGCCCCGCCGAGACGCCGATCCCGACGATGATGAGCCTGAACGAGGACAGCGTCCCCTTGGTCGCGAGGGCGTAGACGAGCAGCGCCGTGACGAGCCCCCCGACGATCGCACCGGCAGCCTTGTAGCCGTAGGTGTTGTGCCCCAGGACGATCATCACGAGGGTCACGCCGAACTGGGCCCCGACACCGAAGCCGATGATGTCCGGGGAGCCGAGCGGGTTGCGGGTCAGCGACTGGAAGATCCCCCCGGAGAGCGCGAGAGCAGCGCCGCAGAGGACCGCGAAGAGCACCCGCGGGAGGCGCCACTCGACGACCACCTGCCGGGCGTCGGGGTCCGAGGCAGGGTCGAAGACGGCGCGCAGCACGGCACCGAGGCCGAGGTCGTAGGCACCGATGGTCATGGACGCGACCCCGACGACGAGGATCACGACGACCAGCACGGCGCAGACGACGAGGGTGCGGACCGGGACGAGGAGCCCGAGGCGCCGGGTGTCGAGTCGCAGCAGACGACGGCCGAAGTCGACGGTCGTGAGGTCGGTGGTTGGGAGGTCGGTGGTCGGGCTGGCGGACGGCTTGCGGCCGGCGGCCGTGTGATCAGCGGCCGTGTGATCAGCGGCCGCGCGATCAGCGGCCGTGCGCCCGACGGACTCGTGCGGTGCGCTCACAGCCCGCTCACCTGCTTGCGGCGTACGAGCGCGACGAGGACAGGCGCACCGAGGAGCCCTGTGACGATCCCCACACGGAGCTCGCCGGTCGGCAGCACGACACGTCCGAGGACGTCGGCGAGCAGCAGGAAGGTCGGTCCGACGAGCATCGAGTAGAGCAGGACCCAGCGCTGGTCGGGGCCGGTGAACCAGCGCACCGTGTGCGGGATCATGATGCCGACGAAGGCGATCGGGCCGGCCGCCGCGACGCTGGTCCCCGCGAGGAGGGTCACCGCGACGATCACGACGACGCGGGTGGCGGCGACCCGGGTGCCGAGCGACTGGGCGAGGTCGTCGCCGAGGGCCAGGGCGTTGAGGGAGCGGGCCGACACGAGCGCGAGGACGAGCCCCGCGGCGATCAGCGGGATCGCCCAGACGAGCTGGTCGAGGGTGTGGCCGCCGACGGAGCCGACGCTCCAGAACCTCATGACCTGGAGCGTGGAGCGGTCGTGCAGGACGAGCGCGGTGGTGAAGCCCGTGCACGTCGCGCCGAGGGCGACCCCGGCGAGCGTGAGCTTCATGGGCGTCGCGCCGGAGAGCCCGAAGGACCCGAGGACGTAGACGAGCACGGTGAGAGTGAGCGCCCCGAGCAGCGCGAAGGGCACGTAGGCGCCGGGCGTCGTGAGGCCGAGGACCGCCACGGCGAAGGTCACCGCGAGCGAGGCGCCCGCGTTGACCCCGAGGATGCCCGGGTCGGCGAGAGGGTTGCGCGTGAAGGCCTGGATGAGCGCCCCGCAGACCGCGAGGGCCGCGCCCACGACGACCGCGAGCACGGTGCGGGGGACGCGGAGCTCGCGGACCATGAGGTGCAACGGGTCGGCGTCGTCGTAGGAGACGAGCGCGCGCACGACTGTCGTGGGGTCGATCGCGCGGGCACCGACGGCGAGCGACGTGATCACGGCGAGGACCAGCACCACGGCGGCGACGAGCAGCCCGACGCCGAGCACGGCGGTGCGGCGCTGGACGTGGCTGCGGCGGGCTGCGGGGTCGAGGGCTGCGGGGTCTGGGGTCGGGATGCTCGTCGGGAGGGTCGAGACAGCGGCACCGCCGCCCGCCCCCGGCTGGGCCGGGGACGGGGACGGTGCGTGCAGACCAGGTGTCACTTGCCCGAGACTGTCGGCTCACCCTGCAGGGCGGCTGCGAGGTCGTCGACGTAGGTGGGCAGCACGTAGTCGAGCGAGAGGACCGTCGGCGCGCTGATCGCCGAGGCGTTCGCCTCGTCGGCGTAGATCACGTACGAGTCGGCCGCGATCGGCTCCCAGCGGGAGACGATCGGGTTCTCGACGGTGTACGTCCCCTCGGAGGCGCTGGAGCCCCAGGCCACGAAGAGGTCGGCCTGGACGTCGTAGAGGTTCTCGAGGCTCACGCCGGTGTACCAGTTGTCACCCTCGGCGGTCGAGAGGAAGTCGTCCATCGCGGAGGTCGAGGTGAAGCCGAGCGCCTCGGTGATGCGTACGCGGGGGTCGTACTCCAGGTAGACGCCGAGGTCCGTCCCGCCCTCGTTGAGGGTCAGGCCCCAGACGAAGGTCTTGCCGTCGAACTCGGGGTGCTCGTCGGCGAGGGCGGCGATGTCGCCCTCGGTCTCGGCGACGAGCTCTTCAGCCTTCTCGTCGGCCCACATCGCCTTGCCGACGGTGCGGGTCATGTCCTGCCAGGTGCTCGGGTCCCAGGCGCGCTCGATGTAGGGCACCGTCGGGGCGATCTCGGTCAGCCGCTCGTACTCGACGTCGGTGATGCCGGAGTACAGGCCGAGGATGAGGTCGGGCTCGAGGGCCTTGATGGCCTCGTAGTTCGGGCCGTCGTCCGTGTAGGGGATGATCTCGGGCATCTCGCCGAACTCGGCGGTCACGAACTCTTCGAACCACGGCTGGAAGCCGCTCTCGCCAGCACCCCAGACCTTCTCGATCCCGACGGGGTTGACCCCGAGGGCCGCCACGATGTCCGGGGTCATCCAGCCGAGCGCGACGATCCGCTCGGGCTTCTCGGCGATGGTCGTCGACCCGTGGGCGTGCTCGACGACGACCCCGTCGGTCGTGGTGGCGGCCGTGGTCGCCGGTGCGTCGGACGACGCGGCGTCGGCACCGGCGGTGCCGCAGCCCGCCAGGGTGACGGCGGCGGCGAGGGCCAGGGCGACGAGCCCAGACGCCCGTGGGGCGTGGCGCCCCTGGGTGGTCTTCGGGCGCGCAAGAGCGTGCAGCATGGTTCTCCTTGCAAAGAGTGGGAGGGTGGCGCGACGTCGAGAGGCGACGTTGCCGCCGTGGTTAGGTAACCCTCACCTAACAAGGACGATGCTAGGGCGGTCTTGGTGCGCCGAGTGTCGCCAGGCCGACGACTTGTGTCGCGCCTCCGACACAGAGTCACAGCCCCGGAACCGGAAGAGGACAGACGATGGATTCTTGGCCGCTGCCAGCTCAGTGGGCAGTGCTCGTCGTGCTCGCCTGGGCTGTCGCCGCAGGCTCCTGGCGGCAGACGCTCGCGCGAGCACGAGCCGACGGCGCGGAGCCCGCGACGTGGAGCGGGAGGCTCCGGATGGTCGTCAAGGACCTCGGGCTCACCGACTGGGCCTTCGTCGCACTCTTCGCGGCCTTCTTCGTCCCGCTCCTGGTCCGGACCCTGACCGGGGCGTGAGCCCGCCTCACCTGCGACGCGGGCCTCAGCCCGCCCCCCCTCAGCGCCAGTACAGGTGGTGGGCCGGGTCTGCCTGCACGCGGGCGACGTGCTGGCGCGGGGTCAGGCCGAAGTGCTCCTTGAACGCGGCCGAGAAGGCGCTCGTCGTGGCGTAGCCGGACCTGTGCGCGGCGACCCCGACGGGGGTGCCGTCGACGATCAGCCGCGCCGCCTGGGTCAGTCGCACCCCGGTGCGCCACCGGGCGAAGCTCGTGCCGATGTCGCGCTGGAACACCCGCAGCACGGTCCGCTCGTGCAGGCCATGCGCGTCGAAGAGCTCGCGGGCGCTGCGCGTGTCCCCGGGGTCGGCGAGCACCGCCTGGACGAGGACCGCCACGCGGTCGTCCGTCGGGAGCGGGACCTCGCCCCACCCGTCGGCGGCGGTCTGCGAGGGCTGCTGGAGCATCTCGACGAGCACCGACTGGATCCGGACGCGCAGGCCGTCGTCCATGTCGTCAGACCCGAGGTGCAGCAGCATCTCCTGGACGGCGCGTGGGACCAGGACCCGGGTGATCTCGGTGACGGGCGCGGCCAGCACAGGGTCGGGTAGGTAGGTGTAGCACCCCGTCGAGCCGCGATCGTGGCGGGATGTGTGCGCGGTGCTCGGCGGGACCCAGATGCCCTGGCCGGGGGCGAGGCGCCAGGCCGCGTCCTGCAGGTACACCCACACGGTCCCGCGGTAGCACCACGCGAGCATCGCCTCGGGGTGGCTGTGCGGCGAGGCGAGCGGGCGCGAGGCACCCTGGTCGGCGACCACGACGCCCGTGCTCATGAGGTACGGCGGCCTGACGGTCGAGGGGTGCACGACCGCCGCGTCCCAGTCGGCCTGACGGTACGAGCTCACGTGCGTCGCCGACGGTCCTGGGGTGCCATCAGACCAACCTAGCGCCAGCGCGTGCTCGCCCAGAGCGCAGTCCGCAGGCGGAGAGCGCGGCGCCGAGCGTGGCGCCGACGGCCCGAAGGGGTCGGGGTCGTCGGACGAGATCGGACCCGGTCAGAGCCGGCTGACGTCCACCTTCTCGACCGGAGCGCGAGCGGCACCGGCGCGCTTGATGAAGGTCGCCCACACGTGCTTGCGGCCACCCTCGACGTACCAGCCCGACGACGAGGCGAGGGCCGAGGTCAGGGCAAGTCCCAGCCCACCCTCGTCGGGCTGGTGGGCCAGCACCGGCGAGGTCCCGAGCACGTCGTCGGAGACGTCCACGAGGAACCTCGACGGAGACGCCTGCAGGCTCGCGCACACCGGTGGGCGCGCGTGGATCAGCGCGTTCGACGACAGCTCGCTGCAGACCAGGACCAGCCTGTCGAGGACCTCGGGCGCCTCGGCGTCCCAGTCCCCAGTCGCGATCGCGCGCTCGGCGATCTCGGAGCGCAGCCTGCTCACGTCCGACGGGGACTCGAGGGTCCACTCGTGGACGAGCTCGTAGTGCTGTGGCGGGCGGGCTGCTGGGACGAAGACCATCGGGCGCGACCTCCGGGACGCAGTTCGGCTGGGCCTCACGATAATCCCACGGTGTGGCGCCCAGCACACCTCGCCGCACCGGGCTCGGGACTCCGGGCTCGGGACTCCGGGCTCCGGGCTGGGTCACACCTCGGCCGAGCCCTCGGTCGTGCGGCGCCGTGTCGAGAGCACCTGGGCGAAGACCACCACGAAGAGGCCGGAGAGCGGCAGCACGAGGAGCCCGACGCGCAGCGAGCTCGCGTCGGCGACAGCCCCGACGACCGGCGGCGAGGCGAGGAACCCGAGGCGGAGCAACCACGTGACGATCGTCAGCCCGGTGCCCGGAGCGAAGCCTGGCAGCCTGTCGGCGGCGTCCATCGCCGCGGGGATGAGCGTCGCGACCCCGAAGCCTGCCAGCCCGAAGCCGACGATCGTGCCGACCGTGGTCGGCCAGGCGAGCGCGGCGCCGGTCCCGACCAGGACGATCGCCCCGCCCGAGCGGGCGACGGCACGCTGACCGAACCTGTCGACGAGCCCGTCGCCCAGCAGCCGACCGACGAACTGCATGCCCTGCAGCGCGATGAACCCGAGGCTCGCGACGAAGGCCGTCGACTCGAAGGTCCCCGAGAGGTAGATCGCGGCCCACGACGAGCCTGCGTCTTCGACGATGCCGCCCGATGCGGCGATGACCGTGAGGGCCAGGAGCGTGCCCCAGCGGAGCACGAAGGAGGGCGAGACACGTGAGGTGGTGCGGGGCTGCTGGTCGGTCGCGGGCTCGAGCGCACCGACGGCTGCGGCATCGGCGGCGACCTCGTCGTCAGGCTCGGGACCGGGCTCCGGGCCGCGCAGCAACCACCTGTAGGCCAGCAGCGCGGCGATGCCGAAGACCACCGAGGAGACGACCATGTGGGCCGTCGTCGACAGACCTGCCTCGGCGAGGGCTGCGCCCATGATGCCGCCGATCACGGCCCCCATGCTCCACACGGCGTGGAAGGAGTTGAGGATCGACCGGCCGTACAGCCGCTGGACCCTGAGCCCGTGGGAGTTCTGGGCGACGTCGGTGATCGCGTCCATCGCACCCGCGACGAAGAGCGCGGCGGCGAGCACGGCCCAGACCGACGCGGCACCGGCCCCCACGAACCCGACGGTCGCCACGAGGGTCGCCCCGACGGCGACGCGGGCCGAGCCGAACCGCCGGATGAGCGCACCTGCCGAGAGCCCTGCGACCAACGCCCCGAGCGGGAAGGCCGCGACGGCCGCGCCGAAGCCGCCGTTGGACAGGTCGAGCCCCGCCTTGATCTCGGGGTACCTGGGCAGCAGGTTGGCGAAGAGCGCGCCGTTGGTGAAGAAGAGGACGGCGACGGCGACGCGTGCGCGTCGGGCCGCCTCGGGCACGGGAGGACGGGCGGGGCGGGTCCCGGCGGCGGTGCGTGAGCTCACGGGGTCGACCCTACAGAGGCTGAGCGCTTGAGCCGGGCGAGCTTCTGGGCACCCACGTCAGGGGTGAAACCGAGCTCGGCGATGGCGCGCGTGACCTGGGCACGCGTCCCCGGGTTCACGTGCGTCGAGGCGTTGATGACCCTGGACACCGTCTGGGCGGAGACCCCGGCGGCGGCCGCGACGTCGCGGATCGTCGCCTTCCGTGCTGTCTCGTCGGCCATCGTCGTCTCCTCGTCGTCGTGCGGCAGCGCACCGTGAACGTTCACGGGACGACGCTAGCACTACCCTGGGGACGTGACCACACCCCGCACGCCGACCATCCTCGACGTCGCGCGCGAGGCCGGGGTGTCCCGCCAGACCGTCACCCGGGCGCTCAACGACATGGCCGACATCGCCCCGGCGACACGGGAACGCGTCGTCGCAGCCGCGCAGCTCCTCGGCTACAGGCCGAACCGTGCCGCACAGAGCCTCGTCAAGGGTTCGGGGACCACGATCGGGCTGCTCGTTGAGAGCCTGCGCAACCCCTACTACGCCGAGCTCGCCTCCGAGCTGAGCCGCGCAGCCGCGGCCCGCGGGTGGGGGCTCATCTTGTGCGACGTGGGGTACGGGACCGACCGGGACGCCCGGCTCTCACCGCTCCTGCGCAGGGTCGACGCTCTCGTCGGCTGCCTGCCTGCGGGGGCGACGGCCGACGTCGGCGTGCCCTTCGTCTCGGTCGACAACCCCGACGAGACCGTCGGCGACGCCACGGTCTGGATCGACCACGAGGCCGGAGTGCGCGCTGCGCTCGCCCACCTCGTCGCGACAGGGCGGAGGTCGATCGCGATGATCGACTCCGGCCCCGAGCCCTCGACCCGCTGCCTCGCCTACAGGGCCTTCCTCACGGAGGCCGGCCTCCCCTGGTCCGAGCAGTCCGAGGTCCGCGTCGAGGAGTCCCACGACGGCGGGATCGCCGCGGCGGCCGAGCTGCTCGACCGGGGCGTCCCGCTCGACGCCGTGCTCGCCTTCAACGACGTGCTCGCGATCGGCGCGATGAAGGAGATGGCGAAGGCCGGGCGGCGTGTGCCGCAGGACGTGGCCGTCGTCGGGATGGACGGCCTCGACGTCGGCGGGCTCGTGACGCCCGAGCTCACGACGGCCGCGACAGACCGCGGGGCGATCGCCGCTGCGGCCTTGGACCTCGTGGCCGACCTGCTCGCAGGGGACCGACGGCGGAGGGAGGTCGCGACCGGGCTGGGCGAGTCCCTCGGCACCAGACCGCGCAGGACTGTCGTGCCGCACCTGGAGGTCCGAGCATCAGGGTGAGCTGACGCCGATGCCGAGCCGCGCCGGGCCGCGCCCCAGGCTGGCGCCTGCCCTCGCCCTGGCCGGCTCGTCTGTCCGAGGGACTGTGGAGCATCACCGGTTCCTCCGAGACGACGACAGGTTCGCACCTCGCAGACAACGACACCGAAGCGCCCGGCTCGGCTCGGCTCGTGAAGCCTGCGCAAGATACCACGACGCCGTTTTAGGTAGATATGATACGCGAGGCGATGATTACGCCCTTGAGCAACCCGGCGGCGACAGCTGGCGTCGTGTGCGCTACCCCAGCCAGTCGACAGGAAGCAGGTACAGGTGAGCCAAGCCCACCTGTTCGTCGACGAGACGAAGAGCCGAGGCTTCCAGCTGGTCGTCGCCTCGGTCCTCGCGACCGACGTCGGCGCAGCTCGGAAGATGCTCCGCGCCGAGCTGTTGCCAGGACAGCGTGCGCTTCACTTCAAGCACGAGTCTGACAGCAGCCGGAGCAGAATCCTGAGACGCATCTCAGGGACGACGGCACGTGTCACCGTCTACCGGACCCCGGCCGGAATGCCCGAGCTCATTGCTCGTGAGCTGACCTTGCGTGCGATGTTCCGAGACGCGGTCGAAGGAGGGGCCGAGCTGGTGGTCATCGACCGAGACGACTCTGCGGTACCGCACGACCGTCGCTGGCTCTCAGAAGAGCACCGCTCGTTCACGCTCCGCCCTGACATCAGGTTCAACCACTCGAAGAGGCACGAAGAGCCGCTCCTCGCGATCCCCGACGCGGTCGGCTGGTGCCTGCAGCGTGGCCGTCCGTGGACGGCGCGCGTCTCCAGCCTCGTCGCACGCAGTCTCGATCTCGGCTAGCGCGGACAGCGCAAAGCCCGGCTCATCGACCGTCCGGACGACTACCGGGCTCACTTCAGCACGCTAGTGCTTGCTGCGTGATAGACCTTACGCCCCATTCAGCGCGTCGACCAGCCCTCCCTCCGCCGCACTCTTCGAGCCCTTGCGCCAGATCAGCGCCTTTTTCCCACCGACCGTCCGGCCGCCAGCGCCCAGGCGAGCAGCGGGAGCTGGAAGGGCAGACGGGCCCAGGCGACGATCTCGCGGGTACCCGGACGCTCGGCGCCCGAGCGGATGCGGGAACGACGGGCCTTCAGCGCCGCGGTGATGTTCCCGGGGAACACCGTGACGACGAGCCCGGCCGTCGCGAGCGACCCGACGCGGCGGGTCGCGGGGTGCACGAGGGACGCCGCGCAGACGAGCTCGGCGACACCGCTGCCGATGGTCCACGGGCGGGGCTTGCCGAGGGCCTTGGGGATCAGCCGGTCGTAGGGACCCGGCTTCGCCAGGTGCAGCGCGCCTGTCGCGGCGAGCGTCGCCGCGAGAGACAGCGCGGGGAGGTGGCTGGGACCGCGCGGCGCGGACGCCTGCCCGGCCGCGTCCGAACGGCTGCGGCGGAGCCGGCGGAGGACGCGGGCGGCGATGACGAGCTGCAACGGTCTGGGCATGCTCTTCACACTAGGTCGGGTCGGGGCAGCCCGCCGCTCGTAGGCGGACACCGCTGCGGGCCGAGGCAGCCGCAGCACCGCCGCACGCTGCCCCGGCCACCCGTACCTGCCAGGACGGGCTCGTCCGGCCCCGGCCCGTCTGACGCCTTACCGCGGCAGCGTGAGGATCTCGGCGCCGTCCTCGGTGATCGCGACGGTGTGCTCGGTGTGGGCTGTGCGAGCACCTGTCGCGCTGCGCAGGGTCCAGCCGTCGGGGTCGGTCACCAGCACGTCGGTGTCGGCCATCACCCAGGGCTCGAGGGCGAGCAGCAGACCGGGTCGCAGCGTGAAGCCGCGGCCGGGACGGCCGGAGTTCACCACGTGCGGGTCCTGGTGCATCGTCGAGCCGATGCCGTGCCCGCCGAACTCGGTGTTGACCGGGTAGCCGGCCGCCTCGAGGACCGTGCCGATCGCGTGGGAGATGTCGCCGATGCGTGCCCCGGGGTTCGCCGCGGCGATGCCTGCGGCGAGGGCCCGCTCGGTCGCGTCGATGAGCGCGAGGCTCTCCGCGGGCTGGGTCTGGCCGACGACGAAGCTGATGGCGGCGTCGGCCGCGATGCCGTCGAGCAGGACCGCGAGGTCGAGGGTGAGCAGGTCGCCGTCGGCGAGGGTGTAGTCGTGCGGCAGACCGTGCAGCACGGCGTCGTTGACCGCCGTGCAGATGTAGTGGCCGAAGGGCCCGCGGCCGAAGGACGGCGCGTAGTCGACGTAGCAGGACACTGCGCCCGCACCGAGGATCATCTCCTTGGCCCAGCGGTCGATGTCCAGCAGGTTGGTGCCTACCACGGCGCGCCCCTTGAGGGTGTGCAGGATGTGCCCGACGAGGGCGCCGGTCTCCCGCCCCTTGGCGACCTCGGCGGGGGTGAGGATCTCGATCATGGGGTGTCCTTCGTGCGTCGTGGGCGGCGTTCGCCAATAACTATACCGGCCATGTCATACCGGTATTACTATCGGGACCATGGTCAGACTCCCGCTCACCCCCGACGAGATCGAGCGCGGGCAGCGCCTGGGCGCTCTGCTGCGCCGCGCACGAGGTGAGCGCTCGATGCTCCAGACTGCACTAGACGCGCGCGTCTCGCCCGAGACCCTCCGCAAGATCGAGTCCGGTCGGGTCGCCACCCCGGCCTTCCCGACCATCGCCGCGATCGCCGACGTGCTCGGTCTCTCCCTCGACGAGGTGTGGGCGCAGATCAGGCCGTCGCGCGACGACGCCGACCTGGTCGAGGCCAGGCCGGCGTAGCCGGGCACGTCAGGTCGGGGGCGAGACCGCAGACCCGTCAGCATGATCCGCCAGCACTCCCCCGTCAGCGCAGGCGCGCGAGCGTCTCCGGGTCGACGAGGCCGCGGTGCACGGCCTTGACCAGGACCCGCGGGATCTCGACGGTCGCACCGTCGACCTGGATCGGCACGAGCGCGACGGGCGTGGCCTTCCACTGCGAGCGCCGTGCGCGGGTGTTCGAGCGTGACATCTTCCGCTTCGGGACGGCCATCAGCCCTGCCTGCCTTTCCAGCGCGGGTTCTTCTTGTTGATGACGTAGGTCTTGCCGCGGCGCCTGACGACGATCGAGCCGTCTTTCGCCTTGAGGGAGCGCAACGAGGCGCGGACCTTCATCGGGCGGCGCCGTCGGTCGTCGCGCCCGGCTGTGCCGGGGCGGCCGCGGGGGCCGTCTGGCCGTAGCGGCGGCGGAACTTCTCGACGCGGCCTGCGGTGTCGACCACGCGGGCGTTGCCCGTGTAGAAGGGGTGGCTCGCGCTCGAGACCTCGACGTCGATGACGGGGTAGGTGTTCCCGTCCTCCCACACGACGGTCGCCGCGGGGGTCGCGGTCGAGCGGGTGAGGAAGGCGAAGTCGGCCGAGGCGTCTCGGTAGACGACGGGGTGGTAGTCGGGGTGGATCCCGGTCTTCATGGTGGTTCTCCTGTGGTGGGGGGACGTCTACCAGCTGGACTTGGTGACTCCGGGGAGCTCGCCGCGGTGCGCCATCTCGCGCAGCCTGATGCGCGAGAGGCCGAAGACGCGGTTGTACCCGCGGGGTCGGCCGTCGACGACGTCGCGGTTGCGGAGCCGGGTGGCGCTCGCGTCGCGCGGCTGGCGGGCGAGCTCGTCGACCGCGGCGGCCCGCTCGGCGGGCGCCGTGCCGGGTGCGGCGATGACCCGCTTGAGCTCGGCGCGACGCTCGGCGTAGCGCTCCACGACCACGCGACGCTGCTCGTCCTTGGCGACCTTCGAGGTCTTCGCCATGTCAGCGCTCCTCGCGGAAGTCGACGTGCTGGCGGACGACAGGGTCGTACTTGGTCAGCACGAGGCGGTCTGGGCTGGTGCGACGGTTCTTCTTCGTCACGTAGGTGAAGCCTGTGCCTGCCGTCGAGCGGAGCTTGATGACGGGCCTGAGGTCTGCGCGCTTGGTTGCCATGGGGGCCTCCTAGATCTTCTCGCCGCGGGCGAGGATGCGGGCAGCGATGACGTCGATGCCGAGCTTGTCGATGGTCTTGAGCCCGCGGGTGCTGACCCGCAGGGTGACGGTGCGTCCGAGCGAGGGGACCCAGAACCTCTTCTTCTGGATGTTCGGGTTGAACCGACGCTTGGTGCGCACGTGCGAGTGGGAGATCGAGTGCCCGAATCCGGGCTGGGTGCCAAGGACCTGGCAGACGGCTGACATGGGTCTTCTTCCGACGGGGGTGGAGCAACCCGGCGACTATACGTATTGATTATCATTATCGTCAAGGGCTA
>NZ_JACBYE010000072.1 GCF_013415325.1 Sanguibacter inulinus | reverse complement strand
GCCCAGCCCGCACCCCCACACGCGGTACCGCCCCGACCACTGAGCCCCCGGGACCACCTGGGTGGTGAGAGAGTAGACGCCATGCCTGCCACGAGCCCCGCAGCACCGCTCCCCGGTGCTGGCTACGCGGCACCCCCGGCCGCGACGACCCGGCGTCGCCCGGGTCCGGCGCCGCGCCGCCGGGACGGGCACCACCGGTGGATCGTCCAGACCGTGCTCGGAGCCCTCGTCGTGCTCCTCGGGGTGGTCACCTCCGCCCTCGCCCACTCGACGGTCCAGGGCATCGTCGCCCTCGGGATGTTCCCCGAGGGCACCGACAGGCTGCAGACCGTCCCCCAGACCTGGGTCGGCGGCGCCGTCCTCGGGGCGCTCGTGCTCGTCGCGCTGCGCACCCGGCCGCTCCTGGCCGTCGGGATCCTCGTCGGGCTCTCCCTCGTGTCCCTCGCGGCCGAGGGGGTCCTCGGCATCCTCGGGCTGTGCGTCGCGGTGGCCCTGTACGCGGTCGCGAGCACCCGGCCTGCCCTCGTCACGTGGTCTGCCTTCCTCGCCGCGGTCGTGGTGCTCACGGCGGCGATCTGGCGGTGGCAGGTCATCGGCGTGGGGGAGATGTTCGTCTGGGGCACCTATCAGCGCCCCGCAGGCACCGAGCCCTTCCACCAGCTGATCGAGCCGGAGTTCTCCTCCGGGCGGCGTGCCGCGACCGTCGCCCTCCTCGTGGTGCTCCTGCTCCTCGGGGTCGCCGCCGGCGCCACGTCCCGAGCACGTCGGCTCAAGGCGCAGGCCGAGATCGACGGCCTCGAGGCGAGGGCACGCGACAGCGAGGCGAGCGCAGCCCTGGGCCGTGCCTCCGAGCGCGCCCGGATCGCCCGCGAGATGCACGACATCGTCGCGCACAGCGTCTCGGTGATGATCGCGCTCTCGGACGGCGCGGGCGCGGCCCTCGACCGCGCCCCGGACAGGTCCCGCGAGGCGCTCCAGGAGCTGTCCCGGACGGGCCGGACGGCGCTCGCCGACATGCAGCGGGTGCTCGGTGCGCTCGACCCGGTCGACGGAGGGGACGCTCAGCCCGAGCCGACAGAGCCGACCGAGACCGAGCTCCGGTCGATCGTCGACAGGTACCGGGCGGCGGGTCTGCCGCTCAGCGTCCGAGGTCTCGACGAGCCCCTCCTAGACGACACCGCGCTGCGGCTCGCGCTCGTCCGGATCGTCTCCGAGGCGCTGACCAACGTCCTGCGGCACGCACCCGACACCCCGTCGGTCGAGCTCGTGCTGACCCGGAGGGCCGACGCCGTCGAGGTCGAGGTCCTGGATGCTGGCAGCGACCGGCCGAGCGCCGGTGGAGGGTCCGGCCGCGGGGTCCCCGGGATGCGCGAGCGCGCCGCGCTCCTCGGCGGACGCGTCGACACCGGGCCACGCCCCGAGGGTGGGTGGCGGGTGCACGTCGTCCTGCCCTGGACCGGGGAGGATGCACGATGACCACGGTCCTGCTCGTCGACGACCAGTCACTCATCCGCATGGGGTTGCGGCTGGTGATCGACTCCGAGCCCGACCTCGAGGTCGTCGGGGAGGCCTCTGACGGGGCCGTCGCCCTCGACCAGGTCGTCGCGCTCGCCCCCGACGTCGTGCTCATGGACATCCGGATGCCCGGGGTCGACGGGATCGCCGCGACCCGCCGCGTCGTCGCGGAGCACCCCGGCACGAGGGTGCTCGTCCTGACGACCTTCGACGTCGACGAGTACGCCTTCGCGGCGCTGCGGGCGGGTGCGAGCGGGTTCTTGCTCAAGAGCGCCCGGCCCGAAGAGCTCGCCGACGCGATCCGCACCATCGCCTCGGGCGAGTCTGTCGTCGCGCCCCGCGTGGTCCGCCGGATGCTCGACCTCTTCGCCCCGCACCTGCCGAGCGGCGCCGACGCGGCGGGCACCAGCGACGTGGACCCGCGGCTGGCCGTCCTCACGCCGCGCGAGCTCGACGTGCTGCGGGCCGTCGCCGAGGGGTTGTCGAACGCGGAGATCGCCGAGCAGCTGGTGCTGTCGACCACGACGGTCAAGACGCACGTGGGCAACATGCTGGCCAAGCTCGGGCTGCGGGACAGGGTCCAGGCGGTCATCGTCGCCTACGAGTGCGGGCTGGTCGGACGCGGCTGAGCGCCCTCAGGCCCCGGCGACCTGCTGCTCGGCCGGCCGACGGCTGGCCCGCCGGGTCACCAGGAAGAGCACGGCGCCCACGGCGAGCAAGATCCCGGCGCGCAGCCACGTGCCCGCGGTCTGCTGGGTGAGCAGCACGATGCAGCTGATGACGCCGAGCACCGGGACGACTGTCGCGACCCTGAAGTGGTCCTGCTCGACAGTGTCCTTGCGCAGCACGAGCACGGCGACGTTGGTGCTGATGAACACGATGAGCAGCAGCAGCACGACGGTCTCGGCGAGCACCTGGAGCTCTCCGGTGAAGACCAGCGCGATCGCGACGAGGGTCGTGACGACGATCGCGACCCACGGGGTCTTGCGGCCGGGCAGGACCTTCGCGAGGACCGGCGGGAGCAGACCCTGCGAGGCCATGCCGTAGGTGAGGCGGCTGGCCATGATCATCGTCAGCAGCGCACCGTTGGCGACAGCGATGAGCGCGACCACCGCGAAGACCCGCTCGGGGACGATGTCAGCGGCGTTCACGACCTCGAGGAGCGGGCCCGTGGACCCGGCGAGGGTCTCCGGGTCGACGACGGCCACGGCGGCGACGCCCACGAGGACGTAGACCACGCCCGCGGTGACGAGCGAGGCGAAGAGCGCCCGCGGGTAGGTGCGGCGGACGTCGACGACCTCTTCGGCGAGGTTCGCCGACGTCTCGAAGCCGACGAAGGAGTAGAAGGCGAGCAGCGCCGCCCCGAGGACGGCGAGGGCGGGCGTGGTCCCCTCGGTGAACTGCACGGTGCGGCTCAGGTCGCCGTCGCCGCGGCCGAGCACGATCGCGCCGAGCACGACGATGAGCAGCAGGCCGGAGAGCTCGACGGCCGTCATGGCGACGTTGGCGCGCAGCGACTCCTTGATCCCGCGCATGTTGAGCAGCGCGACGAGGATCAAGAACCCGACGGCGGCGACGTTGGTCGGCATCGACACGAAGGTCGTGAAGTAGTCACCGGCGAAGGCGATCGCCAGACCTGCTGCGCTCGTCACCCCGGCGGCGAGCATGCTGTAGCCGACGAGGAAGGAGATCGCCGGGGTCTTGAAGGCGCGCTCGGCGAAGACCGCTGCCCCGCCAGCCTGGGGGTACTTGGTGACGAGCTCCGCGTAGGACCCTGCGGTGAGCAGGGCGAGGCCGAGGGCGACGAGCAGCGGGAGCCACACGGCTCCGCCGACCTCGCCGGCCATGACGCCCACGAGGGCGTAGACGCCGGCCCCGAGGACGTCTCCGAGGATGAAGACGTAGAGGAGCCTCCCGCTCACGGTGCGGGAGAGCGCTGTCGGCTCGTTCTTCTGGTCCGTCTCCTGGACGTGGTCGGTCATGGTTCTCGGCTCTCTGCTGGAGGGGACGGTGGAACGGTGAAGGGGGTCGTGCGAGGGTGCCGGGGTCACGTGTGGTCGGTCCCGGCCGGCCTGTGGGCCGTGTCGACACCCGGGAGCATGTCCGCCGGGAGCTGCTCGACGGGGACGAGCACGAGGTCTTGGACCTTCCAGTCGAGGGCGACGACGTCCTCGCGGACACGGCGGAGGTCGCCGAGCCCGGGCACGTCGCCGCGCGGCACGACGAAGGCCTCGACGTGGAAGACGTGACCCAGGTCGCGGACCCGGACGCCAGCCTCGGCGACCCAGGGCACCGCGGCGAGGTGCTCTTCGATCTGACCGACGAGCGGGTGCGGTGCGTCGCCCTCGACGGTCGAGGCCCGCGAGTCCATGAGCGCCGACGTCGCGACCCGCAGGTTCGTGATGCCGTCGCGCAGGATGCTCGCCGAGATGAACAGGGCTGCCGCAGAGTCGGCCCACCACAGGCCTGCACCGATGCCGAGGATCCCGACGATGCTGCCCAGCGCCGTCATCCAGTCGGCCTTGTTCATGTCCGCGTCGGCGTAGAGCACGCGGTCGTGGAGGGTGCGGGCGAGCGGCATCTTGGCGCGGCCGAGGAGGACCGGCGGGATGCCCGTGAGCACCATCGCGGCGATCATCGGCCAACCGGCCCACACCGGGTGACCGGCGATCTCCATGAGTCCGACGGGCGGGTGCTCGGCCGCGAGCAGCCCGCTGCCGGAGTCGAAGACCATGAACGCGCCCATGGCGAACAACGAGGTCCCCGCCACCAGGTGGCCGACCCCGACAGACCTGTGGAACCCGTAGGGGCGCTCCTCGGTCGGGCGGCGGCGGGCGTAGCGCAGCGCGACGAGGAACGAGATCGGCGGGATGAAGGACAGCAGGTCTTCGACCCACGCGGCCTTCATGGCCTGCGAGCTGCCCATCACCAGGTAGACGAGGGTGACGCCCACGACGAGGAAGGCGATCGTCACCCAGGCGAGCCGCTTCGCGCGGCGCAGCGCGGCGGCCTGCTCGTCGGGGAGCTCGGTGTGCCCGAACGCGGCGCTCACGGCTGCACGTCCTGACGGTCGAGGAGGTAGGACTCGAGCGCGACGAGGAAGGCGTTCTCGCCCATCGGCGCGGCCATGACGTGCGCCTCGGGTGCGCCGTCGGGCCCGGGGACGGTCGTGTAGGGGTAGGTGAGCGCTGCCTGGGCAGACCACGGCGAGGCCTCGGTGAAGCCGCCGACGACGAGGTCGAGCTCCGACCTCTCGAGCCTGCCGACGAGGTCTTCTTCACCGCCTGAGGTCCACTCGACCTCGGCGTCGACCGACTCGGCGAAGCCCTCGACGAGCTCGGGCTCGAGCCCTGTCGGTGCCCCCTCACCCGTCTCGGTCCAGGGTGGGTTCGACGAGACGCCGACCCGCAGGACGCCGCCGGTCACCGTCTCGAGGGTGCCGTCGGGGTCGGCGGGGAAGCCGCCGCTGCACCCCGTGAGGACCGCGACCATCGCGCAGGCCGCGGGAGCCGTGCGGAACCGGCTGTGCCGGAGACGCTCGGTGTCGGGCATCGTCGCTCCTCGCGCGGGCCGTCCCCGGTCCGCTGTCGTCGGTCGGGGCAGGGGTGCCCCGTCTCGTGCTCGCCGACGTCTTGACGGGCTGTGGTCCACGACCGGTCCGGGTCACCCCGATCGGTCGCGACCACTCTAGGTCGGTCCGGACGAGGGCGCTCCCCGAGAGGACTCGTCGGCTCCGCGGTGGTGAGCGTCACGCAGAGGAGCGCGAGGTGATGTCTGCGCGACCGGCTCGGGGTCAGTAGTGGTACCGCGCCTGGAGGATGACGAGGTCGTCGTCGAGCACGAGATAGACGAGACGGTGCTCGTCGGTGATACGGCGCGACCAGCTGCCGCTCGCGCCGTACCTGAGCTGTTCAGGCTTGCCGATCCCGTGATGAGGGTCGCGCAGGCACGCGTCGACGAGCGCGTTGATGCGCTTGAGGATCTTCCGGTCAGCCGTCTGCCAGTGGACGTAGTCTTCCCAGCCGGACTCGTCCCAGACGAGCCGCACCGACGGTGACCTCAGTCCCGGTCGAGGTCATGGGGCACGGCGCGACCGTCGAGCGCGCGCTCGTGCGCGTCGAGGAGGCGACGAGCGTTCGCCGGCGAGCGGAACAGGTAGGCGGTCTCTTTCCACGCGGCGTACTCGTCTGCGGGCATGAGGACGGCGTTGCCGTGGCGAGAGACGATCTCCACGGCGACCTGGTCTTCGTTGACCTGCTCGATGAGCGGGAACAGCGTCCTGCGTGCTTCGCTCGCGGAGATCGACATGGGTTCACCTCTTCTAGTGGTACTCATTCATGGTACAACCCATGATCCTCTCGGTGCGCGGGGTCCGAGGTCCAGGAGAGCGGCTGTCTGCCGAGGCTAGGTCGGTGCCCTGCCGGACGTCCAGATCCCATGTGTGGCCCGTGGACAGGTTCCCAGGCAGCCGCCTACCCGCGCAGGACGGTGAGGAACTCGGCGACCGAGGACTCGAGGTGGACCGCGGCGTCGGTGAGGGCCTGGTCGGTGTCGGAACCCGTCGAGATCCGCTCGGTGAGCAGCGTGACGCCGTCGCGCATGGCGTCGACGCTCTCGTCGATCTTGCCCAGGGCCCCCGACACCTCGGTGATGACCTGCTGCGAGGCGCCAAGCTGCTCCTCGACGCGGGTGCTCGCGCTCGCGGTCTCGTCGGCGAGCCGGCCGACCTCGTCGGCGACGACGGCGAAACCCTTGCCGGCTGCACCGACCCGGGCCGCCTCGATCGCGGCGTTGAGCGCGAGCAGCCGCGTCTGGCGCGCGACGTCGGTGATGAGCCCGATGACCTGACGGATGGTCTCGGAGGACTCCCCGAGCCGCGCCACGGCGTCCCGCGCCTCGCCCGCGCGCTGCACGACGGTCGCCGTCACGCCCTGGAGCGCGTCGACAGTCCCGGCCATGCTGCGCGCCGACTCGCCGACGGCCTGGGACACGTGCAGGACGTCGCGCTCGAAGTCCTCGACCAGGGCGCCGCGAGCGGTGTCGCCAGCGGTCAGGCGAGCAGCGTCCTCGGCCATCGTCAGGCGTGCCTCGTTGATGGTGACGGCCTGCGAGCGGAACGCGCCGGAGAGACCGACGAGCATGAGCTCACGCTCGAAGCGACCCGTGCCGGCCGCTGCGAGCGCGGCCCCGGCCTCGCGGATGAAGGCGTCGGTGACGTCGAAGAACCTGTTGACGTCGTCGCGGACCTCCGCGAAGCCGTAGGCCTCGGCCTCGGGGACCGCGGCGACCCGGCGTTCCATGTCGCCCCGGGCACCCGCGCGGGCCGCCTCGGAGATGGCGTCGAGGGCTGCCCGGCAGGCGGCGACCTCGGCCTCGAGCTCGGCCGCCCGGCGGCGCGCGCCACCCCAGATCATCGGGCACCGCCCGCGACACTCCACAGCCACTCGCTGTACGTCTGACCCTGCTCGGTCAACAGGTCCTGCAACCAGGCGAGCGAGGCCTCGTCGGCCCCGCGGCCCGGGTGCTGGGCCTCGACCTGGAGCATCTGCCCGTAGAGGCGCTCGACCTCGGCGCGGGCCCGCGCGCTCACGGCGCGGCGGGTCGAGTGGTAGCCGACGACCCGGCCCTGGGCGTCGCGGGAGGGGGTGACGTGGGCGAAGACCCAGTAGTGGGCGCCGTCGAGCGCGAGGTTCTGCACGTAGGCGAAGAGCTCGTCGCCCGAGCGCAGGGTGTCCCAGAGGAGGCGGAAGATGCCGCGCGGCATGCTCGGGTGCCGGATGAGGTTGTGCGGGCGGCCGATCGCGTCCTGCTCCTCGATCGCGGAGATCGTGAGGAACACGTCGTTGGTGTAGGTGAGACGGCCCTTGAGATCGGTCTTGCTGACGATCAGCTGGTCGTCGGCCAGGACACGCTCGACCCCGGTCGGTCGGACGGCGAGGGTGGTGCTGGACATCTGGTCCCCCTGGACTCCCGGTTGCGGCCCGGTGCCGGGCTTGTCGCCCTATCGGCGGGGAGGTGGGGAGTATGACCAGAACGGTCAGGTTGGTGGAGGGCGTGCGGTTTCCCGCACGTCAGACGGCCCCCAGACCGCCGGTTCTCACCGGGGCCGAGGGCCGTCTGCTACCTGTCTGTGCGAGCTGGCTCAGGCGCGCTTCGCGGTCCCGTGCCAGGCGGACCAGCTCTCGGGGGCGAGCGTGAAGGTCACGGTCCCGCCCTCGACGGCCGGGGCCTCGCGGTCGACCGTGCCGACCTTCTCGGCCTCTTCCTTGCCCTCGCGCATGCCGACGTGGTCGGCGAGCAGCTCGAGGCCGCCGTCGACGCTCACGTCGAGGCCCGCTGTGCGGACGGTGACGGTCGCCGGCTCCGCGGAGCGGTTGACGAGGAAGAAGGACAGCGCGCCTGCGGTGCCGTGCTCGCCGGACTCGTCCCACGTGGCGGCGGCGGTGACGAGGGGGACCTCGCCGTGCTCCTTGGTCGTCGTGGTGGGGGAGGAGACGCGCAGGTCGAGGACCGACCCCTGGGCGAGACGTGCGGTGTTCGCGAAGGGGTGGAAGGTCGTCTGGCGCCAGGCGTCACCGCCGGGCTCGGTCATGATCGGCGCGATGACGTTGACGAGCTGCGCGAGCGCTGCGACCGGCACGCGGTCGGCGTGGTTGAGCAGCGTGATGAGCAGGTCGCCGACGACCACGGCGTCGAGGGCCGAGTAGACGTCTTCGATGATGCGCGGGGCGTCGCGCTGGATCGGCAGGTTCTTCTCGCCCGGGAAGCGGGTGTCGAGGTACCAGACGTTCCACTCGTCGAAGGAGATGGTGATCTTCTTGTCCGAGCGGCGCTCGGCGCCCACGGCGTCGGCCGAGGCGACGACACGGTCGATGAACCTGTCCATGCCCGTCGCGGAGCCGAGGAAGCTCGCGCGGTCGCCGTTCCGCTCTTCGTAGTACGCGTGCATCGAGATGTGGTCGACGATGTCGTAGGTGTACGAGAGCACGGTGCGCTCCCACTCGCCGAAGGTGGGCATGCCCATCGACGACGAGCCGCAGACGACGAGCTTGATGCTGGTGTCGACGAGCTGCATGGCCTTGCCGGCCTCGGCGGCGAGCTTGCCGTACTCGTGGGCGTCCTTGTGGCCGATCTGCCACGGTCCGTCCATCTCGTTGCCGAGGCACCACAGCTTGACGTTGTAGGGCTCCGCGCGGCCGTTGGCGATGCGCAGGTCGGCCCAGCGGCTGCCGGCCTCGCCGTTGCAGTACTCGACGAGGGCAGCGGCCTCGGCCACGCCGCGGGTCCCGAGGTTGACGGCCATCATCGGCTCGATGCCCTCGCGCTCGGCCCACTGGAGGAACTCGTCGGTGCCGACGGTGTTGGGCTCGATCGTGCGCCAGGCGAGGTCGATGAAGGGCTTGCGGTCCTCGACGGGGCCGACGGCGTCCTCCCACACGTAGTTGGACACGAAGTTGCCGCCGGGGTAGCGGACCATGCTGACCCCGAGCTCCTTGGTGAGGTCCGCGACGTCGCGGCGGAAGCCGTGCTCGTCTGCGGTCGCGTGCGTCGGCTCGTAGATGCCCGTGTACACGGCGCGGCCGAGGTGCTCGACGAAGGAGCCGAAGAGGCGGCGGTCGATCTCGCCGACGAGGAAGTCGGGGTGCAGCGACACTGTCGCGGCGACGGGCTGGGGGGTGGCGCTGGCGCCGGACGCTGTGGTCGCTGCGTCGTTTTCCATCGTTGTACTACCTCCGTTGGCAATGTCCCCGATGGGGGAGGGGTGTGGGTCGACCGTACCCGATCCGGCGCGAGATCGGAACGTTCCGATCGGACGACACCCGCCTGACGACGGTCTCTCTCCCCTCGAGGTCGTGTTCGCGACCTCGAGGTCGCACGGACACGACGGTTCTGGCCTGGGCGAGGTGGAATCTGGCGTGTCAGTACGACCTCGCTGCTTGGGGTGCGACTTCGGCACCGGGGGTGCGGCTTGGAGCCTCCCATCACGCCAGTCGACGGCCGAGGCGGAGAGCGCTTCCCGGAGCGCGCTCGTCGGGCTAGGCTTGGAACGATTCAACCGGTGTCGACGACGACACCTCCCCGCAGTTCACCGTCGAGATGCGCCTGGAGCCTGAGTCCGTGACCTCCCAGAACCCGTCCACCCGCCGCCGCTACGCCGTCGCAGGGCTGGGGCACCGCAGCCACATGTACGTCGACGCGATCCTCGGGGACCACGCCGACGTCGCCGAGCTCGTCGCCTTCTGCGAGCCCAACCGAGGCCGCGCCGCCGTGTACACAGACCTCGCGGCCGAGCGCGGACGCCCGGGCGTCCCCACCTACGCCCCGGCCGACCTCGAGCAGATGATCACCGCCGAGCACGTCGACACCCTGATCGTCACGACCCCCGACGCGACCCACGCCGACCTCGTCGCCCGCGCGCTGCGGGCCGGGGCGGACGTCGTCGTCGAGAAGCCGCTGACCACCACGGCCCAGGGCTGCCGCACCATCACCGACGCCGTCGCCGAGACCGGCCGCTCGGTCGTCATGACCTTCAACTACCGCTACGCGCCGCGCAACAGCGAGCTGCGCCGCGTGATCGCCTCGGGGGAGATCGGCGAGGTCACCTCGGTCCACTTCGAGTGGGTTCTCGACTCCGTCCACGGCGCCGACTACTTCCGCCGCTGGCACCGCCTCAAGGACGTCTCGGGCGGGCTGCTGGTCCACAAGTCCAGCCACCACTTCGACCTCGTCAGCTGGTGGATCGCCGACGCCCCGACCCGCGTCTACGCACGCGGCGGCCTCAAGGTCTACGGCGACACCTCGCCCGTCGCCCGGGAGATGGCCGAGCGCGACGCGGCAGCGGGCCTGCCGCCCCGCCCTGCGCGCGGCACCGGCAGCGCCGACGGCACCCGCGGCTGGGAAGGGCGCGCGGGTGACCGGTGGGCCCTCGACCTCCGTGCCGACGAGCGCCTCAAGGCCCTCTACCTCGACGCCGAGCACCACGACGGGTACGTGCGCGACCAGGACGTGTTCTCGGCAGGGATCACCATCGAGGACAACCTCGCGCTGCTCGTCGACTATGAGCGCGGCGCGACCCTCACCTACTCCCTCAACGCCCACGGGCCGTGGGAGGGCTACCGCGTGAGCGTCAACGGCACGAAGGGGCGCGCCGAGCTCGAGGTGGTCGAGCGCGGCTCGGTCGAGCTCGACGAGCGCGGCCGGTCGATCCTCGACCCGAGCGCGAACCCTGGCGCGTGGGAGGGGGACGACGTCCGCCCCTTCGGCGACAGGCTCGTGGTGCAGAAGCACTGGCGACGGGCACGCGAGGTGCCGATCCCCGCCGGGATCGGCGGCCACGGCGGCGGTGACGCGATCTTGCTGCAGGACGTGTTCCGCGCCCCTGTCGAGGGGCCGCGTCACGACCCGCTCGGCCGCGCGGCCGGGTACCTCGACGGTGTGCGCGCCGTCGCGGTCGGCATCAGCGGCAACGCCTCGCTCGTCAGCGGTCAGCCCGTCGACGTCGCCGACCTCGGGCTGGGTGTGAGCATCTCGGTCCCGCCCCCCGCACCCTCCCTCGACCCCGCAGGAGCGACCGCATGACCCGCACCTACACAGCCACCCGCACCTACACAGCCGCGATCGTCGGGACCGGCGGCATCGCGAACGCCCACGCCCAGGCGATCGCCGACACCGCCGGACGCCTCGTCCTCACGCACGCCGTCGACGTCGACCTGAGTCGCGCCGAGGACTTCGCCCAGACCTGGGGGCCGACCGCGGGCGCGGGCACCCGACCGACAGCCTCGACCGACCTCGCGCAGGTCCTCGCCGAGACCGCTGCCGCGGGGACCCCGCTCGACCTCGTGCACGTGTGCACCCCGCCCCAGTCGCACTTCGCCCTCGCGGCCCAGGTGCTCCGCGCAGGGGTCGACGTCCTCCTCGAGAAGCCGCCGACGCTGTCCCTCGCCGAGCTCGACGAGCTCATCGCCCTCGAGGGGCAGACCGGCGCGCACGTGAGCGTCGTCTTCCAGCACCGTTTCGGCTCGGGCGCGCTGCGGCTCAAGGCGCTCCTCGACGACCCTGCGGCACCGCTCGGCCGGCCTCTCGTGGCGGTCTGCCACACGCTCTGGTACCGCGACGCCGAGTACTTCGCCGCACCGTGGCGAGGCCGCTGGGACACCGAGGGCGGCGGCCCCACGATGGGCCACGGCATCCACCAGTTCGACCTGCTGCTCGCCACGCTCGGCCCGTGGTCCGAGGTCACCGCCCTCGCCGGGCGCCAGTCCCGCGAGACCGACACCGAAGACGTGTCGATGGCCCTCGTGCGGTTCGAGAACGGCGCGCTCGCGAGCATCGTCAACTCGGTGGTCTCGCCCCGCCAGACCTCCCAGCTGCGCTTCGACCTGGAGCACGCCACCGTCGACCTCGAGCACCTCTACGGCTACACCGACGACAGCTGGAGCCTCACCCCGGCACCGGGCCACGAAGAGCTCGCGGCACTCTGGGTGAGCGACCCGGGCTCGGCGGTGTCGAGCCACTCGTCCCAGCTCGCGGCGATCGTCGACGCCCTCGACGCCGGGCAGGCCCCGCCCGTCACAGCGACCGACGCGCGCCTCACCGTCGAGCTCGTCGCCGCGCTCTACGCCTCGGCCTTCACAGGGCAGCCGGTCCGGCGCGGCGACATCGACGCCGACCACCCCTTCATGGCGAGCATGGAGGGGACGGGTGCCCCGTGGGCGCGAGAGACTGCGGGCGTCGGTGCCCGCACCAGCCCTGACCTGGACAGCAGCCCCGACGCGACCGGGACTCCTGCCCCGGTCGCCCCGAGCACAGCACGCACCCCGTCCGAGGAGACCCGATGACCCGCCTCACCCTGTCCGACGACGGCGCAGCGCTCACCGTCAGGCTCGCCGCCAACCCGGGCGGAGGCGAGCCTGTCGACCTGCTCCGCTACGTGTACAGGCCGACCGACGTGCAGCTCGAGTCGCCCCGGCCGTACTTCCACCCGCTGCGCACGGTGGGCGGCGACCTCGTCAGCCTGTTCCGCCCGCACGACCACGTGTGGCACAAGGGCATCGCGTGGTCGCTGCCGAACGTCGGCCCGCACAACTTCTGGGGTGGGCCGACCTACGTCCGCGGCCAGGACTACGTGCAGCTCGACAACGACGGGTCGATGGTCCACGAGGGATTCACGGCCGAGCGCGCCGACGACGACGGCGTCAGCGTGACCGAGTCGCTCGTCTGGGTGACGCAGGCCGGGGAGCGTGTGGTCAAAGAGGTGCGGAGCTTCACGGTGTCGCTCGCCGACCCTGCAGCATCGGTCCCCGAGGCCCCCGAGCTCGCGACGTCTGCACCCGCCGAGGCGGACACCGTCCCGTCAGAGGCCGCACCCGGCCCCGCCTGGGTGCTCACCTTCCAGACGACCATGACCAACATCTCGAGCGGTCCGCTGCCCATCGGCAGCCCGACGACCAACGGTCGGGAGAATGCCGGCTACGGCGGGCTGTTCTGGCGCGGGCCACGGTCTTTCACCGGCGGCACGATCCTCGCCCCGGGCTTCGCAGGCGGCGAGGAGATCCGCGGGCAGCGCGCGCCGTGGGTCGGCTTCACGGGCACGCACGACGAGAGCGCCCGGAGGTCGACGCTGGTCATGGTCGACTCCTCCGACAACCCGCGGGGTCCGTCGTCGCCGGGCCTGGACCCCGAGTGGTTCGCGCGCAACGAGTGGTTCGCCTGTGTCTGCGCAGCCCCGGCCTTCAGCGAGGAGATCCCCTTCGCCCCCGAGGAGTCGTTGACCTTCCGCTACGCGGTCGTCATCGCCGACGGCGGGGCCGACGCCGAGGGCGGCGCGGCCCTCGCCCAGATCGGCAGCGCTGCGCTGGCCAGCCGCGGCTCGCTCGCCGGACGGCGCGGATGACGCACCCCTTCCCCGGCGGGACGAGCGTCTCGCGGCTGAGCGTCTACGACTGGCCGACGACCGACGGAGCCGGTCTCGTCGGGGGTGGCACGCCGCACCTGCACCTGGCCTCCGACGAGGGCTACGTGGTCCTTTCGGGCGCAGGGTCCGTCCAGACCCTCGGCCCGGACGGGTACGCCGAGCACCCGCTCATCGCCGGTACGCTGCTCTGGTTCCAGCCCGGTGTGGTGCACAGGCTCGTCAACGACGGAGACCTCGAGATCCTCGTCGTGATGTCCAACGCCGGTCTGCCCGAGGCCGGCGACGCCGTCATGACCTTCCCCGCCGACGTCCTCGCCGACGCAGAGCGCTACGCAGCCGCAGCGACGCTGCCCGCGCTGCCCGCGCTGCCACCGGGCGCCATCGCCACGGTCGCGTCGAGCGATGCCGCGACGACTGGCTCCGCGGCCACGGGAACGTTGACTGCGGACACGGTGACCGCGGACACGGTGACCGCCGACGCGGCGCGTGCTCGCCGAGACCTCGCCGTCGAGGGCTTCACGGTGCTGCGCGAGCGGGTCCTCGCCGAGGGGCCCGACGTCCCCATGGGCGAGCTCTATAACGCTGCAGCCCGGCTCGTCCGACACAAGGTCCCCGGGTGGCAGCTGACGTGGGACTCGACGGTCCGGGCCTCGGCAGACCGCACCGCCGGCGCGCTCGTCGCGCTCGCGGCCGGCGCCGCGCCGCACCTGTGTGACGCCGCGACCGCCTCGACGCAGGCGCGCTCCGGTCCGCCGCGCTACGGCATGTGCGGTCGCCTGCGCACCTGGGCGCTCTGACTCGGGGTCCCGTCGACGCCCTCTCTCCAGCGGTCCCACGTCCCCCCGTCGCTCACCGCCGCACGTCCGCCTGTCTCACCCCTCTCGACCCCACCCTCCAC